>NZ_JBICZC010000016.1:169634-270798 GCF_043201715.1 Streptomyces sp. NPDC048291
CATTACCGCGCCGCTGCGGGACCGGGCCGCCGCATTACCGCGCCGCTGCGGGACCGGGCCGCCGCATTACCGCGCCGCTGCGGGACCGGGCCGCCGTATTACCGCTCGGTGGCGTCACGGGTCACCGTGGCGCCCGGTGCGGGGGAGGTTGCCGTGCGTACCGTGCGGCAGGTGTGGGAGGTTCGGAGGGCGTCGGCGATCTTGGTGGCCGTCTCCGGGTCTCGGGCGAGGAAGGCCGTGGTGGGGCCGGAGCCGGAGACGAGGGCGGTGAGTGCTCCGGCTTCGCGCCCCGCGGCCAGGGTGTCGGCGAGCTCCGGGAAGAGGGAGAGGGCCGCGGGCTGGAGGTCGTTGGAGACGGCGGCGGCGAGCGCGTCCGGATCGCCCTTCGCCAGGGCCTGGAGCAGTTCCGCCGAGGCCACCGGTTCCGGGATGTCCCGCCCCTGCGCCAGCCGGTCGAACTCGCGGAAGACGGCCGGCGTCGACAGCCCCCGCTCGGCCATCGCGAACACCCAGTGGAAGGTGCCGCCGGTCTCCAGCACGGTCAGCTGCTCGCCCCGCCCGACGCCGAGGGCGGCCCCGCCGACCAGACTGAACGGCACGTCGCTGCCCAGCTCGGCGCAGATCGCGAGGAGTTCGGCGCGGGAGGCGCCCGCGCGCCAGAGCTCGTTGCAGGCGAGCAGCGCGCCCGCCCCGTCCGCGCTCCCCCCGGCCATGCCGCCGGCGACGGGGATGTCCTTGGCGATGTGGATGTGCACGGCGGGTTCGATGCCCCGGCGCCCGGCGAGCGCGAGCGCGGCGCGCGCCGCGAGGTTCGTGCGGTCCAGGGGGACCTCGGCGGCGTCCGGGCCCTCGCAGGTGACGGTCAGCTCGTCGGCGGGCGTGACCGTGACCTCGTCGTAGAGGCCGACGGCGAGGAAGACGTTGGCCAGGTCGTGGAAGCCGTCGGGGCGGGCGGCGCCCACCGCGAGCTGGACGTTGACCTTGGCCGGGACGCGTACCGTGACGCTCACTTACCGGACTCCTTGTGCTCGGCGTGCTCGGCGTGCTCGGCGTGCTCGGCGTGCTCGGCGATCCTGGCGAACTCCTCCACCGTCAGCGCCTCGCCGCGGGCCTGCGGGGAGACCCCGGCCGCGACCAGCGCCGCCTCGGCGGCCGCCGCGGACCCGGCCCAGCCGGCGAGCGCCGCCCGCAGGGTCTTGCGGCGCTGCGCGAACGCCGCGTCGACGACCGCGAAGACCTCGCGCTTCGACGCCGTCGTCTTCAGCGGTTCCGCACGCCGGACGAGGGAGACGAGCCCGCTGTCGACGTTGGGCGCGGGCCAGAAGACGTTGCGCCCGATGGCGCCGGCGCGCTTGACCTCGGCGTACCAGTTGGCCTTGACGGACGGCACGCCGTACACCTTGTTGCCGGGTCCGGCGGCGAGCCGGTCGGCGACCTCGGACTGCACCATCACCAGCGTCCGCTCGATGCTCGGGAAGGTGTCGAGCATGTGGAGGAGGACGGGGACGGCGACGTTGTAGGGGAGGTTCGCGACGAGGGCGGTCGGAGGCGGTCCCGGCAGCTCGGTGACGTGCATCGCGTCGGAGTGGACCAGCGCGAACCGGTCCGCGCGCGCCGGCATGCGCGCCGCGATCGTCGCGGGCAGGGCGCCGGCCAGCACGTCGTCGATCTCGACGGCGGTGACCCGGTCCGCGACCTCCAGGAGCGCGAGGGTGAGGGACCCGAGCCCCGGGCCGACCTCCACGACGACGTCGTCCGGGCGGACCTCGGCGGTGCGGACGATACGGCGGACCGTGTTGGCGTCGATCACGAAGTTCTGGCCGCGCTGCTTGGTCGGACGGACACCGAGCGCTGCCGCCAGCTCACGGATGTCGGCGGGGCCGAGGAGGGCGTCGGGGGTGGGGCTGCTCACGGGACAAGGGTACGGGCCGCCGGGGACGCCGCCGGCCGGTCACCTGTACGACCGCCTCCCGCCGGCCACCCGCGCGGCCGCTTCCCCCGGTCACTCGTCCTCTGTCACTCGTCCTCTGTCACTCGTCCTCTGTCACTCGTCCCCGGTCACTTGTGCAGCCGCGCCCCGCAGTGCGGCCAGGGCGTGGAGCCGCGGCTCACGTAGAGCTTCTTCGCGCGGAACGTCTGCTCCTCCGCCGAGGCGTCCTGCGGGCGCCCGCTGCCGCCGAGGCCGTGCCAGGTGTGGGCGTCGAACTGGTACAGCCCGCCGTACGTCCCGGAGGGGTCCACCGCGTGCGCCCGGCCGCCGGACTCGCAGACGGCGAGACCGTGCCAGTTCAGGCCGTCGGCGCCGGTCACGGAGTCGGGGTGCGGTTTGGTCCCCACCTTGACCAGCTGGGTGCGCGCCTCCCGGACCACCTCGGCCGTCTCGCGGTGCGGCTTCTGCCGGACTCCGTTGACGGAGCGCAAGTAATATGTCACACGGCGCAGCCCCGGCCGCCCGGCCCGCTCCACCACCTCGGTCCCCTTGAACAGCGTCGGGTCCGCCGTCCGCCGCACCTGGAACGGGATGGTCTCCTCGCGCACCTCCTTGCTGCCGGTGACGCGCAGCACGGTCACCGTCTGCCCGTCGCGCGGGAAGCCGGACCGGGACACGGAGGTGGTGTCCTGGCCGTGCAGGGTGATCCCGGCCTCCTCGACGGCCTCGCCGACGGTCGCGGCGTTGGTGCGGATGGTCCGGGTCCGGCCGTCCGCCAGGATGGTGACCGTGCGTTCGGTGCGTACGTCGAGCGCGAGCCCGGCGCGTCCGATGTTCTGGGAGCGCGAGGCCGACAGGTACGCGCCCTCGGCGCGTACCCCGAGCTGTCTGAGCGCCCCGTCCACCGTGCGCGCCGTCGTCCACACCTCGTGCCGTTCGCCGTCCAGCGTGAGTCGTACCGGGCGGCCGTAGCGGACCGCGACCTCGTCGCCGCTGGCCAGGACCGAACCGGGGGCGGGCGCGACCACGTCGTGCGCCCCGACCGGCACGCCCTCCTCGGCCAGCAGGCCGGTGACGTCGTCGGCGAACGTGTGCAGGGTGCGCGGCCTGCCGTCCACGGTCAGCTCGATGGCCTTGTCCTTGGCGAGGAACGCGGTGGTACCGCCCGCGAGGAACGCGACGACGAGCGCCTGCGGCAGCAGACGGCGCACGGCGGACTCGGGGCGCCGGGTGTACCGCGCCTTGCGCCGGCGCGCGGCGCGCCGCCCTGCCACGGCGCGCGCATCCGCCTCCTGCGCCTCCTCCTCCGCCCCGCCGTCGCCCTGCCGCGGCAGCTCCTGCCCGGCGACCTGCGACTGCGCGGCACGAGCGGCCTGCGCGGCCTGCGCCGTCTGTGCCGCGACCTCGTACGCCGGCTGGTAGGTGTCACCCCCGTACGCCGTGCCGTAGCCCAGCGTCTCGGCGTCGTGCGCGCCGTGCACGCCGGGCGCGCCGTAGGGGTCGTACGCCCCAGACGTCTCGTACTGCGATGTGCTCACGCCGACACGCTCCAGAGGGCCAGAGGGGTCCGGATCGGGCCCCCAGAACCTAGCGGAGCACTCGTCACTCTCCAAAGCGGCACGACTACGCACGGTCGCGAGCAGACCAAAGGTGCGCCCCCGTGAACGTTATGCGCCAGTTACGATCGATGCACCCTCAGTAGTCGAAGGCGCGGGCGGTGTTCGCGCCCAGGGCCGTCGCCAGCGCGTCCTCGTCGATGCCGCGCACGGCGGCCAGCGCGCGCACCGTGACCGGAATGAGATACGGGGCGTTGGGCCGTCCGCGGTACGGCGCCGGGGTCAGGAAGGGCGCGTCGGTCTCCACGAGGAGCAGTTCCAGGGGGGCCACCGCCACCGCGTCCCGCAGGTTCTGGGCGTTCTTGAAGGTGACGTTGCCTGCGAAGGACATGAAGTAGCCCTCGCGGGCGCACTCCTCGGCCATCACCGCGTCCCCGGAGTAGCAGTGGAACACGGTCCGCTCGGGGGCGCCCTCCTCCTTGAGGACGCGCAGGACGTCGGCGTGGGCGTCGCGGTCGTGGATGACGAGGGCCTTGCCGTGCCGCTTGGCGATCTCGATGTGGGCGCGGAAGGAGCGCTCCTGGGCGGCCTTGCCCTCGGGTCCGGTGCGGAAGTAGTCAAGGCCGGTCTCGCCGACGCCTCTCACCTGGGGCAGCCCGGCCAGCCGGTCGATCTCGGCGAGCGCCTCGTCGAGCGCGGCGTCCCCGCCTCCCGCCCGCGCCCCCTGCCGGGACCAGCCTCCCCCAGCCCCAGGGGGCTGGGAGGTGCCCCCAGGGTCGCCGTGGACGATCCGCGGGGCCTCGTTGGGGTGCAGGGCGACGGTCGCGTGCACGCTCGCGTGCGCTGCGGCGGTGTCGGCCGCCCATCGCGAGCCCTTGAGGTCGCAGCCGACCTGGACGACGGTCGTCACACCCACCGACGCGGCCTTCGCGAGGCCCTCCTCGACCGTGCCGGACTGCATGTCGAGGTGGGTGTGGGAGTCGGCGACGGGCACCCGGAGGGGTTCCGGGAGCGGCGGCGCCGCGTTCTTGTCGGCCGTACGGGAGGCCGTACCGGGGGCGTTCGAAGGCATGCCCCGATCCTACGAAAGGGGCATGCCCGCCGGACCGGCGGCCGGGTCAGCTCGCCTTGCGCTGGAAGGGGTGCAGGAGGTCCGACAGGTGCCAGTGGTGCGGCTGCCCGATCTCCGCGGGCGCCTCCGTCGCCTCGGCCGGCCCGCTCTCCGCAGCGGCCTGCCCGGCGGGACGGTCCTGCGCCGGTGACCGGTGCGACCGCTGCGCGGCGTTGCGCACCGACGAGACCTGGCCCGCACGCATGATCCGCAGGACCTGGCCGTCGCAGTTCTGGCACGAGGGCCGGCTCAGCGGCGACGGGACGACCCGGCCGTTCGCCACGTACTTGACGAACTCGTGGTTGTCGGCATCGGTGTGGTGCTCTATCTCGTACGACTGCTCCCAGCCGTGCCCGCATCGCATGCAGGCGAAGGAATACGACTCGTGGACGACGGCTGTGGCCGCACCGCGGAGGCCGGTGGTCTGCCCTGCGATCTCACTCATGCCAGCTCCTCTTGTCCGCTTGGACAAGCACGCACCCCCGGCGCGGGGATTCCCCCCGGAATCCCATGGGGGTGAGGGACGGGTGCGTCCCTGCTGACCAGTGGACGCCTTCACCGGCGCGAATGCGACAGGCCTGCCGAGTGTTGGAGGCGATTTGGATTCGGCTTGCCAAATCCGCCTCGCCGAAGAGGGCTGGGCTTTGCGTTTCCCTCCCCTGCTTTACCGTCCCGTGGGACGCGCGCTCAGAGGAGTGAGACCCCGCTCAGAGGACACATCACCGCAGGTCAGGGGCGCACGCTCAGCCGAGGAGCGGCTCGCTCAGAGATCAAGGTGCGCCCCCTGGGGACGCCGCCGCGGCAGCGCCCCTTCAGAGGCGCGGGGAACTGCGCGACCAGCCGTCCAGGACCCGCGGACCGCTGCACAGGAGCAACCACCGCGGCGCCCCCGGAAAACTCGGCGCCTACTCGGCGGAGCGTTTCGCGGCCACCACGGCGTCGAACACCACCCGCTTCGGAATCCCCGCCTGCACCGCCACCGCCGCGATCGCCTCCTTGCGGCGCTCCCCCGCCTCCTCCCGCACCCGCACCCGCCGCACCAGCTCCGCCGCGTCGAGTTCCTCCGGCCCGCGCTCCGGCGCGCCCGCCACGACGACGGTGATCTCGCCGCGCACCCCCTCGGCGGCCCACACCGCCAGCTCGGCCAGCGGGCCGCGCCGCACCTCCTCGTACGTCTTGGTCAGCTCGCGGCAGACCGCGGCCCGCCGCTCGGCGCCGAAGACCTCGGCCATCGCGGCGAGGGTGTCGTCGAGGCGGTGCGGGGCCTCGAAGTAGACGAGGGTGCGGCGCTCCTCGGCGGCCTCCTGGAGCCGCGAGCGGCGCTCGCCCGCCTTGCGCGGCAGGAATCCCTCGAAGCAGAACCGGTCGACGGGCAGCCCGGACAGCGCGAGCGCGGTGAGCACGGCGGACGGCCCCGGTACGGCCGTGACCCGGATCTCCTTCTCCACGGCCGCCGCGACCAGCCGGTAGCCGGGGTCGGAGACGGACGGCATCCCCGCGTCGGTCACGAGCAGCACGCGCGCGCCGCCGACGAGTTCCTCGACCAGTTCGGGCGTGCGGGCGGCCTCGTTGCCCTCGAAGTACGACACCACGCGTCCCTTGGGCGTCACGCCCAGCGCCTGGGTGAGCCAGCGCAGCCGCCGCGTGTCCTCGGCCGCGATCACGTCGGCGCCGGTCAGCTCCGCGGCGAGCCGGGGCGGCGCGTCCGCGACGTCGCCGATGGGGGTGCCTGCGAGGACAAGGGTTCCAGTCACGCCTCCATCCTCGCAGCCGCCACCGACAGCGCCGTCCCCCGCCGACGCCCGGGGCGGTGAACGCAAAGGAACCCACCGCGAAGCCGCATTGCACGGGACTCACACAGAACGGTTCCCTACGATGGCGCGGTGACCAGTACCGCGTCCTCCACGGACACCCGGCAGGGCCAGGCAGCGCTCGACGAGCGGCCGACGTGGCAGCAGCGGCTGCGCCGGTTCGGCTACACGGCGAGCCCGGCGCACACCACCGGTGACAGAGGCACCGCGGGCTCGGGTGCGCGGGCCGGCGTCGTCGACCGCCTGGTGCCGCCGTACACCGAGCCGAACCCCCGGCTGTGGCTGGCCCTGGGGGTGCCTCCGGTGCTCGCCGGGCGGATCACGCGCTGGTCGGGCTGGGGCGGTCCGCTCCTGGTGACGCTGATGGCGGGCGTGCTGCGGTTCTGGAACCTGGGCAGCCCGAAGGCGGTGATATTCGACGAGACGTACTACGCGAAGGACGCGTGGGCGCTCGTCCACCGCGGTTTCGAGGTCAACTGGGACAAGAACGCCAACGACCTGATCCTGCAGAAGGCCGGTCACGTCGGCATCCCGGTGGACGCGGCGTATGTCGTGCACCCGCCGGTCGGCAAGTACGTGATCGGGCTCGGGGAGCTGATCTTCGGCTTCAACCCGTTCGGCTGGCGGTTCATGACCGCGCTGCTGGGCACACTGAGCGTGCTGCTGCTGTGCCGGATCGGGCGCCGGATGTTCCGGTCGACGTTCCTGGGCTGCCTGGCGGGCGCGCTGATGGCGGTGGACGGTCTGCACTTCGTGATGAGCCGCACCTCGCTGCTCGACGGGGTGCTGATGTTCTTCGTGCTGGCGGCGTTCGGCTGCCTGGTCGTCGACCGGGACCGGTCGCGGGCGAAGCTGGCCGCCGCGCTGCCGCCGGACGCGGACGGCCGGGTCCGCCCGGACGCGGCCGTGGCCGACGGTTTCCGCTTCGGGTGGCGGCCCTGGCGCTGGGCCGCGGGCGTGCTGCTGGGCCTCGCGATCGGCACCAAGTGGAACGGTCTCTACATCCTGGCCGCGTTCTGCGTGATGGCGCTGCTGTGGGACGTCGGCGCCCGCAGGGTGGCCGGTGCCCGGCACCCGTACAAGGCGGTCCTGGCGCACGACACGGGGATCACGTTCCTCGCGACGGTCCCGGTGGCGGTCGCCGTCTACCTGACGTCCTGGATCGGCTGGATCCTGTCCCCCACCGACGGCACCGGCGGCTACTTCCGCAACTGGGCGGCCACCGACGGCAAGGGCGGGAACTGGACGTTCCTGCCGGACTGGCTGCGCGGCCTGTGGCACTACGAGCACGAGGTGTACCTGTTCCACGTCGGCCTGTCGTCGCCGCACACGTACATGTCGAACCCGTGGTCCTGGCTGGTGCTGGGCCGCCCGGTGTCGTACTACTACGAGTCGCCGTCCCCGGGCGTGGACGGCTGCCCGTCGGACGCCGGCGAGAAGTGCGCCCGTGAGGTGCTCGCGATCGGCACCCCGCTGCTGTGGTGGGCGGCCTGCTTCGCGATCGCCTACATCCTGTGGCGGTGGGCGTTCCGCCGCGACTGGCGGGCCGGTGCCATCGCGTGCGGCATCGCGGCCGGCTACCTGCCCTGGTTCATGTACCAGGAGCGCACGATCTTCCTCTTCTACGCCGTCGTCTTCGTGCCGTTCCTCTGTCTCGCGGTGGCGATGATGATCGGCGCGATCATCGGCCCCCCGGGCTCCAGCGACACCCGCCGCCTGCTCGGCGCATCGAGCGCGGGCGTCCTGGTCCTCCTGATCGCCTGGAACTTCATCTACTTCTGGCCCCTGTACACGGGCACCGCGATCCCCATCGACTCCTGGCGTTCACGGATGTGGCTGGACACCTGGGTCTAGCTGGGCAGACACACCACGAGGGCGCGGCAGACTGCCGCGCCCTCGTGGTCGTTGTTGGTCGTTGGCGGTCGTTGCTGGCCACCCTCGGACGGCCCGGAGACGGCCCACAGCGGATTGGTAGTCCACCCATGTCGACGCGAGCATTCTCAGCCTGACCAGTGGAAACAAGTCTTCCTCACTCAAGAGCAACACTTGCGTCCACGCCTCGTCCACGACAAGCGACGAGGGCCTCTGGCAGAACTCATCACAGCGCAGGAACGTGAAGGTAACGGGATCGGGCGACTCCGGTCGCAAGACCGGACAACTTGGCTACGATCGGTTCACCGATCAAGGAGGAGGGGGGATCGGCCATCTTGACCTGCTTGCCTGATCTTGACCCGACGACGGGCCTGCTGCCGCCCGGCCGTTACGCAGTGTCCCTGGACGAGTTGTACACAGCGCTTGTGGAATCCACAGGCTCCGATGTTCGACGTGAAATCTGGGAAGAATGGACTCGGCATCAGGCAGCAATCGAGGCATTCACAGGAGAGATCAGCCGTATGTGGGTCGGAGGAAGCTTCGTCAGCAGAAAGCCTGATCCCAGCGACGTAGACGTGACGTACCTGGTGAGTGCGCGGGCCTACGACCGCCTCGATCGGGAGACTCTGGCTGACCTGGCCGACCTGACGCTTCGGGGATGGTGCGTAGAACAGGGGATGCGCGTCGATGCTCACCTTGTGCGGCTCCCCGAAAGACTTCCCGTCTCACAGATGTTGCCCAGCCTCCTCAGCCAAGAGGAGAGAGAGTCGTTCAGGGACCTAGGCCTCTACGATGAGGTATGGCAATGCATCAAGCCAGAGTCTGCCCAGTCCGTTCCTGATGTGCTGCGTCGAGGGTACGTGGAGGTGCTGCTGTGACGCCAACACCGAACGCACCCATGCCCGATCCATCAGACAAGGAAGCACTCCGTCAGTGGATGAGGCATATCCGAAACAGCCGAGTGCATGGCTCGCGCGAGGAACCGAGCACCCCAGCCGAATTCGCCGCAATTCAACGAGGCCGGCTACTCAAGTCTGTAGACGTAACGACCGAGCGTGGACGGCGACGCCTTGAGGTTGCATTGACTGGGGCGGCAACCGCTGAACACATCGTTCCTGTGTCTACCCTTGGCGCATTCCTGACCAACCTTCAAGAGTCGGTTTCCGCCGTCGCTCAAGCCCTCACGGGACGACCCACAAGCTCCGCATCGATCCCGCGCGATATTCGTGAAGCTACAGCCTTGAGCGCCGCCGCAACATTCCCTTCATCTTTCGGTGTAGCAATGTACGGACCGACCACTGAAACCGGTCAAGAAAATCTATTTGGCGATTTGATCGGCGACCTACGAACTACCCTTGATGAAGCCGTAGACAAGGTGCTTGACATCGCCGACCTTTCGGAGGGTGCAGGATCAACCGACGAACTATTGGCTGAGCAACTTGCCCCCCTGGGGCAACGGTCGCTGAAACATCTCGGCCTGCTCACTGCGGGTCTTTACGATGCCGGGGTCGGAGTTCGCGTCGACTGGTACGGACAAAGCAGCCGAGCTCGACGCAGCAATTGGACCCCTTCCGGCGTTCAAAGAGTTCGCATCTTGTGTGAGCAGAGCGATTTCACCAACGTCGAAACCATGACCGTGACGGGATGGCTTGGGACGGCGAGTTCATTCCAAGGGAAGGTTGAAATTCGGACCGACGGTGGCGAGCTGATCAAAGCGAGCACTGACGACGAAATGACTGCTCACCTGGACAGGTATTTCAACAAACGCGTAACAGCCGAAGTAGAGGTTACTACCGTCCTATTTGCTGGCGGTCGTGAGCGTAAAATCTATTCCATCCTCAACCTACAGACAGTCTCCGGGTAGCAAGTCCAAACAGTAGGGCAAGCTCTGGGCGTCACATCAAGCGCAGACAGAGGTAATGACCTGCGACTCGGCGCGCTGGCTCACGATGGAAGAACAACGGAGGATGCTCAGAGGATGGGACCGAAGACGACCAAGGTCTACGAGACGCTCCGCGATCGGCTCGCCTCAGGCCGGTACGCCCCCGGCGACAAGTTCCCTTCTGAACGAACACTGACGGAGGAACTGAGCATCGGCCGGACGGCGCTTCGGCAAGTCCTTGCGCGTCTCGTGGCAGAGGGCGCACTGGAAGTTCACGGTAGGAGTTCGTACCGAGTACCGGGCACAGTGAGCGTCAAGACTCCGAACAACGTGGAGCCGTGGCAGATCCACGGCGAACGTGACATCTACGACAACCAATGGGTCAAACTCCAAGTCTGGGACGTAGAACCGCCCGGCGTGGAACGATTTGAGCATCATGTAGTGAAGCTGCATCGCGTCGCGGTTACGGCGGTTATCGACAATCAAGACCGCGTGCTCATGATGTGGCGGTATCGGTTCGTTCCTCAGCGATTCGGTTGGGAACTTCCTGGCGGGATTGTTGATGAGGGCGAGGAAGCCTCAGATACCGCGCTTCGAGAAGTCATGGAAGAGACGGGGTGGCGTCCGAATTCCGTTGAGCACGTGGTCACCTACCAACCAATGGTTGGCATGGTTGACTCCCCTCATGAAATCTTCGTCGCCTATGGCGCCGAAAAAGTCGGTTCCCCAACAGACCTCGAAGAATCGGGGCACATTGAATGGGTGCCGTTGGCCGACATTCCGGGGCTCATGGCACGCGGTGAGCTAATGGGGTCTGGCACCCTTGTCGCCCTGCTGCATATCCTTGCCACCCGGCGCAAGTAGCGGGTTACAGCCGCTCAGTGAGCAGGTCGATGCGACGGCGCTGCCGCACGGAACCCGTGCGGCTCGCCAGTAGCCGCGCCTGCCTGAGGTGAGTCTGCGCATCGTCGTACTCAGCTCGCGCTAAATGCGCCTGCGCCAAATCCGCGTGCGTTCCGGCCCTCGCCCGCACAAAGGTGGGGTCCATCACCCTCAAGGCGCCGTAGAGGCTGGTTACGGCGCTATCGTCTCCGAGTAAGGCGAGGACGTTCCCCTGCCACCGAGCAAGATGTGAACTATTAAGGAAGATGCTCAGCATGTCGGGGTCTCGGTCTTCGAGTCCTCCAGGAATGCACTCCGCAGCCTTTTCCAAGGCACGATGACAGTCATCAACCATTCCGGCGTGCGCGCACAATTCCGCCTCGGTTGCATGAAGCCACGCCCAGAGTCGGGGTGATCCGTCCCTTCCAAGGGTCCGTTGTGCGTCGCGAACCAATTCGACGCCCAGCGCGGGCCGTCCAGCCTCGCAAAGCACGTACGCCTGCTCACCCATGGCGTGCGCGAGATACATCGGAGCCTCAGCATCGCGCGCGGCCCGTTTCGCAAGTTCGTAATGCCGCCACGCCCGCTCCACCGCTCCGGAGTCGACGGCCTGCCACGCGGCAAGGGTCGACGCCCCCGCGAGTGCAAGCGCCACCGGTCGGCGCGCAGAGGGCAGTACGGCGAAGTTCAGCGCCTCTTCGAGGGCGCCAAGGTGACCGGTCATCTGGTCCACAAGGCCGGCTGCCCCCATTTGGCGATCCATGGTGCGGAGCAACTCCGTCTGCGCATTGAAAGCGCTGACCATGGATTCGCTAACGCTACTGGCTGAATCGATCCTGCCAAGTAGGTCGTCGTACCCGTCAGTGGTCGGCACCGCCTGAGCGGTCACGACCCCTCTCAACTCCGCATCAGTGGCGCCGAGAAGCTTCCGCAGGATGCCCGCGTACCGGTCTGAGATCGTGCGCTTGCCGTTCTCCCACTCAGACACGTACACCCGCAAACTCGCGGTTGAGGCGACGTCGGTGAGGTTCTGTCGGGCGTGCTGCTCGATCTCGCGAACCAGCCGCTCTTGCGACCAGCCGCGCGCAGTCCGCGCGCTCCGAAGTCCTGAACTCACAGGCCACCGCCCGGCGTTAGTTCCGATCATTGGCCCCTCCATGGTGCCTCACATCACCGCAGGTCAACAGGGGTTAACAGGACTGAAGTTAAGCCCTGTTGACTACCGGCACCCATGCCTCAGCGGGTCTTCTAGAGATGCGCCAAGGCGGGCAATCGCCGCTCGATTCAGCGAACACCCTTGACCCTGGTGCGCACCAGATGCTTCTCTACTGGTGCGCACCAGATAGTGATTGGTCGTCGTGACGGTGCACGACAACTCCACAGCGTGATCCAGAGCAGTACGACAGCCGTGACCACTCCGGCTGGGGCGACTGGAGACCAGTCGGTCATCTCCCGTCAGGGACACGTGCCGACTCAAAAGAACGGATCTGCCCAAGGGCACGGACGCCGCGCGAAGAGACCGAGATGCGATTCCTCGGGAGAGCGGGACTGAGGCACAGATCCATATCGCGCAATACGGGCCGTCACCTCCCGCAAAAGGTATCCGGCGCGGCTCAGGCCCGCGCATCTCTGACCTTCGCCGCATCTGTGCGGCGGCCGGTTGCCTCCGCTGCGCGTCTCGTACGTGCAGCGCTGAGGGGAGCCGGATCACCCGACTTCAACGGCGTGCGGCCCCGGTGTTCGAGCACCGGGGCCGCTGTTCGGGCCGTTCCTCTCTGGAAGGAACCAGACCCTATGAACCCCATCGTGACTGTTCAGGACGCTGTTACCGCGTTCGCCGACTGGATCGAACCGACGGACGCGGAACTGGACGCGATTGAGCAGGAGATCCCGCTGATCCTGGCGGACGTCGACCTGCTGGACGCGCAGATCATCACCCTGGACCGCACCCCCACCGACCTGGACACCCGCCGCATCCGGCGGGCCCGCCGCCGGGCGCTCGCCGCCCGACTGGCCCTGGTCAACCGCACGGCCGGCGCGCTGCTGCCCGGCGGTGTTGCGTGAGCACCCCGACCGCACAGACCCTGACCGCCGCGCACGCGGAGGTGAAGGCGGAGATCGCGCGAACCGACAGCAAGACCGCGCTGTTGCTGGCGTTCGTCGGTGCGGTGCTGGCTGGCGCCTGGACGATCGGCAGTGCCCTCCCGCTCAACGTCCCGGCCGGAGTGGTCGGGGTGCTGGGGATGGTGTTGCTGGTCGGTGCGGCGAGTGTGCTGCTGACGTCGGTGCGCCCGAACCTGAACGGCGGTCACGGGTTCCCCCTGTGGGCGACCCTGACCCCCGAGGAGATCACCGCGAGCCTGTCGACGGACCTCGCCGCCGACATCGCCGGACTCTCCCGCCTCGCCGTCGTCAAGTTCACCTGCCTGCGTCGCGCGGTCGACCTTACCCGCGCCGGCGGCGCCCTCCTGATCCTCGCCGTGGCGATCGCGATCGGGGGTGCGGTGTGAAGGCCAAGACCGTACTGCCGGCTGTCGCGATGACGGCCGTGTCCATGGTGCTCACCCTGGCCGTGGTCGTGATGTGGCTGGGTACGGCGATGCCGTGGCTGGTCGCCCTGGTCGTCGGTCTGGGTATCGACGGCGGATGGCTGGCCACGCTCGCCTATGAGCGCCGGTTGGCCGCGCAGGGCGACCACAGCACCCCGGTGACCGCCGTCGGCTGGTCCTTCGGCGCGATCGCCTCCGGCGTCCTAGTCACCCACGCCGTGACGGCCGAAGCGTCCACGGGGGCGTGGCTGGCCGTGGCGTGGCTGCCGCTCGCCGCCAAGGCTCTGTGGCTGGTGCACGGGCTGTGGGAGCGGACCGCTCTCACGTCGGCGGCGCTGGACATGATCCGGGGCATTCAGCAGGAAGCCCGCGATGACGCGGCAGTTGCCCGTGCCCGACTGCGGGCCGAAGCGTCCACCGAGGAGACGCGGCTGACGGCCGTGACGGAGGCTGGCGCCCGCGTCGCACGCGTCCAGGCCAAGACCGCCGAAACCCTTGCCGGGGCGTGGTCGACGCTGGAGACGGCCCGTAAGGGCGAGAGCACCGGACGGGCCCTGACCAGCGTGACGAGTCGCGTCACACCCGACGTCACACCCTCATGGGAACTGCCCGTCTGGGGCCCCAGCGAGCCGGTTGCGGCGCTGGAGCCGGCCCCCGCGCTCAGTGACGCGGTGCTGGACACGTTGGTCGATGAGATCCGCCTGAGCGAGGACCCCGCCCTGTCGTACCGGGAGATGGCCGTTCGCTTCCGCGCGGCCGGCCACTCCGCCTCCGAAGTTCGCCTGCGGGCCGCCTGGAAGCGGGTTGTGGCGTGACTGCCCGCAGTACGCGTAAGCGGCCGGTCGGGGACATGTTCCCCGGCATGGCCGATCGCATCGTCGGTCGCCCTCCCAAAGCGGAGGAAGAGCCCGAAGCGATGACCCTGGACGAAGCGATCGCCCGTTCGTTCGCCATCGTTGACCGCGTCCTGGCCGCCTTCCCCGTGGTGGCCACGGTCGGCTTGTTCTCCGGCGGCAACGACTCCGTCATCGTCAACCACCTCTTCCGCCGTCGTGTCGACGCGATCGCCCACGTCAACACCGGTACCGGCATCCAAGAGACCACCCACCACGTCCGTGACGTGGTCGACGCGTGGCGCCTGCCCCTGCATGAGCTGCACCCCCGGCACTCCTACCGGGATCTCGTGCTCGGCAACGTGCTGTCCACCCGCGGCAAGAACATCGGCCGGCAGGTATGGAAGGGCTTCCCCGGCCCAGCCGGCCACTCCGTGATGTACCGGCGGCTGAAAGATGAGCCGCTGCAACGCCTGCGGGGGCAGATCATCGGCCGGCAGGGGCGTAGTCGCAACGTCGTCTACCTGGGCGGGATGCGGTGGGCGGAGACCGACCGCAGGTTCCGTAACGCCGAAGAGGTCGACCGCGAGGGCTCCCTGATCTGGGTCTCCCCGATCGTGCACTGGACCGACGCCCACATGCGCGAGTACCGCGACCGGCACCGCTGCACCCTCCCGCACAAGCACACCCACCACATGCTGTGCACCCCCGACGCCCTGCCGTTGAACGAGGTCACGGTGCATCTGCACATGTCCGGGGAGTGCCTGTGCGGGGCGTTCGCCAAGCCGAACGAACTCGATGAGATCGAGTTCTTCTACCCCCACGCGGCCAAGCCGCTGCGGGAGTTGGAGCGCGAGGCCGAAGCGGCCGGACTGTCCGCCTGCAAGTGGGGCCAGCGTCCGCCCGGCTCGCGTCGGCGCCGCCCGGCCGGGCGGCTGTGCGCCAAGTGCGACGGCATCGAGGGACAAGCCGATCTGCTCGCCGAATGGCGTGACACCGGGCTGATCACCCCCAACCAGTTCGACACCTTCACCCGCCAAACAGCCGCCTAGGAGCCGCTGACCATGGGCAACTCCGAGATCCGCCGTATCGACCGCGAGATCGGCAAGATTCAGAAGAAGCTGGAAGCCGTCCAGCGGGGCGAGTGGTGGCCGCTGACCAGCCGCGAACGCCTCGCCATGACCCGCGCCCTGGCCGGCGGCGCCCGCAACGTCCACCGGGGACGGAGCACGAACGGTGCCGAGGACCGGATGGACTCCATCGGGTCCGCCGCCGAGAGGCGGCTGAACGCCGAACTGACCGCCCTGTACGGCGAGCGTCAGCGCCTGATCACCGAGCAGGCACGCGCCAAGGCCGCCACGAAGAAGTCGTGGTGGTGAGCATGGACCGCCGTTGCCCCGCCGCGCACCCCGACGACCCGACCCCGTGCGTCGGCACGGTCGTGGTGACCGTGCTGGACGCCTTCAACGCCGGCGCGGACGGGTGCGAGCACCATGGCGCCCGCCTCCTGGCCAGCCTGGAGCGGGCCCGCGTCTACGCCCTGCCCGACGCCCCGGCCGGTGCCGCGATCCGCGTCTTCACCGCCGCCGACACCCTGCGCCCGTTCTGCTGGGTCGACGGCCCCCGCACCGAGGCGTCCCAGCTCAGCCGTGCCGAGAACCGCGCGCGCTCCCGTGACCTCCCCTCTCTCGCCTCCCGTACTGGAGACCTCCCGTCATGACCGAGAACGTCATCAACCTCCACAAGCCCACCGACCCGCCGGCCGGCGAGAACGCCCCGACCGTGCTCACGGTCGTCCCCGACCCGGCACCCGCCCCGCGGCTGCCGCTTTGGGTGCGCTCCGGCCGCGCCATCAAGACCGCCGCCACCGACGAGAACACCAAGACCGTGGTCCGGGCGGTCGCCCGGCACGGCCTGTACACGTTCAACGGTGGCCGGATCGTGGCCCGCCGCACCTGGGACGGCCGCACCGGCGCCCGCTACGAGCGCATGATCCGGGCCGCCGAAGCCACCGGGAACATCGAGGTTGCCGAAGAGTGGGAAGAGCGTCTCCAGCGCTTCCGGCAGGCCCGCCACCACCGCCGCATGGACCTCTTGCACTCCCCGGTGGAGGTGGCCAGGGGTGCCGCCGTCGGGACCGGTATGGGTATCGCCGGGCTGCTCGCGCTCGGGGTCGTCATGGCCATCAACACCAAGCACCCGGCCGACGTCATCACCCCGCTCGCGGCCACCATCGACTTCATCGCCACCCTGATCCGGATCGCTCAGATCGTCTGGGGCCCGGCGCTCACGATCGCCCCGTTCCTGGCCCTGCTCGCGCTCTGGTCGGTCGGCGCGCACCAGAAGGCCGCCCCGGCATGGTCGATGCCTGAGCACCAGCGATCAAGCGACGGCGAGCCCATCACCCCCTCGATCGTGGTCAAGGCCCTGCGCGACCTCGGCGTGCCCGCGCTGCGCAACGCCATCAAGGACATGGGCGACGTGGGCGCGTCGATGCTCGGTCCGATCCGGATCGCCGGATGCGGGGTCGAGGTGGACGTCACGCTGCCGTCGGGGGTGTCCACGATCGAGGTGCAGCAGCGCCGCCGCAAGCTCGCGGAGAACCTGACCCGGCACGAGCACGAAGTGTTCATCACGATCCCCGAAGCCGCCCGCACGGTCCGCCTCTGGGTCGCCGACTCCGGCGCCCTGGACCAGCCGATCGGCCCGTCGCCGCTGGTCACCGACGAGACCATGACCGCCGACTACAAGAAGGGCCGCGCCCCCTGGGGCCAGGACCTGCGCGGCGACGCGGCGGCCCTGAGCCTGTACCAGCGCCACCTTCTGATCACGGGTCTGTCGAACCAGGGCAAGACCGCCTCCCTGCGATCGCTCGCCCTGTGGGCCGTGCTCGACAAGACCATCGAGTTCCGGATCGCCGACCTCAAGGGCGGTGACTGGGTCATGTTCGACGGCCTGGCCACGGTGCTCATCCAGGGTCCGACCGACGAGCACGTCATCAAGGCCACGAAGATGGTCGAAGGTGTGGTCGATGAGATGAACGAGCGGATCGAGGCCCGCCAGTTCGACCCGAACATGGAGTTCCCGCCGCTGATCTGCATCGTGGACGAAGCGCAGGTCGCGTTCATGTGCCCGGTCAAGGACGACCTTGGGCAGCAGTACGGCGGGTCCAAGGCCACCTCCCGGTACTTCATGGCCGTCCGCAAGATCCACAACCAGGGCCGTGCGGTCAACGTGCTGATGTGGCAGGGCACCCAGGACCCCACCGACCAGAACCTTCCCAAGCTGGTCCGCGAGGGCGCCCACACCCGCGCCTCCCTCGCGCTCGGCACCGAGTCCCAGGCCCGCATGGCGCTCGGGGACAAGGCGGTTGACGGCGGGGCGGCCCCGAACCTGCTGCGTCCGGGCCTGGACCAGGGAACCCTGGTCGTCGCCTCCAGCGGGATCGACATCCCCAAGGGCCAGTCCTCCATCACCGTGCGCACGCACTTCATCGGCCACGACGACGCAACCGCCATCGCAGAGCGCGCCAAGGCCCTGCGCGACGGGGTCACGACGCTGCGCGCCGTCGAGAAGGGCGAGAAGCGCGACGCGCTCGCGGACATCGCCTCCGTGCTCGGCACCGACACCCGGGTGAGCACGCAGGACGTTCTCAAGCGGCTCGCCGTGCTCGCGCCGGACGCCTATGGCAAGTGGTCGTTCATCGACCTCAAGCGCGTGCTGGATGGCACCGCGGGCGAGTCCTACAAGTCCGACGGCCGCATGGTCGTCGCCGCCGACCGCGTCGCCCGCGCGCTCGCCGACCGCGACAACCAGGGTTCCGCTTCCGCTTCCCAGTGACAGGGAGCCGACCCCCGGCGGGTCAGGGAGACAGGGAGAACTCCCTGACCCCCTCCCTGACCCGCCTCCCTGGCCCTGACCTGCGTAATTGATCGTCAGGGAGACAGGGAGGCACCGCAGGTCAGACCCCCGAAACCCCCCTCTCAGCACCCCCGGCAGGGGGTGTCTCCGCCTCCCTGAACCGTGACCGGAAGGGATTCCGCATGCACCCCGAGACCACCCCCGAGACGCCCCTGTCGGGCGTCCGGATGAGCGACGACGTCGCCGCCGCCGAAGCGCGCCGGATCATCGCCGACGCCTACAAGCCCACCCCCGACACCCCGACCGCCTACCGCGACGACAGCCCCCTCCCGCGCTTCGGCGACACGCCCCCGGTCATGCAGCCGGACCGGCGGATCGTGCCCGCGTGGGCCGCCGGGACCGCCGTCGCCGGCATCGGCGTCGGAGCCGCCTTCGTCGGCATCGGCTGCGGACTCTGGCTCGCCTGCCAGGGATTCGCCGCCGTCTCCCTCACCAGCGTCCTGTTCGTCACCCTGCCCATCGCCGCCGTGGGCGGTGTCGTCGCCGCGATCGGGACCGCCCTGCGCTCCCTCAAGGGCGTCCACACCGAGACCCACCACCACTACCGGGGCCCGGTCCGGCAGGAGAACACCACCACCAAGACCTACGGCGTGATCGCCCGCACCCGCAACGAACACCACGGCTGACAGGAGAAACCCCACATGAGCGCCATCCTGATCCCCATCGCGGCGCGCATCGCCGCCGCGCTGAACAGCGCCAACGGCACCGGCGAACACGAGGCGGCCATGCGGCTGATGAAGGTCGCCGAAGAAGCGGGCGAGGCATCAGCCGCGTACATCGGCATGACCGGCCAGAACCCCCGCAAGGGCATCAGTCACACCACCGCCGACGTCGCCAACGAACTGTGCGACGTCATCATCGCCGCGACTGTCGCCCTGTACTCCTTCACCACCACCCCGGCCGCCGACCTCACCGCCAAGCTCGACACCGTCGCCCGCCGCCTGGACACCCGACCGGAGGCGTCGTGATCGAGATCCGCGTCATCTGCGACCCCGACGAGGCCGGCCCCATCACCGCCGCGCTGAACAAGGCCTTCAACCTCGGCCCCGTCCGCCACTACCCCGCCCGCGACGGCGGCAAGCGGCGCCTGTACGCCACCGCCGACCACCTCAGCCCCAGCCCCGACCTGGTCGAACACGAGCGCGCCCGCACCCACCCCGCCTACACCAACGCCCCCGCCCAGGCCGACGAAATGGACTGGCTCATCCAGCAAGCCAACGAGGGGAAGCGGGACCGGGAATGGTGGCTGCGCCGCGCCGCCCTCACCGACCGCTTCCACCCCGACCACCAGGCCGAATACATCGCCCGCGCCCTGATCGCCCTGGACCGTGCCGACGTGACCGGCAACCCCCGCGACTACGTCCGCGAGCAGTACGCCGCATGGCACGAGCAGACGGCGCGGCAGGAACGCACCACCAACGCCTAGCTACGCCAAGGGCGGCCCCCCTCTCGCCAAAGACCGGGGCCGCCCTTGCCAACCAGTCACCTACCAAGGAACTGGAGACATCCAGCATGACCCATGCCCCCCGAACCGCGCTGCTCCATGCAGCCCTAGACGCGGCCGGACGCGGCTGGCACGTCTTCCCCTTGCGCCCCGGCCGCAAGTGGCCGCCGGCCCTGCACGGCGAGACGACGTGCCCCCACACCGGCGAGTGCGAGAGCGGGCACCGCAAGTGGGAGCAGCGCGCCACCACCGACCCCGACCGCATCCGCGCCGCCTGGTCTCAGGCCCCGTACAACATCGGGATCGCCACCGGCCCCTCCGGCGTGGTGGTTGTCGACCTGGACCTACCCAAGAACAAGGGCAGTTCGGACGCGCCTGGCGGCGCGGCGACCTTCGCAGCGCTCTGCGAGCGCGCCGGCCACCCCGTCCCCGACACCTACCGGGTGCGGACCGCGAGCGGCGGTGGGCACCTGTACTTCACCGCCCCGGCCGGCGTCCGCCTCACCAACACCGCAGGGACGATAGGGAAGTTGGTCGACACGCGGGCGTGGGGCGGGTACGTGGTCGCCGCCGGCAGCACCACCCCCACCGGAGCGTACGAAGCCCTGTGCGCCCCCGTGGCGGCCCCTGTGCCGCTCTGGCTCCAAACCATCCTGCAACCCGCCCCCAAGCCCGCACAGACCCCCTCAGGGCCCGTAGTGGGGCAATCACGCCGATATGCGGATGTAGCGCTCGTCAGCGAGAGCCGGAACGTGGCCACGGCCCAACCGGGTTCGCGGGAAGGGGCGTTGTTCCGGGCGGCGCGCGCTCTGGGGCGGTTCGTCGCGTGGGGCGACCTCCCCCGGCACGTGGTGGAGCAGGCTCTTCAGGAGGCGGGGCAGGGGGCCGGACTGTCCGCCGCCGAGTGCCGCTCGACGCTCCGCAGCGCACTGGACTGGTCCATCACCCACAACTCCCCTCGCAGGGCGACGGCATGAGCCCCCGATCCCGCCCCCTCCTGAAGAGCACCACCACGACCCCGACCGGCCCGCACGCCGCGCGATCGGCCGGCCCCGTGGCGGCCGTGGGCGAGCCGAAGGACGTCGCCCGTCAGGGCGTCCGAACTGCCCTTCGCCCTGACCCGCAGGCACCGGACGGGCGTTACCCCGTCGCGTGGTTGAACGTCCGGGCCCCGTACGGAGCCACCCCGAGTGCCACGTCGACGTGCCTGTGCGGCCGGCACGAGACCGCGTTCGGCAAGCGGCGAGTGCTCGCCCTGATCACCGACCACGACGACCACCGATACCTGTGCCCGCTCCGTAATCCGCAGGAAGGCGGGGCCGTCTCATGACCGAGCAGGAAGAACTTCCCCCGCCCGGCAACCCGCTCGCCGTCGCCCGCCGGCTTCTGCCCGACTGGCAGAGCCCGGAGGGACACCTGGTGTGCCGGCGCTGGCGCGGCTCGTGGATGCGCTGGACCGGAACGTGCTGGCGTGAGCTGGACGAAGCGCAGGTACGCGCCGGCATGTACACCCGTCTTGAGCACGCCATCCACCTCGCCCCTGGCAAGGACGGCGAGCCCGAAGAACGGGACTGGGCACCCACGAAGCAGAAGATCAGCAACCTGCTCGACGCCCTGGGAGCCATCACCCTGCTGCCCACCGACACCGACGCCCCCGCGTGGCTGGACGGCGACCGTGCGGGCGAGGCGGACGGCGGGCCGATCGTGGCGTGTGGCAACGGCCTGCTCCGCATCCGAGACCGCGCCCTGCTCCCGCACACCCCCACGTTCTTCAACCACGTCTCCGTGCCGTTCGCCTACGACCCCACCGCGACCGCCCCCAGCTGGGAACGCTTCCTCGCCCAGCTCTGGCCCAACGACCCCGACGCCATCCAGGCCGTACAGGAGTGGTTCGGCTACGTCCTCTCCGGCCGCACCGACATGCAAAAGATCCTGCTCATGGTCGGCCCGACCCGATCCGGCAAAGGCACCATCGCCCGCGTCCTCAAAGAGCTGGTCGGCAAAGAGAACCTCGCCGGCCCGACCCTGGCCGGACTGGGCACGAACTTCGGCCTGGCCACCCTGATCGGCAAGCCGCTCGCGGTCATCTCCGACGCCCGTCTGTCCGGCAACGACAACAGCCAAGTCATCGAGCGGCTGTTGACGATCTCCGGTGAGGACACCATCGACATCGACCGCAAGTACCGCGAGGCATGGACCGGTCGCCTGCCTACCCGGTTGATGATCCTGTCCAACGAACTCCCGCACTTCGGCGACTCATCCGGCGTCATCGCCCGCCGTTTCGTCATCCTCAACATGACCGTCTCCTGGCTCGGCAAGGAAGACACCACCCTCACCGACCGCCTCGCCGCCGAAATGCCCGGCATCCTCAACTGGGCCCTGGACGGACTCACCCGCCTCGGGGCCACGGGTCGGATCACTGAACCGGCATGCAGCCGCGAAGCGGTCACCACCATGCAGGACACCGCCTCACCCACCAGCGCATTCATCCGCGAACGCTGCACCACCGGACCAACAAGCAGCGTCCCCGTAGAGACACTGTGGAACGTCTGGCGGGACTGGGCCGAGGACAACGGCGTCAAGCCCGGTACGAAGCAGGTGTTCGGCCGCAACCTGCTCTCCGTCATCCCCCAGCTTCAGCGCACCCGCCCCCGCGACGCTTACGGCCAGCAGGTGGCCACCTACACCGGGATCACGCTGAACGCGTCAGAACCACATCTGTCTGAGTCGTGACTCATCGCGACTCAAGCCCCCACCAACCCGCTCTGAGTCGCGATGAGTCACGACTCAGAGCAATGTGATTCCAACCTGCGGAGGACACAGTGAGCGCACCCGCCACCGTCCGGGCCGATCCCCGCGCCACCCTCCGGGGAGGCCTCCCAGACCGCTACCTCACCCCGGACGACATTGCCGCGATGTTCGAGGTACCGGTCGAAACCGTCTATCAGTGGCGCAAGAAGCGGACCGGCCCGCCCGGATTCCGCATCGGCAAGCACGTCCGCTACGACCCGGCCGACGTGCGCGCCTACGTCACCGAACGAAAGAGCGCCGACCAAGCCGCCGCTTGACGCGGCCACAACCGCACAGCCCAACATCCCAGGGAGGGCCACACCGTGGCCCTCCCTGTCTATGCCCGGAAGGGAACGCCACCTCATGGCAGGCCACATCCAAGACCGCTGGTACAAGACCGAAACGACCGCAGACGGCAAGACCGTCCGCACCAAGACCGACCGCCACGGAACCGGCCTGCGCTACCGGGCCCGCTACATCGGCCCCGACGGCACCGAGAAAAGCAAGTCGTTCCGGGACAAGGAAATGCGGCTTGCCAAGCAGTGGCTCACGCAGATCGAGGCGGACATGTCGCGCGGGCAGTACATCGACCCCCGCGCCGGAAGGACGACCTTTCGTCAGTACGCGGAAACGTGGGTCAAGACACACACCGGGGAGATCAACAGTCGCGAGGCCGCAGAACGACGTCTTCGGCTGCACGCCTATCCTCACCTCGGCTCGCGTCCCCTCGGTTCGTTCAAGCCCGAGCACATCCGAGAGTGGATCGCCAGCCTGGAAGCCACGGTGCCGGCGGAGTCGCACCGACGCATCATCGTCGGTACCGTCTCAGCCGCGCTGAGTGCAGCAGTCGAGGACGGCCTGTTGAGCAAGAACCCTTGCCGGGCCCGCACGGTGAAGCTCCCGAAGCCGGGGAAGCCGCGCGTCGAGCCGTGGACGGCCGCGCAGGTCTTCGCTGTACGCGCCGCCCTCCCCCGCTGCTACCGGGCCACTGTCGACGTCGGCGCGGGTTGCGGACTTCGACAGGGCGAGATCTTCGGCCTGGCCCTGGAAGATCTCGACTTCGAGGGCGGTTGGCTGACTGTCAGCCACCAGCTCAAGCGCATTCGGGGCAAGTACGTCTTCGCGTTGCCGAAGGGTGGCAAGGTTCGGGATGTGCCTCTGCCCAAGGCCGTAGCCACTGTCCTCCGGGACCACTCGAAGGAGTTCGAACCGATCGATGTGACGCTCCCGTGGCGGACACCCGATGGGCTCCCCGTAACGAAGCGGCTCATCTTCCGTGGGGTCGAGGGGCGGCATGTCCGGGTGAGCACCTTCAACACCTACCAGTGGAAGGCCGCTCTGGCTGCTGCTGGCGTCATTCCGGCGCGGGAGACGGGCGAACGGTACGCCTCGGCCCCCGAGGACGGCATGCACGCGCTCAGGCACTTCTACGCGTCAGTTCTGCTGGACGCGGGAGAGAGCATACGGGCTCTGAGTTCCTACCTCGGTCACGCCGATCCGGGGTTCACCCTCCGGACCTACACGCACCTCATGCCGAGCAGCGAGGGACGCACCCGGAAGGCGGTGGACAGCCTCTATTTGGCGTCGACTCCTCAAGATCACGGCCCAGAGACGGCCCAAGCCGCCTGAGACGGCCCCGGCCAGGAGCTAACATCCTGGTCGGGGCCCTGCGGGGCCGGATCACGCAGACTTCATCTACTTCTGGCCCCTGTACACGGGCACGGCGATCCCCATCGACTCCTGGCGATCGCGGATGTGGCTCGACACCTGGGTCTAGCCGCGGATTTGCCGTGACCCAACTCCCGGCCAGCAGAACGTCCCGCCGGCCGGCAGCCTGCGGGACGTTTCCGCGCCCGACCGTCAAAAGGCCGGGCAACCTGCCTACTTCGTGGAAACTACCTGAAATTCACGGTCACGGGGCCGCCCGCAGGTTTCGTGACCTGGAACGTCTTCGAGTACGAATGCGTCTCCTGCTGATCGTCCACACAGGCGATCTGGGCGGTGGCCAGCGTGCCGGACTTCGGAATGCCTGTGAGCTTGACCGAGTACGACTCGGCCACTTCCTCGCCCGGCAGCTCGTCCCCGCCCTGAACGCCCTTGCTGGGCGTTATCGTCACCTTGTCCGGTGTCGAGTCTCCGTACCTCGCACAGCTCACCGTTCCCGAGACCACGACCCTCACCCCGGAAGCGTGTGCCGTGCCGGTCGCTACCAACGGAGCGGCGAGAGCCAGCGAGGCCACGGCCGCGACAGTGCCGATTTTCTTCCTTGTATTGCTGCTGAAATTCTTCATTTCAGCCTCCCACGTTCAGACGACTTTACCGAGGACATCGGGTTTCCTGGACGCAAGCCACGACGCCGACCCGCGTATGTGGCGTATCGCCATGTGAGTTTGCGCCTACCACATGGGCGCTGGATGGCGCTGAACGCCACTTGAGAGCCGGCTGACTCCGGCTTCGGACGCCAACTCCCTTGCGGCTGAGTACTCCTACAGGTGTGACGCCTCTTTCGACCGTAGCGAGCAGCGGGCACTGCCGCCACTTTTCGCCCAGAAGCACGCGATTAACCTTTCAACCGCTACGCAGATGCCGCAATGACCTGCAAAATATCGGAGTTCGAAAGCCGGTGCCTACGGCAATCAAAAAGCGAGGCGCGCGGCGATGAGCCTGTAGGGGTACAGCGCCGTTTCGGGATGTCCGACTGATGCGGTTGTCGCACCCCTCCCGTGGATATGCGTACGACAGGGCGCTCTTGGCCGGTTCGGACGACCAACAGTTCGGCCAACAATCGGTCAACCCCTGTCACAGGATCCCCACAACGACCTACAGTGCGAGTCACGGTCAGCTTTTGAACGCGTTCACAAAATGCGGCAAAAGGTCACGGGGAGGGATTTTCGCACTATGCGCAAGGGGGTCAAGGGAGCCCTGATCGGCGGCGTCTGCGCGGCCGTGCTGGGCGGGGGCGGGTACGCGGCCTACAACGTCCTTTCGACGTTGCACGGTGACAGCACACCGGCCGTGCGGACCGGGCCGCCGACGAAGGACGAGGTCGCGGACACCACGCGGAAGTTCTTCGCGGCCTGGGAGAACGGCCGGTCGGCGACCGCGGCGTCGCTCACGAACGACTCGGCCGACGCCGAGCCCGTGCTCACCTCCTTCAGTGACGTGGCGCACATCAAGGACGTGCACATCACGCCCGGCAAGGTCACCGGCGCCACCGTGCCGTACAGCGTGAAGGCGACCGTGTCCTACGGCGGGAAGTCGAAGCCGCTCGCCTACAAGAGCCGGCTGACGGTCGTGCGCGGCGAGACCACCCACCGTGCGCTCGTCGACTGGGACCCGTCCGTGGTCCACCCGGAGCTGAAGCGGGGCGACACGCTGTCCACCGGCGAGGCGGCGAGCCCGCCGATCGAGGCCGTGGACCGCAACGGCAAGGTGCTCACCAAGGACGCGTACCCGTCCCTGGGCCCGATCCTGGACGAGCTGCGCAGCCGCTACGGCGACAAGGCCGGCGGCACCCCTGGCGTGGAGCTGGTCATCCAGCACGCGTCCGACGAGTCCGCCGACACCACGCTGCTGACCCTCACCGAGGGCAAGGCGGGCAAGCTGCGGACGACGCTCGACGCGCGCGTGCAGGCCGCCGCCGAGACCGCGGTGACCAAGTACGCCGAGTCGTCGGTGGTGGCCGTCAAGCCCAGCACCGGGGAGGTGCTGGCGGTCGCCAACCACCGCGAGGACGGCTTCAACGCGGCCTTCCTCGGCGAGCTGGCGCCCGGCTCCACCATGAAGATCATCAGCGCCGCCACCCTCATCGACACGGGGCTGACGACGGCGAACGGCCCGGCCCCCTGTCCGCCGACCGCGACCTGGCAGAGCCAGACCTTCAGCAACCTCAAGGGACTTGCGCCGGACGAGAAGGCCACCCTCTCGGACAGCTTCGCGCGCTCCTGCAACACGGCGTTCGTGAAGTACGCGGACTCGGTCCAGGTCGACTCGCTGACCAAGGAGGCCGAGGACCGGTTCGGGCTCGGGAAGAACAACTGGAAGGTGGGCATCCCGAGTTTCGACGGCCGGGTCCCCGCCTCCGGCGGCCCGGACACCGCGGCCAACCTGATCGGCCAGGGCCAGGTGCAGATGTCGCCGCTGAACATGGCGTCGGTGGCGGCGACCGCGCTGACCGGGACCTTCCGGCAGCCGGTGCTGGTCCCGCAGAAGCTGGACGGCCGTGAACTGGCCGGCGCGAAGGGCCTGTCGGCCACCACGGTCGCCCAGCTGCGCGCCATGATGAACCGCACCGCGACCAGCGGCACCGCGGCCGGGGTCATGCGCGGGCTGAGCGGCAGCATCGGCGCCAAGACGGGTTCGGCGGAGGTCGACGGCCAGTCCAAGTCGAACAGCTGGTTCGCCGGCTACCGCGACGACGTCGCGGCGGCGGCCATGACCCAGGACGGCGGCCACGGCATCGACGCGGCCGGTCCGATTGTCGCGAGTGTGCTACGGATCGGTGGCTGACGTCACTCCCACAGGCCGGGACTCTAGGCTTGGTGTCGTCGTTGGGGAGCGTGAGGGCTACGGGGCGACGGGGACCCCGGGGGAAGTGCGCGGAGGAACTGAGCTGTGGGCAAGAGAAGGCGCGTCGTCGAGCGACGGAAGAAAAGACCCGCCGTCATCGGCGGAGTGATCGCCGTGGTCGTCGGCGGCGCCGGCTTCGGCCTCTACGCGCTGTACGGCGGCGGGGCGGCCGACGCGGCGTCGTCGGCGCAGTCGGCCGGCCACAAGCCCGTCAAGACCGGTCCGCTGTCGGCCACCGAGGTGCAGACGACGGCGCGCACCTTCCTGTCGTCCTGGCAGCAGGGCAAGGTCACCCGGGCCGCCGCCGTCACGGACGACAGCAAGGCCTGCATCAAGCTCCTCACCGGTTACACCAAGGACGCCCACGTCACGGGCGTCACCCTCACCGAGGGCACCCGCACCGGCGACAAGGTCCCGTTCTCCGTGAAGGCGACGGTGTCGTACAAGGGCGTCAGCAAGCCCCTGTCGTACGACTCGGCGTTCACCGTGATCCGCCGGACCAGCGACGGCAAGCCGGTGGTGAACTGGCACGCCGCGGTCGTCCAGCCGGACCTCGCGGACGGCGACACCCTGGTCACCGGCGAGTCCGGCACCCCGCCGATCAAGGCCCTGGACCGGGACGGCGGGGAGATCACCACCGCCAAGTACCCGTCGCTGGGGACGGTGCTCGACGGGCTGCGGGAGAAGTTCGGCAAAAAGGCCGGCGGCAAGGCCGGCGTCGAACTGCGCGTGGTGCGCGGCGCCGCGTCCGAGAAGGCGAAGCTCTCCGACAAGACGCTGCTCGAACTCAGCAAGGGCACGCCGGGCACCGTGAAGACCACGCTCAGCCCGACCCTCCAGGCGGCGGCCGAGAAACAGGTCTCCACGCAGAAGAACGCCTCGGTCGTGATGATGCGCCCGTCGACCGGCGAGGTCCTCGCCGTCGCCAACTCCAGCCACGGCTTCAACGTGGCCTTCCAGGGCTCCCTGGCGCCCGGGTCCACGATGAAGATCGTCACGTCGACGATGCTGTTCGAGAAGGGGCTGATCACCCCGGACGCCTCGCACCCCTGCCCGAAGACGTACAAGCTCGCCGGGTGGACGTTCCACAACGACGACGACTCCGAGATCAAGCAGGGCACGTTCAAGCTGAGCTTCGGCGCCTCCTGCAACAACGCCTTCATCAACTTCGCGCCCAAGCTCTCCAACAGCGACCTGACCACCGAGGCCCAGCAGGTCTACGGCCTCGGCATGAACAACTGGGCCATCGGCGTCCCCACCTTCGACGGCTCCGTGCCGGTGCAGAGCGGCGCGCAGATGGGCGCCTCGCTGATCGGGCAGGGCGGGGTGCGCATGAACCCGCTGAACATGGCGTCGGTGTCGGCCACGGTGGACACCGGCTCCTTCCACCAGCCGTACCTGGTCGCGCCGAGCGTCGACAACCGGACGATCGCGAAGGCCTCGCGCACGATGTCGTCGAAGACGCAGGCGGAGCTGAAGGAGGTCATGCAGTACACCGCGGCGTACGGCACGGCGGCCAAGGCGATGTCGGGGCTGAGTTCGAGCTGCGGCGCCAAGACCGGCTCGGCCGAGGTCGACGGCCAGAAGAAGCCCAACGGCTGGTTCACCGCGTACTGCGGGGACTTCGCCGCGGCGGGCGTGGTCCAGGCGGGCGGGCACGGCGGCGACACCGCCGGACCGATCGTGGCGGCACTGCTGAAGCTCGGCGCGTCCCTCTAGGCGGGCCCCGAAGAGGCGCGTCAACCGGCCACGGGGGTCGCCATGTAGGTGCGCCTGAGGAACCGCAGCAGCGCCTTCGACTCGAACTGCACCACCGACGTGCCGTGGTCGGAGTGGAACTCGACCACGGCCTGGACCCGCCCCAGCGGCCAGACCCGGACGTCACCGCTCTCCGCGGGCGCCCTGAGGCCCTGCTCCAGCAGCGAGCGCGAGAACGTCCACTCGTCCGTGCCGGGCAGGCCGACGTGTACCGTCCGCGGATCGCCGTCGGGGTCGTAGCGCAGGACGACGGGCACCGCGCCGGGATCGTCCCGTGCGTCCTCGTCGGTGACGATGTGGGCTCGCGCATACTGCTCGACTACAGACATCGGACTGCCCTTTACGCTCCGTGATCTGTGCGAAAGCTGTGCATCCGCTTTCTTATCCAATGTCGCACATTTTCCTTAATGCGCTTGCGGAGACCGCCCTCGCCCGGCATGCGGATCCGCATGTGACGAGCTTCTGGCTCTTGCAAAAGCTTCGCAATAGGACCCTAAAATCGAACCGTGCATGTACCTGACGGATTCATCGACGCCCCCACCTCCGCGGTCACCGCCGTGGTCGCGGCCGGCGCCCTCGCGGTCAGCCTGCGCGGCGCCCGCCGTGAACTCGACGAGCGCACCGCGCCGCTGGCCGGCCTGGTGGCGGCGTTCATCTTCGCCGTGCAGATGCTCAACTTCCCCGTCGCGGCCGGAACAAGCGGCCATCTTCTGGGCGGGGCGCTCGCCGCGATCCTCGTCGGCCCGTACACGGGCGTCCTGTGCGTGTCCGTGGTCCTCCTCATGCAGGGCATCCTGTTCGCGGACGGCGGGCTGACCGCGCTCGGCGTCAACATCAGCGACATGGCGATCGTGACCACCGTGGTGGCGTACGCCGTCTTCCGCGGCCTGCTGAAGGTGCTGCCCGGCGGCCGGCGCTCGGTGACCGGCGCCGCCTTCGTCGCCGCCCTGCTCTCCGTGCCCGCCGCGGCCGTCGCCTTCACCCTCCTCTACGCGGTCGGCGGCACCACCGACGTCGCCATCGGCAAGGTGGCCGGCGCGATGATCGGCGTGCACGTCCTCATCGGCGTCGGCGAGGCCGCGATCACCGCGCTCACGGTCGGCGCGGTGATCGCCGTACGCCCCGACCTGGTGCACGGGGCGCGCGGCCTGCGGCAGGGGCTCAAGCTGCGCGTGAACGGCGAACTGGTGGACGCGCCGGAGCCGACCGCGCCCGTGGCGGCGCGCACCTCCCACCGCGCGCTGTGGATCAGCGGCCTGGCGACCTCCCTGGTGCTCGCCGGGTTCGTCAGCTACTACGCCTCCGCCAGCCCCGACGGCCTGGAGAAGGTCGCCCACGACCACGGCATCGACGCGAAGACGAAGGAGCACGCCTCGGCCGGCTCCCCGCTCGCCGACTACGGCGTCGAGGACGTCTCCGACGCCCGGCTCTCCGGCGGCCTCGCGGGCGTCATCGGGGTCGGGACGACCGTGGTCGCGGGCAGCGCGGTGTTCCTGGCGGTGCGCAGGCGCCGTCCCGGCACCCCTTCGGAGGTGCGCTGACGTGGGTGCGGGGCACGCACACCGGCTCTACCGGCACGCGCACTCGCGCGTGCACGCGCTGCCGCCGCACACCAAGCTCGCCGCCGCCCTCGGCTTCGTGGTCGTCGTGGTCTCGACCCCGCGCACGGCGATGTGGGCGTTCGCGCTGTACGCCGCGCTGCTCGCGGCCGTCGCGCGGCACGCGCGCGTGCCCGCCGGTTTCCTGCTGAGGCGGCTGCTGATCGAGGTGCCGTTCGTCGCCTTCGCGGTGCTGATGCCGTTCGTCGCGGAGGGCGGGCGGACCGACGTGCTGGGCCTCTCGCTCAGCGTGAACGGCCTCTGGGGCGCCTGGAACGTTCTGGTGAAAGGCACCCTGGGCGTCGCGACCTCCGTCCTCCTGGCGGCCACCACGGAGCTGCGCGAGCTGCTCCTCGGCCTGGAGCGGCTGAGGCTGCCGCCGCTGCTCGTCCAGATCGCCTCCTTCATGATCCGCTACGGCGACGTCATCACCGACGAGATGCGCCGGATGCGGATCGCCCGCCAGTCGCGCGGCTTCGAGGCGCGGGGCGTGCGCCACTGGGGCGTGCTCGCGAAGTCCGCGGGCGCGCTGTTCATCCGCTCCTACGAACGCGGGGAGCGCGTCCACCTGGCCATGGTGAGCCGGGGGTACACCGGTTCGATGCCGGTCGTCGACGAGGTGACCGCGTCCCGGGCCCAGTGGTCGTACGCCCTCGCGCTGCCGCTGTCGGCCCTCGTCGTCTGCCTGTTGGGATGGACTCTGTGACCGCTGTTCCCGCTGTTCCCGCCTCCGCTCCCGCTTCCCTGGAGGTCTCCGGCCTCGCGTTCGCCTACCCCGACGGGCACCAGGCCCTGTTCGGCGTGGACTTCCGCGTCGCGCGCGGCGAACGGGTCGCGCTGCTCGGGCCGAACGGCGCCGGGAAGACCACCCTCGTGCTGCACCTCAACGGCATCCTGAGCGGCGGCACGGGCTCGGTGACGGTGGCCGGACTGCCCGTCGGCAAGCGGCACATGGCGGAGATCAGGCGCCGGGTCGGCATCGTCTTCCAGGACCCGGACGACCAGCTGTTCATGCCGACGGTCCGCGAGGACGTGGCGTTCGGACCGGCGGCGGCCGGCCTGAAGGGCGCGGAGCTGGAGGCACGCGTGCGTGCCGCCCTCGACCGGGTCGGCATGGGCGACTTCGCCGGACGCCCGCCGCACCACCTGTCCTTCGGGCAGCGCCGCCGGGTGGCGGTGGCGACCGTCCTCGCCATGGAGCCGGAGATCCTCGTCCTGGACGAGCCCTCCTCCAACCTCGACCCGGCCTCCCGGCGCGAACTCGCCGACATCCTGCGCTCCCTGGACGTGACGGTCCTGATGGTCACCCACGACCTGCCCTACGCCCTGGAGCTGTGCCCGCGCTCCCTGGTGCTCAGCGACGGCACGATCACCGCCGACGGGCCCACCGCCGAACTCCTCGGCGACGACGCCCTGATGCGCGCCAACCGGCTGGAACTGCCCTTCGGATTCGCCCCGCGTCCGTGACAATGGGCCCGTGACGCATCAAGAGGACGCCCGGCCGGGCGCAGGGCCGGTCGCAGCGCCGGGCGCGGCGTCGGCCGCCGGGCCGCCGCGGCTGGACGAGCAGCTGTGCTTCGCGCTGTACGCCGCGCAGCGCGCCGTGACCGCCGCCTACCGCCCGCTCCTCGACGAACTCGGGCTCACCTACCCGCAGTACCTCGTGCTGCTCGTCCTGTGGGAGCGGGGCGAGACCACGGTGAAGGAGCTGGCGGAGGCGCTCCGGCTCGACTACGGCACGGTGTCGCCGCTGCTGAAGCGGCTGGAGGGGGCGGGGCTGGTGCGCAGGGAGCGCTCGGAGCGGGACGAGCGCTCGGTGCTCGTCGCGTGCACCGGGCGCGCGGAGGAACTGCGGGAGCGCGCGGCGCGCATCCCGGACGCCCTGCTCACCACGACCGGGCTCGACGGGGCCGACGTGGCCCGGCTGCGCGAGGAGTTGCGGGAGCTCGCGGAGCGGGCGGGCAGGGCGGCGGCCCCGCGGCCCGCGTAGCCCTCTGCTGTTACCCGCGGTTTCCACCCCCCTCCCCCTCCCGGGGCTTCCTACCGGTCGGTACCTTGTGCACGATGTGCTTGCACACTTCTGTGTTGCCCACCACTGTTTCCGCCCTGGGGGAGGTCCCGCCGTGATCGAAGGCGCCACCGTCGACTCGCGTCCGACGAAGATCATGTATGTCGCCGAGGCGACCGCGCACGGCGGCCGGGACGGGTATGTCAACAGCCAGGACGGCCAGATCGACCTCAAGGTCGCGATGCCGCCGGAGCTGGGCGGAGACGGCAACGGCACCAACCCGGAGCAGCTGTTCGCGGCCGGCTACAGCGCCTGCTTCCACAACGCGCTGATCCTCGTCGGCAACCGCGCGGGCTACGACCTGACCGGCTCCACGGTCGCCGCGAAGGTCGGCATCGGCCCCAACAAGCAGCGCGGCTACGGCCTCGCGGTCGCCCTCAGCGTCTCGCTCCCGGTGCTGGACGCGGACATCGCGGCGAAGCTGGTGGACGCCGCCCACGAGGTGTGCCCGTACTCGAACGCCACGCGCGGCAACATCGAGGTGACGATCGTGCTCGGCTGACCCCGGGCACGTGCCGCAGACCACGTCGTGGCGAGGAATCCGAGGCCCCCGCGGCCGTGTTTCACCCACTGTCACCGGTGGGCGGGAAGGCGGAGGGATCCGGACGTGGACGTGCAGGGCACTGTGGCGGCGGGCTTCGAGCCGGTCAGGGACGCGTTCGCGAGCAACTTCGAGCTGCTCGGGGACCGGGGCGCGGCGGTGGCCGTGTACCGGGACGGGCACCGGGTCGTCGACCTGTGGGGCGGCGCACGGGACTTCGACGCGGACGCCGGCGGCCCACCGTGGGAGCACGGCACCGCCCAGGTCGTGCGCTCGGCGACCAAGGGCGTCGCCGCCGCCGTCCTGCTCCTCCTGCACCAGCGCGGCGAGCTGGACCTGGACGCGCCGGTGGGCGACCTCTGGCCGGAGTACAAGGCGGCCGGCAAGGAGCGGACGCTGGTACGGCACCTGCTCGCGCACCGCGCCGGCGTCCCGGTGCTGGACCGGCCGCTCACGCCCGCGGAGGCCGCCGACCCCGACCTCGGCGCGGCGGCCGTGGCGGCGCAGGCGCCGGTGTGGGAGCCGGGCACCGACCACGGCTACCACGCACAGACGTACAGCTGGCTGACCGGCGAGCTGGTGCGGCGGGTGACCGGGCGGAGCATCGGCGAGTGGATCGCGGACGAGATCGCCGGGCCGCTCGGCGCCGGGCTGTGGCTCGGGCTGCCGGAGGCGGAGCAGGCGCGCGTGGGGCGCGTCGGGCCCGTGCCGGCACCGGAGAGCGCGGGCGCGCTGCGGACCCGGCCCAAGCGGGCCGTCTCCGAGGCGTACGCCGACCCCGACTCGCTGACCCGCCGGGCGTTCGGCGCGATCAGCCCGCTCCCGGACGAGAACGACCCCGGCTACCGCGCGGCGGCCCTCCCCGCCTCCAACGGCATCGCCACCGCCGACGGCCTGGCCCGCTGCTACGCCGCCCTGATCGGCGAGGTCGACGGCGGCAGGCGGCTCTTCACCCCGGAGACCGTCGAGCTGGCCCGCGGCGAGCAGTCCGCGGGCGCCGACCGGGTCCTGGTGGTCTCCACCCGCTTCGGGCTCGGCTACATGCTGCACGGCAGCGCGTCCCCGCTGCTCTCCCCCGCCTCCTTCGGCCACCCGGGCCGCGGCGGCGCGCTCGCCTTCGCGGACCCCGAGTCGGGCATCGCGTTCGGCTATGTCACCAACGGCTTCCGCAAGAGCGTGACGGCGGACCCGCGGGCGCAGGCGCTGGTACGCGCGGTGCGCACGGCGCTGTCGTAACCGCTCCGCGCGCCCCCGCGTACGCCCGCGCTCCCTCGTTCCTCACACGTTGATCGGGTGCGAGTGCCGCCCCGACAGCGCGTCGATCTCGCCGTGCGCCTTGGACAGCAGCTGCATGGCCAGTTCGTTCAGGGCGCGGGCGCCGGCGATCTCCTCGCCGACTCTGGGCTGGTTGCTGTCGGACTCGTGCCGGCTCGCGTGGCCGTGCGCCCGTACCTCGGTGCCGTCGGGCAGGCGTACCAGGGCCACCGCGCGCGTGTGCGTGTCGTCCTCCAGGAACTCCATCTCGACATGCCATCCCACAGCGGTTTTCATCATGTTCATCACGGGACCACCTCCGGAATCGCTGCTTCCAGGGTGCTCCTCCGAGGCCCGGACCGTCACGTCGGCCCAGGCCCCGCGGTCCGCCGTCTACGACCCGGGCTGCCCGTCCTCGAAGCTGGCGAAGTACGCGGCGGCCATGTCCTCGTCGGCGTGCCCCTGGGCGGCGGCGCGGGCGAAACGTTCGGCCGCCGCCTCGGCGACGTCCAGGCGCACGCCGTGGCTCGCGCCGGCCGCGACGATCAGCCGGGCGTCCTTCCCCGCGGTGTCCACCGCGAACGACGGCGGGGTCAGCCCGCCGTCCAGGATCAGCCCGGCCTTGGCCCGCAGGTAGCCCATGTCGAGGGGCCCGCCCGCGATCAGGTCGAAGAAGCGCTGCGGGTCCACGCCGAGCCCCTGGGCCAGGGCGACCACCTCGCCGGTCGCCGCGGTGGCCGCGAGGACCCAGCTGTTGGCGACCAGCTTGAGCCGGGTCGCGGCGGCCGTCGACCCGTCGTCGCCGGTCCACACCGTGCGGGCGCCGACCGCGTCGAAGACGGGCGCGACCTTCTCCCGGCCCTGCTCGGGCCCCGCGGCCAGGACGGTGAGCTGTCCGGCCTCGGCCGGCTGGCGGGTGCCGAGGACCGGGGCGTCGTAGAAGACCAGGCCGTGCTCGGCGGCGAACGCGGCCAGGGCGGGGATCTGGTCGAGGCCTGCCGTGGTCGACTGCACCCAGGCGGCCCCGGGACGCAGTGATCCGGCCGCCTCGCGCAGGGTCTCCAGGGCGGTCGCGCCGTCGTACAGCATGGTCAGGACGACGTCGGCGCCCTCGACGGCCTCGGCCGGGCTGTCGGTGACCTGGGCGCCGTCGGCCGCGAGGGGCTCGGCCTTGGCGCGGGTGCGGTTCCACGCGCGGACGGTGTGCCCGGCCTTCAGGAGGTTGCGGGCCATCGCGGCGCCCATGATGCCGGTACCCAGCATGCCCACGGTCGGCTTGTCGGTCATGACGTCTCCCTGTCCTCGTACGTTCCGCAGACAGCTTGGCGTACCGGGCGGCGCCCGGCGTGCGGCATCGCGCGGGAAAGCGCGAGGGACCCCGGCGCGGGGCCGGGGTCCCTCGGTCTGCGCGGGCCGGATCAGCCGTCGTTCTCCGACGACGGGAGGTACGCGCCGGGCACGTCGTTCGGCGCGTAGACCTTCTTGTCACCGGGGTACGGCTTGGTCCAGTTGTGGGTCTGGTACCAGGTGTAGCGGTTCATCTGGGTGGGGTTCGCGTAGTCCGGCACCGCGTTCTTGCCGGTCAGCCGCTGGTGCGAGGCCCACGTCCGCCACTGCGCCGCGACCTCGGCCTCCGCCGCCGGGACGGCGACCGACGTCGGCGCGGCCGCCGCCTGCGCGTCCTGGGCCGCCGGGGTGTCCGAGCCGCAGGTCGGCTGCGGGCTCACGCCGAGGGTCAGCGAGGTCCGGTTCGGGACCGCCGTGAACGGCGTGTCGTCCGCCTTGCCGGTGAACGCCCCGTACATCGGGGTGGCCGCGCTGTCGAGCTGGTTCATCGGGTGCACGCCGAGGATCTGCTCGATGGTGCGGACCATGGTGATCTGCGAGTAGTAGTGGTCGTCGACCGTGCCGTGCTGCGCGTACGGGCTGATGACCTGGACCGGGGCGCGGTGGCCGTCGACGTGGTCGAGGCCGGCCTGGGAGTCGTCCTCGACGACGAAGATCGCCGAGTCCTTCCAGTACTTGCTGTGGGTGATCTCGTCGACCATCCGGCCGACCGCGAGGTCGTTGTCGGCGACCTCGGCGGCGGCGTTGGCCGGACCGCCGGTGTGGTCGTTGGAGAACCAGAACATGTTCAGGTTCGCCGGACCGTTCTTCTCGAAGTCCTGCTTCCAGATCTGCTCTTTGTAGATGTCCGGGACGTTGAGGTCGAACAGCGGGAAGCCCTGCACCGACACGTCGTTGAGCGAGGGGATCGCCGAACCCGTCTTGATCGGGTACTGGGTCTGGGCCCCGGTCGCGGCCATGTTCTTGCTGTCGCAGTACAGGTTCTGCCAGGTCGCCCCGGCAGGCTTGCTCTCGTACGACTGGAACTCGCCGAAGTCCTTCACGGACTTGCCGGCCGCCTGCGCGCCGGTCCAGATGAACCCGGTCTTCTGGTGGCCGAGGACGTCGTCCTCGGTGTCGTAGCTGCGGGTGTACTCGCCGGCCGACGACTCGGTGTACTCCGGGTTGTCCGACTGCATCAGCCAGTTGTGGCCCTCGGCGGAGTTGGTGCCGATGTCGTAGAAGTTGTCGTACAGGCCGAACTGCTCGGCCAGCGCGTGCTGGTTCGGCGTGACGTTCTCGCCGAACTGGGTGAGCGAGGAGTTGCCGTTGCCCTGCGGGAGGTCGCCGAAGACCTGGTCGTAGGTGCGGTTCTCCTTGACGAGCAGGAAGACGTGCTTGATCGTCGACGGGTCGCCGATCCGCCTCGGGACCGGGACGGCCTTCTTGTGGCTGTTGCTCTTGGCCGTCCTGACCGAGTTCGACGTCCAGCCGTTCTGCTTGAACACCTTGGCCGTCTCGGACCTGACGACCTGGTCGCTCGGCATGGTGAACCGGGTGAGGCTCGACGTGGTGTCGTGCGTGTTGTGTCCGGCGGCGTCGGGACGGAGCGCGTCGATGCCGCGGGTGTTGGCGACGACGATCTTCTTGCCGAGGGCGGTGACCCCGGACGGGTAGTAGTCGGTGGGCAGCAGGCCGACGTAGCGGGCCGGCTGCTGCGGGGAGCTGTACCGGTAGACGGCGACGGCGTTGGCGCGGCCGAGGGTCACCAGGAGGCGGCCGTCGTCGGTGAGGGTGACCGCGTTCGGCTCGTAGCCGACGGAGGCCTCGGGCCACGGCTGGGTGGAGATCGTCTGGACGACCTTGTCCTTGCGGCTGTCGATGACCGAGACACTGTTGTCTGCGGTGTTGGTGACGAACACCGCGCCCTTGCTCGCGTACACGGCGGTCGGGTGCAGGCCCACGTCGACGGTGGAGACGGCGGCGGACGGGTCCGCGGTGTCGATGACGCTGACCGTGCCGGTGGTGCTGGCGCCGGTCTTCGGGTTCGCCACGACATTGGTGCCGTAGGAGTTGATGGTGGTGTCGCCGGCCTTGGCCGGGCGCCCGCCCTCGTTGCTGACGTAGAGCTTGCCGCCGACCAGGGCGAGACCGCGCGGGGCGTTGCCGACCGCCCAGGTCTGCGTGACGGTCCCGGTGGCCGCGTCGATGGCGACCACCTTGTTCTGGCCGTTGACCGCGGAGTACACGGTGGAGCCGTCGGCGGAGAACACGGCCGCGCCCACCAGCGCCTGCTTGGAGCCGTCGGCCGCGATGTTGACGGCCGTCGGGTTGGCGAGGGTGCCGTCGGCGTTGACGGTGAACCTGGTGTACCCGTTGGCCTGGCCCAGCCACAGCTGCTTGCCGTCGGGCGAGTAGGTCGGGCCCTCCTGGCCGACCGCGCCGCTGCTGATGCGCAGGTCGTCGGCGGCGTTGGTGCCGACCTTCTGCTTGACCTGACCGGTCGCCAGGTCCACGACGACGAGCGACGCGTCGCCGTCGGCGACCGAGGCGGCGAGGTGGGTGCCGTCCGGGCTGACGACCGACGACATGATCTTGCCGTCGTTGATGACGCTGCGGGTGCCGTAGGGGTTGATGTACTGGTCGGCGGAGACCACCTGGCCGTTGGCGGTGGTCTGGCCGACCTGCTGGGTGCCGAACTGGTACGTCGAGGCGACCGCGGTGCCCGTGACGCCGAGGGCGACCGCGATACCGGCCGTCACCATCATGGCGCGGCGGCCGACGCGGCGGCCGAAGAGGTTGACCTGTCTTTTCTCGCTGATCCGGCGCTGGCGGGTTACCTGCACGGAACTGTTCCCTTCAGTGGGTGTCGAGCAGGTCGACGTTGCCGTCGAACTGCCACAGCGGATTCGGGGCGTCGCCGGTCGGGGTCCGCACCAGGAAGTAGCCGTTGACTTCCTTGGGACCGTCGCCGTCTGCCACGAACCGCCCGTCCGAGGTGATGTCGAGCTGGTAGATCGCCGTCCCCGTGACCGCGGTGACGCCGGGGAGGTGCCAGCTGACCACGCAACGCCAGTCGTTGCCCGCGCCCTCCTGGGCGGCCTGGCCGTCGCTCTTGGTGCATGCCGCCGTGGCGCCCAACTGGGCTTCGGTGACGGCGGGTCGATGGAGTTCCCGCGTCTGCAGGCGGTAGAGGTGGCCGAAGACCGTGGCGAGGGACTTCTGCACCTTGTCCTGCTTGATCCCGGAGCCGGTCGACGGGGTGGTCACGGCGACCGCGCCCACGGTGACGGCGGTCAGCGCGGCCAGCGGCAGCACGCCGAGGGTGAGCGCGCGGCGCCCGGAGCCGTCGTAGGCCGGGTTGGTGAAGTCCCGCCGTACGAACAGCACATACGCGAGGACCGTGGCGAGCACCGCCCAGGCGAGGCTCACCGCGACGGCGACGAGGAGCGGGGCGAGCTGGGCGGGGCTGGTGAACAGGCCGTTCCAGGAGATGAAGGCGTAGCCGGGCAGGGCGAGGCGGACGGCGACGGGCAGCGGCAGCATCTGGGCGACCGACATCGCGAGCGCCACGATCGGGGGCAGCAGCAGGCCCATCGGGGAGCGGCCGAGGGCGACCGAGCCGAGCAGTCCGATCGCGGCGAGGGAGAGGGTCGGGGCGAGGGCCACGAGCCAGGCGAGCAGGACCCGGCCGGCCGCGTCGCCGGGCGACAGCAGGTGGCCGTCAAGGCCGACCAGCGGCTGGTCGCCGACCGACGCAAGGCCGCCGAGCGTGCTGGAGGCGGCCAGTCCGGCCACCAGCAGCAGGATCACGGTGAGGCTGGCCAGGGACTTCGCCACGAAGATCCGCGCGGGTGAGCGGACCGCGACCAGCAGGTGGCGCCAGGTGCCGAGCCGGTCCTCGGCGGCGAACACGTCACCGGCGACCACCGACGTCAACAGCGGCAGCGCCCAGGTGCCCGCGAAGCCGAGCATCACCAGCGGCCCGGCCCAGCCGGTCGCGTGCATCCAGCGCCCGAAGAGCGTGTCGGCGGGCAGTGTGCTCTGCTGGCTGACCCCCGCGACGAACAGGCCGGGCGCGATCCAGCAGGCGAGCACCAGCAGCCGGATCCGCCACTGGGAGACCAGCTTCACCAGCTCGAAGCGGTACCCGCGGGAGACCGGGACGCGGCGGGCGGCGGCGGGTTCGGTGGCGGCGGGCGCGGGAGCGGGGGCTGCGGTCGCGGTCATCGGCCGGTCTCCTGGTGCTCGGTGAGGGCGAGGAAGGCGGCTTCGAGGGGCGATACGACGGGGGCGAGTTCGCGCACCGCGACACCCGACCGCACCACCTCCGTGACGAGTTCGTCGAGGGCGGGCACCAGAGCGCGTACGACGAGCACGTCGGGGTCCTTGCGCAGGCCGAGGCCGGTGTCGTCGACGATCCGGACGCCGGCCACGTCCGCGGCGAGCCGGCGCGCGGCCTCGGCGTCGGAGGTGCGCAGCCGGTAGTCGAGTTCGCGGTTCTCGGCGGCGAGCTTGGTCAGCGGGCCGGAGAAGACGACGCGGCCGGTGGCGAGGATGGTGACCTCGGAGCAGAGTGCCTCCAGGTCGTCCATCCGGTGGCTGGAGAGCACCACGGCGGTGCCGTCGGCGGCGAGCCGGGTGAGGACGCCGTGCACGTGCCGCTTGCCGGCCGGGTCGAGGCCGTTGGACGGTTCGTCGAGGACGAGCAGCCGGGGCCGGGTGAGCAGGGCGGCGGCGAGCCCGAGCCGCTGGCGCATGCCGAGGGAGAACCCGCGGGTCTTGTCGTCGGCGACGGCGGTGAGCCCGACCTCGGCGAGCACGTCGTCGATGCCGGTCCTCCCCGAGGAACCCGCGGTACCCGCCGTCCCGGTGTCGAGACCGCGCAGCCTGGCCAGCGCGGCGAGGTTCTGCCGGGCGGTGAGCGAGGGGTAGAGACCGGGCGCGTCCACGAAGCCGGCGACGCCGTCGGGGGCGGCGAGCGCCCGGTCGACCGGCGTCCCGAGGATCTCCAGCCGCCCGCCGTCGGCGACGGCCAGCCCCAGCAGCAGGCCGAGCAGCGTCGTCTTGCCGGCGCCGTTCGGCCCGACCAGACCGTGGATCTGACCTTGCGTCACGTCCAGGTCCACGGCGTCCAGCGCGACGATGTCCCCGAAGCACTTGGTGATCCCGCGGGCCCGGACCGCGTGAGGTGTGTCCATGAGTCCCGTGCGTCCCTTCTTCCGCAATCCGCAGGGACTTTATGGAGAACACACATCCCAGGCACAGGCGGTCGGCTGAACGCCCGGGGAACGGTTCGTCAAGGCAACGGCAAGTCCGGCGGACGGGCGTCCGGCTCAAGTCCCTTACCGGCCAAGGTGGGGAATCCCCGCACCACGACGCTTGCCGAAGGTGAAGCCGTGAACGGACCGGCCCCGTACCGAGGAGGCCGCCGCACGGCTACCCGGCGTGCAGCATCAGCCCGATCCCGACCACCAGCAGCCCGGCCGCCGCGATCCTGGGCGCTCCGAACCGCTCCTTGAAGAAGACCGCCCCGATGGCGGCGCCGACGATGATCGATGTCATGCCAGGCTCATACAGTGTTTCCATGAGTCGATCCAAGTTAGGCAAGGTCACCATCACGCCGGGCGAGCCCGCAGCGATCTACTGCCGCATCTCGCATACCAGGGACGAGGACCAGACCGGGGTGGACCGGCAGGAACGCATCTGTCGGGAGATCGCCGAGCGGCTGCAACTCCGTGTCGAGTCGACGCACGTCTACGTGGACAACAACCGGTCGGCGTGGCAGCGCAACCGGAAGCGGCCGGGGTGGGAAGCGATGCTGAAGACGATGGGGGAAGGGGAGATCCGGCACGTCATCGTCTACCACCCCGACCGGCTCATGCGGCAGCCCAAAGACCTTGAAGAGTTGCTCTCCATAGCCGACGACAAGCGCGTCTTGCTGCACGGCGAGGCGAATCGGCGCGATCTGTCAGACCCCGATGACCGGTTCATCCTGCGTATCGAAGTCGCCCACGCGTGTCGATCGTCGGACGACACATCACGACGCCTCAAGGACGCCTTGAAGGACCACGCCCGTGAAGGCCGGCCGCACGTGGGAAACAGGCCGTACGGCTACACCGGCGACGGAACCGCGATCGTCGAGAAGGAAGCCGAGATCGTCCGTGAGGTCTACCGCCGTTACCTGGACGGCGAGTCACCGAACCTCATAGCGCAGGATCTCGCCGCACGCGGCATCCCCACGTCCAAGGGCAAGGTATGGAACCCGGAGAACGTCCGCCATCTGCTGTCGTCCCGCTTCGTGGCCGGGCTGCGGTTCCACCTGGGCGAGGAAGTGGCCGTCGGGACGTGGCCCGCCATCATAGACCGGGGGCAGTGGGACGAGGTGCAGCGACTCAAGGAGTACCGCGCCCAACAGCACTGGGACACGAGGAAGCGACCTCTCCGCAACTACATCCTGCGCGGAGTCGTGACGTGCGCATGTGGGTCACGGATGGGCGGAACGAACAGCGTCCGGTACCCCTACTACCGATGCAACCGCTCCGACAACACCGACCAGCAGAAGTGCAACCGTTCCGTCTCGGCCGAGCCGCTGGAAGCCTTCGTTCGGGACGTGGCGATCAAGGTGCTGACCAAGCTGGACACCTCGGGCTACGAGCCCGCCACGACCACACGCCCTGAGGCCGACGTCATCGCCGACGACAAGGACCGCGAGAAGCTGACTGAGCTGAAAGAGCTGTGGCTCAACGACGACGACTTCACGACCGCCGACTTCCAGGCCATGCGCGCGCCGATCATCAAGCGGATGAAGGAACGGCAGCGCAAGACCGTCAAACGACCGGTCGCCGTACTGGAGGGGATCGCCGGGCCGGACGCCGAAGCCAACTGGGAGAGGCTGGAGAAGGCGGAGGACTACGCGCGCATGAACGCGATCTACCGGTTCCTGTTCGCCGCCGTGATCGTTCGGCCGCCGACGCGGAAGGGGAGGGGATTCGACACGGATCGGGTGGAGATCGAGCCGAACCCGCTCGACTGAGCAGTCTCCGAAAGTGGTCAAACACCCGCTCAGCAGGGAAGCCCTCGCCATGTCGGTGAGGGCTTCCCAGGTCAAACCGTCGAGGTCTCGTCCATTTCCTCCGAGACCGGTGCGGTGGGCAACTTGCTGGACTTGTCCGTCAGCTCCTCACGAACCTTGCGGAACGCGCGAATGACACGGATCAGGTCCCTGCTAGCACCGACCAACTGATTGCAGAAATACCGGAAGACTAGAAAGACACCACCTACGACGGCGGTGACGACTGAAACCCAGCCTACGGTGACCATGGAGGCCCACTCTCAACCCCCCGGTGGCTGTCGGCCGATGCCGACGATCAGGCCACCCCGAGACTCCGCTATCGGAGCCCGACCTTCACAGGGATATGACTACGCGCAAAGGAGCACAGAGCGGAATGGACTTGGCGCAGTAACGTCGGTGGTTCACCGCACCCTCCTCGTCAACGACTGTACCGATCTTCACCCGTGTGGGCTATGGCCGACCAAGGTAGAGCTCGGGTGCGCACCTTGTCCAATGTGGCTGATAACAGGGGGTCCCAGCATGGGCAGGAGGCCTACTCCTTGCGTCCAGGACCGAGAAGCCGCGCGAGCCTCGCAGCGCTTTTCGGCCCTATCTGCGTGGGGAACTTGGCCGCTTGCCGCTCAACCGCCCGAGCCCACTGCTCGCTGTGGTGGCGTCTCGTCACCAGGGCACCTCCCGCTGTCCCCGCGCTATCTCCCGGTTCGCGGCGATGTCTTCGGCGACGCCGACGGCGATGAGTGCCGCGCCGGGGGTGTGGCCGGAGCCGACGTAGCGCCATTGCCGTTCGGTGACCGTCTCGGGAGTCTCGGTGTGGCCCATGTGGTGGGCGCGTTCGGCGCGGAGCGCTGCGTAGGTGGTGGAGTAGGCGCGGGATTTGGTGAGGATGTGGCCCCGGTAGCCGAGGGTGTGCGTCCAGTTCCGGAGGTGGAGGGGTTTGTATTCGGGGAGGCCGCCGAGGCGCCAGCAGGCCCGCATGAGGGTGCGCACGTGCTGGCTCACGGGCGCCGACTCGATGTCTTCCCAGGTGGTGACCGGGTGGTCGACGCCGGCGCCCGTCTCGCTCGCGCCTTTGGTGACGTACTTGGCGACGTACGCGGCCACGGCATCATCGTCGGGGCCGTCGCCGTTCGTGCGCAGGGGCCGGACGTCGACCTGGGCGCCCCAGCGCAATGCCAGCCCACCCACGGCCGGGCTGTACGGGGTGTGGACGAGGACCCGCCCGGCGGAGGCGCGCAGCGCGTCGATGAGCAGTTCTGCCGTGGCCCAGGCCGGGGGTTCGGCGTCGGCTCCGCCCGAACCGTCGAGGCGGACGACCGCGTGTACGTGGACGGCTGCGCGTTTCTGGTATTCGGCGACGCGGGCGAAGGACAGCCGGGCGTGCCGTGCGAACTGGGACTGTACGAGACCAACGGAGGAGGCTAGGCGTCGGCGGACGTCGATGACGAACCGGTCCCACAGCTTGGAGGCGTGCGCGTGCCACAGCACATGGGCGGTGTAGTCGTAGCAGTCAGGACAGAGAGGTTGACCGACAACGCCAGCCTCGGGGGCGTGGATGGCGCCGCAGCCGAGGGGCCGCCCGTGCTCGCAGGTCCCACCGTCGCGGCGAGGACGGCACACATCCCCGGTCCGGTGGACGGGGCCGAAGGATGGAGCGGTCAGGGTGACGAAGAGCCGGGGCCGGTGTCGGACCGTGGCGGGGACGTTCTTGCCGCCGAGGAAGCCCGCGCGGACGAGGTGGTAGGTGTCTCCCGCGTGGAGGCGGGAGCAGGCGGGGCAGATGGTCGCCCGACGGTTGCGGCAGCGGACGAGGAGGCGTTCACCCGGTTCGCTACGGGTGTCGTAGTGGTGGAGGATCTCGCCGGTCGTGCCATCCAGGGTGGTGGTGGAGCCGGAGAGGTGGACGGGGTGGGCGCATCCACCGGTCGCGGTGATCTGCGCGAGCCAGCGGGAGAAGTTCGGGTCTTGGGCGAGGCGGATGGCGTCACGGTCGGTTTCGGGGAGCTGACGCAGGCGCGCCGCGCGGTCGAGGGCGGCGCGCCTGTCAGCCGGGGTGGACTCCGGGGTGATGGTGGTGGCCTTCCGGGGTGGGCCGCCGAAGCGGCACGGTGGGTGGGTAGTGGTGCGCCGTGAGTCATGGGGATCACTTCCTTGCGGGTGTCGGGGGGTGGGGGTTCAGCGGATGGTGCCGGTGCCCCGGCAGATGCGGCAGCGCCGCAGCCGTCCGGTCCACGTCTTCCGTGCTCCGTCGCCCTTGCAGTACGGGCACCTCACGCGAGGCATGGGCATGGTGGTGGTCCCTTCTGCTCAGGTGTGGGAGAAGCCGCTGATGAACCAGGTCACGAGTTCATGCACGGTCAGGCCCACGGGGGTCTGGCCGAGGTAGAGGCCGAAGAGGCCGACGCAGACGGCTTCCCACGGGCGGACATCGCGGGAGCGGACGAGGAGGACGGTGATGATCCCGAAGATCACCGCGAACCCGTAGGCCGTGCCTTCGCTGATCACTTGTCGTCTCCTTCCGGCACCGTGAGGGTGCGGACCAGGGCGGGCAGGTGCGGGGTCAGCGCGCTGTACTTCCGGGTCGTCGACACGGCCTCTTCGGTGGGGGTGAGGTGGGAGCGGGCGCGGCTCCAGCCGCCGTCCGGGCCCGTGCACACGGCCACCCCGCGTTCCTGGGCGGTGATGGACTGGGCGACGGCCACGGCGTCTTTGTTGAGGTCGCCGAGGGTCATTTCTGCGGTGCCGGGGTCGTTGACGCGGTGGCAGATGCGGCCGCCGAGCTGGGCGCGCAGGGCGGTGACGCCGGGGCCGAGGTCGGAGCCGACGCGTTGTCCGGCGACGACCAGGTGCAGGCCGAGCGCTGCCCCGAGTTGGGCCAGGCGCAGGAGGAGCGTGGAGCACTGCTCCGCCTCGGTCTTGCTCTCGCGGGTGCCGTCCGACAGGTACAGTTCGGCGATCTCGTCGACGATCACCACTATGGGCACCGGCCGGAGCTTTTCGGGGAGCTCCCAGATCGAGCGGACGCCGGCCGCCCGGCACGCACTCATCCGGTCTCTCATGTCGGCCGCCAGCGCGAACAGCACGGTGACCGCTTCTTTCCGACAGGTGGCCAGTGCGCTCAGCCGGTCGGCGAACAGCCCGAGTTCCATACCTCCCTTGCAGTCGATCCCGACCAGGGCGACCCGCTGCGGGGCGAGCTGTGTGATCAGCCGGGCGAGGAGCATGGACTTGCCGGAGCGGGTGGCCCCGGCGATCAGCCAGTGCGGCACCAGCCGCAGGTTCATCACCCAGGCACCGCCGGATTCCAGAACCCCGATGAGAGCCGACAGCAATTCGGTCGGAGCCGTGGCTAATCCGGGCCGCTCCAACGGATCCGTAGCCGTCGCCGTCAGCAGGACGAGCCCGCGTTCCGGCGAGGTGACGCGAACCGCGTGGACCCTCCACGCGTGCACCAGGGCATCCGCCGCCTTCATGTACGTCGCCGGAGTCTGCCCCGCATGCAGGCGCACGGTCACGGTCAGGCCCAGCCGGGTTGCCCGCGGGAACGAGGCCCGCGGGATGACCGGCCGCAGCGGGTCGCCCTTGACGACCAGGTCTCCGAGGAGCCCGCGGGGCGGTCGCCGGGACACAGACAGGTCGTTGAGCATCGCGACCTTGCGCCACGTCGCCACCACGCGGAAGGCGGTGACCGGGTAGCCGGCCAGGTACCAGGGCCAGACGGGACGGTGCCGTCGCACCAGGTCGCCGACCACGAGCATCCAGGCCAGTACGGCGAGGGCGAACGCGAGCAGGATGGGTCCCATCACGCGTCACCGCCCTTGGACTGCGCGGGGGTTCCGTGCACGGGGGTGATGGCGTCGGCGCGGAAGCTGACACCGTGTCGGTCGCCCATCGACCACATGAACGCGGTCAGCCCGGTGACCTTGACGATCTGGCCTTCCTCGATGCCTTTGGGCGGGCCGCTGACGGCGATCTCGATGACGGAGATCCGCCGCCCGTCCTGCCGCACGGTGACCGCGACGGTCCAGACCGGGTTACCGTCCCGGTCCCTCTTCACCTCCTGCGTGTCGGTGTTGGTGATCTTTGCTTCGGGCGCGATGGCGCACCGCAGTACGCCCAGCCGCGCCGTGTCCACGGGAATGGACTGCATTTCTTCGGCCTCCCTGGCCAGTCCAGACGCCAGACTTGCTCTGACGTCACTTGTCCTTACGAGTTATGACTATGAAGTCCTGTACGGCGAGAGCGCAAGTACTTATGCTGACGAGTGACGCCGCGCGTGCGACGTGCCTACGACCCCGACCCGCCGGAGATGCCTACATGTCGGAGATCCAGCGCCCCGGAGCCCTCTACCAGCAGGTGGCCGCCGCGATCCGCGAAGCGATCCTGTCGGGCGAGTTCGCCCCCGACTCCCTCTTGCCGTCCGAAGCCCAGCTCATGACCCGCTACGGCGTCTCCCGCCCCACCGTCCGCAACGCCATCGCCGCCCTGCGGGCGGAAGGCCTGATCGACGTACGCCACGGCAAGGGCAGCTTCGTGCGCTCCGACGGACAGCCGTCGATGACGATCGAGCGCCGGATCAGCCGCACGCCGGACGGCAAGTTCGTCATGCCCAACGGCGACGTCTGGCAGGAAGCCGAAGAGCCCAGCACCTACCGCACCCACACCACGAAGGCCACCGGCCGGCTCCTCCGACTCGGCGAGGAGGAAGCCCTGTTTGGCTGTGACCGGCTGCTCCTCGACCCGAGTACGGGGACGCGTGCGATGCACCGCACCCTGATCCCGTTCGCCGTAGCGGACATGGTTCCGGCACTCGCCGAGGACCCCTACAAGCGGTCGGGTGCCCTCTACCGGCAGCTCACCGAGGACGGCCACAAGCTCACCTGGTCCGAGACCGTACGCGCCCGCATGCCCCTGCCCGACGAGCGCACCACGCTCCAGCTCCCCGACGCGACCCCGATCCTGCACCTGGCCCGCATCACCCACGACACCGACGAGACGCCCCTGATCCTCGAAGAACTCCGCATCGGAGCCGACCGCGCCGAACTCGCCTACCGGATCACCGCCGACAAACAGCCCGCACCACGAACCCCCGGCTGAGCTGGGTCGAGGATCGGTCGAAACAGCCTTCACTTCCTCAAGGGCGCGCCTTCGGCGCGCCGGGGCGCCCGGCCGCCCCGGCCGGGCGTGCGGCGTGGCCGCCGGTCCCGTCCGGTCGGCAGGCGCCCCCTTACCAAGGAGGCCCGCGGAGTTGAGGCGTTGACTGGCCGTCGCAGGCCGGGGCCCAAGGGGCTGGGGGTCGCCGGCGGAGGGACCTCTCACGCCGCACCACCGTGGCCATCCGCACTCGCCTCCAGGAGGCGAGCTAGCCGCTCAACCGCACCAGGCCAGGCCGCCAGCCGCACGACCCCCTGCCCATCCTCGTTCGTCGAGGCGACGGCCCGCACAGCGGACAGCTCGAACCCCACGCTCAGGAGCGCACGGTTCAAGCGATCGGCCGACTCCTGCGCCTCACGCCACCCCGCCATGTAGTCGACGCCAGGCGCCCAGAATCCGAAGTCCTCGCCCGGCACTTCGAGTCCGTCACTCAGCCAACCCTCACCGGAGCTAGTCACCTTGCCCACCTCTGCCCTGATCTAGGTAACGGATCGTCAACTTCCTTACGCCAGGGCCGAAACGCAGCACGACGGCCCCGGTACCATCAGGCACCGGGAACCGTCGCGTTCCCAGCCGGGCCACCCTTCGCTTTCCAGGGCTGACGGGGTGGCCCGGCCTTATCTGGTTATGAAGCGCGATCCCTCCGGGAGGGGAGCCCCCGGGTTCTACAGAGACCGCGCTCCTTGGCCGGAGTGGTCAGACTCCGGCCGGTTTCCGGACCGCCGCCCACTCCCGATCGCGTGGGAGTGATGTGGGGGCGGCGAGCCGGAGATCATCAGTACGGCCTGTCCTCCGCATTGCCATCCAGGTCGAATCGGCACCAGACCGTCTTGCCTCCGCCCTCCTTCGGCGTCCACCACACGGCAGCCGCCATCCGCTGCGTGATCATCAGCCCCCGGCCGCTGTCAGCCAGGACCGCCTCCGAGAACTCCGTCACCAACTCCGGCGAGTAGAAGTCACCCATGGGCAGGAGCGGGGGTGTCGAGTCCTCGTCCGCGACCCCGACGAAGAGCCACTTGGGGAACAACTTGTAGATCACGTCGATGCGCCGGCAGGCACCCGGACTGGAGTGGTGGCGGTCCGGAACCGCATGGTTCACCACGTTCCCGACCAGCTCTGAGACGGCGAGTTGGGCGTCGTACACGAGGTCACGCGGGACCGCTCCCCGCAGGAACACGGTGGCCGTGTCGCGCGCGATGCGTCCGGTGTCGCAGAACTCGGCGAAGAGCGTCACCGTCATGTAGTGACCGCCGTAGGACGGATTCGGCGCCACGAACCAGTGAGCATATGCATCCAGCTCACCCATCACATGCTTGGCTTTCCCCTCGTTCATCGTGTCCCTCCGGCAGCTCTCATGTCTCCGCTTGCTTCACGCAACTCAGTACACGGCGCAGGGGACGCGAACGGGAGCGTTCATTGGGGGGTCCACCTGAGCACTTGCAAAGCGAAGGGGGGTTCAGGAATGAACCCCCCAGCCGGATAGCGCTGTGACAAGATGAACACTCGCCGTCATTCTCGGGTTGGCAGGGGAGCATGAGCCGAGAGCCCAACGCGCAGCTGATCGCCGTCATGAGCGAAGGCAAGATCTCGAACAAGGGCCTTGCGAAGCGCATGACGGACGAGGCCGACCGACGAGGCATGGAACTGGGAACGACTCACGTCTCCGTACAGCGTTGGCGCAACGGCTCAAGCATCAGGCCGCAGACAGCCGCGATCATGGCGGATGTCTTCTCGGCCAAGCTGGGCCGCCGTATCACGGTCGGCGATCTCGGATTCTTCGGCGACACCAAGCCCACTACGCCGGAACCGATCGGCTACCCCGGCACCGTCCCCGATGTCCTGTCGATGCTTGATGGACTCGCCCAGGAGCGCGCCGACGCCCCCGTTTCGAACCAACTGATCATCGCGGAGGCCGATCTCAGCTCCGCCGTCCTGACATGGATGATCGCGCGCCCCGACGGCATCCAGGCAGACAGGCCAGCTCTCCAACGAGTGGGCATGCGTGACGTCCGAGCGATCAGGGATGCCGCCGGGACATTCATGGCTCTCGACTTCAAGTACGGCGGAGGGCACGGCCACAAGGCACTACGTCACTACTTCCGGCACGAGGTGCTGCCGCTCCTGAGCGTGAGCTACAGCGAGAAGGTGGGCACCGCGTTATTCAGCGCTGCCGCCGAGGTGTCCCAGTTGCTGGCGTGGACCGCCTACGACGCCGGAAACCACCGGCTCGCCCACCGCTACCTAACGTCAACCCTGCGCCTATCCCAGGTCATTGACGACCGCATGTTCGGCGCCCGCATCCTGGGCAACCTCAGCCATCAGGCCAACTACCTTGGCAATCACGCCCAGGCCATCCAGCTAGCCCGTGCAGCCGTTGAAGGCGCCAAGGGGCAGGCCACTCCACGTGCCATGGCCTTGAGTTCGGCGATGGAGGCTCGCGCTCTGTCCAACGCAGGCGACGGCATCGCGGCTGCTCGCGCGATGAAGGAAGCAGAGCGCCATCTCGATCGCGCGCACAGCGCCGACGGCCCGGCATGGCTCAGCTACTTCGACGAAGCGGAACTCATGGGCGAACTCTGCCACTGCTTCCGGGACCTCAAGATGCGTCGCGAAGCAGTCGAGCAGGCCCAGCGAGCGGTGGACAGCACCGACCCGAAGTACGCGCGCACTCTTGGATTCTGCCGCATGGTGCTTGCCCAGAGCCAGCTACTGAACGGCGAGTTGGAAGCCGCCGTCACCACCGCGAGCCTCGCAGTCGACGGCGGCGACTCCCTCCAGTCCACGCGGTTCCAGCGCTACGTGACCGACTTCCAGAGCGAGGTCAGTGTGCACGCGACGAACCCCGCTGTGGCCGCCTTCAGCGACAAGGTGCGCGATGCGCTCACCCGCTTGGACGAGGACGACGAGTAGGAGTTACCAGGGCCGCCAGTCCCGAGGCGCATCGTCGTTCCGTAGCCCTGCAATGCGCCGGCGGTACTCAGCCGCAGTCTACTCGTCCTCCTGAACGTTCTGCATGAGCCACGTCGTCATGCCGAACTCTTGGATCCCGCGCAGCGTCTCGTAGCCGGGCCAGTCGTACAGGTCACGCCCATACGCGGCTACGAAGTCGGCGTACTGTTCGTCAGTCTGCCACCCAAGGCTGTGGTGCTCCACAGCTGTGACCATGAGATCCCACTCAGGGTGGTCATAGCAGAACATCTCGAAGTCGATCAGGATCACGCGACCTTGGTCGTCCACCATGAGGTTCTGCACGTGGGCATCTCCGTGCACCGGCCCCTTGGCCGACTCGAACCGCAGCTCGGCGTACCTGTCGCGCAGTTCGTGCCAGCGCTTCCGCAAGAACACCTTGTCATCGTCCGGGATAACCGCCCGATCAAGCCTCAGAGCCTGCTTGTCGAAGGGGTCGTACGACGGCAGTACAAGCCCGTCCGGCACGGCCATGGAGTGGAGCTCCCGCAGGACACCGCCCAGTTCCCCGTACGTCGCTTTGCGGTCCCCCTCAACGATCAGATGCCAGAACGTCACCGGGTGGCCATCGATCAAGAGGGGCTGTTCCAGATCCTCAACGATGCGAGCAGCCGGAAACCCTTCCTTTCCGAGCCACCGTGACACGCCCACTTCCACGCGCGCCTTGGGTAGATACTCCTTCCCCCGCGCCACACGCACGATGACCGGCACCGAAGCCAGCCTGAACAGCGCGTTCTCACCGAGACGGATCAGCTCTGCGTTTCTGTCATCGAGCCCTGCAGCCTGGCACGCGGCAGCCATCACCCGCGTAGCCGTCGCCGACGTGAACCCCTCTTCCGTGCGAGCAGCGTCAAGCGCCATGCCCGTACCAGCTCCCCTAGTCGCGCGCGATCAACCAGCGCACGCCTATGGGTGACCAACCCGACATGCGCAGGACACGACTCTGACCGTACCCGCACCCAGTCGTTATTAGTGATCAGCGGCGTAGGGAGAATCCAAGTGCCCCATGAAGACGCACAGAGTGCTGCCGCGCACCGGCATCCAGGGTCCGATGGGAGCGAGCAGAGCGCTTGGTAACCGAACGGAAGCGGAACTCACGACCGAGGTCTGGGCACGCTCCGCAACATTACGACTGTACATCTTCGTACAAGTCGACTACGAAGCAGGACAGGATGCCCTACGCTGATTGGCAGTCAGACGGGGGTGCGATGACGACATCGGAAGACAGGCCGGAAATAGAGGTCGTACGCAAAGAGTTCGCCATGGAGCGGTATCGGTACATACTACAGCAGATTCATGCTGTCAATGAGAACGGGTACCGCTTCCTCGCAATTTATCAGACGCTGGCCACTACACTTGTCGGCGCGTCGCTCGCGCTCTTCGTTGGGTACCGGCGGTGGGGGGTTGATCCTGCTACAGCTCGGGGCGGAGTTATCGGGCTACTAGCGCTCACTACAGTAGTTGCTGCATTCACCATGACGCAGATTGTTGTAGGCGCCTTTGCCTGGCTTGATTACCGTAATGAGGAATGCGACATAACCGATGAGATGGTTGCACCAGGATTTCGTAAGCGACCTCACCCCGGTAACCTCTTTAGATGGTACGAGACTTACGTTCTGTTGTTCATTATCATATCGATGATCGTTATGTGGTCACTTGCCGGCTTCTTCGTTCTGCCCAGGATTAGATGAAATCCCTGCCCTGCCGGTTGCAGGATTCCGGCATGGCATCCCAGTTGAGGCCAAACTACGATCACGCCCCTGACGCTGATTGAGTGGAACTCCTCATCTGTAGCCCGTCTTGCTTCCTGTCAAACATAAGCGCACCCGCTACATGGAGGATTCATGAGTTCTCTGTCTTCGCTCGCCGAACGAATGGCCGAGAAAGCCTCGAACTATGCGGCTTTTGGTGGATTTAGCCTACGCCAGACAAAGCAAGATCTTGAAGAGCTCCTCGGGAGGATTGGCCAACTTGGGTTCTTTGATCAGTACACCAAGCACGATATCTCGCACATCGATGTGATGCTTGAGAAGCTGGATTGGCTTATTCCTGACGAAACGAAGGATCGCCTCACTCCGGCCGACTGGCTCCTAATTGTCCTTTCTGCCTATTTTCACGATCTGGGAATGTTGGTTACCAGGGAGGAGTATGAGAAACGTAACGAGTCTGGATTCGAGAAATTTCGCGCCGACGTGCTACTGACGGACGATGCCGAAGGACGAGACTATGCAGCCCGCCTAACCCGGCTAGGCGATGACGAGCGAGAGAGGTTTCTCTATCAAGAATTTGTGCGCGAAAATCATGCTCTAAGGGTCAAGAATTGGATTCTGGGTAACGATTATCCTGCCGCAGGCATCAGCACCGTTATGATGCATGAAGTTCAACGCATCCTAGCTCCTCTGGAGCCCGTATTTCGGGATGACCTTTCGCAAGTATGCGAGAGCCACCATCTGGAAGACCTGTACGACACCGACATTTACCCGGTGCAGCAGTACTATGGAAATGGTGACGAAGAGTCAGCGAACGTTCAGTATGCAGCTGTTTTGTTGCGCACCATTGATTTGCTTCACATCACGCGGGATAGAACTCCATCCATCGCGTTCAGGGTACTTAATCCCAGCGACCCAATAAGTCAGGTCGAATGGGCCAAGCAAATGGCAGTTCGAGCGGTCAAGCCAGTTTGGGGACTGGACGCTGACGGCAATAGGAGCGAGGTCGCACCACGAGACACTATTGCCGTATACGCTAAGTTTACCGATGGAGACGGATTTTTCGGCCTGACATCATACCTCAGGTATGCCGCTGTCCAACTGCGGAAAAGCCACGATTGGATCCAGCGTAGCAACACAGCAAACGGGCTCAACTTTCAATTTCCGTGGAAGTACATCGACACGTCCAAGATCGAAGCAAAGGGCTTCCTGACTCAAACCTTTCAATTCTCTCTTGACCAGACCAAGGTACTTAATCTACTAACCGGCCACACCCTGTACAACGACTCCAACGTTGTGCTGCGTGAGCTGATGCAGAACTCGATCGATGCCGTTCGGCTTCAGCATGGAAACGAATCCTCCTCATGCGGTACGGTCCGGGTCAGGTGGGATTCTAAATCGAGAACTCTTGAGGTCCGCGATAATGGATCTGGAATGACGCAGGCCATCATCGAGAACAATCTTCTGAAAGCTGGATCGAGTCGCTACCAGGAGGACGAGTTTCGCAAAAAGAATCCCCACTTCAACCCTATTAGCCGATTCGGTATCGGGGTGCTTTCCACTTTCATGGTGGCCGACGAGGTGGAGATTCTCACCTGCCATCCAGATGAGAACGAAGCTCGTCAACTGTCTTTGAGGTCCGTACACGGCGAGTACCTAGTCAGGACAATCAACAAGACTGACATCGACAGGGATCTTTTCCCACACGGAACTTCCGTAAGACTCAAGATTCGCCCCAGCGCCGACGTAGGAGACGTCCTCAGAATCGCACAGAAGTGGATCGTCCTTCCCGAATGCGAGGTGACCGTTGGTGTGGATTCAGGGGAGGCGGTCAAAGTCGGTTATGAATCTGTCGGTCACGCATTGCGAGATGCTATTTCTCGGCACGGTGCTGATTTCTATGAACGACTCGACGAGGAAAAGATCAAAATCGTTGAGAAGGATCTAGAAGGCCTGTCAATCGCCTATGCTGTCAGATGGAATGAATACTTCAACGAGTGGATGTTTCTTCCCTTCTCGGCTCCAGTGCGAGAAGCCGATATTCTCGTTGGTACCTGCGTTGGTGGTATCCGGGTAGAAAGCTACCCCCCAGGGTTTCGTCGAGCACACGGCGTTTGGGCACTTGCTAACGCCGAGGGCCCGCATGCGCCTCGCACCAACGTAGCTCGATCTGCCATTGACTCCACGCCAGAGTTTACACGGGTTGTTGAGCAGATTTACTCTGCCTACTGTGATCATATCCGGGAGGAAGTGGAGCAGCTCCAGTCGGCTCGATCTCATTCCATGACCTGGGCAACAGGTGAAGCTGCGGTTATTTCCCGTGTATTTTCGACTAGTGATGCCGTTCCTGTCTCGCGCACTTCTCTGAGGCAAAGCCTGAGTAAGGTACCTCTGTTCCTGCTTGAACAAGGTGGAAGTCGCAGGCCTGCCTCAGCTGAAGATTTGCTCGACTTCGATGCGCTCCGTATGACCGAGAGCGCAGTGATGGAGCACATCGAATATCTTCTCCGTGAGCTACCAGGTGGATCGAGGGCATCTGTGATGAAAGTACTCGCGGATGCGGAGGATCAATGGGAGGAATCTGAGCCGGTTATCTGTACCCATTTGGGGCGCGACGGCCACGTCGATGAATTCTTCCTTTCGGCATGGCAAATTTCCGAGATAAAGGCCGATAAGTCGGAACGGCGCTGTGATTTCAGATGGATCAAGAAGGACGGGAATTCTCTCTGGTCTTCGGCGGACCTTGCGGATGCTGGCCTCGAGCGGCTTTCTACGGACCAAGACCCCCGATGGGGACGGACACGAAATCAACTGGTCCATATTCCCATTGGAGATGTCTCAGTCAGTGGGTTCACAGATGAAGAAGTGGGCGTACGCGTAGGTAATGAGTTGTACTTGATTCCAGGTCATCCGTGGGCGGGCATGGTGCACGACATGAAGAAGAAGCCGGATTGGCAAGGGTCAGACGATGAAAGACTCATTTGCTTGTCCTGGGTGATTGGTTCTGTTGTATCAGTCGCAGCCAGAGATTTCGCGCGCCCTATGCTTCCACTCAGTGAAGTTTTGGAGGATCTGCGACTCCGTGTGCGCAGGTTTGAAATTTCTCACCTTCTGGATTGGGACGCTTTCGCTGCTGCAGCCCTCTCGGGGGGATTGGAATTTTTTGACACGCGCAGGTGGCAACGGTCAAGTCTGCACATTTGGTAACAGTAGTTCTTTGCACCTAGCGTGATTCTCGCCGAATCTGAATCGGCCAGGTGTACGGATTGACCAAGCGGACGTGTCTTTTCTTATCGGAGAGGCCTCCAGAATGGTTTGTGCCATCCGGCAAGGAGCTATAAACGACGTTTCCCACAAGGGATCACATTTGCGGGACATCGCCCACAGTCGATGTGGGAGAAACCGGGTGCTCACCATGCACCAAAACGCGCCGACTGGACGCTTGGGATACATCTAGCGAACCGTTGACTCCAGCGGTTAAGGCCCCACCACTCAGGGCGCACGGTGCCTCAGGACATGCGGGAGGACCTCACCCAACCGTCACCAGCGAGGTTATTACCGCCTCAGCAAGACTTGACTGATGTGACGTAGAGGGCAGCCGAGGCTACGTGCCTGCGATGAGCAGGCGGTATCCGTAGTCCATGTCCTGCTGACCCAGCAGGTCGGCGTGGCGGCGGTGCCAGGCGCCGGAGTCGAGGTCGGCGCGGAGTCGGGCGATCGCCGGCTCCACCACGGAGGGCGGCAGTTGGGCGAAGGTGGAACTGGCTCGCCGGATCACCGGATCGAGGTAGAACTCCGGTCGGCTCCAGTAGGCGCACTGGAAGCCGTCGGTGAAGTCGTGCGGGATCGGGAAAGGCGTCACGGTGTGCGCGTCGAGCGCGTCGGCGACCTCGTCGACAGGGGCGAAACGGGCGTGGTCCAACTCGCGGATTTCCGGCAGGTACTCCTTCAGCAGCCAGAGCTCCGGCCGGTGCGTCGGATCCCAGGTGAAGACGACCTGCCTGCGGGCCACGCGGCGCATCTCGCCGAGTCCCCGGTTCAGGTCCGCCCAGTGATGGACGGTCAAAATGGCCATGGCAACGTCAAAGGAACCGTCAGGGAACGGCAGGGCTTCGGCCCCGGCCCTCACCTTCTTCGTCCCAGGATGCTGGTCGAGCATGACCTGAGAGGGATCGACAGCTGTCACGTCGGCGCCCTCTGGCTCATAGGAACCGGCGCCGGCGCCGACGTTGACAACGGTACGGGCGCCTTGCAGGGCCTGGCCGATCAAGGCGTTCAGTCGGGGATCAGGACGTCGGATCTCGCTGTATCCCCTGCCGATGCGGTCGTAGGTCGCCGACGGACGGTCGGCAGCGGCGGTGTCCACGGACCAAGCCCAGCAGACCGCAAGGGCAATGGCCAAGGCCGTTGCACACAACCGGCCGGAACGAGTCCCCGGGGCGGACATGACCGGTACGGGCGGCGAGAATCCACACGCCAGAACAACAAGCCGAGGGAGAGTCCGTGAACAGACCGGATCCGCGCCGCGCCACGGTCCTGTACGCGATGTCCGCGACCTGTGCCGCCATAGGCGCCCTGCTGTGGGTGCGCGGCCGGACCAGCACGCCCCCCAGGGTCTACGGGTCCTTCCTGGCAGCCGACTCCTACACCTCGTCAGCCTGGCAAGTGTGGTCACAGACAGTGCCCGAAGAACGCCTTGGCCTCTACCTCGTCATGGCCGGGCTGGTGTTGGCTGTGGCGGGGCGATTGCTCTCCGACCGGCGTGACTGAGCATCTCCGGGATGACGGCTTCTGCCACTGCACGAGTTCCGGCCGGTAGCTTGATCGGTATGGATCAGGGGCGGGTGGTCGAAGCGTTTCGTCTGGAGGCGGGCGAGCTTGCGCGGGCGATGACCGGGGTCTCAGCGGCCGAATGGGGTCTGCCGACACGGTGCGTGCCGTGGAACGTGAGTGACCTGCTGGCTCACATCCGAGTGGTGATCGCCTGGCTGCCGGGCATGCTGGCCGCGCCAGCACCACCGCCCCGTGCCGAGGTCTCGGCTGCGGAGTACTACCGGCCCGACGACCGCTTCGCTCCTGATACCAACGCGACCCGGATCGCCCTGGCCCAGGACCACGCGGCCGCACAGCTCAACGGCGCCGCGCTCGCCGACGACTTCAACACCGTGTGGCAACAGGTGGACCGACTGTGCCGGACCGAACCCGAAGGGCGTGTGGTTCGCACCCGGCACGGCGATCCGATGCTCCTGTCGGAGTTCCTGCTGACGCGGGTGGTCGAGGTCGCCGTGCACGGCTTGGACCTGGCCGACGCCCTGGGGCGCGAACCGTGGCTGACCTCCCAGGCAGCAGATTTGGTGCAGAGTCTTCTGCTCGGTGGCCCGGAGGGGGCGGCGGGGCTGGACGAGCTGGGCTGGGGTCGACTTCGCTTCCTGCGCAAGGCGACGGGGCGCGAGCCGATCACCAGCGAGGAAGCGTTGGACGTCGGCCGTCTGGGAATCCGATGGCTCACCCTGGGTTGAAATGACCTGACCTGCGAAGTTATTACTGCATCAGCAAGGGTTGACCGACGACTCGCGCAGCGCGGCGACCGGGGCGAGTTCGGCGCGGGTCTGGGCCCACAGGACCAGGCCGTAGGCGAAGACGGACAGGAGCGCGCCGGAGAGTCCCAGGACCGCGAACGGGCGCGCCGCGGTGAGGAGTTCACCGCGTCTGCGGTACAGGGCGTACGCGGGGATCGCGAGGCCCTGGAGGGCCATCAGCCAGGCGATGTAGCCGACGGAGGATCCCGAGGCCCGCACTCCGAGGCCGTCGAGGACGGTGTACGCGGCGATCGTCAGGCCGGTGGCGAGCGCGGCGCCGAGCGCCGTCCAGTCGGGGCGGCGGCCGCGCAGCCCCCACAGGGCGACGCCGGTGAGCCCGGCGCAGGACACGGCGATGCCCGCGGCGGCCGGGGCGTCGGGCACCTCGTGCACGAACACGGCGGCGAAGAGCGTGACGAGGAGCGGCGCGGTGCCGCGCGCGATCGGGTAGGCCTGGCCGAAGTCGCCGAGCCGGAAGGAGAGCATCAGCAGCGCGAAGTAGGCGACGTGGACGACGGCCGAGGCGATCAGGTACGGCCATGCGCCCGCCGCCGGGACCGCGGTGAACGGCATCAGCAGCAGCCCGATCAGCACGCCGCCGCCGGCGATCAGCGAGGAGCCGACGAGTTTGTCGCTGATCCGGTGGGCGATCGCGTTCCAGCCGGCGTGCGTGACCGCGGCGAGCAGGACGGCCGCGGTGACCGCCGGGGTCACGCCGTGGGCTCGCGTACGTCCGCGACGGTGGCGCCGGCGTGCTCCACCAGGGCGGCGGGGGCGATCGGGAAGACGGCGTGCGGGTTGCCGGCGGCGGCCCACACCACGTCGTGGCGGAGCAGCGCCCGGTCGGCGAGGACGCGGGTGCGGGTGCGGTGCCCGAAGGGCGGTACGCCGCCGATGGCGTACCCGGTCGTCTCGCGTACGACGTCCGCCTCGGCCCGGGTCACCTTCGCGGCGCCGAGTTCCTTGCGGACGAGTTCCACGTCGACCCGGGAGGCGCCGTCCATCAGCACCAGCACGGGCACCCCGTCGGCCGCGAAGATCAGGGACTTGCAGATCTCGCTCAGCTCGCAGCCGACCGCGGCGGCGGCCTCGGCGGCGGTACGGGTGGCGTCCGGGAACCGCCGGATCCGCGAGGTCAGTTCCCCGAGGCCCAGCTCCTCCAGGGCGGCGGCGAAACGAGGATGGGCTCCGGAGCCCTGGGCGTCGGCGTCAGTGGCGGCTGTCGTCATGGGGGCACGCTAACGGGGCGGGGGAAGGCGCGGCGAGTGGTTAAGTGCGGGATACACGAGGAAGCCGGTGGGGCACGAGGAAGCCGGTGAGGGCGCCCCGTCCCCACGGACCCTCACCGGCGGTCTGTCACGAGCCGTACGTCAGACGCGTACGAGCTCCCGGTCCTCGTCGTCGTGGCCGGCCTTCTCGTCGGACAGGGCGCGCAGGCCCTCGCCCTCGACGTCGACGTTGGGCAGCGCCCGGTCCAGCCACTTCGGCAGCCACCAGGCGCGCTTGCCGAGCAGGGCGAGCACCGCCGGGACGATCGCCATGCGGACGACGAACGCGTCGAAGAAGACGGCGATGGCGAGGCCGAAGCCGATCATCTTGATCATCGACTCGCTGGAGGTGATGAAGCCGCTGAAGACGGACATCATGATGATCGCGGCGGCGGCCACGACCCGGGCGCTGTGCCGGAAGCCGGTCACCACGGCCTGGCCGGGCGTCTCGCCGTGGACGTACGCCTCCCGCATCCGGGTCACCAGGAACACCTCGTAGTCCATGGCGAGACCGAAGACCACGCCCACCATGAAGATCGGCATCATCGACATGATCGGGCCGGTCTGCTCGACGCCGAGCAGGCCGCCGAGCCAGCCCCACTGGAAGACCGCGACGACGGCGCCGAGCGCGGCGAGCACGCTGAGCAGGAAGCCGAGGGCCGCCTTCAGCGGGACCAGGATGGAGCGGAAGACCGCGATCAGGAGGAGGAAGGCGAGGCCGACGACCAGCGCCAGGTACGGGACCAGCGCGTCGTTGAGCTTCTGCGAGAAGTCGATGTTCATCGCGGTGGTGCCGGTGACCAGGACCCGCGCGCCGGTGTCGGCCTTGACGTCGGCGCTCTGGTCGCGGATGGCGTGCACCAGGTCCTCGGTCTGCGCGGAGGACGGCTTGGAGTCCGGGATCACTGTGATCGTCGCGGTGTCGCCGGCCTTGTTGAACGCCGCCGGGGTCACCGTCACGACGTCCTTGAGGCCCTTGATGTCGTCGGCCACCCTGGTGGCCGCGGCCTTGGGGGTGTCGCTGTCCTTCGCGTCGACCACGATCATCAGCGGCCCGTTGAAGCCCGGGCCGAAGCCCTCGGACAGCAGGTCGTAGGCCCGGCGCTGGGTCGTGGAGGTGGGCTGCGAGCCGTCGTCGGGCAGGCCCAGTTCGAGCTGGGTGGCGGGGAGGGCGATGGCGCCGAGTCCGGCCACGCCGAGCAGCAGTACGGCCGCCGGGCGGCGGACCACGAAGCTCGCCCAGCGGGCGCCCAGGCCGGGCTTGTCCTGCCGGGCGGCGCGGGTGCCCGTCCGGCGCTTCTCGCCCGTGGCCCTGACCCGGCGGCCCGCGTAGCCGAGCATCGCCGGGATCATGGTGAGCGCGATGAGGACGGAGACCACGACCGTGCCCGCCGCCGCGAGGCCCATCTTGGTCAGCATCGGCACGCCGACGACCGAGAGACCCGCGAGCGCGATCACGACCGTGAGGCCCGCGAAGACCACCGCCGAGCCGGCCGTGCCGGCGGCGCGGCCGACCGCCTCCTCGCGGTCGCGGCCCTCGGCCAGCTCGCTGCGGTAGCGGGAGACGATGAACAGCGCGTAGTCGATGCCGACCGCGAGGCCGAGCATCAGCGCCAGGGTGGACGTGGTGTCGCCGAGGTCGAGCGTCTTGGCGAGGGCGGTGATGGTGGAGACGCCGATGCCGACGCCGATGATCGCCGTCAGCAGCGGCAGTCCGGCCGCGACCAGCGAGCCCAGGGTGACGACGAGGACGACGGCGGCGATGGCGAGACCGATGGCCTCTCCGGCGCCGCCCGCGTCGGCTCCGGCCTGGAGCGCGTCACCGCCGACCTCGACGGTGAGTCCGGCCTTCTCGGCGTCGTGCCCGGCCGTCTCCAGCGCGTCGCGGGAGGAGTCCTTGAGCTCGGTGCCGGAGACCTCGTAGCGCACCGAGGCGTAGGCGACCGTGCCGTCCTTGCTGACGGCGTGCTGCTGGTAGGGGTCGGTGACGGAGGTGACCTCCGAGCCGTCGCCCAGTTCCTTCAGGGTCTTCTTGACGGTGGCCTTGTTGAGCTTGTCCGTCATCTTCTCGCCGGCCGGCGCCTTGAAGACGACCCGCGCGGTGGCGCCGTCGGAGCTGGAACCGGGGAAGCGCTGGTCCAGCAGGTCGAAGGCCTTCTGGGCCTCGGTGCCGGGGATCGAGAACGAGCTGGAGCCGGCCGCGGGGGCGGAGGCGGCGGCGACGCCGGCGAGGGTCAGCAGCGCCACCCATATGAGGGCGACGAAGTGCCGTCGCCGAAAGGCGAACCGGCCCAGTTTGTAGAGAAACGTGGCCACGAGGGCGTACTCCCGGTCAGGTCGTGGGGTTTTCGGGGCAGGGGTGATCGGCCTGATGGGTGGCAGGCGTGATCGGCCCGACGACGTGAGCGGAGACGTCAGGTGGACTGGCTGTGGGGAGGGGTCAGCTGGTGGGTGCGCCGAGGGCGGGAAGCACCACGGCGTCGATGTACGACAGCAGGAAGGCCTGGGTGGGCGGCTGCTCGTCGATGAGCGAGCGGGCGGCGAACCCACCGATCATCATGTGCATCACGAAGCCGATCGCGGGGTTGTCCGCGCGGACCTCGCCACGGTCGATGGCCCGTTGCAGCACCTGGCGGAACTGGGCCATCTCGGGCTCGATCAGATGCTCCTTGAACGCCTGCAGGAGGTCCGGGTTGCCGTGGACCGCCATGGCGAGGCCACGCATCAACGCGGAGTTCTGCTCCATCTCGCAGTCGTCCGAACGCATCGTGAGGGTGTGCAGGTCACCCCGGAGCGACCCGGTGTCGATCTCGCCGAGGGAGCCCCCCGGCTTCTGGTACCGCACCGCTCTGGCCACCAGCTCGGCCTTGCCGCCCCACTGGCGGTAGAGGGTGGCCTTGCTGGACTTGGTGCGGGCGGCGACGGCGTCCATGGTGAGGGCGTCGTAGCCGACCTCGCGGAGCAGGTCGAGCACGGCCTCGTACAGCTCGGCCTCACGCTCGGGCGTGATCCGACTGCGACGCGCCGTTGCGACCTCAGTCATGCCACTCACCCTTCACCGCTCCATCGGTACCTTCGTTCTTACGTCTCGAAGATACCCTGCGATCTACAGAAACGAAACCGTTTCGTACGTGTGCTGTCTCACGTGGCTGAGAAATCCGTGAGTTCCCACGAGTTGCTGCCCATCCGCCCCCGGAAAAGCATGGGGAGGTGAGCTATCTGCGCCTGCCGCATCTCAGCGGCGACCTGTTGTGCTTCGTGGCCGAGGACGACCTCTGGCTGACCTCGCTCGACGCCCCGGGCCGCGCCTGGCGGCTCACCGTCGACCGCACCAAAGTGGGTCATCCGCGCTTCTCCCCCGACGGCCGCCGGATCGCGTACACGAGCTGGCGGAGCCTGGTGCCCGAGATCCACCTGGTCGACGCCGACGGCGGCCCCGGCCGGCAGCTGACGTACTGGGGCAGCGCCGACACCCAGGTGTGCGGCTGGACGCCCCCCGACAGGGACGGCACGGCGGACATCCTGGCGGTCGCCTCGCACGGGCAGCCCTTCTCCTATTTCACCTGGGCCTACAAGGTCTCCCCCGACGGCGACCCGGGCCGCAAACTGCCCTGGGGGCCGGTCGCCGACATCCAGGTCGCCGACATCGCCGACGAACGCAGGACCCTGCTGCTCACCGGCACCCCGCCGCACGAACCGGCCGGCTGGAAGCGCTACCGGGGCGGCGCCATGGGCCGGCTGTGGCTGCACGGGCAGCGGCTGCTCGAAGGAATCGGCGGCCATCTGGACTCCCCGATGTTCGTCGGCGGCCGGATCGCCTTCCTCTCCGACCACGAGGGCGTCGGCAACCTCTACTCCTGCGCCTACGACGGCTCCGACCTGCGCCGCCACACCGACCACGACGCCTTCTACGCCCGGCACGCCGCCAGCGACGGCACGCGTGTGGTCTACCAGTGCGCGGGCGACCTCTGGCTCGTCGACGACCTCGGCCCGGACGCGGCACCGCGCCGGCTCGACGTACGGCTCTCCGGGCCCCGGGCCGGGCGCCGCCCCTACCAGGTGCCGGCCGCCCAGCACGTCGACGGCGTCTCCGTCGACGAGACGGGACGGGCCGGCGCCGTCGTCGTACGCGGCAGCCTGTACTGGCTCACCCACCGCGACGGACCGGCCCGCACCATCGCCGACACCCCCGGGGTACGGGTACGGCTCCCGGAGATGCTCGGCTCGACCGGGCAGATCGCCTACGTCACCGACGCCTGCGGCGAGGACGCCGTCGAGATCGCCCACCTGCCCCGGGCGACCGGCGCCCGCCCACCGCGCCGCCTTGCCTGCGGAAAGCTGGGCCGGGTGCTCGAACTGGTCTCGGACCCGCTGGGCGAACGGCTGGCGGTGGCGGCCCACGACGGCCGGCTGCTGCTCATCGACGCGACCGAGGAGGTGGGCGACGTTGACGGGGTTGTCGATGACGTTGAGGGTGTTGACGGAGTTGACGGCGCTGACGCTTCCGTCGCCGTCAACGTTGACCATATTGATGATGCGGGGTCCGACGACGTGGTCACCGAGCTGATCCAGTCGGTCAACGGACCGGTCCGTGATCTGGCCTTCTCACCGGACGGGTCATGGTTGACCTGGTCGCATCCGGGCATCGGCCGTTCGCTCCGGCAGATCAAGATGGCCCGTATCAGCGACCGGCTCGTCATCGACGTCACCAACGGCCGCTTCGAGGACGAGAACCCGGTCTTCACCCGCGACGGCCGCTACCTCGCCTTCCTGTCCTGGCGCGGCTTCGACCCGGTGTACGACGTGCACACCGGCGACCTGTCCTTCCCGCTCGGCTGCCGCCCCTACCTGGTCCCGCTCTCGTCGGCGACCCCCTCCCCGTTCGCGCTCAACCCGGACGGACGGCCGGCCGCCGGCGGCCTGGACCCCATGGAGGACGAGGAGCCCGGCGAGGGCGGCGCGGTGACGGTCGAGGTGGAGGGGCTGGAGAGCCGGGTGACGCCGTTCCCGGTCACCGCCTCCAAGTACTCGGCGCTGTACCCGGTCGCCGGCGGCGGCCTGGTCTGGCTGCGCTGGCCGATCTCGGGCGCGCTGGGCGAGACCTTCGTCAACCCGGCCGACACCAGCGGGCGGCCGACCCTGGAGTACTTCAACATCAGCAAGGCGAAGAAGTCCGAACTGGTGGACCACCTCGACTGGTTCACGGTCAGCGGCGACGGCAGCCGGCTGGTCGTGGTCGACGAGGGCGAGCTGCGGGCCGTGCCGTCGACCGAGTCCGGCGACGGCGACACGACCGTCTGGATCGACCTGCGCCGCATCCTCCACGAGGTCGACCCGCCCGCCGAGTGGCGCCAGTCGTACGCCGAGGCCGGCCGCCTCATCCGGGACTACTTCTGGGACCCCGGGATGTGCGGCATCGACTGGGACGGGGTGCTCGACCAGTACCGCCCGCTGGTCGAACGGGTCGCCTCCCCCGACGACTTCGCCGACCTCCTCCGCGAACTCCTCGGCGAGCTCGGCACCTCGCACGCCTACGTCACCCCGGCCCGCCGCAACGAGGGCCCGCCGCACTACCAGCGCCTCCAGGGCCTGCTCGGCGCCAACTTCGTACGCCGGGACGGCGGCTGGGCGGTCAAGCGGATCCTGCCCGGCGACTCCTCCGACTCCAAGGCGCGTTCCCCGCTGGCCGGCACCGGCATCCGGGAGGGCGCGGTCCTCACCCACGTCGACGGCAGGCCGGTGGACCCGGTGACCGGGCCGTTCCCGCTGCTCGCCGGGGCGGGGGCCACGACGGTGGAGCTGACGTTCACCCCGGGCGAGGGCGAGTCGGGGCCGCCGCGCCGGGTCGCCGTCCTCCCGCTGATCGACGAACGGCCGCTGCGCTACCAGGACTGGGTGGCCAAACGCCGCGAGGTGGTACGGGAGATGAGCGGCGGCAAGTGCGGCTACCTGCACATCCCGGACATGGGCGGCTCGGGCTGGGCCCAGTTCAACCGCGATCTGCGGATGGAGGTCTCCCGCCCTGCGCTCATCGTGGACGTGCGCGGCAACGCGGGCGGCCACATCAGCGAACTCGTGGTGGAGAAGCTCACCCGGACCATCCTCGGCTGGGACCTGACGAGGAACGCGCAGCCGGTGTCGTACGCCTCCAACGCCCCGCGCGGCCCGATCGTCGCGCTCGCCGACGAGGCCACTTCCTCCGACGGCGACATGATCACGGCCGCGATCAAGCTGCTGAAGCTCGGGCCGGTCGTCGGGCAGCGCACCTGGGGCGGAGTGGTCGGCATGACCGGCCGCCACCGCCTGGGCGACGGCACGGTGATCACGGTGCCGATGAACGCGGCCTGGTTCGAGGACTACGGCTGGTCCGTCGAGAACCACGGCGTCGCCCCCGACATCGAGGTCCTGCGCACCCCGATGGACTGGGCGGAGGGCCGCCACGTCGAGATGGACGACGCCATCCAACTGGCCCTGGACCTCCTGACCGACCACCCGGCAGCGGTCCCGCCCGACCACAGCGAAGTCCCGAACAGGGCCCGCCCGATGCTTCCCCCGAGGCCGACGGCCACTTGAGACGCCGGGGAGCGTCCTTGCCAGAGGGGCGCGGGGAACTGCGCGACAAGCCCCCACCGGGGCGCACCCGCCCCCAACCGCCACCACCCCGAAACCAACGTGGGGCACCCTCCAAAAGAAGGGCGCCCCACGCCGTTTCGGCCAAACCAAGTGCAACGACTACGCGTCGTAGTCCTGGTCGAACCGGTCCTGCATCTCCTGCTCGGTGTCGTCCATGTTCTGACGACCCCGCTCAGCCGCCTGCCGGCCGCGCTCCTGCGTCTGCTGCCCGCGCTGCTGCGTGTGCTGGGCACCCTGCTGGCCACGCTGCTGCGCCTGCTGACCGCGCTGCTGGGCCTGCTGGCCGTGCTGCTGCGCCTGCTGCTGGCCCTCGTGCATCTTCTGCTTGGCCTGTCCCTGCGTCTTGCCGGCCTTGTCCTTCATACCCATGTGGGTTCACTCCTGTGGAGGGTGAGGGGATCGGCCCTCAGTGGGGCCTCGACCAGACTCACACGGGCCGACTACGCGCGCATTTCGATCAGTTACGGTGCGTAGCACGCGCCTCCTCGTCGGCCGCCCCACCTGCACCGACGAGCCCCGTACGCATGCCCTGCAACCGGGGCGCGAACCGCTTCATCTCCCGCTGCCCGACCGTGCCGATCAGCGTCGGCAGATACCCGCGCACGCCCTGCATGCCCCGCAGCCAGCGCTGCCCGTACACGTGCGCCGAGCGCCGCTCGATGCCGGCCACGATCCGGTCCACGGCCGGACCCAGCGGGTACGTCTTGTTCGCCGGCCACGGCAGCCTCTGCCGCAACTCCCGCATCACCTCGTCCTGGTCGGCTCCGCGCACCATGTCGGTGTCCGTCCAGGACAGGTACCCGACCCCGACCCGCACGCCCTGGTGGCCGACCTCGGCGCGCAGGCTGTGCGCGTACGCCTCCACGCCCGCCTTGGACGCGCAGTAGGCCGTCATCATCGGGGCCGGCGTGATCGCGGCCAGCGAGGCGATCTGCAACAGGTAGCCGCGGCTCTCGGTGAGAACCGGCAGGAACGCGCGCGCCGTCACCGCCGAGCCGATCAGGTTGACCTCGATCACCCGCCGCCAGGCCACCGGGTCCGACTCGGCGAACGGACCGCCGTTCGCCACCCCGGCGTTGGCCACCACGATGTCGACCTTCCCGAACCGCTCCTTGACCTCCCGCGCGACCCGGCCCATCGCCTCGTGGTCGGTGACGTCGGCGTACCAGTACGCGCTGTCGCCGTGCAGCCTGCCGGAGACCTCCTTGAGGGCCTCCTCCTCCAGCCCGACCAGGGCGACCGTGGCCCCGCGCGCGGAGAGCTTGCGGGCGAGCAACTCCCCGACCCCGCGCGCCGCTCCGGTGACGACGGCGACCTGTCCTTCGAGACCGACCCTGCTCATGAGCCCTCCTTGATCCGCGCGGGCCCGTCGGCGCCGGCTTCCTCAGGGGCGTCGGTCACGTACGCGGTGACCAGCTCCCGGATCTTTCCGTTGACCAGCCCCGGTGCCTCGACCGGCGTCATGTGGCCCATGCCCGGCAGTTCGGTGAGGCCGAGGGGGTGCGGCAGCGCGGCGATCAGCGCGCGGGCGTGCACCGGGGGCGTGAGCCGGTCGGCCGTGCCGGTGACGACCGCCGTGGGCGCGCTCAACTCCCGTACGCCGTGGTCGAGGTCGAGCTGCGCGAGAACGCGAGCCCAGGTGTGGCGCACGGCGCTCGGGCAGGCGTGCACGATCCGTGCGCACGCCTCGACCATGTGCGGGGCGGAACCCGGGCCCATGGTCGCGTACTTGAGGATGCGCCGCGCGAGGGGCGTGACCGGCCCGAGCGGGGCGCGCGAGGCCAGGACACCCGCCGTCAGCCGGGTGCGCAGGCCACCGGCGCGCAACGGCAGTACGCGCGCTTCCTCGACCAGCCGCGAACTGCCGGTGCTGCACAGCAGGACGGCGGCGGCGTGCTCGCGGAAACGGGGGCGCCCGGCGGCCGCCATGACGGTCATGCCGCCCATCGAGTGGCCGACGATCACGGCACGCTCCCCGCGGGCGAGGGTCCCCGCGAGCACCGCTTCGAGGTCGTCCGCCAGCGCCCGGGTACTGCACGCGGGGCTCGCGGGACTGCGCCCGTGCCCCCGCTGGTCGTACGCGATGACCCGGTGGTCGACGGCCAGTTCCCGTGTCTGCGCGGCCCAGAAGGCGGTCGAGCAGGTCCAGCCGTGGGCGAGGACGACGGGGGGCGCGTCCTCGGCGCCGTGCACCTCGACGTGCAGGCGGGCGCCGTCGGCGGAGACCACGGTGAGTTCGCGGGCGGGCGCGGGCGGCGCGTACGGCCCGGAGGTCACATGGGTGAGCCGGCTCACGCGCCCACCTCCGCGTCCGCGGCCCGCTCGCCGCCGGTGCTGACGGCGCCGGTGCTGTCGGCGCCGGTGCTGTCGGCGCCGGTGCTGTCGGCGCCGGTCGGCTGGGGCGCGCGGATCACGTCGTACTCCGCGAGATCCACCCGCTGGGTCGCGCGCCGGAACTCCGTGGTCGTGCCGGGCCAGATGGTGGTGTTGCGGCCGCTCGGGTCCAGGTACCAGCTGGTGCAGCCGCCGGTGTTCCAGACGGTGCGCTTCATGCGCTCCTGGACCTTGTGGTTCCAGGCGGCCACGGCACCGGGGCGCGCGTCCAGGGCGGCCCGCCCGCCGAGGACGCGGAGCTGGCGCAGGTAGTCGGCCATGTAGTTCAGCTGGGACTCGATCATGAGGATCATGGAGGAGTTCCCGAGGCCGGTGTTGGGCCCGATGATCGTCATCCAGTTCGGGAACCCGGCGGCCGAGGCGCCGCGCAGCGCCTCCATGCCGCCCTTCCAGGTCTCCGCGAGGGTCCGTCCGTCGGCGCCGACGACCCGTTCGGCGATGGGCATGTCGGTGACGTGGAAGCCGGTGCCGAAGACGATCGCGTCGACCTCGGCGCTGGTGCCGTCGGCGGCGACGACCGTCGACCCGCGGATCTCGCCGAGCCCGCTCGCCACCACGTCCACGTTCGGCCGGGCCAGCGCCGGATAGTAGGTGCTGGAGAGCAGGATCCGCTTGCAGCCGATGCGGTAGTCCGGGGTCAGCTTGGCGCGCAGCGCGGGGTCCTTGATCGCGCGGGCCATGTTGCGCTTGGCGAGGCTCTCCACCAGGCCGAGTTCGTCGGGCCGCTTGGTGAAGGCCTGGACCTGGAGCTCCCGGATGCCCCACAGGAGGCCGCGCCTGGCCTGGGTGGTGAAGGGCAGCGCGCGGTGCAGCCGGCGTTCGGCGGCGCTGATGGCCCGGTCGACGCGGGGCATCACCCACGGCGGGGTGCGCTGGAAGAGGGTGAGGTGTGCGACCTCGGGCTGGACGGCCGGCACGATCTGGATCGCGGAGGCGCCGGTGCCGACCATGGCGACCCGCTTGCCGCGCAGGTCGTAGTCGTGGTCCCAGCGGGCCGAGTGGAAGACCTTGCCGGGGAAAGAGTCCAGCCCCGGGATCTCGGGGATCTTCGGGTCGGAGAGCGGCCCGGTGGCGGAGACGACGACGTCGGCGGAGAAGGTGCCGGCGGCGGTCTCGATCTCCCAGCGCAGCGCCTCCGCGTCCCAGGCCATCCGCTTGACCTCGGCATCGAAGCGGAGGTGGGGGCGGAGTCCGAACACGTCGGTGACGTGCTCCAGGTAGGCGCGGATGTGCTCCTGCCCGGAGAAGGTGCGCGGCCAGTCGGGGTTGGGCGCGAAGGAGAAGGAGTACAGGTGGGAGGGCACGTCGCAGGCGCACCCCGGATAGCTGTTGTCCCGCCAGGTACCACCGACGCTGCCGGCCCGTTCCAGGACGACGAAGTCGGTGATCCCCTCCCTGCGCAACCGCACGGCCGCGCCCAGCCCGCCGAACCCGGACCCGATCACCGCCACCCGTACATGCTCGTGCTGGGCCATCCCTGAGCCTCCACACCTCGCCCGCAATTACGCCAGTGAACACTGGCACGGTTGGACTGTAGAGCAGCTCCGTACCGATGGGTAGGGTCTGCACGAGGGAAAGTTACCGGCGGTACAACATAGGCTGCGCCCGTGGCAGACGACGACGGACCGCGCGAGTACCGCATGGAGGAACTGGCCGCACTGGCCGGCATCACCGTGCGCACCCTGCGCTTCTACCGCGAGCGCAAGCTGATCCGGCCGCCCCGCCGCGAGGGCCGTATCGCCTGGTACGACGACCACCACCTGGCCCGGCTGCGCACGATCTCGGCGCTCCTGGAGCGCGGCCACACCCTGAACGGCATCGCCGAGCTGGCGGAGGCCCTCGACCACGGCAAGGACGTCGCCGAACTGCTCGGCGTCGACACCCCCACCGAGGAGGAGCCGGTCCGCCTGACCCCCGAGGAGCTCGCCGCCCGCTTCGAGGGCGAGGTCACCCCGGAGAACCTCGCCGCCGCGATGGACCTCGGCTACCTCGGCACCGACGGCGACGACATCGTCCACATCAGCCGCCGCCTGCTGGACGCCTCCGAGGCCCTGGTCCGCGAGGGCTTCCCGCTCGCCGAGGTCCTGGCGGCCGGCCGCAGCGTCCGCGAACACGCCGACGCCCTCGCCGAACTCTTCGCCGACCTCGTCCTGCGCCACGGCCCCGAGCAGGACATGGAACGCCTGCGCCCGCTGGCCCGCAGCGTGGTGGAGGCAGAGGTGTCACTGGCGCTGGACCGCAGGCTGCGGAAGAACCCGTAGCAGGATCGGTCGGAGGCCGTCAGAAGTCGTCGGAGGCCGTCAGAGGTCGTACACGACGGTGACCGGCGCATGGTCGGACCACCGCTCGGCATGCGTGGCCGCCCGCTCCACGAACCCCTTGACCGCCTTGCCCGCGAGCCCGGGCGTGCCCAGCTGGTAGTCGATGCGCCATCCGGAATCGTTGTCGAAGGCCCGGCCCCGGTACGACCACCAGGTGTACGGCCCCTCCGCCTCCGGATGCAGCGCGCGCACGACGTCGACGTAGCCGCCGTCGGCCGGGTCCAGGACCTTGCCGAGCCATTCCCGCTCCTCCGGGAGGAAGCCGGAGTTCTTGGTGTTGCCGCGCCAGTTCTTCAGGTCGGCCTGCTGGTGGGCGATGTTCCAGTCGCCGCAGACGACGACCTCGCGCCCGTCGGCGGCGGCCCGCTCGCGCAGGTCCTTCAGATGGGCGAGGAACTCGGTCATGAACCGGTACTTCTCGTCCTGCCGCTCGGTGCCCACCTCGCCGGAGGGGAGGTAGAGCGAGACGACGGTGACCCCGGGCAGGTCGGCCTCGACGTAGCGGCCGCTCGTGTCGAACTCGTCCGACCCGAAGCCGACGCGCACGCGGTCCGGCTCACGCCGGGTGTACAGGGAGACGCCCGCGCGCCCCTTGGCCGCCGCGGGGGCGTGCACCACGTGCCAGCCGCCGGGCGCGCGCACCTCTTCCGGGAGCTGCTGCGGCTCCGCGCGCACCTCCTGGAGGCAGAGCACGTCCGCGGAGGTCTCGGCGAGCCACTCCACGAAGCCCTTCTTGGCGGCGGCCCGCAGCCCGTTCACATTCACCGTGGTCACAGTCAGCACCAGGGCACGATACCGGCACACTGGACGGAGTCCCGATGCCCACCGCGCTCGCCGCCCGCACGAATATACGATGCCTCACATGAATATACGCCCGGTTGCCTTCGACCACCCCGACGCCGTCAAGCTGAACGACGAGGTCCAGGCCGAGTACCAGCAGCGCTACGGCGACGGCGGCGACGCCACCGTCCTCGGCACGGCCGACTTCAGGCCGCCGAACGGCGTCTACCTGATCGCGTACGACGAGTCCGACCGCCCGGTGGCCACCGGCGGCTGGCGCAGCCAGGACGCGAACGGCGAGGGCAACGAGGACGGCGACGCCGAGCTCAAGCGCATGTTCGTCGTCGAGGGGATGCGCGGCCGGGGTCTCGCCCGCCGCATGCTCACGGCCCTCGAGGCCGACGCCCGCGCGGCCGGCCGCATCCGCATGGTCCTGGAAACCGGCACCAAGCAGCCGGAGGCCATCGCCCTGTACACCTCCAGCGGCTACGAACCGTGCGTCAAGTTCGGCTACTACCGCGCATACGAATCGAGCCGCTGCTTCGCGAAGGCCCTGCGGACGGATCCGCCGGCCGGCCTGTAGGGCGCGTCACCCCCTCAAGCGTGCCGGTGGTAGGCCTTGTTGGCGATGCGCCAGCCGTCGCCGCCGCGGACCAGCAGGAAGATGTCGGTGAACGTGTCCGCGCCGTGGACGAGCGTCATGGTCGCGGTGGCGACGGTGCCGTGGACGTCGACGGCGTCGATACGGCGGGAGCGCGTCGGTTCGTCCGGGGCCGGCCGGCCCGGGAAGAGCGCGCAGTACCGGTCGAGGGGCCACGAGACGAACACGCCGTCCCGCATCCCTTCGACGTGGGCGGTGGGCAGGAACGCGTCGCGGAAGTGGGCGGGGTCGCCGGTGGCGTGTCCGCGGATGTAGGCGTGGAGCGGTTCGAGCACGGCAGCGTCGGCGGCGGGGGCCGTGGCAAGCGTGTGCGGTGCGGTCATACGAGCCACGGTGGTGCACCGTGACGGCTGCGACAAGCGCAGATCTCGCAGGGCAGCTCTGCGAGAGCCGCATGTCGGCTGGATACTGGGGTCATGGAGCTGACGGTGTGGCGGACCTTCGTGACCGTGTGCCGGCTCCGGTCGCTGTCGGCGGCGGCCGTCGAGCTCAGCCACACGCAGTCGGCGGTCTCCCGGCAGATCGCCGGACTGGAGCGGCAGCTCGGCGTACCGCTCCTTGAACGCCATGCGCGCGGCGTACGACCGACAGCGGCGGGCGAGGTGTTCCGGCGCCATGCCCTGGCCACGCTCACCGAGGCCGACCGCACGGTGCGCGCCGTACGGGATGTCCGTGACGGGGCGTTCGAACGGCCCCTGGCGGTCGGCGCGACGCCCTCTCTCGCCGCGGGGATGGTCCCGGAGGCCGTCCGGGCGCTGCTGAGGCAGTCCGGATCGATCCGCTGGAGCCTGCCGCCCGGCCTCAGCGCGCAGCTGCACCACCGTGTGACCGCCGGTGATCTCGACCTCGCCGTCGTCACCGACGCACCGCCCGGGCTGCCCCACGACCAGCGGGTCGAACAGTTGTTCCTCGGGCTGGACGACATGGTCGTCGTACTGCCCGTCGGTCATCCGCGGGCCGGGCGCGGTCCCGTGCGCATGCAGACGCTGGCCGACGAGATCTGGGTCGAGGACAACGACGGCTCGGCAGCGCTCCTGCGCGGGCACGCCGCCCGCGCCGGGGTCGGCGCGCGCATCGATCTCACGGCGGCCGATCTGCCCGGCAAGCTGGCCCTGGTCGCGACCGGTCACGCCATCGCGCTGATACCCGGTGTGCTGACGAGCGCGCTGCGGACCGACGCCACCACCGTGGCCCTCGTCGATCCGCCGACCCGTGGGATCTACGCGATCACACCGCGCCGCGACCCCCACCCCTTCGCGGCGCCCCTGCTCGACCATCTCGCCGCGGCCTACGAAGCGTCAGCAGGTCGCACTCGGCGGGGAAGTCGGCAGGGCACCTCCGAGAACGACGAAGACCCCACACGATCTTGACGATCGTGCGGGGTCTCACCGTGCAGTGGACCTGAGGGGATTCGAACCCCTGGCCCCCTCGATGCGAACGAGGTGCGCTACCGGACTGCGCCACAGGCCCTTGCAACGAGTGAAACTCTAGCATCCCCGTCAGGGTGCTTGGAAATCCGTTCCCTGACTGGTCAGGAGCGGGGTGCCGAGGCGCCCCGCGCCCTCGCCGTCAGGTCACTCGTTGGCCGCACGGGGGCGGTCGCCGTCCTCGTACTGGTCGAAGAGGGGGGTGCGGCCGCGTTCCCGGGCCCGGCGGGCGGAGGCCGCGCGGCGGGCGTCGGTGCGGCCGTCCGCCGGTGCCGTCCGGTCGTCGTCGGCCGGCTCGGCCTCCTCCGCCTCGGCCTGGGGCTCCGCCGGCCTGCTCTCCTGCTCCGGCGCGACGGCGCTGGACCGCGCCGAGCTCCACGCGTCCGGCGCTCCCAGGTCCACGTCCGAGGTGGCGCGTGGGGCGACCGGTGCGGTCACGTACGTCGGCAGGGGTACCGGCACCGGGTCCCAGCTCTCCCCGTGTCCGGGCCGCCGCTGCCGCTCGCGCTGCTGGTCGACCCACTCGGCGTGGTCGGTCTGCTCGACGAGGGCGCGCCGGTCGGCGGCGAGCGCGGACAGGCCGGGGTCGGTTGCGGTCGCTGGTCCCTCCTCCGGTTCGTCCGCGCGGGCGCCCGCGGGGTCGAGGGGCGCGCGTCGGCGCGGCTGGCGTTCGCGCAACCGCTGTGCGGCGGCCTCGGCCTGACGCCGGTCCATCTGGTAGGCGAAGCGGCGGCGTTCCTGTGCGCGCAGGTAGGCGATGTAGGCGCTGAGCATGACGGCGGGCACGCCCGGTGCCCACAGGAAGGCGAGTCCCCCGACGGCGGCGACGATCGCGCCCAGCGTGAAGGCGACGAAGAGCATGACGGTGGTGCGCCGGCGGCGGGCGAGCGCCTTCGAACGCCGGGCGCGTTCCGCCGCCGCCTGTGGGGAAGGCGCGCGCCGGGGGGTCGGAATCTGTTTACGGGCGTGCGTGGAGCCCGACTTGGGCGCGGGCGTGGAGCCCGACTTGGGCGCGGAGGTGGAGGCGGATGCCGGGGCCGGTACGGATGCGGCGCCCGTCTGACGGGGCGGCGCGGACGCGGACTTGGCCGCCGGCGCGGCCGTCTGGTCGCGCGCCGGTTCCTGGCGTCCGGGCGCCTCCTGCTCCTTCTCCGCCTGGACGTCCGCCCGGACCTGACGGCGGGTCGGAGGCATGGCGAAGGCCCGGACGTCCACCGAGTCGGTGGCGGCGTCCGGTTCGCCGGCGTCCTGCTCCCCCTCCGAGGCGGAGCGCGCCCGCAGGTCCTTGGCGTACCGGCGCTCCATCCCCGCCCGTCCGGACAGCAGCCGGATGGCGGTGCTGAAGCGTTCCGTCGGACGGGCCTCGTTCAGCTCGTCCTGCCTACGGAGCCACATCGGCACCAAGTAGGCGGCCCAGGCCCCGACAATGACTGCGTAGATGAGGCCGCTGCTGCTCACGCCTCACACGGTAGAGGGGTTTGCGTGGGGCCATCTGCCAATTGCGCCGGTGTGTCGCACGATCCGGCTGATATTTCGAGCTTTTTTTGTGACCGATGCGATCAGTAGGCCGCCGGAGCCGCGAATTCAACGCCCCGAGACGGTCAAGAACCGATCAATTTCGAACACGCATTCAATTTGTTCGGCTAGCCGGGATTCCCCGGGGTGTTCTGCGGATTGCGGGGCCCGTGCGGAGTGCCGGAACGCGCCCGCTGCCAGCGGCCGAGCAACCCCTCGGGCACCTCTTCCGCGGTGAGCGCGTAGACGAGGTGGTCGCGCCATGCGCCGTCGATGTGGAGATAACGCGGCCGCAGCCCCTCCTCGCGGAATCCGAGTTTCTCCACGACCCGTCGGCTGGGCCGGTTCTCGGGGCGAATGCAGACCTCGATGCGGTGCAGACCAACGGTGCGGAAACAGTGGTCCACCACGAGCGCGACGGCCGTCGGCATCACCCCGCGGCCGGCCACCGACTGGTCCACCCAGTAGCCGACGTGCCCCGAGCACATCGACCCCCAGGTGATCCCGGCGACGGTCAACTGCCCGACCAGGCGCCCCTGGTACTCGATGACGAACGGCAGCATGCGGCCGGAGTTCGCCTCGGACCGCAGGTGCCGGACCATCTGCCGGTAGGTCGGCCGGTGCGCGATCGGCCCGCTGGGCGTGGGCGGCGGGATGGTGGCCTCCCAGGGGCGCAGCCAGTCCCGGTTGCGCCGGTTGACCTCGCGCCAGGCCCGCTGGTCACGCACCCTTATGGGCCGGAGGACGACGTCGCCGTCCACCAGCACGACGGGCCAGGACAGGCTGTTCAGCTCGCACCCCCACTGCTCGGCCCGGGGTGGTCGCCGCCGCGGATCTGGTCGACGGCGTGCGCCAGCAGCGGTTCCAGGACGGCGAGGCCGTCCCGCACCCCGCCGGTGGACCCCGGAAGGTTGACGATCAGTGTCCGGCCCGCCACCCCGGCCAGACCCCGGGAGAGCACGGCGGTGGGCACCTTCTCCCGTCCGAACGCCCGGACGGCCTCGGCGATGCCCGGCACCTCGTAGTCGAGCACCGCGCGGGTCGCCTCCGGCGTCCGGTCGGTGGGCGAGATGCCGGTGCCGCCGGTGGTGACGACGACGTCGTACCCGGCCTCGACCCCGGCGCGCAGCTCGGCCGCCACGGGTTCCCCGTCGGGCACGACCCGCGGCCCGTCCACGGTGAACCCGAGGCCCGCCAGGCCCGCCGCGACCAGCGGTCCGCCCCTGTCCTCGTAGACACCGGCGGCGGCCCGGTTGGAGGCGGTCACGACCAGCGCGCGATACGGCGCGCGCGGCGCGGCGTCGGCGCCCGGCACGGCGTTCACGGCCGGCTCCAGTCGCCCGACTTCCCGCCCGTCTTCTCCTCCACGCGTACGTCCGTGATGACCGCTCCCTTGTCGACCGCCTTGACCATGTCGATCACGGTGAGCGCCGCGACGGAGACCGCCGTGAGCGCCTCCATCTCGACACCCGTGCGGTCCGTCGTCCGCACCGTGGCCAGGATCTCCACCGCGTCGTCCGCGACCGCCAGATCCAGTTTCACACCGGAGAGGGCCAAGGGGTGACACAGCGGGATCAGGTCCGGGGTGCGTTTGGCCCCCATGATCCCGGCGATGCGCGCGGTGGCGAGGGCGTCGCCCTTCGGTACGCCGTCGCCGCGCAGCAGCTCGACGACGCGGGGCGAGACGAGGACGCGTCCGCTGGCGCGGGCGGTGCGCGCGGTCACGTCCTTGCCGGACACGTCGACCATGCGGGCGGCGCCCGCGTCGTCGAGGTGCGTCAGTCGGTCTGGTGCGGAGGGTCCGGGGGTGTCCCCCCGGAAGGGCTCAGTCATGCTGTGTGGCGCTCCCGGTCCTGGCCCGTCGCGGTGCGGCGCTCGGGCCTGCTGTGCGCGACACGGTACCGCCAAGACGGCCCGCACCAGCGGGCAGGACCGCCCGGCGGGCGGGCAGGGGTACCCGGGTCAGCCGAGCAGGACGACCTCGACGTCGGTGCCGGGCTCGACGGACTCCACGTCCTCGGGTACGACGATCAGCGCGTCGGCGTGGGCCAGGGCCGCGACCAGGTGCGAACCGGCGCCGCCCACGGCGGTCACCTCGCCGTTGGCGTACTTCCCGCGCAGGAACTGCCTGCGCCCCTTGGGCGAGCTCAGCGCCTTGCCGGCCCTGAGGGTCGCCGTGGTCCGGGGCCGGTGGGCGTCGTCGAGGCCCATCAGGGTGCGGATGGCGGGGCGGACGAACAGCTCGAAGGAGACGTACGACGACACGGGGTTGCCCGGAAGCGCCAGCAGAGGCGTGTGGTCGGGGCCGATGGTGCCGAAGCCCTGGGGCTTGCCGGGCTGCATGGCGAGCTTGCGGAAGTCGATGCCGCTGCCCGGCTCGTCCTCGTCGCCGACGTGCGCCAGGGCCTCCTTGACGACGTCGTACGCGCCCACGCTGACACCGCCGGTGGTGACCAGCAGGTCGGCGCGGACGAGCTGGTCCTCGATGGTGGCGCGCAGGGTCTCGGCGTCGTCGACGACGGCGCCCACCCGGTAGGCGATGGCGCCCGCGTCCCGGGCGGCGGCGGTGAGGGCGAAGCTGTTGGAGTCGTAGATCTGGCCGCTGCCGAGCGCCTCGTCGGGCTGGACGAGTTCGCTGCCGGTGGAGACGACGACCACGCGCGGGCGCGGGCGCACGCGTGCCGTGCCGCGGCCGATCGCGGCGAGCAGTGCGATCTGCGGCGGGCCGAGGACGGTGCCGGCGGCCAGGGCGAGGTCGCCGGCCTTCACGTCGCTGCCCCGCGCGCGTACGTGCGCGCGTGCCTCGGCCGGCCGGTGCACCCGCACGTGCCCCTCGGCACCCTCGGGCGCGAGGCTGCGCGCCCGCATCCCGGCGACCGGTCCCTCGCCGAGTCCGCCGTCGGTCCACTCCACGGGGACGACGGCCTCGGCGCCGGGCGGCAGCGGGGCGCCGGTCATGATGCGGACCGCCTGGCCGGGGCCCACCGGGGTCAGCTCGGCCGCGCCCGCCGCGACGTCCCCGACGACCTCCAGGACGGCCGGGAACTCCTCGCTCGCGCCCGCCACGTCCGCGACCCGTACCGCGTACCCGTCCATGGAGCTGTTGTCGAACGGCGGCAGCGACAGCGGCACCGTGACGTCGTCGACCAGGACGCAACCCTGGGCGTCGAGGAGTTGCAGCTCGATGGGTTCCAGGGGGCGGACGGCGGTGAGGATGTCCTCCAGGTGCTCGTCCACCGACCACAGGTGGTCCGGGCCGGCGGGGCGGGTCGCGGCGGTGCTCAACTCTGCTGCATCTCCTCGGCTACGTAACTGCGAAGCCAGGTCCGGAAGTCCGGGCCCAGGTCTTCACGTTCGCACGCGAGCCGGACAATGGCACGCAGGTAGTCGCCGCGGTCACCGGTGTCATAGCGGCGCCCCTTGAAGACGACGCCGTGCACGGGACCGCCGACCTTCTCGTCCTGGGCGAGCTGCTGGAGGGCGTCGGTGAGCTGGATCTCGCCGCCGCGGCCCGGCTCGGTGCGCCGCAGTATGTCGAAGACGTGCGGGTCGAGGACGTAGCGGCCGATCACCGCGTAGCTGGACGGGGCGTCCGCCGGGTCCGGCTTCTCGACCAGGCCGGTCACCTTGACGACGTCACTGTCGGCGGTGGTCTCCACGGCGGCGGAGCCGTAGAGGTGGATCTGCTCGGGGTCGACCTCCATGAGCGCGATCACGCTGCCGCCGTGCCGCTCCTGGACCTCGATCATGCGCTGGAGCAGGGGGTCGCGGGGGTCGATCAGGTCGTCGCCGAGCAGGACGGCGAAGGGCTCGTGGCCCACGTGCGGGGCGGCGCAGAGCACGGCGTGCCCGAGGCCCCTGGGGTCGCCCTGGCGGACGTAGTGCATGGTGGCCAGGTCGCTGGACTCCTGCACCTTGGCGAGCCGGCCGGCGTCGCCCTTCTTCTGGAGCGCCGACTCCAGCTCGTAGTTGCGGTCGAAGTGGTCTTCCAGGGGGCGCTTGTTGCGTCCGGTGATCATGAGGACGTCGTCGAGCCCCGCCGACACGGCCTCCTCGACCACGTACTGGATCGCCGGCTTGTCGACGACCGGCAGCATCTCCTTGGGAGTGGCCTTGGTGGCCGGCAGGAACCGGGTGCCGAGGCCTGCCGCGGGGATGACAGCCTTGCTGATCCTGGGGTGCGACTGAGTCATGTCCGCAACCTTATCCGGTGCCTTTGTGGAGAATCTGTGGCTCCGGGCAATTGGCACTCATATGAGCAGATTGAGGAAAGGTGCGGGAACGACCTGTGGAGCACGGCGGACCTGAAGCCGAGGGTGACAAGCGAACGTTGCGCCGAGAATTCCTCGGGGTGAGGAACAGGTTGACGGCGGATGTCGTCGGGGAGGCGGCCGACGCGCTGGCCGGGCACGCGCTGGAACTGCCCGAGTTGGCTCATGCGCGCACGGTGGCGGCGTACGTCTCGGTCGGGCCCGAGCCCGGCACGCGCACGCTGCTGGACGCGCTGGTCACGCGGGGGGTGCGCGTCCTGCTCCCCGCCCTGCTGCCGGACCACGACCTGGACTGGGGCGCGTACACCGGGGAGGACTCCCTCGCCCGGGTCCAACACGGCGGCAAAATGGCGCTGTTCGAACCCTCCGGTGAACGCCTCGGGCCGGACGCCGTGCTCGGCGCGGACGTCGTGCTGCTGCCGGGGCTCGCGGTGGACGCGCGCGGGATGCGGCTGGGGCGCGGCGGAGGGTCGTACGACCGGGTGGTGGCGCGTCTGGAGCGCGCGGGCGCGCGCCCGGCGCTCGTGGTGCTGCTGTACGACACGGAGGTCGTCGGGCGGGTGCCCGCCCAGGCGCACGACCGGCCGGTGCAGGCGGTGGTGACGCCGTCGGGGGTACGCCGGTTCACGAGCCCCTGAGCCTCCGTCGGCCGCCCCATGCGAAACGGCCCTCCACGCGTGCGTGGAGGGCCGTTTCAGCGCCGGGTGACCGTCGGGCTCGGATCGTCGAGCCCAGGGCCGTCGGGCTCAGGGTTTGAGGACGAGGGTGTCGCTGGTGCTGCTGTCGACCGCCTTGTCCGAGAACGACCACGGGAGCAGTTCGCCGTCGGCCCACTTGCCCGTCTGGTCGGTGTAGTGCGAGCTGAAGGCGTGCCCGGAGGCTCCGGTGAGGTTGATCCACTTGGACTTGTCCAGGTCGTCGAGGTTGACGACCATCCGCATGGAGGGCACCCACACGACGCCGTAGCCGCCGGCGGCGTTCCAGCCGGTCGCGTCGACCGTGGCCTCGCCGCCGCTGAGCTTCCAGGGGCCGCGGTTGAGGATGTACTTGACGACGGCCGGGCCGTCGGTGCCCAGGGTCTGGTTCTTCAGGAACAGGCGGTGCAGCCGGCCCCAGCTCCAGGTGTCGATGTCCTTGCCGAGCTTGGCGGTCAGCTCCCAGCGGGCGTCGATCATGGCGCGCCTGAAGAGCTGGTCCATGTTGTCGGCCTTGGGGCGGTCGCCCGCGCCGGCCGGCGTCTTCCACCAGTCGCTGTCCGGCTTGTTCATGAGGTTGCGGACCACCTCGAACCAGCGGTCGCCGCCGTCCGGCTGGGCCTGGTCGGCGTCGCGCTCGCCGCACTCGCGCACCTTGGTGTCGTCGTCCACCGGACCGGTGCTGTCGACCTTGTCGACCCACAGGCACTGGCCCTTGACCCGCAGCTCCTTGGGCAGCTTGTTGCCGAAGGCGAGCTTGAGGACGTTGCGCCAGACCGCGTTGAAGTAGGCCGCGGCGGCGGAGTCGGCGTCCTGGGTGTAGTCCCAGCCCTCCAGGAGTTTCTGCGCCTCGCGGACGTCCTTGTCGTCCAGGTTGATCTTCAGCAGCTTGGGCACCAGCAGCTTGGCGATCTCGCTGCTGTTGTCCGTCTGCATCTGGCGCATGTCGTCCGTGGAGATCTTGCCGCCGTCCTTGATCTTCGACTCGATCAGGTCGGTGATGCGCTGGCTGCGGGTGCCGTAGCCCCAGTCCGTGGTGAGCGTGTAGGGGTACTTGTCCTTGTCGATCACGGCCTGGTTGGCGGTGACGATGTAGCCGCGCTTCGGGTTGTACTCGTAGGGCAGCTCGTCCTGCTTGATGAAGCCGGTCCACTTGTACTTGGAGTCCCAGCCCGGGGCCGGGATGGAGCCGTCGTCCACCGAGGAGCGGGTGGGGATCCTGCCGGGCAGCGTGTAGCCGATGTTGTTCTTGGTGTCGGCGTAGATCAGGTTCTGCGACGGCACGTCGAACTGGGCGGCCGCGCCCCGGAAGGAGTCCCAGTCGGACGCCTTGTCGAGCGCGAAGACGGCGTCCATGGTGGTGCCCGGGTCCAGGGCGGTCCAGCGCAGGGCGATTCCGTAGCCGTCGCCGCGGTCGGGTGCGGCGGTGTCGACGGTGGCCTTCTTGCCGACCTGGACGAGTTCGTCGTCACGGTCGGACAGCAGTGGCATGCCGTCGGCGGTCTGGCGTACGACGATCTTCTTGGACGTGCCGCCGGCGACCTTGATGGTCTCCGTCCGGCTCGTGAAGGGCCTGGTCTTGCCGTCGTACAGGTAGCCGTCGCCGGAGAGCTTCTCCAGGTAGAGGTCGGTGACGTCGACCCCGGAGTTGGTCATGCCCCAGGCGATGTCCGCGTTGTGGCCGATGACCACGCCGGGCATGCCGGCGAAGGTGTAGCCGGTGACGTCGTACTGGCACTTGCTGGAGATCGTGGTGCAGTGCAGGCCCATCTGGTACCAGACGGACGGCAGCGACGCCGACAGGTGCGGGTCGTTGGCGAGCAGCGGCTTGCCGGTGATGGTGTACTGGCCCCGGACGACCCAGGAGTTGGAGCCGATGCCCTGGCCGTTCACGCCGACGGCCGTGGGGACGTCGTCCAGGACGTTGTAGAGGCTCTCCAGCTGGCTCGTGAGCGCCGAACCGGTGGACGAGGAGGTCGTGGTGCCGCCCGTGTCCGTCGAGGCCCCCGAGCCGCTGGTGGAGCCGCTCTGCTCGAACGTCTTGGTGACCTCGTCGTACTGGCCCTGCTGGACGATCGGCTGGTTCCGGCTGTACGGGTAGTCCGGGTAGAGGTCCTTGATCTGCTGCGGGCCGAGACGGCTGGTCATCAGCGCGCGGTCGATCTCGTCGTCCATGTTGCCGCGCAGGTCCCAGGCCATCGCCTTCAGCCAGGAGACCGAGTCGACGGGGGTCCACTGCTCGGGCTTGTAGTCGTTGACGAAGCCGAGGGCCGCGTACTCCAGGGAGATGTCCTTGCCGTCCTTGCCCTGGAGGTAGGCGTTGACCCCCTTGGAGTAGGCCTGGAGGTACTTCTTCGTGGAGTCCGACAGCTTGGTTTCGTACTCCTCCTTCGCGACCCGGTCCCAGCCCATGGTGCGCAGGAACTCGTCGTTCTTCACCTGGCCCTTGCCGAACATCTCCGACAGGCGCCCGGAGGTCATGTGGCGGCGCACGTCCATCTCGTAGAACCGGTCCTGCGCCTGGACGTAGCCCTGCGCCATGAACAGGTCCTCGTCGGTCGAGGCGTAGATCTGCGGGATGCCGTAGCCGTCCCGCTTCACGGTCACGGGCCCGGAGAGACCTTCGAGCGTGATCGAACCCTTGGTCTGCGGGAAGGACGCGCGGACCGTGCTGACCGACCAGTACGCCCCGTAGAAGACGCCACCGACGACGGCGAGGACGAGCACCAGCACGACCAGTCGGGCTCTGCGCCCCTTCTTCCTGCCGGACTTGCCAGGCTTGTCACCCGTTGTGGCGGTGGTGTTGGGGGGCATCGCTGTCCTTGCTGTCCTAACGCGAGCGGCAGGCGGGCATGTGCTTTTGACTGAGCGCTGGAGCAACCATAGGCGCAGGGCCTCACGCCACTTGACCCGGTGTGGGGAACCTGCGGGCACGGGCGTTCGATCTTGCCGCGGGAAGCGTCAAGAAAGCGTCAAGAGTTAGGTAAGGTAATGAAGTACTTGGGTGCGGAGTGCCGCACTCTCGGTCCTGTGTACGTGAGCTTCCGCGTCCCCCGCGCGCAAGCCAAGGAAGGGAACCGCCGCTGACTGTCCACCATCTCAACCAGCTTCTGCTCGTCTGCTCCCTGGTCCTGCTCGTCGCCGTCGCGGCCGTCCGGATCTCCTCGCGCAGCGGGCTCCCCAGCCTGCTCGTGTACCTGGGGATCGGCGTCCTCATGGGCCAGGACGGCATCGGGAACATCCACTTCAGCAACGCCGAGCTGACCCAGGTCATCGGGTACGCGGCCCTGGTCGTGATCCTGGCCGAGGGCGGTCTCGGCACGAAGTGGAAGGAGGTCGAACCCGTCCTGGCGTCGGCCTCCATGCTGGCCCTCGTCGGGGTCGGCGTGAGCGTCGGCGTCACCGCGGCCGGCGCGCACTATCTCGTCGGGCTGGAATGGCGGCAGGCGCTCATCATCGGAGCGGTGGTGTCCTCGACGGACGCGGCGGCGGTGTTCTCGGTGCTGCGGCGCATTCCGCTGCCCGCGCGCGTGACGGGCACGCTGGAGGCGGAGTCCGGCTTCAACGACGCCCCGGTGGTCATCCTGGTCGTCGCCTTCTCCACCGCGGGACCGATCGAGCACTGGTACGTGCTGCTGGGCGAGATAGCCATGGAGCTGGCCATCGGCGCGGCCATAGGCCTCGCGGTCGGCTGGCTCGGCGCCTGGGGGCTGCGACACGTCGCGCTGCCCGCCTCTGGCCTCTACCCGATCGCCGTGATGGCCATCGCGGTCACGGCCTACGCCGCCGGCGCGCTGGCGCACGGCAGCGGCTTCCTCGCGGTCTACCTGGCCGCCATGGTGCTCGGCAACGCCAAGCTGCCGCACTGGCCGGCCACCCGCGGTTTCGCCGAGGGGCTCGGCTGGATCGCCCAGATCGGCATGTTCGTGCTGCTCGGCCTGCTGGTCACCCCGCACGAGCTCGGCGACGACTTCCTGCCCGCACTGGTCATCGGGCTGGTGCTCACCATGGTGGCGCGGCCACTGAGCGTGGTCCTCAGCCTCGCGCCCTTCCGGGTGCCCTGGGGGGAGCAGACCCTGATGTCCTGGGCCGGGCTGCGCGGCGCCGTGCCCATCATCCTGGCGACGATCCCCATGGTGAACGGCGTCGACACCAGCCACCGGATCTTCAACATCGTCTTCGTCCTGGTCGTCGTCTACACCCTCGTCCAGGGGCCGACCCTGCCCTGGCTGGCCCGCAAGCTGCGGCTCGGCGAGGGCCCCGAGGCCGCCGACCTCGGCATCGAGTCCGCGCCCCTGGAGCGGCTGCGCGGGCATCTGCTGTCCGTCTCCATCCCCGAGGGCTCCCGGATGCACGGCGTGGAGATCAACGAGCTGCGGCTGCCCGCCGGAGCCGCCGTCACCCTGGTCGTCCGCGAAGGAAAATCGTTTGTCCCGCTGCCCGCGACGGTGCTGCGGCGCGGGGACGAACTCCTCGTGGTCGCCACCGACCCGGTGCGGGACGCCGCGGAACAGCGGCTGCGCGCGGTCGGCGCCGGGGGCAAGCTGGCCGGCTGGCTGGGCGCGAACGGGACGGCGGGCGCGGGGTCCGGCGGCGCGCCGAACGCGCGTTAGCCGAGCGTGCGTTAAGGGCGCGTTTCGGATAGTTCACAGCCCGGCCAATCCCAGGCGAACGGGCCTCACGGTGCTGGTTTTCACAGGCGTACCGGGCTTTCACCCCTGTACGATGAAAGAACCTGATCGAACCAACTCTGCCTGACGCAGAGCTGGCGCGACCGTATGGCGGCCGGATCGCTCCTCGCAGTGGACGCCGGTATCTACCGCAGTTCCGCGCAAGAGGACAGCTCTCGGCGCCGCCCCCTGATCCGGAGGGGCCGCGCTACCAGGCGGCAGAAAGGCACGGGCCGTGGCATCCACGGTCACCACCGAGCCGTCGGAGAACCCGGCGGCGCCGCCCCGCCCGGGATACGGACAGCTGCTGCGCACCCGCGGCGCCTGGACGTTCCTGCTCCCCGGTTTCGCGGCGCGCCAGCCGTTCGCGATGCTCACCATCTCCATCGTGCTGCTCGTGCAGCACACCACCGGCTCGTACGGCGCCGCGGGCGCCGCCGCGGCCGTCACCGGCGTCTCCATGGCCCTGTTCGCGCCCTACAGCGGCCGGCTGGCCGACCGGCACGGGCAGCGCGCGGTGCTGGTCCCCGGCGTCCTCGTGCACACCCTGTCGGGCCTCACCCTGACGGCGCTCGCGCTGGCGCACGCGCCCCTGTGGGCCCTGTTCGCGGCGGCCGTGCCGACCGGCGCCTCGGTGCCGCAGATCGGCCCCATGGTGCGCGCCCGCTGGGGCGTGCGACTCCAGGACTCCCCTCTGATGTCCACCGCGGCGGCCTTCGAGTCCGTCACCGACGAGCTCACCTTCGTGTTCGGCCCGCTGCTCGCCACCGCCCTGTGCACCACCGTGGCCCCGGCCGCCGGCCTGGTCACGGAGGCCGCGCTCACCCTGGCCGGCGGCCTGCTGTTCGCCGCCCGGAAGAGCACCCAGCCGCAGGTGACCGGCGCCGGCCACGCGCGCGTGCGGCACGCCTCCGCGCTCCGCGTCCCGGGCATCCGCGTGCTGGTCGTCGCCTTCCTGGGCATCGGCTCCGTCTTCGGCGGCATGCAGGTCTCCCTCGCGGCGTTCACCGAGTCGATCGGCGAGCCCGGCCTGAACGGCGTCCTGTACGGCACCTTCGCCGCGGGGAACATGCTCTCCGGCATCGTCTGCGGCGCGCTCGCCTGGAAGGCCGCCCCGCACCGGCGCCTGGTCGTCGGCTACGCGGCGCTCGCGCTGACCGCGTCGGCGCTGTGGACGTCCCACTCGGTGCTCGTCCTGGCCGGCCTCGGCCTGCTGGTCGGCATGTGCATCGCGCCCGCCCTGATCACCGGCTACACGCTGGTCGAGGGCCTGGTCCCGGCCGGCGCCCGCACGGAGGCGTTCACCTGGCTGACCGGCGCGGTGGCGCTCGGCCAGGCCGCCGCGGTCACGGTCGCCGGACAGCTGGAGGACCGCCTGTGGGGCGGCGCCGGGTTCCTGGTGCCGATGGCGGGCACCCTGCTCGCCCTGGTGACCCTTCTGGCGCTGCGTTCGCGGCTCGTCACCCGGCCCCGGAACCGTACGGTCGCACGTGGCGTCGGTCACCGCGTACCGCTGACGGTGGACTGATCCTCGGGAATACGTCAGTATGGACCGTCGTTAGCACTCACTGAGTGAGAGTGCCAGGAGGAAGACAGTGCCGACCTACCAGTACCAGTGCACCGAGTGCGGCGAGGGCCTCGAGGCGGTGCAGAAGTTCACCGACGACGCCCTGACCGAGTGCCCCAACTGCGGTGGCCGCCTGAAGAAGGTGTTCTCCGCGGTCGGCATTGTCTTCAAGGGCTCGGGCTTCTACCGCAACGACAGCCGCGGCTCCTCGTCGAGCAGCAGCCCCGCGTCGAAGCCGTCCGGCTCCACGCCGTCGAGCGGATCCTCCGACGCGAAGACGTCCGAGTCGAAGTCCTCGACCTCGTCGTCCTCGACGTCGTCCTCGTCGGGCTCGGCCAGCAGCTCCGCCGCCTGAGACGTCATCCCTGGGACCCCGCCGTCGAACGACGGCGGGGTCCCAGGCGTTCCCGGACACCGGCTGCTGCCCGCTCGGACGGCCAGCTAGTGTGCTGCGCATGGTGAACGCAGAGATCGGCGTAATCGGCGGTTCCGGCTTCTACTCGTTCCTCGAGGACGTGACCGAGATCCAGGTCGACACGCCCTACGGGCCGCCCAGCGACTCCCTCTTCCTCGGCGAGATCGCCGGCCGCCGGGTCGCCTTCCTGCCCCGCCACGGCCGCGGCCACCATCTGCCGCCGCACCGGATCAACTACCGCGCCAACCTCTGGGCGCTGCGCTCCGTCGGCGCGCGCCAGGTGCTCGGCCCGTGCGCGGTGGGCGGTCTGCGCCCCGAGTACGGCCCGGGCACGCTGCTCGTGCCGGACCAGCTGGTGGACCGTACGAAGTCCCGGGCGCAGTCGTACTTCGACGGGCTCCCGCTGCCCGACGGCGCGGTGCCGAACGTGGTGCACGTCTCGCTGGCCGACCCCTACTGCCCCACCGGACGGGCGGCGGCGCTGAAGGCGGCCCGCGGCCGGGACTGGGAGCCGGTGGACGGGGGCACGCTGGTGGTGGTCGAGGGGCCGCGCTTCTCGACCCGCGCCGAATCGATCTGGCACCAGGCGCAGGGCTGGTCGGTGGTGGGCATGACCGGTCACCCCGAGGCGGCGCTCGCCCGTGAGCTGGAGCTCTGCTACACGTCGTTGACGCTGGTCACGGACCTGGACGCGGGCGCCGAGACCGGTGAGGGCGTCTCGCACGACGAGGTGCTGCAGGTGTTCGCGGCCAACGTGGACCGGCTCCGGGGCGTGCTGTTCGACGCGGTGGCGGCCCTGCCGGAGAGCTCGGCCCGGGACTGCCTGTGCACGAGCGCGCTCGGCGGCATGGACCCGGGGTTCGAGCTGCCGTGACCCGGGCCGGGCTGCGGGGGCTTTCCGCAGGGCGGACACGGGCGGAACTCCTCGTTCGGGTGGCGGAGTTGTCCACAACCGGGCGGTAGCCCACCGGCTCCGGCGGGTTTCGGCGCGAGACCTCATCGTGGTCTCGCAAGCCGATTCCTCGTCGCAGGTGGTGATCCCCTTGTCCGTCCCCCCTTCCCTGTCCCCCGCCTTCCCCCCTCCCCTCCGCGTCCCGCGCCCGCTGGGCACGGACGCCCCCGCCACCTGCGAGGTCCCGCACTTCGAGCCGGTGCGGGTACGCGGCGCGGGGTATCGGCTGGACCGGCTGCTGCGGCACCGCGGGCGGGCCCTCGCGGCGGGCCTCGCGGTCACGGCGGCGGCGCTCGTCGCGGCGGGACCGCGTACCGCCCTCGACCCCCTGCGGGCCGAGCCGCCCCGGGGACACCCGGCCGTCGCCGAGCCCGCCCAGCCGGTACGACGGCACGCCCCGCCCGTGGACATGGTGACGGCACCGGTGCGGATCGCCGACGCGGCCACCGTCCGGCTGCTGCGCCCCGGCGACCGGGTGGACGTCATCGCCGCCGGGGATCCCGCGGCCGGCGGACAGGCCCGGGTGATCGCGCGCGGGGTACGGGTGACCAGGCTGCCGGAGCCGGTCGACGCGGCTGCGGAGAGCGGCGCGCTGGTCGTCCTCTCGGTCCCGCGGACCGCCGCGGCACAGCTGGTCGGCGCGAGCGCCACGGCGCGGCTGGCGGTGACCCTGTGTTGAACAACCTGGGGCAATTTCCGGGACGCTCTGTGTCAAGTCGCTCGTTCGAGCTGCGGAATTGGGCGCAATGGCCGCACGGTGCCGTAGGTTGCGGATCGCTTTGTTCCACACCCTGTGCATGTGAGGAGAGTCCCCGAGGTGAGCGCGAAGAAGGAACCGAGTGTCTGGCAGGGCTTCAAGGCCTTCCTGATGCGCGGAAACGTCGTCGATCTGGCAGTCGCGGTGGTCATCGGCGCCGCCTTCACGAACATCGTCAACTCGGTGGTGAAGGGGCTGATCAACCCGCTGGTCGGCGCGATCGGCACGCAGAATCTGGACAGCTACAGCACGTGCATCAAGGAGCCGTGCACGCTGAACGCGGACGGCACCGTGAAGAGCGGTGTCCAGATCATGTGGGGCTCGGTGCTGGGCGCCACGCTCTCCTTCGTGATCACCGCGGCGGTCGTGTACTTCCTGATGGTTCTGCCGATGGCGAAGTACCTGGCCCGGGTGGAGGCCCGCAGGAAGGCGAAGGAGGGCACGCACGAGGTGGTCGAGGTGAGCGAGCTGGAGGTGCTCAAGGAGATCCGCGACGCGCTGGTCGCGCAGCGCGGAAACGGCCACAACCAGCGTTAGCGGCGCTGCCGCGGAGGCTGCGGGCGGTCGCGCGGGCGGCTCAGAGGTGGTGGGGCGGCTTCTCGTCGAGGAAGCGCTTGAGGTCGGCCGCGGAGTCGCCCTCCGGGCGGTCGCCCCAGCCGCGGTCCGTGTCGTCCGCCGACTGCCGGTCGAGGGGGTCGTCGAAGATCAGCACGGGCTTCGGGTCGCGCGGCGCGGGCTCGGGGGCGGTGGTCATGCCTCAAGACTACGGCGCCCACGCCTCGGGCCCGCCTGCGGCTCCGTTCGCAAGCCGGTGCGCTTTTCTGCTCTGCTGGACGCATGACGTCGAGTTCTCCTCAGGCTCCCGCCCCACAGCACGCACCCCAGCCCCTCCGGCCGCTGCGCCGCCTGACCGCCCGGGGGCGCGAGGAGTCCCACCGGGTCTCCTCGCCACTCGAGCTCTTCTTCGACCTGTGCTTCGTGGTGGCCATCGCGCAGGCGGGCGTGGAGCTGGTGCACGCCGTTGCCGCGGGGCACGCGGGCGAGGGCGTCCTGAACTACGCGATGGTGTTCTTCGCGATCTGGTGGGCCTGGATGAACTTCACCTGGTTCGCTTCGGCCTACGACAACGACGACGCCCTCTACCGGGTCGTCACCCTGGTCCAGATCGCGGGCGTGCTGGTGCTGGCGGCCGGTGTCTCGCGGGCCTTCGCGGACCACGACTTCGCACTGGTCCTGATCGGCTACGTGATCATGCGGCTGGCGCTGGCCTCGCAGTGGCTGCGGGCCGCGCGGGAGGCCGAGGGGGCGGAGCGGACCATGGCGCTCCGGTACGCGGGCGGGGTGCTGCTGTGCCAGGTCGGCTGGATCGGTCTCGTGGTGCTGCCGGCGCCCGCGCGAGCCTGGGTGTTCCTGGTGATGGCGATCGCCGAGCTGTGCGTGCCCCTGTACGCCGAGAAGGACCACAGCACCTCCTGGCATCCGCACCACATCGCCGAGCGGTTCGGGCTGTTCACGATCATCGTGCTCGGCGAGACGATCGCGGCGGCGACGGTCGCCGTGAAGTCGGCCGTGGCCGAGCACGACGCGCTGGCCGAGCTGCTGCCGATCGCGGCGGGTGGCCTGCTGATCGTCTTCTCGGCGTGGTGGATCTACTTCGTGGTGCCGGTCCACGGCCATCTGCGCTCCAACAGGCAGTCCTTCCTGTGGGGTTACGGTCACTACCTGATCTTCGCGTCGGCGGCCTCGATCGGCGCGGGCATCGAGGTGGCCGTCGAGGAGACGGTCGGCAAGGCACACATCTCCACGACGGCCGCGTCGGCGGCGGTGACCGTGCCGACCGCGGTGTACCTGCTGACCGTGTGGGCGCTGCACTCACGGCACTTCAAGGTGGGCCTCGCCCAGCAGCTGGTGCTGCCGGTGACGGCGCTGCTGGTGGTCTGCTGCACGTTCCTGGGCGACTGGGCGGTGCCGGCGGCGGGCCTGGTGTCGGCGCTGGCGGTGGCGACCGGGACGACGCTGACGGCGCGCGCGGCCGGCCAGGAGCGCCCCGCGGAGACGACCACGGCCACCCCGTGACCGGCCCGGGAGCGGCCCGGGACCGCGCCGGGCTGGGCCAGACTGGCCGTCATGACAGTTGACGCACTGACGGACGTGGCCGGGCTGCGGGTGGGGCACGCCACCCGCACCGGCGGGGGATGGCTCACCGGCACGACGGTCGTCCTCGCCCCCGAGGGCGGCGCGGTGGCCGCCGTGGACGTGCGGGGCGGGGGTCCTGGCACCAAGGAGACGGACGCGCTCGACCCGCGCAACCTCGTGCAGCGGGTGGAGGCGATCGTGCTCACGGGCGGCAGCGCGTACGGGCTCGACGCGGCGTCCGGGGTGATGGCCTGGCTGGAGGAGCGGGGGCGCGGGGTACGGGTGGGGCCGGATCCGGCGCAGGTGGTGCCGGTGGTGCCCGCCGCCTGCGTCTTCGATCTGGGGCGGGGCGGGGACTTCCGGGCCCGGCCGGACGCGGCGACGGGGCGGGCCGCGGTGGAGGCGGCCGCGGCGAGCGAGCCGGGCGCCCGGGTGCGGGAGGGGTGCGTGGGCGCCGGTACGGGCGCGGTGGCCGGGGCGGTGAAGGGCGGGGTGGGCAGCGCGAGCACCGTGCTGGAGTCGGGGATCACGGTGGCCGCGCTGGTGGTGGCCAACGCGGCAGGCGCGGTCCTCGATCCGGAAACGGGGGTGTTGTACGGGGAGTTGTTCGAGGGGCGTGTGACGTATCCCGAGGAGCGGGTGCACGAGGCCGCGCGCCGGAGGCTCGCCGAGACCGCCGCCCGGAACGGGCTGCCGCCGCTCAACACGACGCTGGCGGTGGTCGCGACCGATGCCGGGCTCTCCAAGGCGCAGGCACAGAAGCTGGCCGGGACGGCGCACGACGGGATCGCGCGCGCCGTGCGGCCGGTGCACCTGCTGCACGACGGGGACACGGTGTTCGCGCTGGCGACGGGCGCGCGGCCGCTCGACGCGGGCCCGGTCGCGCTCAACGAGATCCTCGCGGCCGGCGCGGACCTGGTGACCCGCGCGATCGTACGGGCCGTGCGGGCCGCCGGACCGGTCGACGGACCGGGCGGGGCGTGGCCGTCGTACCGGGAGCTGTACGGGGAGCCGTCGCGCGAGCGATGACGGGAGCGGACGCGTCCGGATCCTTTCGCTTGGCTGTCGATTGTCCCGGTTCTGTCACGTGCTGATCCCCAGGGCCCACGGCGGGAACCTCCACCCGGGCCGGTGCCCTCTTTCTCCACGCACTGGAACGGATCACGCACATCACAAGAACTGGAGCAGCCCGTGACAACGCCGGACATTGCAGCGCGGCGGGGACTGGTGGCCTGTGCCGCCCTCGTGGTCGGCGCACTCGCCCTCACCGCCTGCGGTGGCAACGCCAACGCCAACGACAAGACCGACGGCGCCAAGGGCGGGCAGCAGGACACCGCCGCCAGGACGTCGGCCGCGAAGATCGTGATCTCGGCGAAGGACGGTTCGACCGGCGCGTCCATCAACACGACCGGCGTGCAGGTCAGCGACGGGAAGCTGACCGACGTCAAGATGACCGTGGCGGGGTCGGGGCAGGCCGTGGACGGCACCCTCTCGGCGGACGGCGGCACCTGGAAGCCGAAGGAGCAGCTGGAGCGCGGCACGAAGTACGAGATATCGGCGACCGCCAAGGACTCCAAGGGGCTCACGGCGGCGGCCAACGCCATCTTCACCACCGTCAACTCGGCCAACAGCTACATCGGCACGTACACGCCGGACGACGGGACGACGGTCGGCGTGGGGATGCCGGTGTCGTTCAACTTCGACAAGGTCATCACCGACAAGAAGGCCGTGCAGTCGCACATCACGGTCACGTCCAGCAGCGGCCAGCAGGTGGTGGGCCACTGGTTCGGGGCGCAGCGGCTGGACTTCCGGCCGCAGGACTACTGGAAGGCCGGCTCCAAGGTCACGATGAAGATCGACCTGGACGGCGTCGAGGGCGCGAACGGCGTCTACGGGGTGCAGAAGAAGACGGTGTCGTTCACCGTCGGCCGTTCGCAGGTCTCCACGGTGGACGCGAACACGCAGACCATGACCGTGATGCGGGACGGCAAGCTCCTCAAGTCGGTGCCGGTGTCCACGGGCAGCCCGGAGCACACGACGTACAACGGGCAGATGGTGATCTCCGAGAAGTTCACCCAGACCCGGATGAACAGCCAGACGGTCGGCCTGGGCGGGGAGTACGACATCCCGGACGTGCCGCACGCGATGCGGCTGACGACGTCGGGGACGTTCATCCACGGCAACTACTGGTACAACAGGTCCAACCCGCCGTTCGGGCAGCAGGGCACCAGCCACGGCTGCGTGGGCATGGCGGACGTGCAGGGGGCGCAGGGCGACACCACGGCCAAGTGGTTCTACGACAACTCGCTGATCGGGGACGTCGTGATCGTGAAGAACTCCCCCGACAAGACCGTGCAGGCGGACAACGGGCTCAACGGGTGGAACCTGTCGTGGAGCGAGTGGACCGCGGGAAGTGCCGTCTGACCGGCACCTTTTGACTGATCGTCGGGCCGCGCGGGAACTTTTCGCGCGGCCCGCGCGTTTTCCCGGCGTACGTTTTCTCGGTTCCCGGACATGATGTCCGACCGAGGGGCTACGGTATGCACCCACAAGGTGACATGCAGCAACGCCGGGAGAAACCTTGAGCGTTCCGTACGAGACGGCAGCGTACGAACCAGCCGAGTCGCCCGAGTCTCCGGAGGAGCACCTCGCGCGGCTCCTCGGCCGTGCCCTGAACTCCTTCGAGCTGCCGGACGAGGCCATAAGGCAGCTGGACTGCGCGCTGGCGCACGACAGTTCGCTGCACTCCGCGCACCACAGCGCGGGGCTGCACCGGGAGACGTACCGGCACACCTGGCTGCTGGCCGACGGCTCGGCGGTCACGCTGTGGGAGCTCGTGCACAACACCGTGCCGGGCAGCGACCCGCAGCACGAGGTGTACGTCGACGAGGAGGAGCTGCGGGCGGCGACCGCGCGGCTGCCGCTGCCGCCGGACGCCCCGGACTTCGAGCTGCCGGTGCTGGTGACGCTGGCGCCGGTCCCGGAGCCCCGGCACGTGTACGTACCGGACGACTCGGCGGACCACGCGCGCCGGCTGCTGCGCCGGGCGGAGAACGCCGACCGGCCGGGCGCGGAGACGGCCGAGGCGCTGTCGGCGGCGTTCGCCCACCAGATCACCCAGGCGTTCGGACGGCCGGGGCGGACGGGCCGGCCGGGGCTGACCTTCTCGCTCTACGAGCACGCGTTCCTGCTGCGGGACGGCCGGGAGCTGTCCCTGTGGGAGGTCGAGCACACGGCGACACCGGACGGCCGGCACATGTGCGAGGTGTACCCGTCGGAGGACGCGGCCAGGAACGCGATGGAGCGGCGGGCGACGCGGAGCTAGCCCCGCTCCCCTGCCGGGAGGCTCAGCGGCTGCCCAGGCGTCGTACCAGGCCCGCGAAGGCGTCCTGTTCGGCGGGGGTCAGTTCGACGGTCTCGCGTGACGGCGCGGGCTTGAGCCGGTGCGGGAAGGCGGGGAGGGCGCGCGCGGCGTGCCAGGCGAGGGCCTCGCGGCGGTTGCGGCGCAGCAGGCGCGTCACGACGGCCGCCCAGGCGACGGTGGCCAGGGTGAGCGCGGTCATGCCGATCAGCTGGAGGGTCGAGACGTGCGCGGGCATACGCCCCAGTACACACCACGGTCCGGGACTTTGGTCCCGGACCGTGACGTATCTCGCAGGTGCCGTGAACAACTCACAGCGAATCAAAGGGACAAGACGGCGGCGCGGTGCGGGGATCAGGCCGCGACCGGCTGCCTGTCCTCCTTCGCGGTGGCGGACGTCCCGGCGGCGGAGCCGCCCGCCGAGGCCTGCTGAGCCTGCTTGCGCAGGCCCTTGAGGACGACGACCAGGGCCGTGGTGACACAGACACCGGCGGCGATGGCGATCAGGTAGAGGAACGGGTTGCCGATCAGCGGGACCACGAAGATGCCGCCGTGCGGGGCGCGCAGGGTGGCGCCGAAGGCCATCGACAGGGCGCCGGTGATGGCGCCGCCCACCATCGAGGACGGGATGACGCGCAGCGGGTCGGCCGCCGCGAACGGGATCGCGCCCTCGGAGATGAAGGAGGCGCCGAGGACCCAGGCGGCCTTGCCGTTCTCGCGCTCGGTCTCGGTGAAGAGCTTGCCGCGCACGGTGGTGGCCAGGGCCATCGCCAGCGGCGGGACCATGCCGGCCGCCATGACCGCCGCCATGATCTTCATCGCGGAGTCACTGGGGTTGGAGACCGCGATGCCGGCGGTGGCGAAGGTGTACGCGACCTTGTTGACGGGTCCGCCGAGGTCGAAGCACATCATCAGGCCGAGCAGGGAGCCGAGCAGGATGGCGTTGGAGCCGGAGAGGCCGTTCAGCCAGTCGGTCATGCCCTTCTGGGCGGAGGCGATGGGCTTGCCGACCACGACGAACATCAGGAAGCCGACGATCGCGGTGGAGATCAGCGGGATCACCACCACCGGCATGATGCCGCGCAGCACCTTCGGGATGTCGATCTTCTGGATCGCCATCACCACGCCACCGGCCAGCAGACCGGCGACCAGGCCGCCGAGGAAGCCGGCGTTGATCGTGGAGGCGATCATGCCGCCCACGAAACCGGGGACCAGGCCGGGCCGGTCCGCCATGCCGTAGGCGATGTAGCCGGCCAGGACCGGGACCAGGAAGCCGAAGGCGACGGCGCCGATCTGGAACATCAGGGCGGCCCAGCTGTCGGTCTGCGTCCACACGAAGTGGTCGAGGACCGAGGGCGCCGACTTGATCTCGTAGCCGCCGATCGCGAAGCCGAGGGCGATCAGCAGACCGCCGGCCGCGACGAAGGGGACCATGTAGCTGACGCCGGACATCAGCCACTTGCGCAGCTTGGTGCCGTAGCCCTCGCCGGCCTCGCCCGCGCGCTCCACCGGGGTGGCCGGCGCGGAGCCGGAGGTGACCTCGCCGCGGGCCGCCTTCGTGCGGACCTCGCCGATCAGCTCGGCGGGGCGGTTGATGCCCGCCTTCACGCCGACGTCGACGGTCGGCTTGCCGGCGAAGCGGTCCTTTTCGCGGACGGGCACGTCGTGCGCGAAGATCACGCCGTCGGCCGCCGCGATGACCTCGGGGTCGAGCCGGGTGAAGCCGGCCGAGCCCTGCGTCTCGACGACGAGCTCGACGCCCGCCTCGCGGCCCGCGTTCTCCAGGGACTCCGCCGCCATGTAGGTGTGGGCGATGCCGGTGGGGCAGGAGGTGACGGCGACGATGCGGAACGGGCGCTCGCCGGTCTCCGGGCCCGCGCCCTCGGTGGCCGCTGCGGTGCCGGCGGAGGCCGCCGCCGGCGCCGCAGCGGTGTTCTGGGAGCCGCCCTCGGCGCTCGCGGTCGCCGCCGCGCTCTCCGCGCCCTTCTCGCCCTTCTCGGGCGTCGGCGTCTCGTCGCCGCGGATCAGCGCCGCCGCCGTCCCCGCGTCGCCGACCGCCCGCAGCGCGTCCGTGAACTCGCTGTTCATCAGCTGGCGGGCCAGGGCGGAGAGGATCGTGAGGTGGGCGTCGTCGGCGCCGGCGGGGGCCGCGATCAGGAAGATCAGGTCGGCCGGGCCGTCCGGGGCGCCGAAGTCGACGCCCGCGGCGCTGCGCCCGAAGGCGAGCGTCGGCTCGGTGACGTGGGCGCTGCGGCAGTGCGGGATGCCGATGCCGCCGTCGAGGCCGGTCGGCATCTGGGCTTCGCGGGCGGCCACGTCGGCGAGGAAGCCCTCCAGGTCGGTCACCCGGCCCAGGGCCACCATGCGCTCGGCGAGGGCACGCGCCGCCGCTTCCTTCGTATCGGCGGACAGGTCGAGATCGACCAGGTCCGCGGTGATCATGTCGCTCATCGCGGGCTCCAATGCACGCGTATCGCCCGGGGTGTGGGGTGGGCGGGTTCTTCGGGGACGGGGGTGCCGTGGGGGGCGGGGTGGGAGGCGGGGCCGGGGAAGCCCCGCCCCCCGGGGACGGCGGGGCGGCTCAGGGTGCCCCGACGGCCCGTCGGCGCGGCGGGTAACGAGACGCCTTGCCGCTCCCGGGCCGGTTTTCGGCGGGCCGCGCCGGGGAGGAGTGCGGCGGGGTGAGCGGTCGTACCGGTCTGGGTCTTCATGACACTGGTCTGGGTCTTCATGACACCGGCTCCGTCAGTTCGCGGTCGACGGGGACGACGTCGGTGACGGTGACCGCCGTCGGGTCCAGGTCGGCCGGGGTGGGCATCACGCTGCCGGGCAGCTGGACGGCGGCGGCGCCGTGCGCGACGGCGGAGGCGAGGGCCTTCGGGCCGCTGCCGCCCGCGATGAGGAAACCGGCGAGGGAGGAGTCGCCGGCGCCGACGTTGCTGCGGACGGTGTGCACGCGGGCGCTCGCGAACCAGGCGCCCTCGTCCTCCACGAGGAGCTGGCCGTCGGCGCCCAGGCTGGCCAGGACGGCACGGGCGCCCATGCCGCGCAGCTCCTCGGCCGCCTTCAGCGCGTCGCCCACGGTGGCCAGGGGGCGCCCGACCGCTTCCGCGAGCTCCTCGGCGTTCGGCTTCACCACGTCGGGCCGCGCGCGCAGCGCTTCGAGCAGCGCGCGCCCCGAGGTGTCCAGCGCGATGCGCGCGCCCCCGGCGTGCGCCCGCGCTACGACGTCGGCGTACCAGGAGGGCGCGAGGCCGCGCGGCAGGCTGCCGCAGCAGGCGATCCAGTCGGCGTCGCGGGACTGCTCGCGCACGGTGTCCAGGAGCAGTTCCTGCTCCTCGGCCGAGAGTTCCGGGCCCGGCGCGTTGATCTTGGTGAGCACCCCGTCGGACTCGGCGAGGGCGATGTTGGAGCGGGTGGCCCCGGCGACCGGGACCGGCGCGACCTCGATGCCCTGGGCGTCGAGCAGGTCGGCGACGAGCGCGCCCGGCGCTCCGCCCAGCGGCAGCACGGCGACCGTGCGGCGGCCGGCGGCGGCGACCGCGCGGGAGACGTTGACACCCTTGCCGCCGGGGTCCATGCGTTCGCCGGAGGCACGGATGACCTCGCCCCGCTCCAGGGCGGGGACCTCGTAGGTCCGGTCGAGGGAGGGGTTGGGGGTGACGGTGAGGATCATGCCGGTACCGATCGTGGTGCTCGTGGTGCTCATGCTCGTACTACTTCCGTGCCGCCGCGCTCGATGGCGGCGGCGTCCTCGGGGCTCAGCCCGCTGTCGGTGATCAGCAGGTCCACGTCGCCCATGTCGCCGAAGCGGGCGAAGTGCTCCTGGCCGTGCTTGGCGGAGTCGGCGAGCAGGACCACCCGGCGGGCCGCGGCGACGGCCGCCCGCTTGACCGCGGCCTCGGCGAGGTCGGGGGTGGTCAGGCCCTGGTCGGCGGAGAAGCCGTTGGCGGCGACGAAGAGGACGTCCGCCCGGATCTCGCCGTACGCGCGCAGCGCCCAGGCGTCCACGGCGGCGCGCGTACGGTGCCGTACGCGCCCTCCGACCAGGTGGAGCTGGATGCCCGGGTGGTCGGCGAGGCGGGCCGCGATCGGGAGGCTGTGGGTGACGACGGTGAGGGACGCCTCCAGCGGGATGGCCGCGGCGAGGCGGGCGACCGTCGAACCGGCGTCGAGGATCAGGGTGCCCTCGGTCGGCAGTTCGGAGACGGCGGCCTTGGCGATGCGGTCCTTCTCGTCGGCCGAGGTGGACTCGCGTTCGGCGAGGTCCGGCTCGAAGTCGAGCCGCCCGGCCGGGATGGCACCGCCGTGCACCCGGCGGACGAGACCGGCGCGGTCGAGGGCCTTCAGGTCACGGCGGATCGTCTCCTGCGTGACCTGGAACTCCTCGGCGAGCGACACGACGTCCACCCGGCCGCCGTCACGGGCGAGCCGGAGGATCTCCTGCTGCCGCTCCGGTGCGTACATGCCCTGCGCCTCCACTCAAACGTACGTCCGACCATGTCCGATCACGTCTGACTTATGCCCGAACTTGTGGTTTCGAGGGGAGGCTACGCCCGCATTTCCAGAAAGTAAACAGGTTCGGGCATGAGGCAGACACATACGGGCGTGGGGCCCCGGATCAGCCGTGCCGTTGAGCCGTGATCCTCTGCTCGGCGGCGATGACGGCGCGGGCCAGTTCGCCCCGCGCGGCCTCCTGCCGCATGGCGCCGACGAGCTGGGCGCGGTGCTCCGCGACGGTGACCCGGGCGGCGGGGCCCGGCTCGGGCAGCGCGGCCGCGACGTAGACGTCGACCCGTTCCACGACCGCCGTCAGTTCGGGGCGGAGGGGCCCCATGTGGTCGGCGATCCCCCTGATCATGTTGCCGGTCCGGGAGATCTCCTCGAAGTCGTCGGCCCGGCAGGGCTTCAGGGCGAGGCCGCACTGGGCCCGGTAGAGGTCGGCGAGCCACTCGGCCGGCCTGTCGAGTTCGGCGTTCGCCTCGTCCCTGGCGCGGACCTTCCGCATCCAGGCGAAGACCTGCCGGTGGTGCAGGAGGGTGTACGTGGCGAGGACACCCGTGACGAGAGCGGAGACGGCGGTGAGGACGAGAGTGCCGGCACTGGTGCCGATCGCCAGCGTGGTGGTGCTGGTCATCATGCGTGATCCGTTCGGGGGCGGAGCGTGAGCGGCGGAGGCCGGTGCGCCGGGCCGGGGTACCCGGCGCACACGGGCGGGATCAGTGCCGGGTGGCGTGGTGGCGCAGCGCGTCGATGTCGTGGACGACGAACTGGCGGTACCGCGCCTCGATGATCCCGTGGTAGCGCAGGGTCCGGATCGCGTTCTCCGTGGTGGAGGTGGCGAGCTGGAGGGCGGCGGCGATGTCCTTCTGGCTCGGGCCGCCGATGTTGGTGCAGTCCGTCCGGGGGCCCGCGACACCCACGGTGTCGGCGAGGTGCGCCAGCAGTCCGCTGACGCGCTCCAGGGGCGGCCTGGTGGTCATGGCGTAGACGAGTTCGTCGCTGCGGCTGCGGTCCTCCAGGCTGCGCAGGAGGGCGAGCTGTATCTCGGGCCGGCGGCGCAGCAGGATGTTGAAGTGGCGGGCGCCGCAGGGGATGACCACGGTCCTGGTCAGGCAGGTGGTGAGGACGCTGGAGCGGGGGGCGATGAGCTTGGCCTCGCCGACCAGCTGGCCGGCGCCCCGGAACCGCGTCACGCTCGGGAGGTTCTCCCCCGGGCCCAGCGGGAAGCGGTCCTGCCGTACGACGCCTTCCCAGATGATGTAGACGTTCCGGTCGTCCGGTCCCAACCGCAGGTGCTCGTCCCGGGCGAAGCCGCGGCTGCGCAGCTTCGCCTCCAGCAGGACGCGCCACTCCTCGGCGGACAGCCGCTGCAGGAAGCTGCCCTCGGGCTTCTCCTCGTGCCCGAGGAGCAGGTCGATCGACCGGGCGGTGTCGGCGGTCGAAGGCACGGTCACTCCCCCGCGACGGCGACGACGGCTGCGACGGCGGCAGCGGGTGCGGGTGCGGCAGCGCGGGTGCTGGCGTGGGTACTTCGGCGCATACGGGCGCGGGTCCCCCGAGGCGCGTGCGGGTGACGGTGCGTCATGGAGCGGGGGCCGCAGGGGCCGTGGCGCGACGGCGGGAGGACGCCGTCGTCGTAGACGGTACGCACTGGTTCTGATCCCTTTCCTGCTGGTGCTCTGAAACGCCGCTGGCCAGCGGGTTTCCGGTGGTGGGTCCGGCACGTGCTCCGGCCTCCCGCTCCAGGAGGTCCGGGAGCTACGACGGGAGGTACGACAGCGCCCGGGTGGTGAGGCCGGGCGGGTTGAGACAGATGAGCGAGATAAACCGTACCGCTCGCCAGGAGCGAAGAGCCAGTTGTGTTTCGCGGGGCGCCACGAGGAATAGTGATCATGCCGGGAACCCCCCGGTTCCGGGGCTTTGTTACAGAAGACCGCGTGCGGTCCGAACGACCGATCCGCTTCGTTTCGGCGTAATTCCCGGGCCGGTTATCCCGGTTATCCGCGCGCCCCGCGGAGGGCTGCCGGAGTTCTTCCCGGTGAGCGACATATGACGCCCACTCATACCGCAGGCAAAAACGAGAGGCCCCGGGGCACCACCCCCAGGACCTCCCGGAAAGGGTCCGGACCCACCAGGGATCAGACCGGTGCCCAGTAAACACCACGGACGGCCTTTAGGTCACTCCCCATCAGCCGACAAGGAGTCCTCACCAGTCGACTTGTCGGGCGAAATCCCCGGGAGCGGGGATTCTCACGGACAGTGCCCCGCCCCCCACACGCCGTCGGCACGCTTCACCCGGCCGCACGTTTCGCCCTCTTTGTACGCACGAAGCCGCGAGGCACCCGACCGGCGCCCGAACATGACAGCGTTATCAGGTGATTGCCATCGATCAAGAGCAAACAGATCCGGCCAGCCGCCCCACACCCGGCCGGCGCACCGATCACCCCCAGGCGAGCGCGGAGAAATCCACCCGACGGGCCGCCTCCACCCCTCGAATTCACCGGTCAAGGTCCCGGCAATTCCTTTCCGAAAGGCAATCCGCGCCAACAGAAAATGCGGTGTGTGGGGGGGGGGGGGGGGGGGGGGGGGGGGGGGGGGGGGGGGGGGGGGGGGGGGGGGGGCGCGCGCCGCGGGGGGGGGGGGGGCGGCGGGGCAACCCGCG
>NZ_JBICZC010000016.1:270808-311279 GCF_043201715.1 Streptomyces sp. NPDC048291
ACACACACCCCCCCCGCCACCCCCCCCCCCCCCCCCCCCCACAACCCCCCCCCCCCCCCCCCGGGGGGGGGGGGGGGGGGGGGGGGCCCGGCGCCCCCCCCCCCCCCCCCCCCCCCCCCCCCCGCCACACAGCATCAAATGTCGATTAATGAACAAGGACACCGCACCCGGCCCCGGACCCGGGCCTATACCCTGTCAGTTTCCTTTCATATGAGGCCGGTTGGGCACGCCGAGCGCCCGAAGCCGGAGTGTTCGGTACATAGGTTGTCGTTCCGGGACGAAGATCCCTCAGTCGCCCGAGGGCATCAGCTTCGGCCCGGATCCGGCTCCGCCGTCGCCCGCCCCGGGAGCGCGAACATCAGCAGGAAGATCAGGCCCAGCACCCCGGCCACCCACCCGAGCGCCCCCTGGAAGGCGGTCACGAAGGCCGGTCCCACCCGATCCGGCGTCAGATGGTCGTCGACGGCGCCGTAGAAGACCACCGAGACCAGGCCGAGGCCGAGCGCGTTGCCCATCTGCTGCACGGTGTTGATCAGGCCGGAGGCGGAACCGGCGTGCTCGCGCGGCACCTCCGAGAGCACCGCGTCCGTCAGCGGGGCGACGATCAGGCCCATGCCCGCGCCCATCACGACCAGCGGCAGGGCCATCTGCCAGGAGGCGATGGCGAGGCCGTAGCGGTGCGACTCCCAGATGTAGAGCAGGACGCCGAGCACCATCAGCAGCGCGCCGGTCTGGAGCACCTTGCGGCCGAAGCGCGGGACCAGTTTCTGCACGGACAGGCCGGCCGCGACCGAGACGGAGATCGAGAACGGCACCCCGGTCAGGCCCGCGTGCAGCGGGCTCCAGCCGAGGCCGATCTGCATGTACAGCGTCCAGACCAGGAAGAAGATGCCGAGCGCGATGCCGAAGACGGTCTGCACGGCGATGCCGGCGGCGAAGCTCTTCACCGCGAACAGCGACGGTTCGACGAGCGGGGAGCCGTCGCGGGCCGCCTTGCGGCGTTCGTGTACGACGAGCACGGCGAGGACGACGAGCGACCCGGCCATCGACGCGTACCCCCACAGCGGCCAGCCCAGCTCGCGGCCACGGGTCAGCGGGTAGAGCAGCATCAGCAGGCCGAGGGTGACCAGGGCGACGCCGACGAGGTCGAGCCGCAGCGCGCGCGGGGCCCTGGACTCGCTGATGTAGCGGCGGCCGAGGAGCAGGGCGGCGATGCCGACCGGGAGGTTGATCAGGAAGATCGGGCGCCATTCGAGGCCGAACAGGTTCCACTCGGTGAGGAGCGCGCCGAGCAGCGGGCCGGAGACCGCGCCCAGGCCGACGATCGCGCCGAACAGGCCGAAGACCTTGCCGCGTTCGTGGGCCGGGAAGGTGGCGTGCACGATCGACAGGACCTGCGGGACCATCAGCGCGGCCATGCCGCCCTGGAGGATGCGGGAGGCGACCAGCATCTCCGGGTCGGCGGCGAAGCCGCAGAGGGCCGAGGCGAGGGTGAAGCCCGCGACGCCGATCAGGAACAGCCGCTTGCGGCCGTGGATGTCGCCGAGCCGGCCGCCGGTGATCAGGCCGGCGGCGAAGGCGAGTGCGTAGCCGGCGGTTATCCACTGGATCTGGCTGACGGAGGCACCGGCGTCCCGCTGGATCGAGGGGATGGCGATGTTGACGATCGTCACGTCGACGAGGTCCATGAAGGCCGCCGTCATGACGATGGCCAGGGCAAGCCAGCGGTGCGGTGCACCTGGGGAAGCCGACGGTTCGAGCGCCGTCGGGGTGGGTGTGGTGGTGTCCGTGCCGGTTCGTTGTGGCTGGTCGCGCACCGCGGCGGAGCCGCTGATCGATACAGTCCCGCGCCCCTTCGGGGCGCCTGTGGCCGTGGAAGTCATGTTCGTACCGTAGGGCCGCACTAGGCCAGATCCTGTCCTACTTATCCGGCATCCTCGTCTGCATGACGACAGACACTCCGGCCCGGCTCCTCCAGCTGCTGTCTCTGCTCCAGACGCCCCGCGAGTGGCCCGGCGGTGAGCTCGCCGACCGGCTCCAGGTCTCCCGGCGTACCGTGCGGCGCGACATCGACCGGCTGCGGGAGCTGGGGTATCCGGTGGAGGCCAGCAAGGGGGCCGACGGGGGGTACCGGCTGGTGGCGGGGAAGGCGATGCCGCCGCTGCTGCTCGACGACGAGGAGACCGTCGCCATCGCGGTCGGACTGCGGGCCGGGGCGGGGCATGCCGTGGCGGGGGTGGACGAGGCGTCGGTACGGGCGCTGGCGAAGCTGGAACAGGTGCTGCCGGCCCGGCTGCGGCACCGGGTGACCACGCTCCAGGCCGCGACCACACCGCTGACCAGCGGGGACGGGGCGAGTATCGCGCCCGAGACGCTGACCGTGATGGCGTCGGCGGTCGCCGGGCGGGAGCGGCTGCGGTTCGCCTACCGGGCGGCGGACGGGAGTGGGACGCGGCGGCAGGCGGAGCCGTACCGGCTGGTGTCGACGGGGCGGCGCTGGTACCTCGTGGCGTACGACCTCGATCGCGACGACTGGCGGACGTTCCGGGTCGACCGGGTGAGCGAGCCGTTCGCCACCGGCGCGCGGTTCGCTCCGCGGGAGATGCCGACGGGGAGCGCGGCGGAATTCCTGCGGCGGTCCATCCAACGGCGGCAGGAGACGTACGGGTTCGCCGTCGCGTTCGCCGGGTCGGTGGCGGAGGTGGCGGCGCGGCTGCCGGGGTGGCTGGGGACGCCGGTGGAGGAGGAAGGGGGTGGGGGCGGCGACTGGTGTGTGGTGCGGGGGGAGACCGGGGATCCGGTGGAGTGGCTGGCGGTGCGGTTGGCGATGGTGGGGTGTGAGTTCGCGGTCCGGGAGCCGGCCGAACTGGTGGCGTGCGTGCGGGAGTTGGGGGGACGGCTGAGCCGGGCCGGGGGTGCGGGCTGAGGGCAGGGGGCCGGGGGCCGGGGACGCTTACCGGCGCTGGCAGGGTGCCGCCGCGCCCACCCGTGCCGCCCCAGCGGCACGACTGCCCGCAGCTGTGTCTTCAGGGGCGCGGGGAACTGCGCGAGCAACCCCCACCGGCCCGCGGCCGAACCGCTACGCGCTCGGCCCCTCCCACGCGAACCCCCGAAGCGTCGCCAGGTTCTGGAGGGCCAGGGCTGCCGGGCCCTCCGGTCCTGTGGGGGCGGCCGTGCCCGATGCCCAGGATTCGACGGCCACCCGCACCGCCGCGCCGGCCACCGCCGCGGCGAAGCGGAGGTGGCCGGGTGGGGCAACGTTGTCGCCGGGGGCGGACATGCGCTCCGCCAGGATCGACATCAGGAGCTGGTCCGAGGACTGGCACACCTCCGCCCACACCTTGCGCAGCGCCGGGCTGGTGTCGGCCAGGTGGATCAGGGTGCGGACCCATTCCCAGGAGGCCGTGGAGACCCCGGCGCCCGGGGTCAGGGTGTGGTGGACGGCGTGTTCGAGGGCCTCGGGGACGGAGAGCGACGCGGGGGCCGACCGTACCGCCTCCGCCCAGCGGCGGGCGCCCGCCGCGTAGAGCGGGGCGACCGCCTCCTCCTTCGTGGCGAAGTAACGGTAGAACGTGCGGGGTGCGATGCCCGCGGCCTGTGCGATGTCCTCCGCGCGGGTGGCCCGCAGGCCCCGCCGTACGAAGAGGCCCGCGGCCGCCCGGGCGATCTCCATGCGGGTCTCCGCCTTGCGCCGTTCCGTGAGGGAGAGGTGGGCGGTACTGGGGGTGCTCACCTCGGCAGGCTATGCCCATGTGGCAGAATCTGCCATCCGGTGGTTCACCCCGTGGTTCAGGTACGGGGTGAACCACCGTTTCAGCATGCCCGGGGGCACCGGGTCCGGGCAAACGCGGCACAGAAGCAAACGCGGCACAGAGGTGGAGCCGGGCTCCGGCACCCGGGGGGGGGATGGGCGCCGGAGCCCGGCTCTGGGAGAGTCCCGGCGCCGGGGGGGATGGTGCGTCGGGACGTGGCTTGTGGAGGCCGGGTCGTGGGCGGTGGCTGCCGTATCGTCAGGAGCCTTCGGTCTCGCGGAGAGTGGTCCGCTCTGGACCTCAACTCCCCGGCCCTGGTTGGTTGTTCCCTACACGCGGAGCGCTGAAGCGGCGGTACCGCGCCATGTTTGCGCCGTCTTTCGCCACCCGGCGCACGCGCCCGGCGTGAGTGGAGCCTCGCGCACACCGGTCACGCGAGCCCCACTCGTGCGAGCCCCACTCGTGCGAACCCCCTGCTCCGCACAACCCCCTTACGCCGCCGGCTCGAACCCGGTGGAACGGGCCAGCTTCTTCAGTTCGAGGAGCGCGTGCTTCTCGATCTGGCGGATGCGCTCGCGGGTCAGGCCGTGTTCCTTGCCGACCTCGGTCAGCGTGCGCTCGCGGCCGTCCTCGATGCCGTACCGCATCTTGATGATCGAGGCCGTGCGCTGGTCCAGGCGGCCGATCAGGTCGTCCAGTTCCTCGCTGCGCAGGAGGGTGAGGACGGACTGCTCGGGGCTGACCGCCGACGTGTCCTCCAGGAGGTCGCCGAACTGGGTGTCGCCGTCGTCGTCCACCGCCATGTTCAGCGAGACCGGGTCGCGGGCCCAGTCCAGCACGTCGGTGACGCGCTCCGGGGTGGAGTCGAGCTCGGCGGCGATCTCGGCCGGCTCCGGGTCGCGGCCGTTCTTCCGGTTGAACTCGCGCTGCACGCGCCGGATCCGGCCGAGCTCCTCCACCAGGTGGACGGGGAGCCGGATGGTCCGGGACTGGTCCGCGATGGAGCGGGTGATCGCCTGGCGGATCCACCAGGTGGCGTACGTCGAGAACTTGAAGCCCTTGCGGTAGTCGAACTTCTCGACGGCGCGCACCAGGCCGGCGTTGCCCTCCTGGATCAGGTCGAGCAGGGGCAGGCCGCTGCGCGGGTAGCGCCGGGCGACGGCCACGACCAGGCGGAGGTTGGAGCGGATGAAGACGTCCTTCGCCCGCTCGCTCTCGGCGACGAGCGCCTCCAGCTCCTCGCGGGTGGCGTCGGACGCGGACTCCTCCTCGCCGTCGAGGACCTGCTGTGCGAACACACCCGCCTCTATGGTCTGGGACAGCTCGACTTCCTTGGCGGCGTCGAGCAGCGGTGTGCGCGCGATCTCGTCGAGGTACATGCCGACCAGGTCTCGGTCGGCGATCTCGCCGGTGTGGGTGCGAACTCCACGGGCGCGAACACTGCTTGCCGAGTCGGCCGCCTCGCCAGTGGCGGTCTTACGACGGGCGACGGCACGGGTTGCCATGCGTGCTCCCTTGCGATGGTGGGCGGGCGGGGTGGTCCTGTCGGTTCTTCTGATCCTTCGGCGCATGCCCGGCGCTCGGCTCGCGATGCCCCGGAACTCCACTTCTGGAACTCCCGGGACTCTCGTCCTGTGCCCGGCATCCGAAGGAAACAACGACTGGAATCCGGACAGAATTCCCATGCCGCCCCCCGATTTTTCTGATCATGCAGTATCCTGCGCGACCACGTGAGGAGGAGCGGTGCCGTCGGAACGTACAGAGGTGCAGGTCAGACCGGGAGCCGAGGGGGACCTCGGAGCCCTCACGGAGATCTACAATCACTACGTTCGTGAGACGTCCATCACATTCGACACGGTGGTCTTCACTCCGGAAGAGCGTCGTCCGTGGTTGCTCTCCCACCCGGAAGACGGCCCGTACCGCCTGATGGTTGCCACGTCAGCGGACTCACAGGAGATTCTCGGGTACGCCACATCCAGTCCCTACCGCGCGAAACCGGCCTACGCGACCTCCGTGGAGACCACGGTGTACGTCGCCCCGGACGCCGGCGGACGGGGTGTCGGCACGCTCCTCTACGAGGCCCTCTTCGAGGCGCTGGCGGGCGAGGACCTGCACCGCGCCTACGCGGGCATCGCGCAGCCGAACGAGGCGTCCACCCGGCTGCACGAGCGTTTCGGCTTCCACCACGTCGGCACGTACCGGGAGGTGGGCCGCAAGTTCGGCCGCTACTGGGACGTGGCCTGGTACGAGCGCCCGCTCTAGCGGCCCGCCCCGGTGAAGCGGCCGGCTCAGCCGAACTGCACCGACCGCTTCGCCATCCCCATCCAGAACCCGTCGATCACCGACTTCTGCGCGTCCAGCTCGCCGCCCGCCTCGGCCGCGCCCATCGTGACGAAGAGCGGGGCGAAGTGCTCGGTGCGCGGATGGGCGTAGCGGCCGGCCGGGGCCTTGTCGAGGAAGTCGAGCAGGGCGTCCCAGTCGCGGTTCTCCAGGGCCCGGTGCCCCCAGTCGTCGAACTCGGAGGACCAGGTGGGCACCCCGGCGCCGGTGTGGCGCAGGGCGGCCAGGTTGTGGGTGAAGAAGCCGGAGCCGACGATCAGCACGCCCTCGTCGCGCAGCGGGGCGAGCCGGCGGCCGATCTCCATCAGGCGGACCGGGTCGAGGGTGGGCATCGAGATCTGCAGGACCGGGATGTCCGCGGCCGGGAACATCTCCACCAGGGGCACGTAGGCGCCGTGGTCGAGACCCCGGTCCGGGATGTCCTGGACGGGGGTGCCGGGGGCGCGCAGCAGCTTGCGCACGCTCTCGGCCAGTTCCGGTGCGCCGGGAGCGTCGTACCGCACCCGGTAGTAGTGCTCGGGGAAGCCCCAGAAGTCGTAGACGAGGGGGACGGTCCGCACGGCGCCGAGGGCGAGCGGGGCCTCCTCCCAGTGGGCGGAGACCATCAGGATCGCCTTGGGGCGGGCGAGGCCGGCGCTCCAGGCGGCGAGTTCGCCGGGCCAGACGGGGTCGTCGGCGAGCGGCGGCGCCCCGTGGCTCAGATAGAGGGCGGGCATGCGCTCCGGTGCGACGGCGGACATGGCGGCGACTCCCTCCGGGCGCCGGGCTGCCTTCCCGGCCCCCATTCCTCGACTTCTGTTTTAACTCTCAAGCTTTCTGTGGCACCACCTTACGCCCCACTTGTTTAAGTTTCAAGGAGAGGCCTCGTACAGTGGGACCCATGAATACGGCATCCGGATCCGCCACCACGCAGAGCCGCTGGCTCACCGACCACGAACAGCGCGTCTGGCGCTCGTACCTGCACGCCACGACCCTGCTGGAGGACCATCTGGACCGTCAGCTCCAGCGTGACGCGGGGATGCCGCACATCTACTACGGCCTGCTCGTCGGGCTCGCCGAGGCACCCGGGCGGCGGCTGCGGATGACCGAGCTGGCGATGCGGGCCAAGATCACCCGGTCCCGGCTCTCGCACGCCGTCGCCCGCCTGGAGAAGAACGGCTGGGTGCGACGGGAGGACTGCCCCTCCGACAAGCGGGGCCAGTTCGCCGTCCTGACCGACGAGGGCAGCGAGGTGCTGCGGCGCACCGCGCCGGGCCATGTGACCGCCGTACGGCAGGCGTTGTTCGAGCGGCTGACGCCGGAACAGCAGCAGGCCCTCGGCGAGATCATGCAGATCGTCGCCGAGGGCCTGCAGCCCAACGAAGCGGGCGCGGACCTGCCCTGGCTCCGCTGAGGAGCTCGGGAACAGGTCCGCGTGCGGGTACCCCTACGGTCCGTCGGTGGGTCGGTGGGTCGCTCAGCGGCTCAGTGGGCGACCACCGGCACCGCCACCTCGTCCTCCGCGCCGTCCCCGGAGACCACCGGAGTGGCACTGGGCTTGCCGGCGTTGACGAGGGCCACCACGATCACCGCGGCCAGCACCAGCATGCCGACGGCGACCCAGATGGCGTTCGCGTAGCCGTGCACCGCACCCTCCATCTGGACCAGCTGCTGCTGGGACTTGGAGGTCGCGGTCGCGATGTGGTCCTTGATGTACGACGTCGTCGCGGACGCGGCGATCGTGTTCAGCAGGGCCGTACCGATGGCGCCGCCCACCTGCTGCGAGGTGTTGACCATCGCGGAGGCGACACCGGCGTCCCGGGGCTCGACGCCGAACGTGGCCAGGGACATGGCCGGCATGAACGCCGTACCCATGCCGAGACCGAGCAGCACCATCGCGGGCAGGATCGTCGAGGCGTACGACGAGCCGATCTCGATCTGGCTCATGACCAGCATGCCGGCCGCGGCGACCAGGAAGCCGGGGCCCATCAGCGTCCGGGCCGGGACCCGGGTCATCAGCCGGGCGCCGATCTGGGTGGAGCCGATCATCATGCCCGCGATCATCGGCAGGAAGGCGAAGCCGGTCTTGATCGGCGAGAAGCCCTTGATGACCTGGAGGTAGTAGGTCAGGAAGAGGAAGGTGCCGAACATCGCGATGATCGCGACGCCGAGCGAGAGGTAGATGCCACCACGGTTGCGGTCGAGGACCACGCGCAGCGGGAGCAGCGGGGACTTGACCCGGCTCTCGGTGACGACGAACGCGATCAGCAGCACCGCGGAGGCGACGAACAGGCCGACGGTGGTGGTGTCGCCCCAGCCGTCGGTCTCGGCGCGGGTGAAGCCGTAGACCAGCGAGACCAGGCCCAGGGTGGACAGGAGCACGCCGGGGATGTCGAGCGGGTTGCGGTTGCGGCCGCCCTCCGGCTCACGGATGACGAAGTACGCGCCGAGCGCCGCGACGATGGCGAACGGGATGTTCACGAAGAACGTCCAGCGCCAGTCCAGGTACTCGGTGAGCACGCCGCCGAGGATGAAGCCGACGGCGCCGCCGCCACCGGCGATCGCACCGTAGATGCCGAAGGCCTTGGCGCGCTCCTTGGCGTCCGTGAACATCACGGCGAGCAGGGAGAGCGCGGCCGGGGCGAGCATGGCGCCGAAGACGCCCTGGAGGGCACGGGCGCCGAACATCATCGCGCCGCTGGTGGCGGCGCCGCCCAGCGCGGAGGCGGCGGCGAAGCCGGTCAGGCCTATGACGAAGGCCCGCTTGCGGCCCCACAGGTCGGCGATCCGGCCGCCGAAGAGGAGGAGACCACCGAAGGCGAGGGCGTAGGCCGTGACGACCCACTGCCGGTTGCCGTCGGAGATGCCCAGGTCGGCCTGGGCGGAAGGCAGCGCGATGTTCACGATGGTGGCGTCGAGGACGACCATCAGCTGGGCGAGCGCGATGAAGACGAGCGCTTTCCAGCGGTTGGCATCACCGGACGATGCCGGTGCGCCGGGAGCCTTGGCGGCTGTTTCAGACATGGGGGTACCCACTTCGTGACTTCGTGACGGAAAGTCGATGGTTCGTGACGGAAGACGTGACGGAAAAACGGATCGGTGAATCGCCGCATGAGGTGAGACCGCTACTCGGTCCGTAACTGATCGGCCCCTGCGGAACTGTCGGGACTGTCGGAACTGTGCTGTCGCTCTCGGTCGTTCAGGCCTGGCGCAGGTCCTCCATGGTCACGGCCGTACCCGGCAGGGCGGAGCGGGCCGGGGCCCGCAGCCCGTCCAGGAACAGCTGCAGATGACGGTGGACGAAGCGGTCGTTGACCAGGCAGCCGGTGCCGGCCGGGGGCCGGCTGAGCTGGGCCACGGCGATCATCACGTCGCCGACGCCCACGTCCGGACGGAGCTGTCCGGCCGCCTTGGCGCGGTCCATGAGCTGCCCGATGAGCTGCTCGCACCGCTGCCGCGCCGCTTCCAGGTCGGGGTGGTTCTGGTCGAAGGTGCTGGCGACCATCGGGCACAGCGCGCTGACCCGCTCGTCGGCGGACGTGTGCACGAAGTGCTCCAGCGCCTCGAAGGCGTCCCCGCTCTCCGCGAGCGCCAGCTCGGCCGCCTCGGACGTCCGGTCCATCACGGAGCAGACGACCTCGCGGACGAGCGCGTCGCGGTCGGGGAAGTTGCGGTACACCGTGGCGTTGCCGACGCCGGCCCGGCGGGCGATGTCGTCGAGCGGCACGTCGGGGCCGTACTCGGTGAACATCTCGCGGGCGGCGATGACGATCCGCTCCCGGTTGCGCAGGGCGTCGGCGCGGGGCCGGGGTGCCTTGCGCACGGCGGGGAGGGCGGTCGCGGTCTGCACGGCGTACTCCTGGTCTGTTGGTTTCCGCGATCCGGGGAGGCGTTCCCCGTTTCGCGCGGACACAGGTCTAAACGGGGAGACGGTCCCCGGTTATTTCCACACCTTCTTCGAATTTCACGTGACCTGAGTCACACCGCCGGGTCGCGCGATCCCGCTCCGGTGAATCCCACGATCGGCCCCTCCAGCGCGCGCCCGCCGCCCCGCCGACACAGGGTGATCGAGAGGGTGCAGCCGGAGACCGGCGGCTGCCGTGGCGCGAAAGGCCCATGCATGCAGCCGCAGCCCAGCCGCCGTACCGCACCCCGCCGTCGTACGCCGTCGTCCCGTCGCCCGGCCTCGGCCCGCGGTCGTGCGATACGCCCGGGCCGCCGCATACGCCCCCGCCGTGCGGTCTGCCTCGCCGCCGTGGCCGCGCTGATCCTCGCGGTCGGCACCTCGGCGGGCACCGAGCACTTCACGGCGGCCCCCACTCCGGCCGGCGCCGGTCCGATCGCGCTGGCCCGCTCGTCCGTCTACGGCCCCTGCCTGATCAGCGGCGGCCACGAGATCCAGATGACCGAGGGCGTCCCCACCCCCGCCGGCTACTCCCGCTCCACCGGCACCGTGCACGCCCTCACCCTGATGGTCGACTTCCCCGACGCGCCCGGCCAGGGCAGCGCGCTCGACCGCTACCACGAGTTCTTCCCGCAGACCCAGGACTGGTTCCGCACCGCCTCCTACGGCAAGCTCGACTACCGGCCCGCCGCCCCGATCGACCACTGGCTGCGGATGCCGAAGCCGTTCAGCGCCTACGGCATAGAGCGCGGCGCGCCCTTCGACCCCGGCTACCGGCAGCTGGTCCAGGACATCGTGGCCGCCGCCGACCCGGACGTGGACTTCCGGTCGTACGACCTGCTGAACATCCTGGTCACCCCGAACGCCGGCCCCTCCGCCCTGGACACCGTGCTGTCGGTGACGTTCGCGGGCAACGGCGACGCCCCGGTCGCCGACGGCACGCCGGTCGCCAACGCCTCCTTCGTCTACTCCCGCCAGGACGACGGCTCCGGCTCCTACGCCCGCACCGGCTACCGGGTCCTCCCCCACGAGAACGGCCACGTCTTCGGCCTGCCCGACCTCTACACCCAGGAGGGCGGGGGCGCGGTCGGGCACTGGGACATCATGAGCGAGGACTGGGGCGCCGACAACGACCTCCTCGCCTGGCACAAGTGGAAGCTGGGCTGGCTCGACCCCGACCAGGTCAGCTGCGCGTCCGCCCGCGGCGGCACCGAGTACACGATCACCCCGCTGTCCCGGCCCGGCGGCCGCAAACTCGTCTTCGTACCGATCGACGCCCGCACCGGCTACGCCCTGGAGGTCCGCGCCAAGGGCGGCAACGACGAGGAGATCTGCCGTCCCGGCGTCCTCATCTACAAGGTGGACGCGAACGTCGACACCGGCCGCGGACCGATCAAGGTGTACGACGCCCACCGCGACTCCGGCGGCTGCACCCGCAGCCCCAACGTCCAGGCGGAACTCTCCGACGCCCCGTTCGGACCGGGCGAGAGCTTCAAGGACCCCGCGCACGGGCTCGGGGTGCAGGTGACGGGGGTGGACGGGGAGGGGAACTACCGGGTGCGGGTGACGCGGGGGCAGCGGGGGTAACGGAGGTGAGCGGCTCCGGGCGGGCTGTCGTACCCGGCGCCGGCCAGGTGGGCCACGGTTTACGGTAGGCGTGCGCTGCTGAGATCGCCGACGCCGAGACCGCTGAGACCGCTGACACCGAGACCGCCGAGACCGCTGACACCGAGACCGCTGAGACCGCCGAGACCGCGCACCCCGTCGTATCGGAGCCGGAGAGTACGGGAGAGTAGATGACCGCCCCCTTGCCCTCCTCCCCCGTGGCGCACGAGCCGCCCGCCGAGGCGGTGACGCCGTTGATCCGGGGCGTGGCGGTGCTGGAGGCGCTGACCGAGGCGGGCGGGACGCTGAGCGCGAGCGCGCTGGAACGGCGTACCGGCCTCGCCCGCTCCACGGTGGACCGCATCACCGCGACCCTCGCCCGCATGGGATACCTCCGCCAGGACGGCCGGGACGCGGTGCTCACCCCGCGGGTGATGGAGCTGGGCAACGCCTACCTGGCCGCGCTGCGCCTGCCCGCGCTCCTCGACGCGCACGCCGACGCCGTCGCCGACGAACTGGACGAGTCGGTGTCCCTCGCCGTCGCCGACCGGGACGGCATCCGGTTCATCCACCAGGCGACCCGGCGCCGCGCGATGTCCGTCAGCTTCCGCATCGGCGACCTGCTGCCGGCCGAACGCACCGCCCCCGGCCCGCTGTTCGCGGCCGAGTGGACGCAGCGGGAGTGGGCGGACTGGCGGGCGCGGCGCGCCGCGGACCCGACGGACGCGGGCTTCCCCGCCGTACCGCCCCGGAACCCGGCCGCCGACGACGACTTCGAGGCGCGGACCGCGCGGGCCCGGCGCGACGGCTGGGCCCTGGACGACCAGCTGGTCGAACCGGGCCTGGTCGCGGTGTCCGTCCCGGTGCGCGACCCGGGCACCGGACGGGTCGCGTGCGTGGCGAGCGTCGTCAGCCACACCAGCCGCCACACGGCGGCGGACCTGCGCGAGACCCTGCTCCCCCGGCTGCGTGCGGCGGTGACGGCGATGGAGGCGGAGCTGCGCGCGGACGAGGCCCGGCCCGCGGAGCCGGGACCGCCGCCCGCCGGCCTCGCCGTCTGGACCACCGCGTCGAAGCACGAGCTCGGCCGCGACTTCGTGGAATCACTGGCCCGGGGTCTGACGGTCCTCACCGCCTTCGGCGAGGGCCGCTCGGCGCTGACCCTGACCGACGTGGCGAAGGCGACCGGACTCGCCCGGGCGACGGCCCGGCGGGCCCTGATCACGTACGAGCACCTGGGCCTGGTGACCGCGGACGACCGCGAGTTCGCCCTCACCCCCCGGGTGCTGTCCCTCGGCTACCCCCCGCTGTCCCGCACCACCCTCGCCCGCCTCGCGGCCCCGCGGCTGCGCGCCCTCGCGGACCGGCTCGACGAGCCGACGGCACTGGCGGTCCTGGTACCGGGGGCCGATCCGGCGGAGATCCAGTACGTCGCGGTGGCGGCCGCGAGCCGGGGCGTCCTGACCGTGGACATCACCGTGGGCACCCGGCTGCCGGCCAGCCCCACGGCGCTCGGCCGGGCCCTGCTCGGCCCGGTCGGGCCGGGCGGGTACGCGCTGGCGGACGAGGAGCTGGAGTCGGGCCTGCGCTCGATCGCGGTACCGGTACGGGACCGGGCGGGCCGCCCGGTCGCCGCCGTCAACGTGGCCACCCACGCGGCCCGCCGCACCCTGGCGGAGTGCGTGAGCGAGGTGCTGCCCGCCCTGCACGCCACGGCGGCCCGGATCCAGGACGACCTGCACATCGCGTCCCGCTTCACACACGTCCCGCTGTCCTGATCACGGAGCGAAGGAAGGGCGAGGACCGACGGACGACGGACGGTGCCGGGCGTCCCTCCCGGCACCGTCCGGGACCGTGCGCCGCTCAGGCACGGTCCGTCCGGGGACGCGCGCGGCTCGGACGACGGTCCCTCGGAGCCGCGCGGCGCTCAGGCAGCGACCCGCCCGGAGACGCGCGCCGCTCAGGCGACGCCCGCCTGTTCCTTCTGCTGCTCCTCGGTGGTCTCCTGCTCGGGCCCGGTCTCGCCGCGGCGTCCGGGAAGCACGGCGAGGACGATCAGCGTCCCTGCGGCCATGATGATCCCGCCGATCATGCTGGTCTGCGCGACACCGTGGGCGAAGGCCTCGTGGACGGCGTCGAGCAGCGCCTGGGCCTGCGCCTGGGCCTGTTGCGGCCCCCCGGCGGCCGGGTTCTTCGCGACCTGCTCCGCCACCGCTGTCCCGCCGCCGACCGAGTCCTTGGCGGTGTCCAGCGCGGCGGCCGGGAGGTGGCCGCCGACCAGGCCGGTCAGCCGGTCGCGGTAGGCGGTGCCGAGCAGCGAGCCGAGGATCGCGATGCCGAGTGAACCGCCGAGTTCGAGGGCGGTGTCGTTGGCGCCGCCGCCCACCCCCAGCTCCGACTCGGGGAACGAGCCCATGATGGTGTCGGTCGCCGGGGAGACGCTGAGGCCGATCGCGAAGCCGAGCATCGTCATCGTCGGCAGGAAGTCGGTGTAGACCGAGCCCTTGTCGATCCCGGTGAGCAGCAGGACGGCCGCGGTGCCGATCACCATCCCCGCCACCACCATCGGCTTCATGCCCAGCTTCGGCGTCAGCCGCCCGGTGATCGCGGCGCCGACGAAGACGGCCCCGGCCAGCGGCAGCAGTCGTACGCCGGTCTCCAGCGCGCTGTAGCCGAGGACGAACTGCAGGAACTGGGTGGCGTAGTAGATCGCGCCGAACGTGCCGAAGAAGAAGAACAGCACCGCGAGCATCGAGCCCGAGAACGGCCGGTGGGCGAACCTGCGGACGTTCAGCATGGGGTGCGGGTGGCGCAGCTCCCAGCCGACGAAGGCCACCAGGCCGACACCCGCCACGACGGCCGCGGTGACCGGGCCCCGGCCCCAGCCGAAGTGCGGGCCCTCGATGGTCGCGTAGACCAGGCTGCCCACCGACACGATCGACAGCAGCCCGCCGACGTAGTCGATCCGGCCGGGCTGCTCCGCCCGGGACGGCGGCACCAGCGCGAGCGCGCCGAGGACGGCGACGACGGCGATCGGGACGTTGATGAGGAACGTCGCCCCCCAGGCGTGGTCCTCCAGCAGCCAGCCGGCGACCAGCGGCCCGACCGCGATGGCCAGTCCCGACGTCGCGGTCCAGGCGGTGATGGCCCTGGCCCGCTCACGCCTCGGGAAGATCGCCACGAGCAGCGACAGCGTGGCCGGCATGACGACGGCCGCCCCGACGCCCATGATCGCCCGGGCGGTGATGACCAGGTCGGTGTGGTGGACCTGGCTGCCCATGACCGAGCCGCCGGCGAAGACCAGCAGGCCGAGCACGAGCGCGCCGCGACGGCTGTACTTGTCGCCGATCGAGCCGAGCACGAGCATCAGCGCGGCGTAGGGGACGGTGTAGCCGTCGATCACCCACTGCAGATCACTGCTGCTCAGCCCCAGGTCGGTCGTCATGTCCGGCGCCGCCACGATCAGCGACGTGTTCGCCATGACGACGATCAGCAGGCTCAGGCACAGCACGACCAGGGCCCACCAGCGCCGTGGATACGGCTCGCTCATCTTCTCGACGGGGGTGTTGGCAAGAAACGGCACGGGAGTCTCCCAGGAGGACGTGGGGGGCGAGGTGATGCGAGGCGACGCGAGGGGCTCACTTAATTACCCATCAATGTGCACGCTAGTTTATTACCCACCTGTGTGCAACTATCGGGAGCCCGCCCTCTCCCCTCCCGGCTCCGAGGTGCCGACATGACCACCCGCACGCCCACCCGCACGCTCGACCGAACCCGGACCGGAACCCCGAGCAGGACCCCGACCCGCGCCCGCATCCTGGAAGCGGCCCGGCGCGAACTCGGCCGGGATCCCGACTGCACCCTCGCCGACATCGCGGAGGCCGCCGGGGTGGCCCGACGGACGGTCTACGTGCACTTCACGGGCCGGGCCGCACTCGTCGAAGGGCTCGCCGCGGACGCCGCCGAGGCGGTCCGGCTCGCGAGCGAGACAACCCGCTCCCCGTCCGCCGACGCGGCGACCGCCCTCGCCCGCTTCGTCCTCACGCTGTGGCCGGCGGCCGACCGCTACCGCGTGCTCGTGAACCTCGCCCGCCAGGACCTGGACGCCCACCGCGTCGACGAGGTGCTCGCACCGGCCCGCACCGCGGTCGCCGGAATCCTCGCCAGGGGCCAGCGGCAGGGCGTCTTCCACACCACCGTCCCGCCCGGCCCGCTCAGCCGGGCCCTGGAGGCCTACCTGCTGTCCCTCCTGGAGACCGCCAACGCGCACGCCTGGACCGACGACGGCCGTACCGCCGCCACCACCGCCCTGATCGCCGCCGGCGTCGACAGGGACCTCGCCGCCACCACGGTCCACCGCCTCGACGACGAACCGGCCCCGACCCACTCCCCCCGCTGAAGGAACCCGATGCACCAGCCCCACCCGTACGAGCCCTACGAGTCCCACGAGTCCTATGGGCCCTACGAGCCCTATGGGTCCCACGAGCCCTACGAGTCCCACGAGCCACTCGCCGCGCCGCGCAAGAACCGACGCCCGGCCGTCATCGCCGTCGCCCTCCTGCTCCTCCTCGTCCTGGTACCCGTCGCCGTCGACCGCTTCACGGCCGTACAGGTGGAGTCACGCGCGGCGAAGGCGTTCCAGCAGGGCATGCACACCCCGCTGCCGCCCGAGGTGCATGTGCACGGCTTCCCGGTCCTGACCCAGATCGCCGCCGGCCGCCTGCGGGACGTGGACATCACCGCGCACGACATCCCCGCCGACGACACGACCGGCGCCCTGCCCGTGAGCGAACTCTCCCTGCACCTCACGGGATTGACGAAGTCCGACGACGACCGGCAGGCCCGGGCCCGCTCGGCCCGGGCAACCGCCCGCCTCGCCTACGCGGACATCTCCGACGCCCTCGGCCTGCCGGTCTCCCGCGGCAACCGCGACGACCGGCTCAGGGCGACCGTCGCCCTCCCCCTCGGTGCCGACGTGACCACGACGGCCACCCTCTCCGCGGCCTCCGGCAACCGCATCGCCTTCAAGGACTTCGAGGTCGCGGACGGCCCGTTGTCCAGGGTCGCGGAAACCGTCCTCGACAAGGCCTTCGAGCAGCCGATCCAGCTCCGGAACATCCCCGACGGCCTGCACCTGCGCTCGGTCACCGCCACGGAGACCGGCCTCACCGCCCACTTCTCGGGCACATCGGTGACCTTCCACGCCACGGGTACGACGCGGAACACATCGGCAGACGACAACTCGTCGCGCACATGACCACGTGACCACGGGACCGTCGGGGTCACGCAGTGCGGGCCCGATCGCGCATCGCGCCGGACGAGGTGCCCGACGTCAGCATCGGCAGTGACGCCAGATGCTCCTCCGGTACCTCGAACGCCTCCGTCAGGGTCGCCAGGTGCGGCGCGAGCCTCGCCGTCAGCTCGCGCAGGGTGTCGGGAAGGGAGCGGACCTGTTCGGCGGTGAAGGTGTGTCCGGCCAGCAGGAGTCCGCTGAGCGGGGCCAGCCGGTCGAGCAGGAACAGGGTGCGCAGATCGTCCAAGACGGCGCGGGTACCCGGGTCGTCGACCCGGGCGCAGGCCGCGGCGAACGCGTCGGCGGCCTGGCCCACCGTGTACGTCTCGACCAGGGCGAGGGCCGCGGCGGAGGCATGGTTCCAGCGCCCGAGCGCGTCGCCCGTGCCACCGCGGACGTCCCGGCGTGCGGTCAGGTGCCAGTGGCGCTCGGCGGCGGCCAGGGCGCGGCGCAGGAAGGCGGGGTCGGTCAGGGACTCCTGGCCGGTCGCCGCCGTCTCCGGTTCCGGGGCGGCCGTCTGACCGAAGATCATCTCGGCTCCGGCCTTACACCAGACGGCCAGGTTGTCGCCCTCGGCGGTGATCGCTCCGTCGACGTTGGCGGTGAACTCGGCCAGGCCGTTCACCGGAAAGAGCGCGCGGGCGCCGCAGCGTTCGCGGCTCTCGACCGTGATGTCCCGGGCCTGCCAGGTGATCCACCCCTTGGCCATCGCGACCAGCCGTTCCGTCTCGTCCCGGTCCTCGGGGCGGTGGGTGATCCAGCGTTCGGTGACGGTCCGGTGCAGGAATGTCATGGCGTACGCGGTGGCGGTGCAGGCGAGCAGCCGGGCGTGGTGGCTGCGGTGCGCGGCCAGCGGGACCCGCTCCCCGGCCACCGGCCCCGAGATGTGCCGCAGGTACGCGTACCGCACCGCGATCGCCAGCGCCGCGCGGCTGCCGCCGAGGGTGCTCGCGCTCATGCAGAGCTTGCCGACCGTCACCCGCCGGATGGCGTGCAGGAACCGTTTGCGCGGGCTGCCCACGGCGCTGCTGAAGCTGCCCTCCGCGGTCAGCCTCCCGTGCTCGCCCTGGAGCAGTGCGGTTCTGGGCAGGCGTACGTGGTCGAAGCCGGTGACACAGTGGTCCACCGGGCTGCCGATCCGGTCCGGCAGCGTCGTCACGGTGATGCCCGGCAGGGTTCCACGGCGGTCGCTCAGCGGGGTGAGGAACAGGAAGACGCCCTCGTCCCGGTCGCCGACCAGCAGCCGGGCCGCGACCACCGCGCTCTTCGGCCCGCCCGCGGGACTGGTGTTGGGCATGTACTTCCGCGCGCCCTCGTGCGGGGTGTGCAGCACGAACTCGTCCCGGTCGGGGTCGTAGCGGGCGGTGGTCTCCAGCGCCGCCGCGTCGTTGCCGTGCGCCTGCTCGGTGCACAGGAAGGTCCCGGTGGCGGCCAGTGCGTCGTACCGGGCCAGGTCGCGTGCGGGCGACACGTCGTCGTCGAGGAGGCTGCCGAGGAAGAGGTTGTAGTGGATGCCGGCCACGGTGGCCGTGGCCCCGTCCACCACCGACGCCCACTCGTGCAGGGCGGCCAGCGCGCGCGGGTCCCGGGCCAGGTCCCGCACGCACGGCACTTCCTCGTTCAGGGCCCGCAGCCGGTCGTACGACTGCTGCCACCGCTCCTCGACGGACAGCTCCGCGCGATGACGGAACAGGTCGGTCGAAACCGCCTTGCGCCACACGGCGTGGAGGTCGGGTCCCGCATCACCGTCCCGGAAGAGGATCCCGGTCAGCTCGACCGGACGGGGACCGGACCACGGACCGTCCTGGACGTGGGCACTCGTATTGATCGGCATACCCGACCAACGACACCGCCTGTGTACAGAAACCAGGGCAAAGTAAACACCCAGTTAAAGATCATCCCGACGCCCGGCCGACCGCTCGGGGCGCCTCTCACGTGCGCCGCGAGTGGTCGGCGTGGAGAGGTCGTTCATCCGCCCCACGCCGATTCAGCAGTACGGCAGATGTCCGGTTCGTTCCCTGCGACGCCCTGATCACTCGCCCTGTGCGGCGGCTCGGCCGTGGAGCGTCACGAAGGTCAGCAGTGCCGAGAACAGTGCGGCCGAGCCGCAGACGACGAAACCGATCGAGTAGCCGTGGCCGAGGGCGTCCAGGGCGAGCGGGTGCAGTTCGGCCAGCTTCGGTGACGCCGCCGAGGCACCGTTCACCGCGAGTGGACCGCCCTCCTCCAGCACGGCCGCCCCCGCGCCCTTGAGTGCCTGCGGCAGCGCGGAGTCGTGCAGGGACGCGGAGAAACTGCTGGTCGCCCGGCTCAGGGCCACGGCGCCGATGACGGCCGGGCCGAGGGTGAAGCCGAAGTCCCGCAGCAGGTTGGTGGTGGCGCTCGCCATGCCGGCGAGGTGCACCGGCACGGTGTTGACGGCCGTTGCCGTGATCGACGAGACGGTGATCGCGAAGCCCAGGCCGACCAGACCGAGGGGCAGGATCAGCGAGGTGAAGGAGCTGTCGGTGATCGGCAGCGTGGCCGCCCAGTAGTCGCCCGCCGCGATCAACAACAGCCCCGCGCCCAGCAGCAGCCCCGGCGCCACCGTTCTCAACAGCCGTTCCGTCAGCGGCAACATCACCAGGGTGATGCCGTTGAGCAGGACGAAGGCGAGGGCCGTCCGCATCGGGGCCTGGTCCTGCACCGGGCCGAGCCGGATGCTCACGGAGTAGGCGGTGCCCAGAAAGGCGAACATCCCGACCACGGCCACGACCGAGGCCACCGCGAAGGCGCGGTTGCGGAACAGGTCCAGGCGCAGGAGCGGGGACTTCGCGCGCCTCTCGGCCAGGACGAAGGCGGCGAGGAAGACGGCCGCCAGGACGAAGGCGACGACGATCGAGGGCGAGGCCCACCCGTCCGTGGGGCCCTGGATGATGGCGTAGAGCAGCGAGAACAGGCCCAGGCCGATGGTCAGTTGTCCCGCCACGTCCAGCGAACGTCCTTCGGGGGCACTGGAGTCGACGGCGAACAGGGCGCTGACGGCGGCACTCGCCACGGCGACGGCGGTGACCACGACGAAGGACCAGCGCCAGGAACCGTAGGTGGCGGTGATGCCCCCGAGCAGGGGGGCGAGGAACCCGCCGGTGGAGAGCAGCGCCGCCCACATCGCGATGACCCGTGCCCGCTGCGCGGGCGAGGTGGTGCCGGCGGCCAGGATGGCCAGCGAGGTCGGGAACAGGCCTGCGGCGCCCAGACCCGCCAGAGCCTGTCCGGCCCAGAGCTGGTGGATACCGGAGGCGGTGGCGCTCACCAACTCGCCCACGGCCAGCAGCGCGGCACCGCCGATCAGCAGCCGCTTGCGGCCGAAGAGGTCGCCGAGCAGGCCGAAGGTCAGCTCCAGTACGGCGACCGGCAGCAGGAAGGCGTCGGAGATCCAGGTGAGCTGTGAGCCGACCGGGTTCAGGTCGGACTGGAACAGTCCGTTGAGGGTGGCCGGTATGGCCAGGCCTATCTGGGCGAGGCAGACGGCGAGGAGACCGGCGACCAGGGTGCCGGTGGTCAGACTGCGGCCGACGGCGGTTCTGGCGGAGGGTTCGGTCGTCATTGACACGGAGGCTCCTGAGGCACGCGGGTTGGGGACGAGGAGAGGCACCCGGGGTTCGGGACGGGGGGGGCGACGCCCGGGTTCGGGACGGGGAGAGGACGCCCGGGTTCGGGACGAGGAGACGACGCCCGGATTCGGGACGAGGAGACGACGCCCGGATTCGGGACGGGGAGAGGACGCCCGGATTCGGGACGGGGGGGCGACGCCCGGATTCGGGACGAGGAGACGACGCCCGGATTCGGGACGGGGAAAGGAACCCCGGGTTCGGGACGGGGGGCGACGCCCGGATTCGAGACGAGGAGACGACGCCCGGATTCGGGACGGGGAAAGGCACCCCGGGTTCGGGACGGGGGGCGACGCCCGGATTCGAGACGAGGAGACGACGCCCGGATTCGGGACGGGGAAAGGACGCTCGGGGATCAGCGGGTACCGGTCAGGCGGGCCGGCCGGTAGTCGGTGAAGGCTGCGCCGTCGAGGCCCAGTTCGTCGGCGCTGTGCTGGAGTTCGGCGGCGGTGGCGGAGTCGCCCCAGCGCCCGGTGTCCAGCCGGTGCTCCACGGCGTGCAACCCGGCGACCACTTCGGCGGTGGTGAAGTTGCAGTGGCTCTGGCGTGCCACATAGGCCTGTCGCAGCAGCGCGGAGTCGCCGGCCCGGCGCACCCGCCCGGCGAAGGCCGACTCCTGCTCGACAGGCACGAGTTGGTCGGCGGTGGTGTGGATGTCGAGCAGCGGCACGGCGAGTCCCTGGCCGGCCGTGGACGTCCGCCGCAGATGGGCCACCGCGGCCGGGTCGGCCGAGATGTCCGCACCGCGGCTGAGCCGGTTCAGGTCGGACCGCAGGTCGAGTCCGGCGTCGCGGTAGAGCGCCTTGACCTGCTTGGCATGGCCGGACTTGTGCAGCAGGCCCGCGTAGTCGACGCCCTTGTTCCAGGAAGTGTTGCCACCGGCGGCCTGCTCCACCGACCAGCGCGCCGGGACGATGAACCCGAGCAGGCCCTGGGCCAGCCATGCGTACTGCTGCTCCTCCTGGCCCGCGAAGTCGCCGCGGGCGGGCGGCTGTTGGCCCGGAGCCCAGTCGGTCAGGTTGAGGTAGGCGGCGGCCAGGGCGATCCGGGCGCGTCCCGTGGTGGTCTGCTGTGCCGTTTCCACCGCCTCCGTGAGCCGGCCGGCGAGGGCCGCGCCGTCGGCCTGGCTGTCCAGGTTCACGAGCTGGTCGGCGTCGGCCGGGTCGAAGAACGTGGCCAGGGCGTACTCGGCGTCCAGCTGGTAGTTGTCCAGATCCACGCCGCCCGCGACCAGGCCGCACAGACCCAGTGAGCCGTCGATGCGTCCCGCGCCGTCACGGGCGATCTGCGCGTTGATCAGGCCGCCCATGGACTGGCCCACCGAGATGACCCGGGTCGGCGTGCCGACCTGTCGCCGGAAGGCGGTGAGCGCCGCGAACTGATCCCGCTCGGCCGAGTCGAGCGCCCACATCGAGCCGTTCGGGTCGTAGGAGGAGCCGACGAGTGCGTAGCCGGCGTCCAGCAGTGCCTGGTGCGCCGCGGCCGACGGGGCGTCGGCAGCGGTGGTCGGTCCGAAGCCGTGGCTGAACAGCAGCAGGCTGCCGTTCCACCGCGCGGGTTTGTCCGCGATCCAGGTGGCGCCGTCGGACAGGGTCCCGGAGTAGTGGTCGGCGGTCGCGGCCTGGGCGCCGGTCGCCGGACCGATCAGGGTGGACGCGAGGGCGGTTGCGCAGGCGGCGGCGAGGGTCGAGAAACGGGGTCGGGGCATGGCGGCGGCTCCGCGAGTCGAGGGGGGACCGAGCGAGGGAGCGAGCGGGGAGCGAGGGAGCTGGCAAGAAGCAATGCAGGTGGCGAGGAGCGATGGAACTGGCTAGCAGCGATGGAGTCGACTAGCTGGAAGAGCGCTGCGAATGTATGGCTCTTTTTTCATCGCCGTCAATACCATGCCCAACATTGAGGCAGGCGGCTCCGCGTCCGGACGCACGAGGCCGGGCGGGGATCAGCCCAGCGGCAGGACGTCGAGCAGCCGGGCGGCCACGCGCGCGGCCGGGCGCTCCCAGCGGCCGGCCAGGCCACGGAAGACGGTCTCCGCCTCAGCGGCGGGCCAGTCCTTCGGAAGGTGCTCGGCGGGCAGATGCGGATCTCGTCGCACCAGGTCGAGCCAGTCCGTGTGCAACAGGAGCTGACCTGCGAGTTCGTCGCCCGAGAGCGCCTCGGGAAGCGGGTCGGTACGGTCCCAGCGCTCCACGAACGCCCGGTACCGGGCACCGATGGCCGGCACGTCGAAGGCCTGCTCCAGCACCTCGCGGACGCCGGTCGGCGACTCCACCTCCGCCCGGAACACCCGCAGGTACGGTTCCAGGCCGAGATCCGCCACCATCTCGCGGACGTCGACACGCGCCGGGGCCACCCACAGGCCGTTCTGCAGGGGGCCGAAGCCCGCCCAGATCAGCCGGGAGCGCAGGTCGTGCCGCTCACGACTCCACGCCTCGGGCAGCGAGAAGCCGACCATCGTCCATCGGCCGTCCCAGTCCCGGTTCACCGCGCCGGTGCGCCAGATGCGGTCCCGGCCGTCCGTCAGCACCTGGACGGCGTGCGGCGTCAGCCCGAAGTAGGCCTTCCGCCCCTGACGATGACGCTCCAGCAGGCCGCGCTTGACCATCCGGTTCAAGGTGGTCCGCACCGCCTCCTCCGTACTGCCCAGCCTTCCGAGAGCAGCGATCACGCTGCCCGACGACACGGCGATGGACCGCTCCAGTACATGGGCGCCGAAGAAGGTCAGCATCAGGGACTGGGTACGCGGCTCGGGACCGCTCTCGGCGGCGGGCCCGGCGGCGACATCGGCACTGGTCACCGGCACAGCCTAGGCCCGGAACGAGCACGCACCGCTTCCCGCGCCGCAAAAGTCGTCATTTTCGTGACGACAGTCGACAGATTGCCATGCGATGACGATCAACGCACACAGATGAAGACAGAGAGGCACCATCCACTCGGGGCGGGTCAGACGCCCGGCCGCCAGTCGGAACCACAGCGGCCCCCGACGCCACGGACAGCACCAGGCCGCCCCAACCAGAGACAGCTTCGAGCACACCCACCAGCGCATCCACGAACCACCACAGGGAACAGAACGGACCAACCACTCCCCCTCCGCCCCTTTCCCCATCCACCGGCCGCCCTGTCTCAACGACAGAACCAGCAGCTCAGAAGCTTCCCCTCCCGTCACCGCCCCCTTCAGCGCCGATCCCTGCAACCCTCGCCCGCCCACATCCGCTACCCTGTCCTTGGTCAGTAGTCGGTACACCACGCCGTCCGCCCCAGCAGCAACGCAGAGGACGTGACACCACCACTGACCAGTGGGTTTGTGTCTCTACCGCGGATCTGTCCCCAGGACTTTCCGACAAGGTTCTCCACAAACCCCCGCCTTCGTAGCTCAGGGGATAGAGCACCGCTCTCCTAAAGCGGGTGTCGCAGGTTCGAATCCTGCCGGGGGCACCATGCCTGACCAGGCACGGAGAATCGAACAGGCCCCTCGGAGTGATCTCTGGGGGGCCTGTTTCGTGCCTGGTGGGGACAGGGTGGGGACACGGCGTGTGTGCCGTATGCGTGCTGCCCCTCCCGCCGCCGATCGACGGTCCGGCTATGCGGCGGACGCCTTGTCCGCGGCTTCGGGTCCGGTCTCTGATGCGCTGACCTCGGCCGGTACGAGCTGAGGGCCTTGCGGCGCGCTCTCCCCGCCCTGCTGTGCCGCCTTACGGGGGACGATCGCAACGGGCGCGTCCGCGGCCTCCAGTTCGAGCTGCGGGAGAAGGCTGGTGTAGGTGTCGGCGGTGAGCTTGAACGAGGAGTGGCCGAGCAGGACCTGAATGGCCTTCATGTGGACGCCGGCCGCCAGGGACAGCGTCGCGGCGCAGTGGCGCAGGTCGTGCAGGCGGATCGGAGGTAGACCGAGCCTATGGATCAGCCGGTTGAAGATCTGGGAGACGTACTCCGGGTGGTACGGGCGGCCGTCCTCCCACGTGAAGACGCGGCCGGAGTCGACGTACGGCCCGTACTTCTTCGGCTTCTCGCGGTGCTTCTTCTCCCACTCCGCGCGCTCGGCCTGCTGGCGTCGCCGCCAGAACTTAAGGAGCTCGTGGGTCTGGCTGTCGAGCCGGACGGTGCGGGCGCCGCTGTCGCTCTTGGGGGTGTCCTCCCAGACGTCGTAGGAGGCCGCGACGAGCTGCTCGCTGATGTGAACGGTGCCGGCGGTCATGTCGGTCTCACGCCAGGGCAGGCCGCAGGACTCTCCGCGCCGGGTGCCACGGAAGACCATGAGGTGGAACATCGGGTAGAGCCGGTGCTCGGCGACGCCGTCGAGGAAGGCGCCGGTCTGTTCGGCCGTCCAGACCATGACGGGGCCGGGTTTCTCTCCGGTCTCCTTCCAGCGGGCCACGCGCTCGTCGGTCCACACGAGCGGCCTGGGCGGGGTGTACTTCGGCAGGACGAGGTGCTGGGCCCAGTTCTCACTGATGAGCTTCTCGGTGTTCCTGGCGTAGTCGAGCGCCGCGCTGAGCTCGTTCTTCATCTTCAGCTGCACGCCCGGGCCGGTGATGTACCGCGGCTTCCTGCGGGATCCGCGCAGCTTCTCCTTGGCGGCGTTCCAGTGCTGCCGCAGTTCGGGCGGCCGCGGCCTGGCGGCCCGTTTCCACGCTTGATGGGCGGCCTCGCACTCCACCCTGGCGAGCTCGGCCGCGTCGGCGTTGGCAGCGTGCTGCTCGTTGTCGCGCCAGATCTGCTCGAACATCTCCTGGATGTGCCGGGTGCGCAGGTCCCGCATCCTGATGTGCCCGAGGTTCGGGATGAAAACCCGGTGGATGTGGTCGTGGTAGGTCTTCCAGGTGGACCGCTTGAGGTCGACGCGCTTGGCGAACCAGCGGAGCAGGAACTGCTCGACGGTCTCGTCCGAGAGCACGTCGATGCCGTCCTGGGCCTTGTCCCAGATCTCCTGGGCCGCCTCCTCGGCCTTCTTCTTGGTGAGGAATCCTCCCTTGCGCGGTCGACGCCGCTCGCCCCTGGGCCCCGGCGACAGCTCGACGTAGTAGTACCAGCTGCCGTGGTCCCTCTTGCCGGCGTCGGGACACTCCGCGCCGAGCTCCCGCATCTTCGGTCTGTCCCTGGCGTCGAGGACCGGGGTGCCGTCCTCGCCTGTGACGGGTTCCTTGCAGCCACAGCGCTTGTAGACCGAGCCCTTGAACACATCCCCTCCTGCGTCTCTCGTCAGCGGCGACCGCCGTTCTCATGTGTGGAGACAGAAAACTGCCTCACGACTGCTGGCACATACGTATCGGATCTTGTCCGGCCGCCAGAGAGAACTTAGACTCCGCCGGGACTTCCTGGGAGGCGCGGGGGCGGAACAGGAGAGTCTGAGCGTGAGAGACCGAAATGATCCGGCCATCGACAACGCGGCGGTGCCGGCATGTCGATGACACGGAGCGAGGTACTGGCCCTGCCCGTGACGGTCGACGTCCTGACGGCGGGCAAGGCGTTCGGCTTCAGCAGGAACACGACGTACGAGCTGATCAGGTCAGGCGAGTTCCCGGTACCGGTGCACCCCTACGGCAAGGGCAAGCGAAGGGTGCTGACTTCGGAGCTGTGGGAGGCGTTGGGGGTGCGACCACCGGAATAGGTACGGGGGCCCGCGCCCGATCCGGCTCGGCAGAACCCTCCGGTAACCGATCTTCCCGCTGTACAGTCCACAATGCGCGGCTGGGGCGGGGGCCACAGGCCGCTGTCATGTCGGGGTGACAATGCTGCGCTTTGGCATACGCTGTCCAGGGGCAGCGGGGGATCTGGGCTGGAGAGAGTATGAGGGCCTACGGCCACGAGACGGACGGTGTCACCGCCGTCCCGGAGGAGGCCGCCCACCTGGCGGCGGCCGCAAAGCGTGTCCTCGCAGGGCACACGATCGCGGACACCGCGAGCTGGATGACGGAGAACGCCGGGCCGACGGTGTCGGGGCGCACCTGGTCTCCCACGACACTGCGCCGTCGACTGCGCAACCCCGCTGTCGCCGGCCTTCGTGAGAACGCCGAGGGCGAACTCGTGAAGGGCCCGGCGGAGCCGCTACTCGATCGCGAGACGTTCGACGCCCTGCGGGAGCTGTTCACGCGGAACGGCCGGGGCCAGGGCACCAAGCCGAAGCACGTGCACTATCTGTCGGGTGGTGTCGCGACCTGCAAGCTGTGCAGGAAGCCCCTGGTGGCCCGGTCCACAGCGAACGGCGGGCGCGGATACGTCTGCGAGAGCGAGGGCTGCGGCAAGGTGCGGATCTCCGCGGAGCCGCTGGACGAGTACGTCGGCGATCGGGTCGTCGCCAGGCTGACGAGTCCGGCACAGCTCAGGCGACTGGCCGCCATCCGGGACCGGTTCGCGGCCGAGGCCCGGGAGGCCGAGCGGTTCCAGCAGGAACTCCGCGGCCACAAAGAGGAGTTGGCGCAGGCGTTCGGCGCCAAGGACCTGAACCTGAGCGAGTTCCGGGCGGCGAAGGCGGCCCTGGAGGAGCGGCGCGGTGAGGCGATGGCCGCTGTTCGCCGGGGCAGGGCTCTGGACGAACTGCCGGAGTTGACCCCGCAGGGCGTCGAGACCTGGTGGCACGAGACGGCCGGCCGCGAGCAGCGCCGCAACCTGGTCCACCTGACCGTACGGGAGGTGCGCGTCGGCCCTGCCATGGTGCGCGGTTCCCGGAAATTCGACGAGACGCGGTTCGAGATCTTCTGGCGGTAGTACCCGGCGCTGCGGGGGCCGAGTCGTCCGAGTCCGGGAGCCGCCTCGGCGAGCCGCCCCAGCTTCAGACCAGGCATTCGAAGACGCCACCGGCGACCAGGCAGCCAAGTGCCGTGCCGACCACCACCTGGCCCAGGGTGTGGTCACGCAGCGCCACCCTCGACCAGCCGATCAGCGCGACCAGTGGGAAGGCCACCGCCCACCAGTGACTGAGGCCCACGGTCAGGATCGCGATGGCTCCTGCGGCGACCGCCGTGTGAACGCTGATCTTCCAGAACGCCGTCACGGGCAGGATCGCCCCGAGCGTGGCCAGCATCGCCACGACGAGGGCGGTCATCTGCGCGGGCGCGTCGAGCAGCACCATGGCCGCGATGGCGATGCCGACGGACGCCATGATCACGGGTATGAGATGCAGCCGGCGTTCACGCTGACCGACGTGGCGGTCGGTCCAGTGCCCGACGTGGATGCCGTACTTGATGTACGCCACGGGGATCACCGCGGCGAACACGACGGCATGGACGGCCCAGGCCAGGCCGACGAGTCTGTCCTCCTGGGCTGCCCCGAGCAGAAGACACACGGCGAGGATGACGTTCTTCGGTTCCAGGCCGTCGGTGATGGCGCGAGCGGTGCGGTTCTCGGTCACCGGGGACGTGGTGGTCATGCCGTCTTCCTGTCGGGCGCGACACGGGCTTCGAGGGTGTCCATGAGCGGAGAGTGGTAGTGCCGGGCCACGCGGGTGAGCCAGGCCGCGTTGGCGTCGAGGTCGGTGCCCAGGGACAGCAGTGGGAGGGTCAGGGGCATGTCAGCACTGGCCATGTCGTCGGCCCGCCCGCGGCGGCCGGTACGCAGGCACAGTGCCTGGGCGGCCGCCTCGGCATCGTTGTCTTCGAGGCCGCAGGCGTGGGCTGCATCCCGTGCCCTGCGCGGCAGCTCGGCCTCGATCCACGGGAGGACTTCGAGTGCGGAGTCGCTGATGTCGAGCACCCGTTGGTCGAGCCGTTCCCAGAGGCCGCGGGGGTCGTACTGGTCCCGGAGCAGAGACGGCCCTTCGGCCAGGACGCGCATGACGGCCTCGGCGGGCAGGACGGAGACCATCTCCTGCCACAGGGGCCGCAGGGCGATCAGCTGCCGTCGGCGCTGGAGCAGGCGGGAGACTGCCTCCCAGCCCCGGAACGAGACACCGGCCAGGATCAGGCCGATGGCCACGATCTGGATGAGACTGGAGAGATCGTCGGCCTCCGCCGCGGACATGGGGTACGTGGCGTCCAGAAGGCCGTACGCCAGATAGCTGCCCCGGAAGAAGGCGTAGCCGACTCCTGTCCAGCAACCCAGGGACATCACGTACATGCACGCGCTGAACATCCGCTGCCCTGAACGCCGGGCGGTCCGCGCGGCCACCGTGCACAGGGCTCCCGAGAAGGTCATCGCCAGGGCCAGGGTGCCGAGGTAGGCGGTCACATAGGCGGTTCCCGCCCGGTGGCCGAACTGCGCCCCGATGAAGTTCCGCCCTCCGTCGGCGTCGACGAGGGCGGGTACGGAGAACGGGAACAGCAGGCAGGCGGCAGAGAGGGCGACCACCGCGAAGACGGTTCGTGGCCACGCGGCCGTCAGCCTCTGCCAGCGTCTGCGGGGTCCCGCGGCGGCCGCGACGGAGTCCACCCACCGCCACAGCAGGAACGAACTGAGCATCACCGCGAGGTGTTTGACCAGTACGGCGAGGTCGCCGACGCCGGTCCACTGGGTGACGCCGCGCTCGAAGAAGCCCAGACGCAGTGTGGCGGCGCCCGCGAGCAGCGCCAGGACGGCCCACAGCTCTCGTTGGCCGCGACTGCCGCGAAGGTAGCCGATCCGGGACAGGCACCAGGTCCAGAGCGGCACGATGGTGCATAACGCCATGACGTCGTCGCTGATCATGTGAAGGGGTTCCTCAACCGTCGGTCAGAGGCTGCGGTGCAGCCGGTCGAGCAGGGGGTCGGTGTGCCGGCCTGAGCTGTGTGCGCCGGCCCGCTGGCGGAGCAGAATGGCGAAGGACTCGGCCTCGTCCTCGCGCTCGATGTAGAGCGGATCCCGTCGGTTGTGCGGGGATCGGGTACGGACACCCAGGAGGTCGCCGTCAAGGAACGCCGGGGACAGCCAGGTGAACGTGACCGTCTCCTCCTCGGCCTCTGCCGGCTGGGGTGGCGTCTCGTCGGCCCGTACGACGGGGAGCGGAGGGTGGCCGAGGAGCTGGTGACCCAGCTCGTGGGCGTAGGTGTGGACCGCCTGAGCACCGGCGGCCTCGGGCGCCACCCAGATGTGGTCCGCCTCCTCCGTCGGCCACCACAGACCGCACGGGCGTTGCAGGCCCGGTGGGAACGGTTCGCGGTGCAGCACCAGCGGCCGGTGGTGCTGCTCGACGGCGGCCTGGTGCAGCGTCTCCAGCGTCAGCGGGTGAGGGACTGGAAAGCCGTCGAGGGCTGCGGTGCAGCGGCGGCGGGAGGCGGGTCCTAACACGCGCTGATCGCACCACCCTTGGGGGTTGGGACGTGGGGGATGATCACTGGAGACTTCCGGGGATCTCGGTGTCAGTTCTGGGGCTTCTGCATCTTCTGCAGGCTGGAGATGAACTCCATGGCGAGCTTCAGTCCGCGGGAGTCGAGCCGACGGGCGCTGCGGGCCAGCAGCTGAACGCTCTCGGCGTCCTCGGCCACCTGACGGTCCACCTTCTCCGTGTGCCTGCGTCGTGCGTCGAGGAGCTTGTTCGCCTCGCCGGCCACGGCTTCGTGTGTGGCGGTGCCGTCCTTGAAGGCGTCCAACGGCACCTGGAAGAAGGCCGCGATGTGCGCGACCTTGTCGAACGACGGTTGGGGACCGCCCGGTATACGCAGCTTGCGGATGGTCTCGTCGGAGATCACGCGCCGTTCCGCGCGCTGGTTGATGGCGTCCGCCACCTCGGAGTTGCTGAACTCCACGCCGTTGCGGGCCGCCGCCGCGGCCTCGAACAGAAGGTTCAGCATCCGGGCGCTGAACGACCACTCGTCCGCGGCGGAGCCGACAGATCGTGTCACGCGCATCTCCTCTACCAACGGCCGCTCGCGCCACATGCTAGCCACTGCCACAAATCTTTGGCTGGCTATTCTCAGCCAACCAAAGATCCTTGACAGCTCATGAAGATGCTGTGTTTGATCCGTAACGCAAGTGTGCGGTTATGTTCCTGTCAAGTGCCTCTGATGCGCAACTCTGGTTCCGCGCGCAACGACGGCGGGGTTCGGCCGCACCTTTCTTCACGACGCCTGCCACCGAAGGGGCCTCCCGATGCGAGCCGCCCACAACTCGCCCGCTCCGTTATCCGGACCGCCCCACCCCGCGAGCTCCGCACCCTCGGAATCCGAGCCGAGCCGACATCACCAGGATTCCGCGATGCCGGATGGACGCGGAACACCGGAGACCGGATCACAGAGGGACAACTCCGACGATCGAAGCAGGGGCGCGAACCAGCTCAGCTCGCCAGACGCGAACGAACAGGCCGACGAGTCCGCCCGCACCACCCCGGAGGACGACCCCGGGATCACGGGCGACGGGCAGGACATGGAGATCCTGAAGGTCCTCATGGGGGCCGATGTCGAGCTGGACGGAGACGACGAGGACCCCCAACGCCCATGACCTCGCACGGAGAGCAGGAGGGGACCCTGGGGCGGGCTTCACTATAAATAATACTTGACGTTCAAGATCGATTGACAATAGTATTTACCTATCACCTCACAGGAACCCTCCTGCGAGACCAAGAGTGCGAGGAGTCAGCGACATGAACGTCACCGAGGCGAACATCGAGGTCATCGCGGTTCCGCTCACGGACATCGAGCCCAACCCGGACCAGCCCCGGAAGTACTTCGACGAGACCAAGCTGGAGGAACTGGCGGCCCAGTTCCGCTCGGTGGGCCAGCTGCAGCCCATCGTGGTCCGGCCGGCCGGCGACAAGCTCCAGATCGTGATGGGCGAGCGTCGCTGGCGGGCGATGCACCTGGTGGAGGGCGCCACCACCATCGAGGCCAAGGTCGTGGGCAGCGTGGACGACGAGCAGGCGTTCGTGATGGGCATCTCCGAGAACATCGGCCGTGCGGACATGACGCTGATGGAGGAGGCGCAGGCGTACGCGGATCTGGTCGGGTTCGGGTACCAGGCGGAACGCATCGCGGAGATGTTCGGCAAGACCACCGACTACGTGCGGTGGCGGATGGACCTGCTGAACCTCACCACGGACATCGCGGAGCTGGTGGCCGAGGGGAAGATCAAGGCGGACTTCGCCTGGTACCTGTCGAAGCTGACGCCGGCGAACCAGAAGGTGGCGGTCACCCGGTACATGAAGGGCGACTTCAGGACGGAGACGGACGCCTCCACCTTCGCGCAGGCCCTGCGGATGAAGGAGAACCAGGAGGGCTTCTTCTCCGAGAAGGAGCTGTCGGAGAAGGAGAAGGAGGACAAGGCCAAGGAGCGCAAGCAGGCCAAGGGCAAGGTGGACCAGGTCGAGCGGGCCGGAACCCTGCTGGAGGAACTGGCGAAGCTGACGCCGTCCGAACTGGCCGACCTGTTCCAGGGCGAGGTGGGCAAGCACCTGGACGCGGTGGAGCGGGTGCGCAGGACGGCGGCCGAAGCAGTGAAGAAGCTGCGGAAGGCGAAGGCCATGTCGGAGGCGAAGCAGCTGACGGTCCGGCCGGAACTGGAGGTCGAGCCGGAGGCGGAGGGCGCCACGGGCGAGGAGGAGCCGAGCGAGGCCGAGATCGCCGAGGCCGCGGCCGAGGAACCGCTGGAGGCGGAGCTCGAAGCCGCCGCCTGAGCTCGGTTGAGTGACAGCGGTCGGGAGTCCCGGGTGGGATTCCCGACCGCCTTTCGCGTGGATGGGCACGCTTACCTCTCGCGGTCCCACGGTGGCCGGTGTGGCGGACGTGGGGCAGGAGTGGGGCGGCGCGGCTCGACGGACGGGGCGACGGAGCGGGCCGGTAAGACACCACACCCGCCGCCGATCCGACGGAGCGCCCGCGACCGCGCCGCTGGAACCACTTGCCCGGACACATGGCCGCGCACGAGGCCGCACCACCACACCCGGCGATAAATCAAACTTTCAATGAGGGAGGATTTAAAATAGAATTTAATTGACATCTTTACGTGCCTGCGGCTGCGGAGCCAGGGGCGCGGAGTCCAGCCAGAGCCATCCGCCACCGTGCGGAAGGCGAGCCGAGGAGGAACATGTTCGAACTGTTCACGCACAGATACCAGAGCTTCGAGCCGGCGACAGGCGTACCGGTGCGCGTCACCCTGGGCGCCCCGCGGTGGACGCTGCCGTACACACTGGAGCACCAGGTGCGGGAGGCCGCGCCCAGCAGGAACTACTTCGGCGCAGCGCGGCCGGTGTACGAGGCGGAGTATCTGGCTCAACTGGACCGGCACGGCGTCGGGTTCTTCGCGTCGCGGTTCCAGGAGATCGCGGTGACGGCCGGGGATCCGCGACTGGTGCTGCTGTGCTTCGAGGATCTGTCGAAGCCGGAACAGTGGTGCCACCGGCGGATGTTCGCCGCATGGTGGCAGGAGAAGACCGGCGCACAGGTGAGGGAGCTCGGGCCACTGGGTCCCACGTACGAGCAGGGGGCACTGCTGTGAGCGCGCAGCGCGGGCTCGACTGGACCGAGATGAGTCGCGAGGACTTCGAGGCCCCGCCCAAGCCAAAACCGGCACCGCCGGGACAGATGGAGCTGTTCGAGCCCGGCCCAGGCAGGGCGAGGGTGAAACCGAGGCTTCCGGAGGAGTGCCCGATGGGGACGCTGAGCCTCCTGGATCTCGTCGAGCCGGAGCAGTAGCGGCTCCCACCCTGACCCGAATAGGGTTCGGCCCATGTGGCGGGTGCGGCATCGCACCCGCCACATGTGTTGTGACAGTCCTTCGTCTGATAGCGTCTAGTTGTCGGCGGGGCGATCTTCCGGGTCGGTCCAGCCACGCGCCGGTAGTGCATCTGGCAGCACGCCCCGTCACCGGCGGGGAGGAGCCCGTTCGAGTCGGGCCCGGCGCTCGAGGACGCGTCCGCACAGGCACGTGGTGCGGAGCCCACCAGCCAAGGAACCATCCCCCTCCAGGCGTCCCCCGCGCCTCCTGGTTCCCGGGCGGCCCGGCACGGCAGGACCAGCCCCCTGCCCCTCCGGGCCCGCGTCCTTACCCACCAACCCCGCGCAGGGGAGGCAGCGTTGTTCCACGGCTCGATCCCCGCGGATCTCCGCGCGATCATCCACGAGCACGCGACCACATGGCGCGGCCAGGCCGAGGACGTCTACGTGGGCTGCTCCGGAAACTTCACGATCGAGCGAGTCCTGCACGACTCCGGCTTCCGTCTCCACGGGTGCGACGTGCAGCTGTACTCGTCGGCGATCGGCTGGTACCTCGCTGGGGAGCGGTTACCGATCGCGATCCGCCCCGAGTCGGGAGACGGACTCGCCTGGCTGGAGCCATACCTGGACGGCCGGGCGGGGACTCTCGCGGTGGTGCTGCTCGGGTCCAGGTTCTTCCAGTGGATCGGACGGGACGACCACCCGTACTACGGCCGGATGTTGACGGCGTACCGGCAGCAGTTCCCCAACCTGCACGCGAAGACGGTCGCGAAGGTCGAGGCGCTCCCGCTGCGGCTGGCGTCGTACGCGCCGATGGACGTGAACCAGTGGCTCACAGAACAGGTCCCTACGGGCGCACCGGTCGTCGCCTTCCCGCCGTTCTACGCCGGCGACTACGAGGGCCAGTTCGCGGCGCTGGACAAGCACCTGGAGTGGCCGGCACCGGAGTACCCGACGCTGGACGAGGCGGCCAAGCAGACCCTGATCGAGCGCGTCACCGACCGGCCTCACTGGATGCTCGGGCTGCACTTCGACGTCGACGAACTGGCCGGCCACCTGCGCGGTCAGGTACAGACGGCCAACCGCGGGCTGCCGATCAACGTGTACTCGTCGGTGCCGCGGTCGCGGATCGTCCGGCCCAACCAGCGCCTGGAGCCGGTACGTGCCCCGCGCCTCGTGCCGGGCCAGCGCCTCGGCGAGACCCTGACGCTGGCCCCGCTGTCGATGGGCCAGTTCGCGACGCTGCGATCGCAGTACATGAACCACAACATCCGCCCGGGCACGCCGACGATGGCGCTCGCGGTCCTGGTCGACGGGGTCGTGGTGGGCGCCTTCGCGTTCTCGACGCCGAAGTTCGACCCGCACAACGTGTACCTGCTCTCGGACTTCCCGGTCGCGCCGACGTCGTACGGACGGCTGGCCAAGCTCGTGCTGTACGCCGCTCTGTCGACGGAGGCGCAGTTCCTGGCGCAGCGGACCATGAACACCCGCCTGACCCGGCTGAACACGACGGCGTTCACACAGCGCCCGGTCTCCATGAAGTACCGCGGACTGCTGCGCCTGAACTCCCGCAAGGACTCCACCGATCCCGCCCACCGCTACCAGCTCGACTACGGCGGCGAGCTGGGCCGCTGGTCGCTGGCCGAGGGATTCGCGCAGTGGAGGAGCAAGCACGGACACCCCGAGGGACTGAAGGAGGACCGGAAGCCATGACCGAGCCGCTCAAACCCCGCATGATCGAGGGCGACCCGCGGGAGCTGACGCTGCTGGACGTCAACGCACGGTTCATGCGGCATGAGCAGTTCCAGCGCCTCGTGGCGAACATCCGCGCCGACGGAGCGCTGACCTCCACCCCGCTGGTGTGGAACGACATCGGTTCGGGGCGACGCATCGTGCTGTCGGGCAACCACCGCACGAAGGCCGCCGTCGAGGCCGGCCTGGAGCGGATCTGGTGGATGGAGATCACCGAGCCGCTGCCGAGACAGCGGCAGATCGCGTTGCAGCTGGCCCACAACTCGATCGCGGGCGAGGACGACCCGGCCACGCTCAAGGCACTGTACGAGGAGCTGGAGGACGTCTCCATGCGCCTGTACTCCGGCCTGGACGACAAGACACTCGACCTGCTGGACGAGGTCACCGTGCCGAGCCTCGCGGAGGCCAACCTGGACTTCGCGACCGTGCAGATCGTGTTCCTACCGGACGAGAAGGAGGCCGCGGAGAAGGCCTTCGAGGCCGCGCGGAAGGCCGCCACGGCCGACGCCCGCTGGCTGGCACGCATCGATCAGTACGAGAGCGTGCTCGACCTGCTCGACACGGTGAAGGGCGCGCACAACATCGGCAACGTCGCCACGGTGTTCGCGATCATCCTGGTCATCGTCGAACGCCACCTCGGCGAGCTGGCCGACGGCTGGTACGACCCGGACGAGCAGACCGCCACCCGCAAGGGCACCGCCCCGGTCGAGACGGTGCTGGCCACCCGCACCATGCCCGCCGACACCGCGGCCGTCGTGCGGCGGGCCATCGACCGCATGGAGCGGGACGGCGACATCGAGGCCGGCCAACGGTGGCGTGCCCTGGAGCTGTGGGCCGCCGACTACCTGGCAGGTGCGGCGTGAACCAGCCCGACGTACGGGTCGGCCAGGTATGGGCCGACAACGACAAGCGCAGCGAGGGCCGCACCCTGCGCGTCGACGAGGTCGATGCCCGCTACGCGTACTGCACAGTGCTCACCGCCGCCACGCTCGGCGGTCGGACCGGCCAGCGGACCCGGGTGTCACTGGAGCGCATGCTGCCGACCAGTACGGGCTATCGGCTCCTGGACCGCGTGCCGTGAACGGGGAGCTGTACCGCAAGCTGCTCGCCGAACGGTACGGGCCACTCGACCGGCTGGAGACCGAGCGCTTCCCGCCGGCCGTCGACCGGGTGGAGTCGGTCACCGGCACGACCGAGGAGCAGTGGCGCCGTCAGGTCCGCGACATCGCCATGCGCTACGGCTGGCGACTGCAGTACCACACGGCGGACTCCCGGCGCTCCGACCCGGGCTGGCCCGACGAGGTGTTCGGGCACCTCGGCCAACGTCGCACCCTGTTCGTGGAGTTCAAGACCGACACCGGGCGGATACGACCAGCCCAGCGTGAGTGGCTGTCCCACCTCGCCGACAGCGGGTTCGAGGTCGCCGTATGGCGCCCTCACGATCTGCCCGCCGTCCTGCGGGTGCTGGGCCCGGCGCGGCAGAGAGCCACCCTGCCGGCGAACTTCCGCAGGCCCACCCGGTGAGCGGCCCGTACGCCGACGAGCTGAACCGGCTCCACGCCGAGATCGACCACCTGACCACCGTCCACCGCACGGCCGCCGGCCTGGCCCGAGCCCTGGCCGAACACCTCGCGGGCGAACCGTTCCACCTCGCCGACCAGGTCGCGCGCCTCCTCAACGGCGAGCTGGAGCCCGACGACATCCCCGACCTTCCCGAAGGAGAGACCTGATGAACCTCGCAAAGGACTCCTCGTCGTGGGAGCGCACGGTCTCGGTCACCCCGCTGCCCGACTCCGTACGCCGCAGAGCCGCCCTCCAGGTCGCCGCCCGAGCCACCGGCCGCGAGCATGCACAGCGCCACGCCGACTGCGCCGACATCCTGGCGCACCTCGGCCTCCTCGACCCGGCCCTGCGCAGTCCGTCGAGCTGAGCGAACCGCCCTCACGCGGGAGAGGAGCAGCAAGGCGGACGGACCAAGCGGGAGAGCACTGATCGGATGGCGGACAGCGGCCAGGCATGGGAGCGGAAGCCGAGCGAGTCGGCAGCCGCGTGGGAGGCGTTCGCCTGCTACCGCGACCTCGGTCTGTCCCGCAGCATCGGCAAGGTCGCCGAGCGCCTGGCCAAGTCCCGCACGCTCATCGAACGCTGGTCGACGGCACACCGCTGGGTGCCCCGGACCGAGGCGTGGGACCGGGAGCAGGACCGCGTCTGGCGGGCCGAGCGACAGCAGGCCGCCCGGGAGGTGGCCCGTCGGCACGCTCGCCTCGCCTCGGCCGCCCAGGCGAAGATCGTCTCCCAGCTCCAGCAGCTCGACCCCGCACGCCTCAGCCCGTCGGACGTGATCCGCTGGCTGGAGGTGACCATCCGCATCGAGCGCCAGGCGTACGGCATGGACCTGGCCGACGCCGCGTCGGCCCCCAAGAGCCAGGAGACGGCAGACGTGACGGCCCTGACCGACGAGGAACGCCGGGCCCGCATGGAACAGCTGCGCCGCGAACTCGAGGCCCGCATCGAAGCGTTGGGCGACGAGCGGCCGTGACCCCTGATCAGCCGGCCACACTGCCGGACCCGACGGGCATGTCAGACGCCGAGCTGCACGCCGAGATCACCGCACTCATCGAGGCCGACGCGGCCTCCGCGCGCCGCTGGGCCTGCGACCGCACCGACTGCGACGGCCTGCCTCACACGGGCTGGCTGCACCACCACGCCCGCGCCACGCAGCGCCTGCCCGAGGGTGCCTGGGCGGCATGGATGATGCTCACCGGCCGAGGCTGGGGCAAGACGAAGTCCGCGGCGGAGGCCGTACGGGAGTGGGCGGCCGCTCCCGGGACGATGATCGCGGTCGTCGCGAAGAACGCCACCTTGGTCAAGGAGATCTGCTTCGAGTCCCCCAAGTCCGGCCTCCTGGCGGTCATCCCGCCCGAGGACGTCCGCCGCTACAGCCCCGGCAACGGCCTGACCACCCTCCGTCTGAAGAACGGCTCGGCGATCTACGGCTTCGGCGCCGAGACCCCGGACAACCTGCGCGGCTTCGCCTTCGACAAGGGCTGGCTGGACGAGTACGCGGCCTGGAACCGCCACACCGCCCAGTCGGTGTACGACATGCTGTGGTTCTGCCTGCGCGAGGCCCCGAGCCCCCAGGTCGTCATCTCCACCACCCCCAAGCCACTCCCCCACGTCAAACGTCTGGTGGAACGCGGCCGCCGCCCCGGCTCCACCGTCGTCCTGACCACCGGCCGCACCGAGGACAACCGCGCCAACCTCTCCCCCGCCGCCCTCGCCGAACTCGACTCCGAGTACGGCGGCACCCGCCTCGGCCGGCAGGAACTGGACGGTGTCCTCCTCGAAGACGTCGAGGGCGCACTGTGGAAGCAGTGGATGTTCGAGGTCGAGGGCTTCCGCGTCGCCCGCACCGCGGTTCCGCCGCTCGACCGCCTGGTCGTCGCCGTCGACCCGGCCGTCACGACGACGGACTCCGCGGACCTGACCGCCTTCACGGTGGCAGGCCGCTCCTACCCGCTGGAGCAGATGTACGGCGACCGCCGCCCCCGCGGCTACGTCCTCCACGCCGAACAGGACCGCCACACCCCGACAGCCGCGATGCGCCGCGCCGCCGCCCTTTACCACGAGCACCAGGCCGACTGCGTGGTCATCGAGGCCAACAACGGCGGCGACTACCTCCCCGCCCTCCTCGCCGAGGTCGACCCCACAGTCCCGTGCCGCGTCGTCCACGCCACCCGCGGTAAGCGCGCCCGGGCGGCGCCGGTGGCGATGCTGTACGAGCAGTCACGCGTCAGCCACGCGGGGCCGCCGCGCACCTTCGCCATCCTGGAAGAGCAGATGACGACGTACGTCGGCGCGTCGGAGGCCGAGGAGAAGTCGCCGGACTTGCTTGACTCGTGCGTGTGGGCGCTGTCGGACCTGTTCCTTGAGGCATCGGCCTCAGGTACGCCGGCGCAGTCGACAGATGGCCGACTCACCGGTAGACGGTAGCTGTCGTGCCTCCAAGGGCGTGACAACTGCGCACAGTTGAGGAGTGCGTAGGGCGTTGTCAGTGGTGCCTGGCAGGATGAGTAGCGTGATGGGGGCCTACGAATCTGTTGCTGACCGAGCATTCCAAATCCTCAACAAACACCACCGGGGCCTGATGCCTCTGGACGATCTCGCGAAAGAACTACTGGTGGCAGCTGAGGACACTGCTACAGCTGTGCCAACGCCCGTTGAAGAACTCGCGCAAGAGCTGCTCCAGGATGATGCACGGCGCACGGCCATGGGCTACCGACAGCGCTTCATGATCGCAGGCGGGTCGGTGCGACTGCGCGCCGAGGGCAACAAGGCCGAACTGGGCGTCGAGCGCTGGAACTCACAAGTCAAGGCCGATCTACTTTTGCAGCTCAAGGGAGTGCATCCAAGGACCTTCGAGCTCATCGTCGCGAAGCTGTTGGCAGCGATGGGGTACGAGGAGGTTCGAGTCACGCAGTACTCGAACGACGGCGGAATCGACATCGAAGCCGTTTTTACAGCTGGAGGCATCGCTAGGACCCCGATCGCGGTGCAGGTCAAGCGCTACGACAAGCAGAAAACGGTGCAGCGGCCAGACGTACAGAAGCTTCGGGGCGCTGCTGTCCGTCATCCAGTTGGCATGATCGTGACCACAGCCAAGTTCTCGCCTCGTGCCCGCGTCGAAGCCGCGCGCGCCGAGGAGAAGCCGATCTACCTCATCGACGGGGAAAGCCTCGTGGACTTGATGACGCAACACAACGTGGGCATCAACTCGTCCCCACTGGTCCTACTCTCAGTAGACGAACAGGGTCTGGCAAGCCCCGAGTCTGATGCGGTTGAAGAGTTGGCTGCGACAGCTGACGAGGTGCGGTCTGCAAGTGCCGACTACATCCTGGAGAAGCTGCCAGGGGGCAGGAGCGCCGACTACTTCGAAACGGTGGTTGCAATGGCCCGGCTCGCATTGGGCCAGCCACCGCTGTTCGAGTATGTGGCGGCGTTCCAGCACAGGTTTCCTTCCATTGGCCGTGCTGACGTTGCACGACGTAGGATGCGGATCCTACTTTCTTTGGGGCTTGCAGAGATCGAGAGTGATCGAGTGGTGTTGACTCCTTTGGGAGAAGAAGTCATCAAGGCTTCGGATCCAAGGTTGCTCAGCACTGCCTTCCTGTCCCGGATTGCCGGAGCCGAGGAGATCAGGAACCTGGCTCGAGGCACATCAGACCTGTCTGAGCTGCGAAGGGAGCTCGGCGAGAATCCACCAACCGGGCTGAGCACTACCCAGGCGTTGAGGGTGCTGAGATGGCTGCTCCAACTGCGGCTTTTGTAGGAAATCGCCACCTCTGGTAACTATGCGGAGCAGGTCTCGGCGGTTTTCGAAAGCTCGACGGCATCGTCGTCGCATCGAACAGCGCTATGCATTCCTTCCGGCCAACCAGACTTATGCTGTGCCGCTTGCGTAACCGTCTGGGGAGGCATGGATGCGGAGTTGGCGAGGTTTCATCATCGATTCCTGGAGCGCACTGGGGTACAAACCAGCATTTCACCCAGGGCTTCGGCGTAGTTGCGTGACGCCGGGTTTGTGCTCATCCGAGGCCGAGGAGTGCGAGGGGGCGACGGGGGTCGCGGGCGTTGTGGCGGAG
>NZ_JBICZC010000017.1:0-308763 GCF_043201715.1 Streptomyces sp. NPDC048291
ATGGTACTGCAGGGGGGACCCTGTGGGAGAGTAGGACACCGCCGAACAATTTTTGGGAAAGGCCCACGCCGTATGGCGTGGGCCTTTCTGCGTTTACCGGGTCGTTTAGGCTCGGGGTATGCGCTACGACCTGGTTATCTTCGACAACGACGGTGTTCTTGTCGACAGCGAGCCCATCTCCAACCGGCTCCTGGCCGCCTATCTCACCGAGTTGGGGCACCCGACCTCCTACGAGGACTCCATACGGGACTACATGGGGTCCGCGATGCACCGTGTCCACGACCTCGTCCTGGAGCGCACCGGGCAGCGGCTGCCGGACGACTTCGACGACGTCTTCCATGCGCGGGTGTTCGCCGCCTTCGAGGAGGAGTTGAAGCCCGTGGCGGGGATCGCGGGGGTGCTGGAGCAGCTGGCGGCGGACGGGGTGCCGTACTGCGTGGCGTCGTCGGGGAGTCATGAGCGGATCCGGGTGGGGCATCGGACGACCGGGCTCGACCGGTGGTTCGACGAGACGCGGATCTTCAGTTCGCAGGATGTGGGGCGGGGGAAGCCGGCCCCGGATCTGTTTCTGTACGCGGCCGAGCGGATGGGGGTCGCACCGGGGCGGTGTGCTGTCGTGGAGGACAGCCCGCTGGGGGTGCAGGCGGCCGTCGCGGCCGGGATGGACGTGTACGGGTTCACGGCCATGACGCCGGCCGACCGGTTGAAGGGCGCCACCCAACTCTTCTCCGACCTGGGGAACTTGGCTGACCTGCTGGAATGACCTGGGGCATGACGTGGGCGCTGACAATTGTCATGCCGAGCTCCGGACGTTCGTTTCTACTGGGGGACCCTGCCCGGACGCGAAGCTGAGGGCATGACGAAGACGACGAACACCGGGTCCCAGAGCAAGCGGCAGCCCAGCGTGCTGGAGAACCTCCGGCCGCTGATCGTGGATGTGGCGGTGCCCCTCGGGTCGTACTACTTCTTCAAGGGGGCCTTCGGGATGAGCACCTTCGCGGCGCTCGCCTGGAGCAGTGTGGTGCCGGCCGTGCGGACGGTCTGGAGTGTGGTGAAGGAGCGCCGGGTCAACGGGCTCGCGGCGCTGATCCTGGTCGTGAACGTGGTCGGGCTGGCGCTCAGCTTCGTCTCCGGCGACCCGCGGCTGATGCTCGCCAAGGACGGCGCGGTCAGCAGCACCGTCGGGATCGGGATCCTGGTGTCGGTGGCGCTGGGGAAGCCGATGATGACGGCGGGGCTGAAGCCGTTCCTGCTCAAGGGGGACGCGGCGCGGGAGGCCGCCTGGGAGCGGCTGGCGTCCGGGACCGCGGCCCGGTCGGCGGAGTTCCTGAGGAAGGAGCGGGTCTTCTCCGTGATCTGGGGTCTGGTGCTGGTGGTGGAGTGCGTCGCCCGGGTCGTCGGCGCCTACACGATCCCCGTGGACACCATGGTCTGGCTGAGCTCGCTGATGCTGGTCGTCGCGATCACCCTCGGGATGGTGGTCTGCGGAGGTGCCGCCGCCGAGCCGATGGCGTGCCTGATCACCGACGAGGTGAAGCGCCGGGAAGCCGGGCGGAAGCAGACGCAGGATCAGGGGCCGGCACAGGAGCTCGCGGTCGCCGCCTGAGTGGCACAAAAGTAAAGGTGAAGGAAATTCATCTTTGGCTGGATCTACCCACGAGTACGCCGGGGCCCTACGCTCGCCGCCATGACAGATGTGCTGCGGCGCGGTAGGGCCTCGCTGGCGTTCAGCTTCTTCACTCAGGGTGCCACCTTCGCGCTGCTGGTGACGCGCATCCCCGCCATCCAGGACCGGTACGGCGTCTCCGACGCGCTGCTGCCGGTCTTCCTCGCCGCCGTGCCGATCCTGGCCGGCGTCGGCAGCGTCACCACCGAGCAGCTGGTGAAGCGAATACGGCCCAGCCGGCTGCTGCGCTGGTCCCAGCCCGTGGTGATGCTGGCGCTGCTCGGGGTCGGGTCCGGCGGGGCGATGGCCGAGCTGGCGGTGGCCCTGGCCGCGTTCGGCCTGGCCGTCGGCGCGCTGGACGCCTCGATGAACATGCTCGGGGTGAGCCTGCAACGGACCTACGGGCGCAGCATCATGCTCAGCTTCCATGCCGTGTACAGCCTGGGCGGGATCCTCGGAGCCTCGCTGGCCTGGGTGGGGGCGCACTGGCATCTCGCGCTGTGGGTGTCGTACCTGCCGGTGGTCGCGGTGCTGCTGCCGGCCGCGCTGGTCGGGAGCCGGTGGTATGTGGACGGTGATCCCGCGCCGGTGGAGGACGGGGCTGCCGGTGAGGGCGCGGGCACGGGCGGTGTCGTGTTCAAGCTGCTGCTGCCGTTGTGCCTGGTGATGACCTTCGCCTATATCGGGGACTCGACCGTCTCCAACTGGAGTGCGAAGTACCTGAAGGACGTGCTGGGGAGCAGTGAGCAGCTCGCCACCGTGCCGTACAACGTGTACATGGTGACCACGTTGGTCGGGCGGGGCATCGGGGACTTCGGGGTACGGCGGTTCGGTGCCGTGCCCGTCGTACGGCTGGGGGCGGTGGTGGCGGCCGCCGGGTTCGCGGTGGTGGCGGCTGCGCCGGGGGCGTGGGTCGGCATGGTCGGGTTCACCCTGCTGGGGCTGGGGCTGTGTGTACTGGTGCCGCAGACCTTCGCGGCGGCGGGGCGGCTGTTTCCGGGGGCTTCGGATGCGGCCATCGCACGGCTGAACATCTTCAACTACGTCGGGTTCCTGATCGGTTCGCCGTTGGTGGGGGCGCTCGGCGACGCGTGGAGCTATCGCGGGGCGATGCTGGTGCCGATGGTGTTGGTGCTGGTGACGTTGGTGTACGCCCGTTCGTTCGCGACCAGGTCGGACCGATACGGTGGCGGGCATGAGCGGCCGCGCACAGCTGATGTGGGACGAGGCAGTAACGGGCTATGACTTCGGTCCGGGGCATCCGATGGATCCGGTCCGGCTGGCGTTGACCCGGAGTCTGGTCGGTGCCTTCGGGCTCGACCGGGCGGTGGAGGTGGTCGCGGCGAAGCCGGCCGGGGATTCGACGCTGCGGCTGGTGCACCGGGAGGACTACATCGAGGCCGTGAAGGCGGCCTCGGCGGATCCGGCGGCGGCCGACCAGTCGTACGGGCTGGGGACGATGGACGATCCCGCCTTCGCCGGGATGCACGAGGTGTCGGCGCTGATCGCCGGGCAGTCGGTGGCGGCGGCGGAGGCGGTGTGGCGGGGGGACGCCGACCACGCGGTGAACTTCGCGGGCGGGTTGCACCACGCGATGCCGGGGGCCGCGTCCGGGTTCTGCATCTACAACGACGCCTCGCTCGCCATCGCGCGGTTGCTGGAGCTGGGGGCCGAGCGGGTCGCGTACGTGGATGTGGACGTGCATCACGGGGACGGGGTGCAGGCCGCGTTCTGGGAGGATCCGCGGGTTCTGACGATCTCGCTGCACGAGCATCCCCGCACGTTGTTCCCGCAGACCGGGTGGCCGGAGGAGGTCGGGGCCGGGGCGGGGGAGGGCTCCGCGGTGAACGTGGCGTTGCCGGCGGGGACCGGGGACGCGGGGTGGGTGCGGGCGTTTCACGCCGTCGTGCCGGAGCTGGTCGCCGACTTCCGGCCGCAGGTGCTGGTGACGCAGCACGGTGCCGACACGCATTTCGAGGATCCGCTGGCTCATCTGGCGGTTTCGCTGGATGCGCAGCGGGCGGTGCAGGTGGCGTGTCATGAGCTGGCGCACGAGTACGCCGGGGGGAAGTGGGTCGCGTTGGGGGGCGGCGGGTACGAGGTGGTGGATGTCGTGCCGCGGTCGTGGACGCATCTGGTGGGGGTGGCGGCGGGGCGGGAGGTTGCGCCTGAGGCGCTGGTGCCGGAGGGGTGGCGGCAGGAGGTGTTTGCGCGGACTCGGCAGTTGGGGCCCGGGCGGATGACGGATGGGCGGTGGCCGGTGGGGTGGGCCGGGTGGGAGGCGGGGTACGACCCCGCTGATCGCTTGGATCAGGCCGTACTGGCGACGCGGCGGGCGGTGTTTCCGCTGCGGGGGTTGCTGGCGTAGGGGTTTTCTCGCCCCCGGACCCCCGCTTCGGCCTGCGGCCTCGTCCTCAAACGCCGGACGGGCTGGAGAGTGGGGGTGCGGCCGGCCCTCGTCTGCGGGCACGTTACGCCGACTGTGCGGTGTTTGTCTGTTCTGGGGGTCTGGTGGGGGTGGGGGCGTCAGGATCTTTGGTGTGGTGAGTGGTGGTGGGCTTCGGGAGTACCTGGTGGCTGCGGGGCTGGCGGGGGTGGTGGGGACCTCGCGGGAGCGGAGTCTGCGGAGTTATCGGTTGTTCGCGGCTCGGGATCCTCGGGTGTTGATCGGGATTGATCCGCAAGGGGGGTGGGGAGAGGCGGAGTTGATTCGGTTGATGGCTGCCAAGTGTGGTGTTTCAGACGATCCGCGGTGTGTTTCAGGGCATGATGTGATCGATCCTGAGCTGACGGTCGCGAGGCTGGACGCGTTCGCCGAGCGGGTGGGAGCGGTGGCCCGGAGGCGGGCCGCCGTGTTGTTCGGGACCGGGCATCCGCACCGGCTGATCGGGTTCTACGCCGGTCTCGCGGACGCGCTGTCGGCGGCGGGGTGTGAGGTCCTCAGTCCCGCGCAGGGTCACTGTGTCGACATAACGACCCGGTTCGGTCTACGTACGTGCTCCCTCGATTACGTACGAGGCGTCGGGTTCATGAGAGAAGTGGGCCGTGAACGCCCCGGTTGTGCGCCGGGTGCGCACACGCATTCGCCGCTGCCGATTCGGGTGGCGCTGGATGCGGCGGCGAGGAGCGGGGGGCCCTTGCCGGAGCTGGTGGTCGGAGACCATGGCTGGGTCTGCGGTGCAGGTCAGCTCGGGTTTGAGGCCATTGGTCTGGCGGATACGGATGACCCCGCGCTCTTCGTGGGGGAGGCCGAGGGAGCGGTGTCCGTCGCCGTTCCGGTTGATGACGGCGTGCGGTCTGATTACTACACGCCGCTTACCCGCTACGTACTCAATCGAGCGTGTCTGTCACAGTAGGCCGCCGATGGGTGCACCTCTTCCCCACTCGCATCACCCGCCCCTACATTGGGGAGTGAGCACGCAACGACGAAGAGTCACCGGAAGGGGAAGCCGGTGGCCCGTCGAGTGCGGAAGGTTCAGGTGTGTCATGGCAGCTGGCGAGAGGCCTCTGAACGAGGTTGTGTTCCTGACCGTGGCGGAGGTCGCCGCGGTGATGCGAGTGTCGAAGATGACCGTGTACCGGCTGGTGCACAGCGGTCATCTGCCCGCGATCCGGGTGGGGCGGTCCTTCCGCGTCCCCGAACAAGCGGTACACGAGTACCTTCGCGAGAGCTATGTGGGGGTGGAGACCGCCTGACGGCCGTTCCGGGATTCGTCCCGGGGGACCTCGATTACGACCTCAGCGCTCGGGCGGGTAGGCTAGCCCCTCGTAGGTCGTATGGGCCCATGATGCCCAGCACCGAGTGATGAGAAGTGAGCGAGGGTAGTCGTGGGCTCTGTTATCAAGAAGCGGCGCAAGCGGATGGCCAAGAAGAAGCACCGCAAGCTGCTCAAGCGCACGCGTGTTCAGCGCCGTAACAAGAAGTAATTACGGCGCCGAGCCGCGAGAGCTTGTGTGTGGCCCCCCACCAGTACGGTGGGGGGCCACTGCATTTTCCGGCCGTTGCGGCTTGTCGTGGCCTGCTGGGGGTCATGCCTGCGCAACATCGACCCGCTAAGTTGGCCCGCATACGGGAACACGGAAGAAAGGCGCTGATCTTGGGGAAGGTCGTGCTCGTGACCGGAGTGGCCCGTCAACTCGGGGGCCGGTTCGTACGGCGTATTCAGCGTGACCCCGGGGTGGACCGGGTGGTCGCCGTGGACGCGGTGACGCCGGAGCATCATCTGGGCGGGGCGGACTTCATCCGGACCGACATCCGGCAGCCGACCATCGCCCGGGTGCTGGCCGAGAGCGGTGCCGACACCGTCGTCCACATGGACGTGACCGGGACGCCGCTGGGCAGCGGGAGCCGGGCCACCGTCAAGGAGACCAATGTCATCGGGACCATGCAGCTGCTCGGCGCCTGCCAGAAGTCGCCGAACGTCAAGCGGCTGGTGATCAAGTCCAGTACGAACGTCTACGGATCCGCGCCGAAGGACCCGGCCGTCTTCACCGAGACCACCCCGCCGAAATCCCTGCCCAGCGGGGGGTTCGCGAAGGACACGGTGGAGGTCGAGGGGTATGTGCGGGGGTTCGCCAGGAGACGGCCCGACGTCGCGGTGTGCGTGCTGCGGTTCGCCAACATCCTCGGGGCGACGGCCGACACCCCGCTCGCCTCGTATTTCGCGCTGCCCGTGCTGCCCACCGTCCTCGGGTACGACCCGCGGCTGCAGTTCGTGCACGAGGACGACGTGATCGAGGTGCTGCGGATCGCCTCGCACGAGCCGGAGCGGGGAACCCTGAACAGCGGCACGTTCAACATCGCGGGTGACGGGGTGCTGCTGCTCTCGCAGTGCTCGCGGCGGCTCGGGCGGCCCACCATGCCGTTGCTGCTGCCGGCGGTCACCTGGGCCGGGTCCCTGGTGCGGACGCTCGGCATGAGCGACTTCTCGCCCGAGCAGATCCGGCTGCTGACGCACGGCCGGGTGGTGGACACCGTCCAGATGCGCGAGACGCTGGGGTTCCGGCCGAAGTACTCGACGGCGGAGACCTTCGCGGACTTCGTGCGCGCCCAGGCCCCGGGGCTGCTGCCGCCCCAGGCCGTGGCCGCGGCCGTCGACCGGATCGCCGCGCTGCCCGCGCTGAGCGGCGGGCGGACGCCGGCGGGGGCCCCGACGCAGAACCCGACCCAGAGCGCCAACTGAGGAGCGCAGCAACGATGGCGGACGCCAAGGTCATTCCGTTCGACGACGACCGGTCCCGCGGGGCTGCCGTGCAGCGGCCGGCCGCCCGGCGCCGGGGTGCGGGGAGCCGGCGCAAGGGCGGCGAGCAGGCCGCGGTGCGCGAGCCCGCGGCGGGGCGCGAGTCCGCGGTGGTCCGTGAGGTCCAGCCTCTCGCCGGGCGGATCCCCGCGCAGGAAGATGTCCATGTGACCCGGGAGAACCCTGAGACGGGCGTGCAGCAGCCGCCGCATGACGAGGCAGGCCTGGAACAGCGTGTCGCGCGCGGACTCGCGTTCCTGCGGCGACGGCTGACCGGGGAGTACGAGGTCGACGACTTCGGGTACGACGAGGAGCTGACCGACCAGGTCCTGATGTCTTTGCTGCGGCCGGTGTACGAGAAGTACTTCCGGGTCGAGGTGAAGGGCATGGAGAACATCCCGGCCCAGGGCGGTGCGCTGATCGTCGCCAACCACTCCGGGACGCTGCCGCTGGACGGGCTGATGATGCAGGTCGCCGTGCACGACCGGCATCCGGCGAATCGTCACCTCAGACTGCTCGCGGCGGACCTGGTCTTCGTGCTGCCGGTGGTCAACGAGCTGGCGCGGAAGCTCGGGCACACGCTCGCGTGCGCGGAGGACGCCGAACGGCTGCTGGCCCAGGGCGAGCTGGTGGGGGTGATGCCGGAGGGCTTCAAGGGGATCGGGAAGCCCTTCAGCGAGCGGTACAAGCTCCAGCGGTTCGGGCGGGGTGGGTTCGTGTCCACGGCGCTGCGGCAGGGGGTGCCGATCATTCCCTGTTCGGTCGTGGGGGCAGAGGAGATCTACCCGATGATCGGCAATGCGAAGACGCTGGCGCGGGTGCTGGGGATTCCGTATTTCCCGCTGACGCCGACGTTTCCGTGGCTGGGGCCGTTGGGGGCGGTGCCGTTGCCGACGAAGTGGACGATTCAGTTCGGGGAGCCGATTCCTACGGACGGCTATCCGCCGGAGGCGGCCGAGGATCCGATGCTGATGTTCAATCTGACGGATCAGGTGCGGGAGCAGATTCAGCACACGCTGTACAAGCTGCTTGTGCAGCGGCGGTCGGTTTTTTTCTGAGTCGCGATGCGTTGAGTGTTGCGTGCGGGTGCGTGGGGGCTGGTCGCGCCCACGCGGCGGAGCCGCATATCAGATGCAGCCCCGCGCCCCTAGGGAGAGGGGGTGCCCCTCGGTCGAGAGGCACCCCATCTCCGTCAGTTGTTCGTGTCCTCGCTGTCGATGCCCAGGCCGGGTAGGAGGCCGGGGAGGAGCGGGGGCAGGGTGACGTCCGGGGCGCTGGAGGCGCTCTTGGACGGGGACGGGGTGCTGGAGCCGGTCTTCGGCGGGTCCAGGAGGCCGCCCGTGGTGCCGCCGATCAGGCCGTTGTCGGCGCTGCCGGAGGCCGAGCCGCTGGGGCTGCCGGTGCCGGTGTCGTGGCCCGTGGCGGAGCTGCCGGAGGAGGACGGGGCCGTCGACCGGTGGCTGCCGGAGGAGCCGGTGGACGCCGTGCCGGAGCCCTGTCTGCCGGTGCCGCCGCCGGTGTTCTGGGACGGCTGGGGGAGCAGCGACTGCAGTGGGCCGACCTCTTGGTCTATGGCGTCGAAGACCGACGACACCTGCTGGCTGACGTCCCCGAGCTGGACCGGGAGCTTCTGGCGCAGGGCGCCCCAGGCCTCGCGGTGGGACTGGGCGAAGGCGGACAGGGCCTGGATGGGGCCCAGCGACTTCGGATCGCGCTCGTACGCCTCGTGGAGCAGGCGGTGGCCCTCGGTGACGTCGTGCTGCATCCCGGACAGGGTGCGGCGGATCTCGCCGATCGACTCGTGGTCGAGGTGGCCGCCGCGGCCCCGCTCCATGAGCCGGCGGGCCTCCATCAGCCGGGTCGAGGCCTGGTCGAGGTAGGTCTGGCCGCGCTGGTCGTCGCTGTCGGACAGATAGTTGAGCTTGAAGTCCTCGATGCCGCGTTTGAGGCCGTACAGGGAGTCGCCGGGCAGGGCGTCGGAGCTGGCGGCGGCGACCCCGCCGAAGGCTCCGGCGGCCACACCGACGCTCAGGCCGCCCGCGGCGAGCCCCTTGGTGAGCCGGGAACGCGGTCGCAACCTGCCCAGCGGGCTGGCCCGATGCGCGCCCTTGGCACGCGACGCCCGCTGCTCCGGTACCGAAGCGCCTGCCGCCCCGCCCAGGGTGCCCTCCGCCAGCATGGCCTCCATCGCGGCCACCAATTGGGCCCGCTGGACGACCTTGACCTCCGGGTCGAGCTCCGGCTTGGGCAGCGCGGCGAGCCCGGTCGCCAGGGCCAACAGCTCGCCCTGCTCGGCCCGTTCGGCCCGGTCCGGGGCGGCCGGCGGATCGCCCGTCGGTCCTCCGGACGGCTCGGCCGCCGGGTCCCGGTCGGGCTGATCCTCCAGGGCCTGGGCGAAGGCGTTCGCCCGCCGGTGGGCCGATACGTTCGCGATCACTGGCGGCACCTCCTCTCGTCATGACGGTCGACTCCCCAGGGGGTCCTGAGGGTTGCACGCCCCCGACCAGTCCACACGATCGGGTGATCGGGGTCTGGTCGGACGTGACCACAGGGAGCCTGTATCCCGCACAACGAGCGGCTCGGCACTTGGGTTACGGACGGCCGGTGATCGGCTGCGAAAGTCAACACGCGGTCACCGAACGTGAGTTGGGCGTCGCCCAGGGTGCCCGGTTCGGTGTGTTCAGCGTGCGTCGTCCGGCAGGAGCCGGGCGAGGGTGCGCACGGCCCGGTACTGGAGGGTCTTGATGGCGCCCTCGTTCTTGCCCATCACGCGGGCGGTCTCGGCGACCGAGAGGCCCTGGAGGAAGCGGAGCGTCACGCACTCCTGCTGCTGGGGGTTGAGGCGCCGTACGGCGTCGAGCAGGGCCGCGTTGGAGAGGGACTCCAGGACGGAGTCCTCGGGAGAGCGCTCGACCTCGTTGGCGTCGAGCATCTCGCCGGTGGTGACCTCGAGCCGGAAGCGGCTGGACTTGAAGTGGTCGGCGACCAGGTTGCGGGCGATCGTGACCAGCCAGGCGCCGAAGTCGCGGCCCTGCCAGGTGAAGGTGCCGATCCTTCTCAGCGCGCGCAGGAACGTCTCGCTGGTCAGGTCCTCGGCGGTCGCCTTGCCGCCGACGCGGTAGTAGATGTAGCGGTAGACGGTGTCGCTGTACTGGTCGTAGAGGCGGCCGAAGGCGTCGGCCTCGCCGGCCTGGGCGCGCTCCACGAGGTCCATCATCCGGGCGCTGTCGCTGTCTGCGGCCGGGCGGCGGGCGGTGGTGGCACCGTTGCCGCCACCGGTGGTGCGGCCGCGTCTGCCGGTGCCCCGTCCGTCGGCGGACCGGCGGCCCTCGACGACGGCGCCGCGGGCCGGCACCTGTTCCATGCCGTCGGCCAGTGCGTAGCACGGGCCGACGGGGGCGGTGGTGGCGAAGGCGGGGACGGCGTACGCGGTCGGGACAAGGCCGCGCAGCGTCTCTTTGACCGTCGCGACTGTTGCGCGCAGCGTAGCCAGGCCCGAGGCGTCAACCCCGACGTGTGGGTACACGGGACTCCCAGAGGCAGAGCTTCCATCACGTGCAGTACGGAACCTTTCACCCGTCGTAGCGACGGAGGGGAACCGGTTTGCGTCTGAGGAGAATAACGCTTCGTGCAGGCACTGCTACACCGAGTTGCTCAAATCATCGATTGCGTCGCTTCTGTAACCGTTTGGCGGTGGCTCAAGAGCCCTAGAGTGACCGGTTGTTGAACGAAAACGTGCGGGTTTCGGCGATGTGCGGGGCGTGTTGGGGTGACCGCGCGATAATTCGGGGCGCGCGGCGGGGCTGGGCCGGAGGTGGGGACACTCACCGGCGCTTGCCGGGTGCCGCCGCGCCCACCCGTGCCGCCCTGCGGCACGCCTGCCCGCAGCTGGGTCTTCAGTCTTTTGGGGGCGCGGGGAACTGTGCCACCAGCCCCCACCGGCCGCGGCTGTGCAGTGATGCCTCGTCGGTGCTAGCGCCGCCGTCGGCTCAACGCGATCGCCGCCGCGGTGCCACCGGCCACCGCGCCGACGCCGGCCGCCGCCGGGATGCCGACCTTCGCGGCCTTGCGCCCCGTGCGGTAGTCCCGCAGGCGCCAGTCCAGCTCGCGGGCGTGTTTGCGCAGCTTCGTGTCCGGGTTGATGGCGTAGGGGTGGCCGACCAGGGAGAGCATCGGGATGTCGTTGTGGGAGTCGCTGTAGGCGGCGCAGCGGGAGAGGTCGAGGCCCTCCGCGGCGGCCAGGGCGCGTACCGCCTCCGCCTTGGCGGGCCCGTGCAGGGGCTCGCCGACCAGCTTGCCCGTGTAGACGCCGTCCACCGACTCGGCGACCGTGCCCAGCGCGCCCGTCAGGCCCAGCCGGCGGGCGATCACGCCGGCGATCTCCACCGGGGCCGCTGTGACGAGCCACACCTTCTGGCCCGCGTCCAGGTGGGCCTGGGCGAGGGCGCGGGTGCCGGGCCAGATGCGCTCGGCCATGTACTCGTCGTAGATCTCCTCGCCGATGGTCTGGAGCTCGGCGACGCGGTGGCCCTTGACGATGGACAGAGCCGAGTCGCGGGCGTCCTGCATGTGCTCGGGGTCCTCGACGCCGGCCAGCCGGAACCACGCCTGCTGCCAGGCGAACCTGGCGAGGTCGCGGGTCTCGAAGAACTTCCGTTTGTACAGGCCACGGCCGAAGTGGAAGATGGCGGCGCCCTGCATGACGGTGTTGTCCAGGTCGAAGAACGCGGCGGCCTTGTCGTCGCCGAGCACCGGGAAGTCCGGCTCCGCGGCTTCCTCGGCGGGCGGCGCCGTCGCTTCCTGGTTCTTCCGCGCGGCCTCCGCCGAGGCCTCGCCTGCCAACACGCTCCGCGCCGTGGCGGAGCGCCTACGGGGAGTGAGCCATCCGAGAGCGGCCATGTCGTGAGCATAGCCAGTTTGTTCGGGTGTTCCGGAGTCACGGGAGTTGGCTCGGTGTGAACTCTCCGCGACCGGGCCGTTAAACAAGGCGAAGAACCCGTGCAGAAGGCGGCGGACATGCCCTGCCGGGGGCGGGACAATGGACGTCATGAGTCCCCTCTTTGGCCGGAAGGCGCCCGCGCCGAGTGCGCGATCGGTCACCCTCATCCGTAAACCCGGCTGCCATCTGTGTGATGACGCACAGGTCGTGGTCGAGAAGGTGTGCGGCGATCTCGGAGTGCCCTGGGAGCAGCAGGACATCACTCTGGATGCGCGACTGCACGATCTGTACTGGGAGCAGATCCCGGTGGTCCTCGTCGACGGCGAACAGCACACCTTCTGGCGCGTGAACGAGGAACGGCTCCGCAAGGCACTGACCGACTAGTCCAAACCGGCTGGAAAAGTCGCCTAGGATCGACGGCGGCTTGGTCTCGGGGGCGGGATTCGTGAGGAGAGTGTACGGTTTTGCCCCCATTGGAGAGGGAGCGTGGACGCGTCCACGCTGGTCCCGCGCGAGCGCGCCGGGGGTGCGTGACCCCGGTCACGTTGGCCGGGCAAAACGGACACCATCTTTGTGCACGCGTTCACAAAGACATAGCCTGCTGTCGACGGGGCGGTCTGGGTACGTGTGACCGTCCGCAGCCCCGCTCAACCCGTTGGAGCACCGTGGCAACTGGCCGAACTCACCGACCGGCGACCCGCAGCCGAGGTATCCCCGAGGCCACCGTCGCCCGGCTTCCGCTGTACCTCCGCGCTCTGACCGCACTGTCGGAGCGCTCGGTCCCCACGGTCTCCTCGGAGGAGCTGGCCGCTGCCGCGGGGGTCAACTCCGCGAAGCTGCGCAAGGACTTCTCCTACCTGGGTTCGTACGGAACGCGCGGTGTCGGCTACGACGTCGAGTATCTCGTCTACCAGATCTCCCGTGAGCTGGGCCTGACCCAGGACTGGCCGGTTGTGATCGTCGGCATCGGAAACCTGGGCGCCGCCCTCGCCAACTACGGCGGGTTCGCCTCCCGTGGTTTCCGGGTCGCCGCCCTGATCGACGCCGATCCGGCGATGACCGGACGGCAGGTCGCCGGGATCGCCGTGCAGCACAGCGACGACCTGGAGAAGATCATCTCCGGCAACGGCGTCTCCATCGGCGTGATCACCACCCCGCCGGGCGTCGCCCAGCAGGTCTGCGACCGGCTCGTGGCCGCCGGGGTCACCTCCATCCTGAACTTCGCGCCGACCGTGCTGTCCGTCCCGGACGGCGTCGACGTACGCAAGGTCGACCTCTCCATCGAGCTGCAGATCCTCGCCTTCCACGAGCAGCGCAAGGCCGGCGAGGAGCACGAGGCGGCGGCGGTCCCGCCGGTCGCCGCGCACCAGGACGCCGGCGAGCAGGGACCCGACGGGGACGTACCCGCCGTGATGCCGGCATGAGTCTCCTCGTCGTCGGGCTCAGCCACCGCAGCGCCCCGGTCAGCGTTCTGGAGCGGGCCGCGCTCAGCACGGACGCCCAGGTCAAGCTGGCCCAGGACACGGTCGCCGCCGAGCCGGCCACCGAGGCCGCGGTCCTCGCCACCTGCAACCGCATCGAGCTCTACGCCGACGTGGACAAGTTCCACGCCGGGGTCGCCGAGCTGTCCACGCTGCTCGCCCAGCACAGCGGGGTCGGGCTGGACGAGCTCACCCCCTATCTCTACGTGCACTACGAGGACCGGGCCGTCCACCACCTGTTCTCGGTGGCCTGCGGGCTCGACTCCATGGTCGTCGGCGAGGGGCAGATCCTCGCCCAGCTCAAGGACTCCCTGGCCCGCGCGCAGGAGCTGCACAGCGCCGGGCGGCTGATGAACGACCTGTTCCAGCAGGGGCTGCGGGTCGGCAAACGCGCCCACTCCGAGACCGGGATCGACCGGGCCGGACAGTCCCTGGTCACCTTCGGTCTCGAGCAGCTGGCCGCCGGCGGCGAGGTGCGTGACTGGGCCAGGGGCAGGAAGGCGCTGGTCATCGGAGCCGGATCGATGTCCTCGCTGGCCGCCGCGACGCTCGCGCGGGCGGGGGTCGCGGAGATCGTCGTCGCGAACCGCACGTTCGACCGCGCGGAGCGGCTGGCGCAGATCCTCAACGACGCCGACGACACGTACGTGGTGGCCCGCGCGGTACCGATGGATGCGGTGCCGGACGAGCTGACACGTGCCGACGTCGCCGTCTCCTGTACGGGCGCGACCGGACTGGTGCTGACCGCTGACGCGGTCGCGGCGGCGGTCGAGGGCCGTACGGGTGAGCCGGCCGCCGAGATCGACGTACCTGCGACGCCGAAGCAGCCGCTGGCCGTCAGCGGTCCCGGTGGCGGACTCGGCGCCGACGAGAACTGCCCGCTCGACCTCACCGCCGAGCAGAGCGGTTTCTCCGTGATGGGGGAGGCCGCCGTCGCCGGGATGGCCGCGGCCGAGCTGGAGCAGCACGCGGCCTGGGTGGACAACGGGACCGTCGACATCCGGGAAGCCGGCCGTCGTACGCCCGAGAGCCCCGAGGCCGAGGCCGGGCTGATCGGGGCGCTGGCCGCGGCCGCCGCCCGGGTCGGCCGGATCCCGGAGCGGCGCAGGCCGGAGCCGGTCGCCGGGTTCGCCCGGCCCGCTCCCGCGCTGTTCCTCCTCGACCTCGCCATGCCCCGCGACATCGACGCGGCCGCGCACCGGCTGGCCGGGGTGCGCCTTGTGGACATCGAGACGCTGGCGGAGGCGTCCGCGGACGCGCCGATGGCGGCCGACGTGGACCAGGTGCGGCGGATCGTTTCGGACGAGGTCGCCGCCTTCGGCGCGGCCCAGCGGGCGGCGCACATCACGCCCACCGTAGTGGCCCTGCGGACGATGGCCGCCGACGTCGTCGCGGGCGAGATCGCACGGCTCGACGGCCGCCTGCCCGACCTGGACGAGCGCCAGCGCGGGGAGATCCGGCAGGCCGTGCACCGGGTCGTCGACAAGCTCCTGCACGCGCCGACCGTACGGGTCAAGCAGCTCGCGGCCGAACCCGGCGGCGCCGGGTACGCGGACGCGCTGCGGACCCTGTTCGACCTCGACCCCGAGACGGTGGCCGCCGTCTCCCGGGCCGTGGACAGCACAGACAAGAAGGACCGACCGGCATGAGTGACAATCCACTGACGCCATTGCGGCTGGGCACCAGGCGGTCCAGACTCGCCATGGCCCAGTCCGGGCAGGTGGCGGAGGCCGTGAGCCGGGTGACCGGGCGGCCCGTCGAACTCGTGGAGATCACCACGTACGGCGACACCTCCCGCGAGCACCTCGCACAGATCGGCGGCACGGGCGTCTTCGTGACCGCCCTGCGGGACGCGCTGCTGCGCGGCGAGGTCGACTTCGCGGTTCACTCGCTCAAGGACCTGCCGACCACCCAGCCCGACGAGCTGGTGCTGGCCGCCGTACCGGTGCGCGAGGACCCGCGGGACGTGATCGTCGCCCGGGACGCGCTGAAGTTCACCGACCTGCCGCGCGGGGCGCGCATCGGCACCGGTTCGCCGCGCCGCGCGGCGCAGCTGAACGCGTACGCGCGCTCGCACGGCCTGGACATCGAGACCGTGCCGATCCGGGGGAACGTCGACACCCGGATCGGATACGTACACGACGGCGAGCTCGATGCCGTGGTGCTGGCGGCGGCCGGCCTGAGCCGCATCGGCCGCATCGACGAGGTGACCGACTTCCTGTCGGTCGACACGGTTCTGCCCGCCCCCGGCCAGGGGGCACTGGCGATCGAGTGCGCCGCGGACAACGCGGAGCTCATCGTCCTGCTCGGGGAACTCGACGACCCGTTCACGCGGGTCGCCGTGACCGCCGAGCGCTCACTGCTCGCCGCCCTGGAGGCCGGCTGCTCCGCCCCTGTGGGCGCGCTTGCCGACCTTCTGGCCGACGGGCAGATTGTCAAGGAAATGCGCCTGCGGGCCGTCGTCGGCACGACCGACGGCACCCGGACGGTGCAGATGTCCACCACCGGTCCCGTGCCCGAGACATACGACCAGGCGACGGCGCTCGGTCGCGAACTCGCCACCGAGATGCTTGCCCAGGGCGCGGCCGGTCTGATGGGGGAGCGAGCACAGTGAGCCCCACCAACCTTCCCGCCGGCCTGGAACACGGGCACGTCACCTTCCTGGGTGCCGGACCCGGAGATCCGGGACTGCTGACCTTGCGTGCCGTGGAGGCACTGTCCAGCGCGGACGTCCTGGTCGCCGAGCACGACGTGCTCGACGTGATCAGAACCCACGCCAGACAGGGCGTCTCCGTCGTGGCCACCGATCCGGATCCGTCGTCGGACCCGTATCCGGGCACAGGCACGCCTCAACTCACGGTTGTTGACGGAGCGTCAACAACCGCTTCCCTCCCGCCCGTGCGGGATGCGGCTCATCTTGTCATGGAGGCCGCGCGGGGTGGCAGGCGGGTCGTCCGTGCGGTGTCCGGGGACCCGGGACTTGATACGTACGCGACCGAGGAAATGCTCGCCTGCGTGGCCGCGGGTGTGCCCTTCGAGGTCGTGCCGGGTGTCGCGGCCGCGGTCGGGGTGCCGGCGTACGCCGGTGTGCCGCTGCGGGACGCGCAGGGCGCGGACGTCCGCTTCGTGGACGCCCGTACCGCCTCGGACCGGTGCTGGACCGAGGTCGGCGCCTCGGACGGCACGGTGGTCGTGTCGACGACCCTCGACTCGGTCGCCGCGGCGGCCGGGGAGCTGGTCGCCGCCGGCCGCAAGCCGGACACCCCGCTGACGGTCACCGTCGCCGGTACGACGACCCGGCAGCGGACCTGGACCGCCACCCTCGGCACCATCGCGCAGACGCTGAAGCAGGCGAAGGTGCTGCCCTCGCCGGACGGCGGCCGGCCGGTGATAGCCGTGGTCGGTGAGCGGTCCGCCGCCGCCCAGCGCGACCAGTTGTCGTGGTTCGAGTCCAAGCCGCTGTTCGGCTGGAAGGTACTCGTGCCCCGCACGAAGGAGCAGGCGGCCTCCCTCTCCGACCAGCTGCGGTCCTACGGTGCGGTGCCGCACGAGGTGCCGACGATCGCCGTCGAGCCGCCGCGCACGCCCCAGCAGATGGAGCGGGCCGTCAAGGGGCTCGTCACCGGCCGGTACGAGTGGATCGCCTTCACCTCGGTCAACGCCGTCAAGGCGGTCCGGGAGAAGTTCGAGGAGTACGGGCTCGATGCCCGGGCCTTCGCGGGGATCAAGGTCGCGGCGGTCGGCGAGCAGACCGCGAAGGCGCTGGTCGCCTTCGGCGTGAAGCCGGACCTGGTGCCGAGCGGCGAGCAGTCGGCCGCCGGGCTCCTGGAGGACTGGCCGCCCTACGACCCGGTCTTCGACCCGATCGACCGCGTGTTCCTGCCGCGGGCCGACATCGCCACCGAGACGCTGGTCGCCGGGCTCATCGAACTCGGCTGGGAGGTGGACGACGTGACCGCCTACCGCACCGTGCGGGCGTCGCCGCCGCCGGCCGACACACGGGAGGCGATCAAGGGCGGCGGCTTCGACGCGGTGCTCTTCACGTCGTCGTCCACCGTGCGGAACCTGGTGGGCATCGCCGGGAAGCCGCACAACGTGACGGTGATCGCGTGCATCGGCCCCGCCACGGCCAAGACGGCCGAGGAGCACGGGCTGCGGGTCGACGTGATGGCCCCGGAGCCGTCGGCCGCGAAGCTGGCGGAGGCGTTGGCGGAGTTCGGCCTGCGGAGGCGCGCGAGCGCGCTGGAGGCCGGCGATCCGGTCACCCGGCCGAGCGAGCGGCGACCGGGGGCACGACGGAGGCGCACCACCACGTGAGGTGAGTTGTCGCAATGAGAGGGGGTCCGGGGCTGCGCCCCGGGCCCCCTTTCCTGTGCCGTCGGTCGTCTGCGGGTGCGTGGGGGTTGGTCGCGCAGTTGCTGTGCTCTGGCGGTTTCTGGAAGCGCACGAGGCATGCGTCGCGCATCGGTGTGCTGTACCCGGCTTCGATGTCGTCACCACCGTGCCCAGTACGAGCGGGAGGCAGACCCACCCGCTGCGTGACATGGTCGCCGACCTGATCGGCGCGACCCGTGAGCGCCACCGCGACCTGCTCCGAGCCACCCCGAGGGCCGCAGACCTCGGGCGCACCGCGTCTTCCGCGCGCTATACGGCATCACCCCTGTGGGGCGAGCACGTGCTGCTCGTGGACGACACCTGGACCACCGGCAACCACGTGCGGTCCGCCGCGTCCGCGCTGAAATCCGCAGGCGCGGGAACCGTGGCGGTCGTGGTCCTCGGCCGTCACCTGAACAGCGACTACGAGGGCACGGCCGCCCACGTCGAACAGGCCCGACTGCGGCGCTTTTCCTGGGACGTCTGCCCGTTACGCCCTTGGTCGCACATCTGAACCGGTCACCTACGCCGTGTCATGGGCGAGGATCTTCTTCAGGTCTTCGACGATCGTGGGGATCTCGCGGTCGAAGGCCAGGCCGTCCACGCCCTCGTCGGTGATGACGGCCAGGAGGGCCCGGGTGCCTACCGCTGTGACGATGACGTGGCCCGCGCTGCAGCGGGCCGTGAGTTGGCGGAGGGTGCCGGTGTCGCCCTGGTCGGCGAGGCGGTGGCCGAGGGAGAGGGCGGCGGAGGCCACGGCGGCCATGGACTCCGGGTGGGTCTTGTCCGTGTCGCTCGCCACCACCAGCCCGTCGACGGTGGCCAGGGTGGTCTCGCGGACGCCCATCACCCGGTCGCGCAAGGAGACGAGGATGTCCTGCACGGGATCGTTCATGGTGGCTTCCTCCTGTGCTGTCGTGCTTGGTGGTGCGTGGGGCACTGCTGCCCGGGACTAGCGTTTGCGGCGGGGGAGCGGGGTCGGTGAGGGGGGCGGTGCTGCCGCGGGGGGTGCGGTCGGTGTGCGCGGGGCCGTGCTCGGGCGGCCGGCCGGGGTGGTGGACGGGGGCTGGAGGAGGCCCAGGGACAGCAGGTCGCGGAGGTCCAGCATGACGGCGAACAGGCCGCGGCCGAGGGCGAAGGCGATGTCCCGGGGGGTCCTGCGGCCGTCGGCGACGGTCAGGATGGCCTGGTGGCGGGGTGAGAGGCGGGCGGTCTGCCGCGGGTCGCGGGCGGCCGGGGCCGGTTCCGGGCGGTCGCGGGCGAAGCGTGCGGTGGCGCCGCGTTCGTTCGACAGCAGGCGCATGCGGCGGGTGTTCTCGGTGACCAGGCGGTCGGGCGGTATCGCGGCGCCCGTGTCGAGCAGGGGGCGGGGCGCGGTCACCTCCCAGCCGTCCGGGGTGGTCAGGGCCAGGGCGAAGGCCGCGTCGAACAGGGCTGCCCGGCCGGTGATCTCCAGTTCGGCGGCGCCCAGCAGGCCTTGGGCGACCAGTTCCAGGGCCAGCCGCGCGGGGTCGGTGCCGGTGGCGCGGGCGGCGGTCCAGTCGTCCTCGGTGATCCGGCGCGACTTGAGCAGGAGCACCTCGACGCCGGGGGCGCCGGGGGTCTCCATGCCGGTGACCATGCCGTCGCGGACGTGGATGACACCGCCCGGGGTGCCGGCGACCAGGACGGCACAGGAGCGCTTCTCGGCGTGCAGGGCGGCCAGCAGGGCGGGGACGTTGCGGGCGGCCGGTGTCTCCTGGCTCATGCGAGGAGTCGGCTCGTGTGCTCGGCGAGGTCGCGCAGTGCCCACGTGATGTTCGTACGGTCCCGGTCCACCAGGGCGAACAGCAGGAGCGGGTCGCCCTGCCGGTCGACGCGGACCGTCACATGGTGGTGGGTGGCGGTGGTGACGACGATACTCTCCAACTCGCCGGTGAATCCGGCCCTGTTGAGCTGCGTGGTGGCAAGGTGCGCGGTCTCCTGGGCGTCCTGGGCCGGGCCCGGGTCGCCGTGCTCGGCGTAGGAGAGGCCCGTCACGCCGTCCACGAGCGCGGCGGCGGTCACGCCGGGCGTCCGTCCGACGTCGCGCAGGACGGTGTTGAGCAAAGCCATGAGTTCCCCCTCCTGACCCCTCGGTCGCACAGTACTTTATTGCCAACTGTTGCAACACTGGCCAAAGATGACGTTTATTCGGACTCGGACAGGTCGGGAAGCAACCTCCGTCGAACTGCTTGCGTCCGAGTCGACCCACGTAAGGAAATCGAGGGCACCAGCGTGAACATCGAGACAGCGCTCAAGGAAGCCATGAGCATCGACGGGGCCGTCGGGGTCGCCCTGGTCGACTACGAAAGCGGTATGTCGCTCGGCGTGCTGGGCGGCGGACCGCACCTGGACCTGGAACTGGCGGCGGCCGGGAACACCGAGGTCGTCCGCGCCAAGCAGCGCACGCTGAAGTCCATCGGCCTCGACGACGAGATCGAGGACATACTGATCACGCTGGGCGGCCAGTACCACCTGATCCGCCCCCTGACCAAGGCCGGCGGCTCGCTCTTCCTCTACCTCGCCCTGGACCGCAGCCGCAGCAACCTCGCGCTGGCCCGGCACAGCCTCAAGAAGCTGGAGACCGAGCTGGAGGTCTGACCTCCCGGCACCGCGGTGTCCCGGCCCCCCCGTACGCGGGCCGGGACACCGGTGCCGAGCCCGACGCCGAGTCGGTAAGCGCGCTCATGTGACGGGCGTAGCGTAGAGGGCATGACGAAGTACGGCTCCTTCCCCGGCACGCGGCCGCGACGGCTGCGGACCACCCCCGTCATGCGGCGCATGGTCGCCGAGACCCGGCTGCACCCCGCGGACTTCATCCTCCCGGCGTTCGTCAGGGAGGGCGTGAGCGAGCCGGTGCCGATCGCCGCCATGCCCGGCGTCGTGCAGCACACCCGGGACAGCCTGAAGAAGGCGGCGGCCGAGGCGGTCGAGGCGGGCATCTCCGGGATCATGCTGTTCGGGGTACCGGAGGAGAGCAAGAAGGACGCCCTAGGCACGCCCGGCACCGACCCGGACGGCATCCTCCAGGTCGCGCTGCGCGACGTGCGCGCCGAGGTCGGCGACGAGCTCCTCGTGATGTCCGACCTGTGCCTCGACGAGACGACCGACCACGGCCACTGCGGGGTGCTCGACACCGAGGGGCGCGTCGACAACGACGCCACCCTGGAGCGGTACGCCGAGATGGCCCAGGTGCAGGCCGACGCGGGCGCCCATGTCGTCGGGCCCAGCGGGATGATGGACGGCCAGATCGGCGTCGTCCGCGACGCGCTCGACCAGATCGGCCGCGAGGACGTCGCGATCCTCGCCTACACCGCGAAGTACGCCTCCGCCTTCTACGGCCCCTTCCGCGAGGCCGTCGGCTCCTCGCTGAAGGGTGACCGCAAGACCTACCAGCAGGACCCGGCCAACGTCCGGGAGTCGCTGCGGGAGCTGGCCCTCGACCTGGAGGAGGGGGCCGACATGGTGATGGTCAAGCCGGCCGGGCCCTACCTCGACATCCTCGCGCGGGTCGCCGGCTCGGTGGACGTGCCGGTCGCCGCCTACCAGATCTCCGGCGAGTACTCGATGGTCGAGGCCGCTGCCGAGAAGGGCTGGATCGACCGCGACCGCGCGATCCTGGAGACCCTGACCGGCATCAAGCGGGCCGGCGCGCAGAACATCCTCACCTACTGGGCGGTCGAGGCCGCCCGGATGCTGGGCTGACCGCAGACGACCGCGCCCCGGCAGAAGCAGTGCTGCCGGGGCACTTTCATGAGGTCTGCCGTGAGGTCGGCGCGGGCGCCGGCGTCGGGGAGTGTGCCGGACGGTCGGACTGCCGGACGCGGGACGCCGAGGAGGACGGGCCCTCGTCGCGTACGCCCTGGCCGTCCCGGCACCCGCTCAGTGCGGTCGCGGCGACCAGCGCCAGGGCGGCCGCCGCCAGGAGACGGCGGCGGCCGGAGGCCGGGGTGCGGTGCGTGACGGACATGCGAGGGCTCCCTTGACGATCTCGGCGTGGTCGGCGCTCGGGGTGCGGGGGCTGCGCTGTGTCCTCAGCCTGCGGGGCGGCTCGCCCGGCCCGCCAGAGCCGACGGGGGATTCGGGACGCCCGGGCCCGGACCACCCCCGTGAACTGCACGGATCCCGTCCCGTGGGACGGCGGTACGGGACGCCCGAGGCCGGTCCGTCCGGATCGCGGAATTACGGGTGTAGGCGGCACGCACCTCTCTACGCTCCCGCCAAGACGAGGATCAGCCCAAGGAGCCGTCCATGACCCTCACCCCTGCGCCCGTTTCTGCCCCCGCCCCCGCCCCCGCCCACGCCCCCGCCCCCGTCCCCGCGCCGCTTCCGCCGCTCGCGGCCCGGGCCCGGACCGTCGGCGGGTCACCCGTGCGGGAGATTCTCGCGGTGACCGCCCGGCCCGAGGTGATCAACTTCGCGGGCGGGCTGCCGGCCCCCGAACTGTTCGACCGGGAGGGCATCGCCGCCGCCTTCCGCGCGGTGCTGGAGCAGGCGCCGGAACGGGCGTTGCAGTACTCGACGACCGAGGGCGAACCGGCGCTGCGGCAGCGGCTGGCGGCACGCGTCTCGGCGCGGGGCCTGCCCACCGGGGCCGACGACCTCCTCGTCACCACCGGCTCCCAGCAGGCGCTCTCCCTGCTCGCGAGCGCCCTGATCGAACCCGGGGACACGATCCTGGTCGAAAGTCCCTGCTACCTGGCGGCACTTCAGGTGTTCGGGCTGGCCGGCGCACGCGTGCTGCCCGTGCCCGGGGACGCGGACGGCGTGGACCCGGCCGCCCTCGCGGAGCTGATCCGCGCCGAACGGCCCAAACTCCTCTACCTCGTCCCGACCTTCCAGAACCCCACCGGCCGCACCATGCCCGCCGCCCGCCGCGCCGCCCTGGCCACGGCCGCCGCCCGGCACGGCCTGTGGATCATAGAGGACGACCCCTACGGCGAACTCCGCTACGACGGCGACCACGCCCCCTGGATCGCGTCCTTCCCCGGCGCCGAGGACCGCACGGTCCTGCTCGGCTCCCTCTCCAAGGTCATGGCCCCCGGCCTGCGCCTCGGCTGGCTCCGCGCCCCCGACGCCCTGCGCCGCGCCTGCGCGGTGGCCAAGCAGGCGGCCGACCTGCACACCCCGACCCTCAACCAGCTCGCCGCCGCCCGCTACCTGGACGTCCTGGACGCCCACGTTGCCAAGGTGCGCGCGGTGTACGGCGAACGCCGCGACGCCATGCTCGCCGGCCTCGCCGACGCCCTCCCGGCCGGCTCCACCTGGCAGCGGCCCGAGGGCGGCATGTTCCTCTGGGCCAGGCTCCCGTCGTCGTACGACACCACCGCGCTGCTCCGCCGGGTGGTGGAGCAGAACGTGGCCTACGTTCCCGGCGAGCCCTTCCATGCCGCCGACCCCGACCGCTCGACGCTGCGGCTGTGCTTCGTGACGCAGACGCCGGAGGAGATCGGGGAGGGGCTGCGGAGGCTGGCGAAGGGGCTGGGCGGCTGAGCGGTCGCCGAAAGTGCCGGGACATGCCGTCTGCCGACCGCGGCGCCGTCGTGGCTGATCGCGCAGTTCCCCGCGCCCCTTACGGGCGCGGGGGTCGGCTCAGTCCCACCAGAAGTGCCACAGCCGCTCGCCGACCAGGTGCTCGGCGTAGGAGGAGAGGGTGTCGTCGGTGTCTGGCAGGACGGCGTACGGGCAGAACGCGAAGTGTTCGGCGGCAATGGCCTCCGCCTCGTCGAGGTCGGTGGGCGGGGCGGCGACGGACAGGGCGAGGTGGTCGAAGCCGAGCGCCACCACCCGGACGCCGAACCGGTCCTCCCAGGAGCGCAGCACCGCGCAGAGCCGGGCCACGTCCTCCTCGTAGTTCACCGGGCCGCTCCAGCCGATGGCCGCCGGTATGTCCGCGCTGCGTCGGGCGGAGACCAGTGCCAGGTGCGGCTCCTTCAGCCAGGGCCGCCCCTGGCTGAGCGCGTCGGCGACGTCCGCGGCCCGCGAGTCCGGGTCGGCGACCAGCGCCGGAGAGGGAGCGAGCCCCGGCCACTCCTCGCCCTCCGGCGGGTCCTCCTCCCAGTAGTCCTCCAGCACCTCGTCGGCGTCGTGGTCCCCCGGGTACGACGTCTCCCCGGGTGCGAAGTCCCAGTCGTCGACCTCGGACACGTCGATGAGCACCGGCAGCAGCCCCGCACGGGCGGCCGGCGCACCCAGCGCGGTCCAGGTCCCGGGCCCGGCGGGCTGCCCTGCGTACCACAGCAACGGCTGGTGCCACGGGCCGTCGAGCGTGTCGTCGAGCAGTGTCCCGGGCGGGAGTTGGAGCCCCAGGGACCGACCGCTCGGGTCGGTCGCCAGCTTGGGCAGCGGGTTGGGAAGAGTCGCCATGGCAGTGACTGTAAGGGGCGTCACTGACAACGCCGGACGCGGTCGCCCCGAACGGGTGGTGGGCGGCGGCCTCCTGCCGGTGGTCTCCGTGCCGAATCCGTCGGCGACCGCGCCGTTCGCGGATACCGTGGATGCCATGAGCGACGACGGGGGGCTGCTCGCGCGTCTGCGCTTCGGGCGCGAGGACGCGGAGCGGGATGTCAAGGACGGGCTGCTGCTGCGCGGCGGCTTTCTGCCCAACGAGGCCTACCGGGCCGCTGTCTCCGGACAGAAGATGCTGATCATCGGGCGCAAGGGGTCTGGCAAGAGCGCCGTCTGCATGCAGCTGATGGCGGACCGGGGCCCCGTGTACGCCGGGAAGACGCTGGTCACCCCGGACGAGGTGGCGGGCGAGGAGATCCGCAGGTTCGAGCTGCAGGGGCTGCCCGGCGACTCGGCCAAGGCGCTGATCTGGCGCTACCTGTTCGCCGTCCACGCGGCCCGGCACCTCGCCGCGCACGCGAAACGGGCGCACGGAAAGACACCCCCCTCGGTGAAGGCACTGCTGAAGTTCCTGAAACAGAACGGCGAACTGGAGGAGGGCGGCCTGGACCGCCTGGCACAGACCGTCCAGGGGCTGCAGACCTCCCTCTCCCTGGAGGCGTTCGGCGTCAAGGCGGCGATCGACCTGGCGGGTTCGCCGTCGGAAGGGGCCCGCGCCCAGCGCCAGCTGAAGGTCGTGGAGCACGGGGTGGAACGGGCCTTCGCCGACCTCGGCTGCGCCGCCGCGCACCCGCCGCTCCTGCTCATGGTCGACCAGCTGGAGCTGGTGTGGTCCGCCGAGCCGGACAGCAACTCCATGGTGATCGGGCTACTGCTGGCCGCCAAGCACGCGGCGAGCCGGTACACGGGCGTCGTACAGCTCCTGCTGTTCCTGCGGGCGGACATCTACGACTCGCTGTCCTTCGGCGAGCTGGACAAGTTCCACCTGGAGGAGCTGCGGATCGCCTGGACCGAGGAGGCGCTGCGCGATCTCGCACTGGCCCGCGCCCGGGCCTCCGCCGGCGCCGGCCTGACCGCCGACCAGCTGTGGCAGGAACTCTTCCCGCCGGCCGTCGAGGGCGAGTGGACACCGGCCCACCTCTTCCGCCGCTGCCTGCCCCGCCCCCGGGACGCCATCCAGTTCCTCAACCTCTGCCAGGAGACCGCCCACCTCAAGCACGGCCGGGCCCGGATCACCGAGGCGGACGTCCTGGAGGCGGGCTTCCAGTTCTCCGCGTGGAAGCTCAAGGACCTGTCCCTGGAGTACCTGGTCGCCCACCCGTTCCTGAAGAACCTGTACCCGCTCTTCCAGAACGCGGGCTACGTCGTCTCCCGCGCCGCGCTGCACAGCCGGTTCGAGGCGGCCGAGGGGTCCCTGCACCGGCTGTTCCCCGCCTACGCGCAGGCACTGACCCTCCCCGGCGTCATCGACGTCCTCTACGACGTCGGCTTCCTCGGCGTACGGCGCGGCAACGACATCGTCTTCACCGGGGGCAACAACCTGCCCGTCCAGCCGCACGAGACCGAGTTCCACATCCACCCCTGCTTCCGGGCGGCCCTGGGCGCGACCGCCGCCATCGACCTGCGCCGCTACGAGCCCGTGGTGGCCGGTGACCGGCTGGTGCGGGGCGACGTCTTCGCCGGCCAGACGGTCGGGATCAGCCTCGTGGGCAGGGACGACCGGCTGCTGGCGGAACTGCGCCGGTCCTGCCACTCCCTGCTGGCCCAGCTCGGCCGGGCCGTCTCCCTCACCGAGGACGCCAAGAGCCAGATCCGGGCCGAGATCAACCGCGTGCTCGACGACGCCAACGCCCTGCCCCAGGGCCCGGCTCCGATCGGCATGGACGACCTGCTCCTGTCCACCGGCCACTACTTCACCGCACTGGCCGCTCAGCTCAGCGCCAGCGGCCTCACCGAGGGCGCGCCGCAGGTCGCGCACCGCCTGGAGGAGGAGGCCCGCCGGCTGCGCCGGGTGGCGGGCGGCTCCTACGGCAGCTCCGGCAACTCGGCGGGGTCCTGAAGGAGGGAGGCGACCGGTGGACGCAGTGCTGATCGCCGGGCGGTTCCGGATCGGGGCCCGGCTCGGCGCGGGCGGCATGGGCGAGGTGTGGGCCGCGCAGGACGAACGGATGCGCCGCCCGGTCGCCGTCAAGATCGTCCATGCGCTGCCGTCGGCGGACGAGGCGGAGACCCAGGCCAGGTTCGAGCGGGAGGTACAGCTGGCCGGACGGGTCCTGCACCCGAACGTCGTCACCGTGCACGACTGGGGCGAGGTGCGCCTCGACGAGCGCCGGGTCCTCTACCTCGTCATGGAACTCGTCCCCGGAGTCCCGCTGAGCAGGCGGCTCGGCCAGTCCACGCCGCCGTGGCCGCTGGCCGTCGGCTGGGCCGGACAGATCGCCCAGGCCCTCGGGGCCGCCCACCGGCACGGGGTGATCCACCGCGACATCAAGCCGGCCAACGTCCTGCTCACCCCCGAAGGGACCGTCAAGGTCCTCGACTTCGGGGTCGCGAAGTTCATCGGCGAATCGCTCGGCGTCCACGAACTCACCGTCACCGGCGCGCTGCTCGGCTCCCCGCCGTACATGTCCCCGGAACAGGCCCTCGGCACCCGGGAGATCGACCACCGCAGCGACCTCTACTCCCTGGGCTGCCTGCTCTACCACGCGGTGACCGGCCGCCCGCCCTTCATCGCCGACCATCCCCTGAGCGTGCTGCGCATGCACATGGACGAGGTACCGGCACCGCCTCGGACGCTCGTACCGAACCTCCCCGAAGCCCTCGGCACCCTCCTGACGAGTCTCCTCGCCAAACGCCCCGAGGACCGCCCCCAGACCGCCGCCGCCGTCCACGACGCGCTGAGCACACTGCTGTACGAGCATGCCGTCGCCACACCCGACCTGGACGTCACCGCACTCGGGTACGGCGACGACGTCGCCCGGCGGCTGCTGCGGAAGGCGTGGGCCATCCGGCAGGAGGCCGAGCGGTACGGCCGCCGCGTCGCCGAGGAGTCCATGGCCGCGGCACGGGCCGAGGCCGAGCGGACGGCCAGGGAGACCGTGGAGCGCGCCCGGCGGGAGGCCGAGGCGATCATCGCCGCCGCCCGGACGCGGCCCGCGGCGGCCGGACCCGGCGGGACCGGGACACGGACCCGGCCCGCGGCGCACCGGCCCGCGGCGGAACCGCCGCCCGCGACCCCCGTCGGCACCTCCGCCGCCACCCCCGCCGGGGTCCTCTCGGGCGGCGAGTTCGACCTGGTCGCGCAGGGCTACGACCGTGCGCAGGTGGACCGGTCCATAGCCGGCCTCAAACGCGAGTGGCAGAACGCGCAGGCCCACCTCGACACCATCGAGAGGTTCCTCGCGGAGCGCTACCCCGGAGCGTCCCGGCGCGTCGCCGACGCCCGGGAGAGAGCCGACCGGGAGGCGCAGCCCATGACACCGTACGAAACCGTCGCGCTCGGCGAGGCCGCCTGGCTGGGGTACGACCGACGGCAGGTGGACGCCCGCGTCGCCGCGATCCTGATCGCGTGGGGGCGCACCGGGGCCCGACTGGCAGCGCTGAACCACCTCGCGGGGGAGCTGGCCCTGGAGTCCGTCACCGGCCCGCCCCCGCAGTGAGGGACGGGCCGCAACGGCATCAGAGCCGCTCGGGCGTCCTGATGCCCAGCAGGGCCATGCCCTGGTGCAGGGTGCGGGCCGTGATGTCGCACAGCAGGAGGCGGTTCTCCACCTGCTCCGGGGTCTCGGCCTTCAGGACCGGGCACTTGTCGTAGAACGACGTGTACAGGGACGCCAGCTGGTACAGGTACGCCGCCAGCCGGTGCGGGGCGTACTCCGCCGCCGCCTCGAAGACCGTGTCCCCGAACGCGTCCAGGTGCAGGCCCAACGCCCGCTCCGCCGCGTGCAGTTCCAGCTCCGGGTGGGCGGCGGGCCGGACCTCCCCGGCCTTGCGGAGGATCGACCGGATACGGGCGTACGCGTACTGGAGGTAGACGCTCGTGTCGCCGTTCAGCGAGACCATCTGGTCCAGGTCGAACTTGTAGTCCCGGTTCGGCGACGTCGACAGGTCCGCGTACTTCACGGCACCGATGCCGACCTGCGCGGCCCGCTCCTGGATCTCCGCCTCGGTGAGGTCCTGCGCCTTCTCCCGGACCACCTCGGCGGCCCGCTGCACGGCCTCGTCCAGCAGGTCCTCCAGCCGTACGGTCTCACCCGCACGCGTCTTGAAGGGCTTGCCGTCCGCGCCCAGCACCGTGCCGTAGCCCATGTTGTGCGCGGTGACGTCGTCGGTGAGCCAGCCCGCCCGCCGTGCCGTCTCGAAGACCATCTTGAAGTGCAGCGACTGGCGGACGTCCACGACGTAGATCAGGGACGTGGCGTGCAGGTCCCGGACCCGGTTGCGGATCGCCGTCAGGTCGGAGGCCGCGTAGCCGAAGCCGCCGTCCGCCTTCTGCACGATCAGCGGGACCGGCTGGTCGTCCTTGCCCCGGATGTCGTCGAAGAAGACGACCAGTGCGCCCTCGGAGCGGACCGCGACGCCCATCTCCTCCAGGAGCCGGGCGGTCTCGGGCATGCCGTCGTTGTACGCCGACTCGCCGACGATCTCGTCGTCCTGGATCTCCATGTCGAGCTTCTCGAAGACCGAGTAGAAGTAGACCTTCGACTCGTCCACGAACCGCTGCCAGAGGTCCAGGGTCTCCTTGTCGCCGGACTGGAGGGCGACGACCCGCTTCCGGGCCCGCTCCTTGAACTCCTCGTCCGCGTCGAAGACGGCCCGGGACGCCTTGTAGACCCGGTTCAGGTTCGACATGGCCTGCTCGCCGTCCGTGTCGGTCTCCGCGGACAGCTGGTCCGGGTTCTCGATCAGGTACTGGATGAGCATGCCGAACTGGGTGCCCCAGTCGCCGATGTGGTGCCGGCCGATCGTCCGCTCGCCGGTGAAGTCGAGCATGCCGCGCAGGGCGTCGCCGATCACCGCGGAGCGGAGGTGGCCGACGTGCATCTCCTTCGCCACGTTCGGCTGGGCGTAGTCGATGACCGTGAGGCCCGGGTCCGCCTTCGCGGGGACGCCGAGCCGGTCGCCGTCCGCGTACCGGGCGCTCAGGTTCTCGGTGATCGCCCGGTCGGAGAGGGTGATGTTCAGGAAGCCGGGGCCGGAGACCTCGACGTCCTGGATCAGGTCCGCGCCGGTGGTGAGGTGGGAGACGACCTGCGTCGCCAGCTCCCGCGGGTTCGCCTTGGCCTTCTTGGCGGCGGCGAGGATGCCGTTCGCCTGGTAGTCGGCCCGGTCGCTGCGTCGCAGCAGGGGGTCCACGGAGGCCTCCGGCAGGGTGGCCGAGAGGGCGTTCGTGAGCTGCTGGTTGACGGAGGCGCTGAGGGACGATACCGGGGCCATGGGGTGGGAGCCGTTCTCCTCGTGGGGTTCGGTAGACAGGTCCAGTATTTCACGGGGGGTAAAGGGGTTTTTGCGGCCGAGGGGTCGGGGGGCTCGGTGCGTTGCCGGGTGCGGGCCGGTGGGGGCTGGTCGCGCCCGCGCGGCGGAGCCGCATATCGGATGCAGCCCCGCGCCCCTGTACGGGCGGCTGCGCCGCCTCGCAGGGGGCGGCTCGGGAACCCGTTTTCGTAGATGTGGCGGCGCCTGGGAGAATGGAGCGGTCAGCCGTGCGACCGTACCGGCTGTCCCGTGCCGGAAAGAAGGACGTGCCGATCGTGGCTCAGAGCACCGAGACCACCGACTGGGTCTCCCGTTTCGCGGATGAGGTCATCGAGGAGTCGGAGCGTCGGGCCCCGGGCAAACCGGTCGTCGTCGCGTCCGGGCTCTCGCCGTCGGGGCCGATCCACCTGGGCAACCTGCGTGAGGTCATGACCCCGCACCTGGTCGCGGACGAGGTCAGGCGGCGCGGTTACCAGGTCCGGCACCTGATCTCCTGGGACGACTACGACCGGTACCGCAAGGTGCCCGCCGGTATCGCCGGGGTCGACGAGAGCTGGGCCGAGCACATCGGCAAGCCGCTCACCTCGGTGCCCGCCCCGCAGGGCTCCCCGTACCCGAACTGGGCCGAGCACTTCAGGGCCGCCATGGTCGAGTCGCTGGCCGAGCTGGGCGTGGAGTTCGACGGGATCAGCCAGACCGCCCAGTACACCTCCGGCGTGTACCGCGAGCAGGTCCTGCACGCCATGAAGCACCGCGGGGACATCGACGCGATCCTCGACCAGTACCGGACCAAGAAGGCCCCCGCGAAGAAGCAGCAGCAGAAGGCCCTCGACGAGGCCGAGCTGGAGGCCGAGGAGGGCTCGGGCGCGGCGAGCGAGGACGACGGGTCCTCCGGCTCCGCCGGGTACTTCCCGTACAAGCCGTACTGCGGGGGCTGCGGCAAGGACCTCACCACCGTCACGGCGTACGACGACGACACCACCGAGCTGACCTACACCTGCACCGAGTGCGGGTTCGCCGAGACCGTCCGGCTCAGCGAGTTCAACCGGGGCAAGCTGGTCTGGAAGGTCGACTGGCCCATGCGGTGGGCCTACGAGGGCGTGATCTTCGAGCCCAGCGGTGTCGACCACTCCTCGCCCGGGTCCAGCTTCCAGGTCGGCGGGCAGATCGTCGGGATCTTCGGCGGTAAGCAGCCCATCGGGCCCATGTACGCCTTCGTGGGCATCAGCGGGATGGCGAAGATGTCCTCGTCCCGGGGCGGGGTGCCCACCCCGGCCGACGCGCTGAAGATCATGGAGCCGCAGATCCTGCGCTGGCTCTACGCCCGGCGCCGCCCCAACCAGTCCTTCAAGATCGCCTTCGACCAGGAGATCCAGCGGCTCTACGACGAGTGGGACAAGCTGGACGCCAAGGTCGCTGGGGGCACCTCCCAGGCTTCCGGCTCTGGGGGAGGTTCCGCGCTGCCCGGTGACATCGCCGCGCACTCGCGTGCCGTCCGTACGGCCGGCGGCGAGCTGCCCCGGACACCGCGCCCGCTGCCGTACCGGACCCTCGCCTCCGTCGCCGACATCACCGCCGGCCACGAGGACCAGGCGCTGCGCATCCTCAAGGAGCTGGACCCGGAGAACCCGCTCGGCTCGGTGGACGAGGCCCGGCCGCGGTACGACAAGGCCGAGGCCTGGATCATCACCCAGGTACCGGCCGACCAGCGCACCATCGTCCGCGGCGAGCCCGACGCCGAACTCCTGAAGTCCCTCGACGAGGCCTCCCAGCAGTCGGTACGGCTCCTGCTCGACGGACTCGCCGAGCACTGGTCGCTGGACGGGCTCACCCACCTCGTCTACGGCGTGCCCAAGGTCCAGGCCGGGTTCTCCGCCGACGCCACGCCCAAGGAGCTGCCGCCGGAGATCAAGACGGCCCAGCGGACGTTCTTCGCCCTGCTCTACCACCTGCTGGTCGGGCGGGACACCGGGCCCCGGCTGCCCACCCTGCTGCTCGCGGTGGGACAGGAGCGGGTACGGCTGCTGCTCGGCGCGTAGGCCGACGTGCGGAAGGGGCCCTCCGGTTCTCCGGAGGGCCCCTTCCGCGTTCCTGCCGTGTGCCTTCTGCCTGCCTTCTGCGTGCGCGTCAGGCGATGTGCTCGTCCGCCAGCTCGGCGTTGAGACGGTTGGAGAAGCGGGTCACCATGCGCTTGGACTCGGCCTCGTCGAGGGCGACGCCGTAGGTCGCCTCGACATCGGCGATGAACCCGCGCGGGGTGGGTGCTCCGTTGCCGCTCTTTATCGACTCGCGGAAGACCAGGTAGTAGTCCTCCTCCGACGGCGCCGGAGGCTCCGGGGGCCCGCCGCCCTCGCCCAGCTCACGGGTGCGGCCCGGACCGGACGGGATGGGGAAGCTGCCGGTGGTCTCCGAAGGGGATTCCACGGGCAGCGGCTGCTGGTCCTGCGGGAACTGCTCCTGCGGGAACTGTTCCTGCGCGAACTGCTCCTGCTGGTACCGCTCCTGCTGGTACTGCTGTTGCTGGTACTGCTCCTGCTCGTACTGCTGCTGTTGCGCCAGCCAGGCGGCGTACCGGGGGTCGTACGTCGGGTCGTAGCCGCCCTGGTAGTCGATCTGCTGGGGGTCCCTGGACTGCAGCCAGGGATTGACCTCCTGCCCGGACTCAGGCATCGCCTGCTGCGGGAACTCCGGCTGCTCGGCCCGGGGGCCGGGGATCAGCACCGCGCGCTGCTCGCCGCCGGCCGGCACCGCGTCGGGGCCGCCACGAGCGCCCACGGCCACGGCGTCCGGGGCCGCCGGCAGCAGCGCCGGGAGGTCGATGCCCGCCGCCGCCAGGCCGTCCGGAGCCGTGTTGGCCAGCGGAACGCCGTACTTGGCCAGCCGCAGCGGCATCAGGGACTCCACAGGCGCCTTCCTGCGCCAGGCCCGGCCGAAGCGCGAGCGGAGCCGCGCCTGATAGACGAGACGTTCCTGCTCCAGCTTGATCACCTGGTCGTAGGAGCGCAGCTCCCACAGCTTCATCCGCCGCCACAGCAGGAACGTCGGCACCGGGGAGAGCAGCCAGCGGGTCAGGCGCACCCCCTCCATGTGCTTGTCCGCCGTGATGTCGGCGATCCGGCCGATCGCGTGCCGGGCCGCCTCGACGGCCACCACGAACAGGATCGGGATCACCGCGTGCATGCCCACACCCAGCGGGTCCGGCCAGGCCGCCGCGCCGTTGAAGGCGATCGTCGCGATGGTCAGCAGCCAGGCCGTCTGCCGCAGCAGCGGGAAGGGGATGCGGATCCAGGTCAGCAGCAGGTCAAGGGCGAGCAGGACGCAGATGCCCGCGTCGATGCCGATCGGGAACACATAGGCGAAGTTCCCGAAACCCTTCTTGATGGCCAGCTCACGGACGGCCGCGTACGAGCCGGCGAAGCCGATGCCGGCGATGATCATCGCGCCGGTCACGACCACGCCGATGAGAACGCGGTGCATCCGAGTCAGCTGCATTGGCGCGGCCACCGGTACTCCCCTCCCCTTGCGTGTTGTTGCGCGCAACAGGGTGGCACATCAGTGCGGCGCACGTATGGCCGGTCAGCTCTTCTTGGTTGACGACTTGGAAGGCGACGCGGACGGCGAGGCCGACTTGGAGGCCTCCTTCGAGGGCGTCGCCGCAGGTGAACTCGGCGCGGAACCAGACCCGTTGGCCGTCGCCACCGACGCCGCCGCCTCCCCGGCCGCCTTCTCCGCCACCTTCGTCAGAGTGTCCGCGTCCGGCGTCTTCGCACCCGCCAGACCCGCGCCGTTGTAGTCGAGGGTGACGACGACGTTCGCGACCCGGGCCACGACCGTCTGCTGCCTGAACGCGCCTTCCTTCTTCTTCAGGTCGTAGCGCACAGCCGTCGCCTGGTCACCTGCCCCGGCCACCGGCACCGTCTTGGTGTTCTTCGCACCCGTCACCGACTGCGCACCCTGCACCTGGCTCGCGTAGTACGCCTCGGCCTGCTTCTCGCCCGAACCGCGGCCGGCGTCCGAGTCGAACCGCAGGAAGGAGATGTTGAGCCAGCGGAACTGCGAGCCCTTCACGCCGTTGCTGTCCAGGCTGCTCCACGAGCAGCTGCCCCGCGTGGCCACATCGTCCGAGGTGCCCTCCTTGCCCGACTTCACACCCTTCGGCACGAGCGAGGTGAGCGTCTTCTTCGACAGCACCGCACACGGCTCCGGCAGCTTCGCGTACTTCGCCGCCTGGACGGTCGGCGAAGCGGCCGTCGAGTCACCGGAACCGGTCGACCCGACCGCCGAGTTCGAGCCGCTGCCCGTCCCCTGCGCCGCCGTGTCCGAGTCCGAGGAGCAGGCCGTCGCGAACAGCGCCACGGCGGGGACGGCGGCCGCGCAGACCAGGCCGCGGCGCAGGCGCCCTGCCCGTCGCTGTGCGTTCCGCCCGTTCCGGGCGCGCTGGTCGTCTGACTGGACTGCTACTCGCTGCATGGTTCCTTCACTCATACGTTCGGGGTTCCTGCGGTCGGATCGGGTCCGAGGGGCCACGGTACGCGGTGAGGAAGCTGTGCGGTTCTGGTTCGCACCCTTTGCGGACGGGGTGCGCAGGGTGTGCCGACGGCCTCAGCCGTTGAGCGCCTCGGCCAGTTGCGCGGCCAGATTCTGCGCCCTGTCCTGCATTTCCTTGCTGTCAGGCACCGTCCCGGTGGCCATCGGCTGCTCCTCGTACACGATGGTCACGACGACGTTGGACGTGCGGAACACCACAGTCACCGTCCGCTGTTCGGCCGTCGAACCGGAGCCGCTGAGCTGATCGTCGAGATACGCCTCGTCGCCGAGATCGGCGAGAGTGCGCGGCTGGAGAGCGGCCGGGGTGGTGGAGGACGAGGCGGACGCGGAGCCGGAGCCCGAGGCGGACGCGGAGCCGGAGCCCGAGGCGGACGCGGAGCCGGAGCCCGAGGCGGACGGGTCCGCGGATCCGGTGGACGAGGCGGACGCGGACGGGGACGCGGACGGGGAGTCCGACGCCGACGGCGACTCCGTCTCGGCCGGGCTCGGGGACGTGGGCTCCGGGATGTCGGCCGCCGACTCCAGCTGCGTGTAGATCGTCTGCGCCTCGCTGTCGTCGCTGACCGCGTTGTCGTACGACACCACGCGCTCGAAGTCGACGGACAGCCGGTCCGTGGCGTCGGTGGACTCGATCTTCCAGCGGCAGCCGACCTTGCGATCGGTGTCGTAGGTGAGCGCGGCCTCGCCCGCGTACGCCTTCTCGCGCTGCTCATCGTCGGTGATCTGGGCGATGCCCGGGAGCAGCGAGTCGAGGGTGCCGTGAGTGACCGCGCCGCAGGCCTCCGGGAGGGTGCGGTACTTGCCCGGCTGGGCGGCGACGGTGGCGGTGCTGGTGTCCGCGTTCTTGTCGGTGGCGTCGTCGCCACCGCTGGAACCGCTCGTGCAGCCGGCCAGCAGGACCGCGAGAAGAGCGGCGATGCCGGTTACGTACGCCTTCCGCTGCACGGTCAGGCTCCTTCCGTTCACTGGTCCGCTCGGTCCTGCTCCAGTGTCCCCGCTGGTTAATCGCTTGCCGCAGCGGGGCGCCCCCTGGAGACAATGTCTATCGCACGCACTGCTGTGAACGCCGGTCCCCTGTCTGGTTTCCGGACCTATGACGCCGCATTTGCGTTTTGCTTGATTTAAAGCTTTTTGTCCTTTTTGATGTGCCGTTCGCGGGGGAATGGGGAAGTTATGTCGTACGTGGAGATGCTGGGCGCGAAGGTACCGATCCGGATGTGGACCGACCCGGCGACCGTCGAGGACGTCGCGCTCCAGCAGCTGCGCAACGTCGCGACCCTGCCGTGGATCAAGGGCCTCGCGGTCATGCCGGACGTCCACTACGGCAAGGGCGCGACGGTCGGCTCGGTCATCGCCATGCGGGGCGCGGTGTGCCCGGCGGCGGTGGGGGTCGACATCGGCTGCGGGATGTCCGCGGTGAAGACCTCCCTGACGGCGAACGACCTGCCGGGGGACCTGTCCCGACTGCGCTCGAAGATCGAGCAGGCGATTCCGGTGGGGCGGGGGATGCACGCGGATCCGGTGGAGCCGGGGGACTTCCACGGGCTGGCCGAGGCCGGGTGGGGGGAGTTCTGGGGGCGGTTCGACGGGGTGGCGGATGCGGTGAAGTTCCGTGAGGAGCGGGCGCATCAGCAGATGGGGACGCTCGGATCGGGCAACCACTTCGTCGAAGTCTGCACGGATACGACCGGTACGGTGTGGCTGATGCTGCACTCCGGTTCCCGGAACATCGGCAAGGAACTCGCCGAGCACCACATCGGCGTGGCCCAGAAGCTCCCGCACAACCAGGGCCTGGTCGACCGCGACCTCGCCGTCTTCGTCGCGGACACCCCGCAGATGACGGCGTACGAGCACGATCTCTACTGGGCTCAGGAATACGCGAAGTACAACCGGTCGATCATGATGGCCCTCCTCAAGGACGTGATCCGCAAGGAGTTCAAGAAGGCCAAGGTCACCTTCGAACCCGAAGTGAGCTGCCACCACAACTACGTGAGCCGCGAGCGGTACGAGGGCGTTGACCTGCTGGTGACCCGCAAGGGTGCGATCAGTGCCCGAGCCGGACAGTACGGCATCATTCCCGGCTCCATGGGCACCGGGTCGTACATCGTGAAGGGCCTCGGCAACGAGAAGTCCTTCAACTCGGCCTCGCACGGCGCGGGTCGGCGCATGAGCCGGAACGCGGCCAAGCGGCGCTTCTCGACCAAGGACCTGGAAGAGCAGACGCGGGGCGTGGAGTGCCGCAAGGACTCCGGGGTCGTGGACGAGATCCCCGGCGCCTACAAGTCGATCGACCAGGTCATCGACCAGCAGCGGGACTTGGTCGAGGTCGTGGCGAAGCTGAAGCAGGTCGTCTGCGTGAAGGGTTGACCGTGCGGTCCGTCACTTCGCGTGCCGGACCGCGTAGATCATCACGAAGGCGATGATGTGGATGCCGAAGAGGAAGTAGGCCAGGAAGTACCAGACCTGGCGTTCGTTCCTGGTCTCCTGCTTCAGGCGGGCCTTCTCCAGGTCGTTTTCCAGTGCCTCCGCCGCGTCCTCGTCCGGCATCACAGTTCCCGGTGGACCTTGGTGTTGGAGGCCTGGGCGCGGGGGCGGACGACGAGGAGGTCGATGTTGACGTGGCTGGGGCGGGTGACCGTCCAGGTGATGGTGTCGGCGACGTCGTCCGCGGTGAGGGGTTCGGCGACGCCCTGGTAGACCTTGGCGGCCTTCTCCTCGTCGCCGCCGAAGCGGGTCAGGGCGAACTCGTCGGTCCTGACCATGCCGGGGGCGATCTCGATGACCCGGACCGGCTTGCCGACGATCTCCAGGCGGAGGGTCTCGGCGAGGACGTGGGCGCCGTGCTTGGCGGCGACGTAGCCGCCGCCGCCCTCGTAGGTGGCGTGGCCGGCGGTGGAGGAGACCACGACCACCGTGCCGTCGCCGCTCGCCTCCAGCCTGGGGAGCAGGGCCTGGGTGAGGTTCAGGGTGCCGATGACGTTCGTCTCGTACATCGTGCGCCAGTCGGCCGGGTCGCCGGTGGCGACCGGATCGGCGCCGAGGGCTCCGCCGGCGTTGTTGACGAGGACGGAGATCGCCTTGAAGGCCGTCGCGAACTCGTCGACCGCCGCGCGGTCCGTCACGTCGAGGGGGTAGGCGGTGGCCTGGTGGCCCGCGTCGTTGATCTCCTTGGCCAGGGCCTCGATACGGTCCTCCCGGCGGGCGGTGAGGACGACGCGGTAGCCGGCCTCGGCGAGCCGGCGGGCGGTGGCGGCGCCGATGCCGCTGCTGGCGCCGGTGACTACCGCGATGCGGGAGGGGGCCATGGGGGTGTGCTCCTCGGCGGGGTTCGGTGTGCGGGTTCGTCTGTGCCAAGGATAGGTGGGGGGTGGTTTCGGTTGTTCGGTGGCTGCGGGCCGGCGCGGGCTGGTCGCGCCCACGCGGCGGAGCCGCATGTCGGATATAGCTCCGCGCCCCTTACGGGGCGCTGCCCGCACGTCAGTTTCTGGGTGCCCACATGATCAGGGCCATTCCCGCCAGGCAGACCGCCGCGCCCGTGAGGTCCCAGCGGTCCGGGCGGTAGCCGTCGGCGACGACGCCCCACAGGATCGAGCCCGCGACGAAGATGCCGCCGTACGCGGCGAGGATGCGGCCGAAGTGGGCGTCGGGCTGGAAGGTGGCGACGAAGCCGTAGGCGCCGAGGGAGAGGATGCCGCCGGCGATCCAGAGCCAGCCGCGGTGTTCGCGCACGCCCTGCCAGACCAGCCAGGCGCCGCCGATCTCGAAGAACGCGGCGACGACGAACAGGGCGGCGGAGCGGAGGATGAGCATGCGTGCAGCGTGCCACGCCCGGCGGGTGTCACCTGATGGGGGGCGCCTGCGGCGGGGCCCGGGTGGCATACATCCGTACGAGTGCGAACCGACGGACGGACGGGACGGGTGGCATGGCGAAGCGTCGTGGTGGGCTGACGGTGGCCGGTGCGGTGGCGGTGGGTGTGCTGGTCGTGGGAGGTGGCGGTACCGCCTGGGCCGGGAGCGCCGATCTGGAGGTGCACGGGGCCGCGGTGCTGAGCGGGGACCTGATGGAGGTCAGGGTGACCCCCCGCAACCACGGGCCGGACGGGGTGACCGGGGCCAGTGTGCGGCTGACCTCGTCGGCGCCGCTGGCGGACGCGCAGCAGCTGCCGGGCGGGTGCACGCGCACCGGTGACCGGGAGGTGGTGTGCGACACCGGGCCGCTCGCGGTCGAGGTGCCCGGCGAGCAGCTGGTGGTGCCGGTACGGCTGCGGGAGCGGCCGGCGGAGGTGACGCTGGCGGTGGACGTGGCGTGGGGCGGGGGCGCGGTGGACCAGGACCGCACGAACGACAGGCAGCGGGTGCTGGTGCTGGCGACGGGGGACCCGTACTCGTTCTGAGGCGGGGCGTGCGGGGCGTGCGGGGCGTGCGGGGCGTGCGGGGCGCGCAAGGCGTCGGCCTCGTGCACGTAGAAGCGTTTGCCGTTGGTGCAGGACTGCCCGTTGTCCTCGCCGGCTCCGGATGCATGGCATGCGTGGGCGCGCGACCATGGTGAGGTCCGAAGCGGCGGCCGTGGTGACCGGCGCCGGGACCCGCTTCCTGCCCGCGTCGCAGCCCCTGGCCGCCCTTCCGCCGGTCGGTGAGAGTGAGACGCCCATGACGCAGCAGATGCAGGCAGCCCGGATGCACGGATACAAGGAACCCCTGCGGATCGAAGAGGTCCCGGTGCCCGAGCCCGGGCCGGACGAGATACTCCTGAAGGTCGCCGCGACCGGCGTGTGCCGGAGCGACTACCAGCTCCTCAACGGCTACTTCGAGGGGCCGTTCCCGGTCGACCTGCCCTACATCCCCGGTCACGAGGTCACCGGCCGGGTGGCGGGACTCGGCAGCGAGGTGCCCGCCACGGTGGGCTACTCGGAGGGCGACATGGTCGTCGTCAACCCCAGCTGGGGGGACGGCACGTGCCGGCAGTGCCGGGAGGGCAACGAACAGCTGTGCAGCGGCGACGGCCGGTGGGTGGGCTTTGGTCCGCCGGGCGGTTTCGCCGAGTACACGGCCGTGGAGTGCCGCCACGCGATCCCGGTCTCGGAGGAGGCCGCGCGGGCGCCGGAGCTCCTCGCCCCGATGACCGACGCGGGCATGACCCCGTACCGGGGCATGCGCAAGCTCCGCGACGCCGGCAAGCTCGGCCCCGGCCGGACCGTCGCGGTCACCGGCATCGGCGGGCTGGGCAGCTACGCGATCCAGTACGCGAAGCTGCTCGGCGGCGGCGCGACCGTGGTGGCGCTGGCGCGGACGGACAGCAAGCTGGAGGTGGCGAGGGAGAACGGCGCGGACCACGGGATCAACGTCCGGACCAGGTCCACGGAGGCCATCCAGGACGAACTGGAGCGGCTGACCGGGCGCCGGACGATCCACGCCGTCCTGGACTGCGTCGGCAGCGAGCCGTCCATCTCCATGGGCTTCGACCTGCTGGGCCCCGAGGGGGCGCTGGCGACCGTCGGCCTGATGAGCCAGCGCGTCGAGCACCGGCAGTTCCCGTTCGTGGGCACCGAGCTGTCCTACCTCGGCTCGTTCTGGGGCAACCACCTGGACCTCGTCGAGGTGCTCTCGCTCGCCGAGGCCGGCCTGGTCAGGCACAACGTGACCAAGGTGGCCCTGGCGGACATCAACGAGAACCTGGACGCCCTGGGCCGGGGCGACGTCGTCGGGCGTCAGGTCATCGTCTTCGAGTGAACCAGGCCGCGACCGCGACCCGGGTCAGGCGAGTGCCTCCACGAGTTCCCGGGCGAGCGGGCCCGAGGAGGCGGGGTTCTGGCCGGTGAAGAGGTTGCGGTCGACGACGGTGTACGGCTCCCAGGCGGGGCCCCGTGAATACTCGGCGGGCAGCTTCCGCAGCTCGTCCTCCAGCAGCCACTTGGCCTTGTCGGCGAATCCGACCCCGGCCTCCTCCTCGTTGCAGAAACCCGTCAGCCGGTAGTCCGCGAAGGGCGTGTCGCCGTTCGCGTCATTCCGACGGGTCGAGGGATTGCCATGATCAAACCCTATGGTCCTTATGATTTCCTGCCGTCGATCAGGGTCTTTTCAGTGGCCTCGGAATCCGTGGCCAATGGCGGGGAACTGGCCCGCGAGCAGGTGAGCGGCATTCTCGGGGCCGGCGGGGCGGACGTCTCGCCGCAGCTGAGCTGGTCCGGTTTCCCCGAGGAGACGCGGAGTTTCACGGTGGCCATGTTCGACCCCGACGTGCCCACCGCCTCGGGATTCTGGCACTGGGCCGTGGCCAACCTGCCCGCCTCCGTGACCGGCCTTCCGGCCGGGGCGGGAGACGGCAGGCAGCTGCCCGGCACGGCGGTGACGCTGGCCAACGACGCCGGATACCGGAGATACCTCGGCCCGGCGACCCCGCCGGGCAACGGCCCGGACCGCTACTTCCTCGTGGTGCACGCCGTGGACGCCGAGGAACTGGAGGTGTCGGAGTCGACGACCCCCGCCTACCTCGACTTCCTGCTGTTCAGCCACGCGATCGCGCGGGCGACGATGTACGGCACCTACGAGCGGGCCGCCTAGGGCGTGTCAGGCGCGGCGGAGCCCCGGGCGCGGGCGCCCTACTTCTTCCACGTGTAGTCCTCGGCGGCGTCGACGATCAGGTCCTTGACCGCCTGCGGGTGGGAGACGAGGGAGACGTGCGAGGAGTCGATCTCCACCGTCTTCCGGGCGTTGGCGCGCTTCGCCTCGAAGCGTTCCAGGTCCGGGTTGATCGCCTTGTCCTGCTTGCCGACGAGGACGTACACGGGCTTGTTCCGCCAGGCGGCGCCGGTCGCCTTGTCCGTGAACGCCGACAGCGCGATCGGGCGCTGGGTGGCCGCCAGGACCGCGGTCTGGCTCGCGGGCAGGTCCGCGGCGAAGACCCGGCGCAGGAGGGCCGGCTGCACGTACACGTCCGTGCCGGTGGCGCGGTCGCCGTTGCGGAACGGCACCTGCTTGAGCGCCTTGGTGAGCGGGGCGGGCGCGAACTTCGCGGAGAGGCTGGTGAACGACTCCCCGGTGTCGGGCATGATCGCGTTGATGTACACGAGGGCCTTGACGTTGTCGTTCCCCACGGCGGCCTGGGAGATCACCTCACCGCCGTAGGAGTGGCCGACCAGGACGATCGGCCCGGTGATCGACTTCAGGAAGCTCGCGAGGTAGTTCGAGTCCTCGGGGATCCCGCGGAGCAGGTTGGCCGGTGCGGCCACCGGGTAGCCGTTCTGCTGGAGCCGCTGTACGACGCCGTTCCAGCTCGACGCGTCGGCGAAGGCGCCGTGCACGAGCACGACGGTGGGCTTCTCCCGGCCGGGATCGCCGCTCGGGCCACCGGCTCGGGCCGCCGTGGGGGCGAGGACGGCGGTGGTTCCCGACAGTGCCAGGAGAGCGGCCCCCCAGCGGACGGCGTTCACGGTGCGGCGGGACTCGCGCGGTATTCGCATGCTGGTCCTTCGGTGCGAGGCGTCGGCGACGCCCGGGATTCCAGCGTCGAGGAGACCCCTCGGCGTGTCCCCCGAGCGCGGGCCGTCCGGGTGAACGGGCCCGCGCTCCGCAGCTGTCCGCCCTGCTCAGGTGGAGCCGGCCGTCGTCCCGAAGGTCACCCGGTAGTAGCAGGCGCCCTTGCAGGGCATGGTCGCGCCGTCGTCGAAGGCGTAGGAGTAGGCGTACGGTTCGGCCCGCTTGAAGACCTGGGTGTAGTCGACCGGCCACTTCGAGGGGACGCAGTTGTCGCGGCCCGCCCAGGCGCCCCGGCAGCAGTAGGTGTCGCCGCCGAACGCCGCGCACGGCGGTTTGCAGCCGATCTCCTGGCCGCCGGAGAGGGCCTGCATGGCCTTGGGGCAGTCGACCTCGGTGGTGCAGGTGCCCCGGTAGCAGCCGGCGGCGCTGACCGGGTCGGCGGTCGTGGTGTGGGAGACGTTGATGTACATGGGCAGGTTGGCGCCGTCGACCATGCTCACGTCGTAGAAGTCCAGGCCCGCGTACGCGTCGAAGGTGAACTCACCGAGGGTGGTGGGCGGGTTGCCGCCGCTGCAGACGCTGGTGCAGTCGCCGGAGGAACAGGGCCCGGCCGCCGTGCCGTCGGTGCAGCCGGTACGGCCCCAGATGCGGCCGCCCCAGTTGTTCGCGACGGTCACCGAGAGGCTCTGGCCGGGGGCGAGTCTGCGGCCCGCCGGGTAGACGGAGGTGTCGGTGACGACCGCCCACACCGTCTTCGGGGTCTTGTTGACGACGGTGATCAGACGTCTGCCGGCGGGCGCGGTGGTGGGCTGCGCGGCCTCGGCGGCCCGGTGGGACGCGGCGGTCGTCGGCTCGCGCGTGGTCTTCGCGGATGCCGACGCCGACGGCGAGGTCCCGGCGCTCGCCGAGGCCGAGGCCGAGGGGGACGGGGAGGTGCTGGGGCTCGGGGACGGGGCGAGCGGGGTGCCGGACGGCGCGGACGGGAGGGCCGCGGCCGTCTGCCGGTCCGGGTCCGCGGCGGGGGTGCCGGACGGTGTCCACATGCCGTAGGCGACGATCACGGTGGCGGTCGTCGCGAGGGCGGCCGCGCCGGCGTACCACCAGCGGCGTCGCGGTGGTCTCGCGCCGTGTCTCCTGCGTCCTCGTGCCATCCTGATGCCTTCCTCGGGCGGTGCCTGATGTCTGCCTGTCGTGTGCCTGCCTTTCGGTGACCTCCTCGACGAGGGCCGTACAACATAAATTGCGAAGCCCACTCGCCGGTTTTTCTGTTGTCCCCGCGTCGTGCACGGGGTCTCCGTTCCGACAGCCGGACTCTGCGCGGAGGAACAGCCCACATGACCGAGAACCATCGGAGCGGACCCGACCCCGGCGTGGTGACCGCCGCCCGCGCGGGGGACGGAGCGGCCCTGGAGCACCTGGTGGCCGCGTCCCTGCCGCTGGTCTACAACATCGTCGGCCGGGCCCTGAACGGTCATGCCGACGTCGACGACGTCGTACAGGAGACGCTGTTGCGCATGGTGCGGGGGCTGGAGAAGCTGCGGGACCCGTCCGCGTTCCGGTCGTGGCTCGTCGCCATCACGATCCGGCAGGTGCGCAACCGGGAGCAGTCGCGGGCCACGGACCGGGACCGCAGGGCACATCTCGACGACGCGGAGACGATCACCGATCCGGCGCTCGACTTCGCCGGGCTGACCATCCTGCGGCTGGGCCTGACCGAGCAGCGCCGGGAGGTTGCGGAGGCGACGCGCTGGCTCGACCCGGACGACCAGGAGCTGCTGTCCCTGTGGTGGCTGGAGGAGACCGGCGACCTGGAGCGCGCCGAACTCGCCGGTGCGCTGGGGCTGTCCGACCGGCATGCGGCGGTGCGGGTGCAGCGGATGAAGAAGCAGATGGAGGTCTCGCGGTGCGTGGTGCGGGGGCTGGCGGCCGACCCGCGCTGCGCCGAGCTGGACGGGATCGCCGCGCCCTGGGACGGCACGCCGAGTCCGCTGTGGCGCAAGCGGTTCGGGCGTCACATACGGAGCTGCGGGGTCTGCGCGGGCCTGGACCGGGGCCTGCTGCCGATGGACCGGCTGCTGAGCGGCCTGCCGCTGGTGGCCGTACCGGCAGGACTTGACCCGGCGCGGGTGCTGGCCCAGGTCACCGGTCCCACAGGTGCCACCGGTTCCGGTGGTTCCGGTGGTGGGGGCAGGCCCCCGCGGGGGCGGCACGGGCGTGTGGGCAGCCGTGCGGGCAAGCGGGTGGGCAGGCGGCTCGCGGGCAGGCAGGCGGTCGTGGGTGGTTCGGCGGCGGTCGCGGTCGTCGCGGCGGTCGCGCTGGTCGCCGCCCGGATGACGGCGGGCCCGTCCGCGCCGGCCGCGGACCCGGTCCCGCCGCCGACGCCGGTGGCCGTCGCGTCCCCGAGCCCCAGCCCCAGCCCGACGCACTCGGCCTCCCCTTCCCCCACCCGCAGCGCGTCCCCGAAACCGTCCGTCAAGCCGGCCCCCTCGAAGCACACCGCGGCCCCGGTGCAGGTGGCCTCCGGTGCGAAGAAGGGCGTCGGGGTGTGGACGTTCGACGGGGTGAGCCAGGCGCTCGCCGCGAGCGGTGCCGGCTGGTACTACACCTGGAACACCCAGCACCAGGGCGTGACGACCCCTTCCTCGGCCTCCTTCGTGCCGATGATCTGGGGCGCCGCGTCCGTCACCGACGCGGCGCTGGCGCAGGCGCGCACGGAGGGGCCGTACCTGCTGGGCTTCAACGAGCCCGACATGGCGCAGCAGTCGAACATGACCGTCGACCAGGCGCTGGGGCTGTGGCCCGAGCTGATGGCGGCGGGCAAGGTGCTGGGCAGCCCGGCGGTCGCGTACGGCGGGGACACGGCCGGCGGCTGGCTGGACCGGTTCATGTCCGGCGCGAAGGCGAAGGGGTACCGGGTCGACTTCATCACGCTGCACTGGTACGGCGGTGACTTCCGCACCCCGCAGGCCGTGCAGCAGCTGACCTCGTACCTGGCGGCGGTGTACGCGCGCTACCACAAGCCGATCTGGCTCACCGAGTACGCGCTGATCGACTTCTCGCAGGGGACCCGGTTCCCGTCGGCGCAGCAGCAGGCGGACTTCGTCACCGCGTCCACGAAGGCGCTCGACGCGCTGCCGTACGTGCAGCGGTACGCGTGGTTCGGGCTCGGCGCGGACCCGGCGAAACCGAGCAGCGGGCTCTTCACGAGCGGTACGGCGGCCACGGCGGCGGGCCGGGCCTTCCAGGCGGCGCGCTGAGCGGAGGGGCTCACGCCCCGGGTGGGAAACGGGGTGCGTGGTGTTGGTGCCTTGGCTGCGGGCCGGTGGGGGTTGCTCGCGCAGTTCCCCGCGCCCCTTCGGGGGCGCCTGCCGGGGCGTGGGGAATAGGTGGCGGTGGGGTCTCGTTCTGTGGGTATAGTTGAATCGTAAACAACTTGGAGGGTGAGCGAGCATGCAGTTCGGGATCTTCACGGTCGGCGACGTCACGCCGGACCCCACCACGGGGCGGACGCCGAGCGAGCGGGAGCGCATCAAGGCGATGGTCGCGATCGCGCTGAAGGCCGAGGAGGTCGGCCTGGACGTCTTCGCGACGGGTGAGCACCACAACCCGCCGTTCGTGCCGTCGTCGCCGACCACCATGCTCGGTTACGTCGCCGCGCAGACGGAGAAGCTGATCCTCTCCACCTCCACCACCCTCATCACCACCAACGACCCGGTCAAGATCGCCGAGGACTTCGCGATGCTCCAGCACCTGGCCGACGGCCGGGTGGACCTGATGATGGGCCGCGGCAACACCGGGCCGGTCTACCCCTGGTTCGGGCAGGACATCCGCGAGGGCATCAACCTCGCCATCGAGAACTACGCCCTGCTGCGCCGGCTGTGGCGCGAGGACGTCGTCGACTGGGAGGGCAAGTTCCGCACGCCGCTACAGGGCTTCACCTCCACCCCGCGGCCGATGGACGACGTACCGCCGTTCGTCTGGCACGGCTCGATCCGCTCGCCCGAGATAGCCGAGCAGGCCGCCTACTACGGTGACGGCTTCTTCCACAACAACATCTTCTGGCCCGCCGACCACACCAAGCGGATGGTCGAGTTCTACCGGAAGCGGTACGCCCACTACGGGCACGGCACGCCCGAGCAGGCGATCGTCGGGCTCGGCGGCCAGGTGTTCATGCGGAAGAACTCGCAGGACGCGGTGCGCGAGTTCCGGCCGTACTTCGACAACGCGCCGGTCTACGGGCACGGGCCGTCCCTGGAGGACTTCACCGAGCAGACCCCGCTGACGGTGGGCTCGCCGCAGCAGGTGATCGAGAAGACGCTGGGCTTCCGCGAGTACGCGGGCGACTACCAGCGCCAGCTGTTCCTGATGGACCACGCGGGGCTGCCGCTGAAGACGGTCCTGGAGCAGCTCGACATGCTCGGCGAGGAGGTCGTGCCGGTGCTGCGCAAGGAGTTCGCGAAGGGCCGTCCGGCGGACGTCCCGGAGGCGCCGACGCACGCGTCGCTGCTGGCCGCCGCCGCGGAGGAGAAGACCTCGGAGAAGACCTCGGAGAAGGCCGCTGAGAAGGTCTCGGAGAAGGCTTCGGAGAAGAAGGAGGTCGGGGCATGAAGCTCGTCGTCGTCTCGGCGGGGCTGAGCGTGCCGTCGTCCACGCGGCTGCTGGCCGACCGGCTGGCGGCGGCCGTGGGCCGGCAGGCCGCGGCCGGGGTGGAGGTCGAGGTGGTGGAGCTGCGCGACCTCGCGGTCGAGATCGCACACAACTTCACCAACGGGTTCCCGGGGCGGAAGCTGGCCGCCGCGCAGGAGGCGGTGGCCGAGGCGGACGGCCTGATCGCGGTCACGCCGGTGTTCACGGCGTCCTACAGCGGGCTGTTCAAGTCGTTCTTCGACGTGCTCGACAAGGACGCGCTGGCGGGCAAGGCGGTGCTGATCGCGGCGACCGGCGGTACGGCACGGCACTCGCTGGTGCTGGACCACGCGCTGCGGCCGATGTTCACGTACCTGCGGGCGGTGGTCGTGCCGACGGGCGTGTACGCGGCGTCGGAGGACTGGGGAGCGGAGGGGCTGGAGGGCCGGGTCGAGCGGGCGGCCGGTGAGCTGGCGGGGCTGATGACCGGCCTGGCCGCCACCAGGCCCGTGGAGCCGGAGGCGCTGCCGGTCGTGCCGTTCGCGGAGCAGCTGGCGAGGCTGGCGGCGAGCTGAGGGGGCCGGGGCCGGGGGCTGGGGCCGGGAGGCGGGGACGCTTCCCGGCGCTTGCCGGGTGCCGCCGCGCCCACCCGTGCCGCCCTGCGGCACGCCTGCCCGCAGCTATGTATGCAGTACGCGGCTGGGCAGCGCCCTGTGAGGGGCGCGGGGAACTGCGCGAGCAACCCCCACCCACCCGCGGCCGGGATTCGGCGTGGGTTCCGCTGTGACGGTGAGAGGCAGGTAAAAAGGGTGATCGTAGGCCCGCTCACCACGGCAGAACCGCCGGAGGCCTTGGCAGACTGGTGAGGTGCCCCAGACTGTGCTGCTCGCCGAAGACGACCGCGCCATCCGCCACGCCCTGGAGCGGGCCCTCACCCTGGAGGGTTATGAGGTGACGGCGGTCGCGGACGGCGTGGAGGCTTTGGCGCACGCCCACCGCATCGCCCCGGACGTCCTCGTCCTCGATGTGATGATGCCCGGCATCGACGGCCTCCAGGTCTGCCGCGTCCTGCGGGCGGAAGGGGACCGCACCCCGATCCTCATGCTGACCGCGCTGGTGGAGACCGCCGACCGGATCGCGGGACTGGACGCCGGAGCCGACGACTACGTCGTCAAGCCCTTCGACGTGGAAGAGGTCTTCGCCCGGCTGCGGGCGCTGCTGCGCCGGACCCTGCCCGTGACCACCGGCGGTGGCGGCAGCGGCAGCGGTGGCGGCGGTGTCGTCGCCGAGTCCGGCCGGGAGCCGCAGATCTCCGACCGGCAGGTCGAGGCGGCCGGCCTGCGGATGGACCTCCAGGCCCGCCGGGCCTGGCGCGGCCGGCGCGAGCTGGAGCTGACCCGCACCGAGTTCGAGCTGCTTGAGCTGCTGGCCAGGAACGCGGGGATCGTCCTCGACCACTCCACGATCTACGACCGCATCTGGGGCTACGACTTCGGCCCCGGCTCCAAGAACCTCGCCGTCTACGTCGGCTACCTGCGCCGCAAGCTCGACGAGCCGGGTGCCCCGCAGCTGATCCACACCGTCCGGGGCGTGGGTTACGTGCTGCGGGAGGACTGAGTGGCCCGCCGTCCCGGGCTGCCCGCGCGGCTCAGGCGGATGCTGGCCCGGCGCCGGCCCAAGCTCGTCTCCCTGCGGACCACCTTCGTCGTCTCCTTCGCGGCGGTCACGGCCGCCGTCACGATCGTCGTCGGCATCCTGTCGTACAACGCGGCCGCCCGGCTGGTCCGCGTCGACCAGCAGTCGGTGTTCACGCAGGTCGTCTCCGACGTCCAGGACGAGGTCAAGCAGCACCGGATGGTGCCGACGGACTTCTCCTCCTCCCAGCCCGGCCACGACCTGGTCCGGCCCGCGCGCACCGACGTGCAGGTGCTCGGCGCGCAGGGCGAGATCATCGACCGCGGCAGCCCGGTGCTGCCCGTCACCGCCGCGGACCGGGCGGCCGCCGGAGCCGCGGAGGCCGGGAAGACGGTCCAGCACAAGGACGTCCAGGCCGGCGAGGACCTGTTCCGGATCGCCACGGTCTCGCTCGGCGGTGGGCGGGGCGCGGTGCAGGTGGCGCAGGAGTTCAGCGACACCGAGGACCTGCTGCAGGCGCTCCAGCAGCGGACCCTGCTGCTGATGTCGGCCGTGGTGGTGGCCGCCGGGCTGTTCGGCTGGTGGCTGGCGAGGCGGATCACCCGGCGGCTGGTGATCCTGACCTCGGCCGCGGAGAACGTGGCCCGCACCCGGCAGCTCGGCATCCAGGTGCCGGTGACGGGACTGGACGAGGTGGGCCGGCTGGGCCGCGCCTTCGACCGGATGCTGGGCCGGCTCGCCCAGTCGGAGGAGGACCAGCGGCGCCTGGTCCAGGACGCGGGCCACGAGCTGCGCACCCCGCTGACCTCGCTCCGTACGAACATCTCCCTGCTCCGCCGGATCGACGAACTCCCGCCCGCGAGCCGCGACGAGCTCGTCGCCGACCTCGGCCAGGAGGCGCGCGAGCTGACCGACCTGGTCAACGAGCTGGTCGACCTGGCGGCCGGGCAGTCCGACAGCGAGCCGCCGCAGCACGTCGACCTGGCCGACATCGCGGAGGACGTGGCGGGGCTGGCCCGGCGCCGTACCGGACGCGAGATCGTGCTGCGCGCGGCCGGTGACACGATGACCGACGGGCGGCCCGGCATGCTCCAGCGGGCCGTCTCCAACCTCGTCGAGAACGCCGCCAAGTTCGACCGGGACGGCAAGGCCCCCATCGAGATCAGCGTCACCGGCCCCGCCCGGCCGGGCACGGTCCGCGTCGAGGTCCTCGACCGCGGCCCCGGTATCGCCGAGGGGGACCTGATCCGCATCTTCGACCGCTTCTACCGCGCCGCCGACGCCCGCTCCCTCCCCGGCTCCGGCCTCGGCCTCTCCATCGTCCGCGAGGTCGCCATGGCCCACGGCGGCGCCCCCTTCGCCTTCCGCAGGGAGGGCGGCGGCGCGGTGATCGGGTTCACGGTGGGCGGGGTGTTCGCGGGCGAGGTACGGCGCGGGTGAACCGCCCGGCCTGGGCCCGCGCCCCGGCTGCCCGCGTCTTCCGGTACGGCACCGTGGCCCGCCGTGGCCGCCCCCGTCCTGTCCGGGCTGGAGGCGGGACCGGATCGCCGTGGCGGGCGAGCCACCGGACGCGCTGCCCCTCGTGTGCCCGTGTCCGTGTCTGCACCGGCTCCCGGCCCGGTCAGGTCAGGTCAGGTCCCCCAGGGCACCGTCAGGAACCCCTCCGCCCGGGCACTGGCCAGGCCGATGCGGGGGAGGTCGCTGCTCTTGGTGAAGAGGATGTAGCGGGGCTCCCACACCGGGCGGTACTTCGCGTTCGCCCGGTACAGGGACTCGATCTGCCACCAGCGGGAGAAGAAGGTCAGGGTGGTGTGCCAGAGGCGCAGGACCGGGCCCGCGCCGAGGCGGGAGCCGCGTTCGAAGACCGAGCGGAACATCGCGAAGTTGAGGGAGACGCGGTCGACCTTCAACTCGGCGGCGCGGAGGAGGAGTTCGACGACCATGAACTCCATCAGGCCGTTCTCGGAGTCGCGGTCGCGGCGCATCAGGTCCAGGGAGAGGCCCTGCTCGCCCCAGGGGACGAAGCTGAGCAGGGCGCGGGGGGTGTCGTCCGCGTCCCGGCACTCCAGCATCACGCAGCGGCCGTCGGCCGGGTCGCCGAGGCGGCCCAGGGCCATGGAGAAGCCGCGTTCCGTGGCGCCGTCGCGCCAGCTGTCGGCCCGTTCGATCAAGGTCGCCATCTCGTCCGGCGGGATGTCCTCGTGGCGGCGGATGCGGACCGTGTAACCGGCGCGGCGGACCCGGTTGTGGGCCTGGCGCACCACGCGCATCGCACGGCCCTCCAGGGTGAAGTCGGCGATGTCGACGAGCGCCTCGTCGCCCAGTTCCAGGGCGTCCAGGCCGTGCCGGGCGTAGACGGTGCCCGCCTCCTCGCTCGCGCCCATGACGGCCGGGGTCCAGGCGTGCTGCCGTGCCTCGGTCAGCCAGGCGTCGATCGCGCCGGGCCAGGCCTCCGGGTCGCCGATCGGGTCACCGGAGGCGAGGCTGACACCGCCGACGACGCGGTAGGTGACCGCGGACTTGCCGGTGGGGGAGAAGATCGCCATCTTGTCGCGGCGCAGCGCGAAGTAGCCGAGGGAGTCGCGGGCGCCGTGCTTGTCCAGCAGGCCGCGCAGCCGGGACTCGTCCTCGGGGCTGAGCAGGCGGCGGCCGCGCGGGGAGCGGAAGCCGGCGTAGAGGACCAGGCAGAAGGCGGCGGCGAGGAGGACGTTGACGACGATGTCGGTCCAGCGGGGGGCGTGGACCGCGGTGACGTGGTCGGCGAGCGGGCCGACGCTGACGCCCCGCAGGAGGGTGTAGGCGATCTCGTCGGGCAGGGTGGCGCCGGGCAGCTTGTTCGTGGCGTGGACGAGGAGCGTGCCCAGGCCGCCGGTCACCAGGAGGCCGCCGGCGCCCACGGCCAGCGCGGTCTTCGGGTTGGACGGGTCGCCCACCGCGTTGAACTCCCGGCGGCTGACCAGCAGCGCGGCCACGAAGAGGCCGGTGAGGGCCGCCGAGACCCAGTTGAAGGCGTGGACTCGGTACTCGTGCTGGGTGAGGGCGAGGACGTAGAGGGCGAAGAGCGGGGCGGACAGGACCAGGTTGACCACCCAGGCCGCGCGCTTGCGGCGGCGCATCACCAGCACGAAGAAGATGGCGAGGGCGGCCGAGACCAGGCCCGCCGTGGCCAGGTACGGGGTGAAGAACTGGCCGGTGTGGTGCGCGTGCTGCCGGTGGAGGTGCAGGGTGATGCGGCCGTTGTTGTGCTCGTCGACCTCCTGGCGGAAGGGGAGCGACAGTACCGCCACTATGTTCAGTACGGCGATCGCGCGCAGGTACCAGACGGTGAAGTCGGCGGCCCGCCTGCGCAGTGCCCCGCCGGAGGCGCCGTTTGGGGCGCGGAAGGCGGCGGAGACGCGGGGCGGGATCAGGGTCGACAGCTGTGCGGGCATGGGGACCGGTCACCTTGGGGACGGGGAGCGGATTGACGGAGGGCTGACCCTACAGTCTGTAGGGTAACTGTGGGGGGCGGGGGAGGTGTCCGCCGCGGTACGGAAGCGGTAGGGAAAACGGTGTGAAAGGCCGTCCCACCTCTTACGGACGCGCGAGGGTCTGTGCCCGTTCCCGCTCCGCCCGACGCCGGGCCGCCAGCATCCACGCCAGGTTGCCGACCGCCGCCCCGGCAGCCACCGCGGCCACGATCACCCCGCCGGTCGCCAGCCCGTCGCTGAACAGGTGCGGGCGCCGGTCGAGGGCCTGCAGGCCGAAGCCGGACAGCTCGTACACGCCCACCGCCGCGACCAGCAGGCTCGCCACCAGCACCGCCACCGTGGGGGCGAGGCTGCGCCGCGCCTCCTGTGTGTCCGTGCCCTGCATGAGTACCCCCGTGAGCTGACGAGCCGCCGTGGCCGATGGGGAACCTACAATACGTAGGGTCCGGATAGCCTCAGGACGTGCGTATTTTCATCAGCGTGGACATGGAAGGCATCACCGGGCTCGTCGACCGGGACGATGTGCAGCCCGGCGGCCGGGACTACGAGCGCGGCCGGTCGATGATGGCCGAGGACGTGAACGCGGCGGTACGCGGGGCGGTGGCCGCCGGCGCCACGGAGGTGCTGGTCAACGACGCGCACGGGCCGATGCGGAACCTGCTCCCGGAACACCTGCACCCCGCCGCCCGCCTGGTGCGCGGCAAGCCGAAGAAGATGATGATGCTGGAGGGGCTCACGGCGGAGTACGACGCGGCGATATGTGTCGGTTACCACTCCCGGGCCGGTGCCCTGGGTGTCCTCAGTCACAGCTTCATGGGTCACGAGATCGAGGACATCTGGCTGGACGGGAGGCCCGCCGGGGAGATCGGGCTCGCGCACGCCACCGCCGCGGCCGTCGGCGTTCCGGTCGTGGCCCTCACGGGTGACGACGCGGCGTGCGCCGAGATGACGGCCTGGGACGAAACGGTGCTCACCGTGCCCGTGAAGTACGCCCGGGACCGGTTCGCCGCCGAGCTGCGCCCGGCGGAGGAGGCCCGCCGGGCGATCGAGGAGGGGGTCGTCGCGGCCCTGACGCCCGTGCCGAAGCGGCCCGCCGCGCCCGGGGGCGAGTCGGTCCTCGCCGTGCGCTGGCAGTCCGCCTCCGTGCCCGCCGTCCTCCTCGGCATCCCCGGGGTGACGGCCGTGGACAGCCGTACCGTCCAGGCCCGTGGTCCGCTGCCCGCCCTCTACCGACAGTTCGGCGTCTGGATGCGGGTCGCCTCCTCGCTCACCAACCAGCCCCCGTACTGCTGACCCCGCGCGGCGGGCTCAGCCGAACCGGCCGGCCACGTAGTCGGCCGTGCGCTGGTCCTGCGGGGAGTTGAAGACCGCCCCGGTGTCGCCGTGCTCGACGATGCCGCCCGGGGTGCCCTGCTCCGCCAGGAAGAACGCGCACTGCTGGGAGACGCGCGCCGCCTGCTGCATGTTGTGGGTGACGATCACGATCGTCACCTGCCCGGCCAGGTCCTGGATGGTCTCCTCGACGCGGCGCGTGGAGGTGGGGTCAAGGGCCGAGCAGGGCTCGTCCATGAGGAGGACCCGGGGCCGGACCGCCAGGGCCCGCGCGATGCACAGGCGCTGCTGCTGGCCGCCGGAGAGGGCGCCGCCGGGCTGGCGGAGCCGGTCGCGGACCTCCTTCCACAGGCCGGCGCGGGTCAGGGACTCCTCGACCAGCACGTCCTTCTCCCGGCGGTTCGCCTTCGCGCCGGTCAGCTTCAGGCCGGCCACCACGTTGTCGTAGATCGACATCGCCGGGAACGGGTTCGGCTTCTGGAAGACCATGCCGATCCTGCGGCGGGCGTCGGTCAGCCGCCAGGACGGGTCGTAGATGTCCTCGCCCTCGAAGAGCACCTCGCCGCCGAACTGCGCCGACGGGATCAGCTCGTGCATCCGGTTCAGGGTGCGCAGGAACGTCGACTTGCCGCAGCCGGACGGGCCGATCAGCGCGGTCACCTCGCCCGCGGGCATGGTCAGCGACACCTGGCTGAGCACCTGGTGGGAGCCGAACCAGGCGGAGACGGCCCGGGCTTCCAGCGTGGCGGGCGCGGGTCCGTCCACCACGGCGGTGGCGGTCGCGGTGGGGAGCACGGCGGTGTCGGTCATCTCGGTGGTCACAGCAGTCACGGCGATCTCGGCAGTCTCGGCGGTCTCGGTCGTTTCAGATGGCTCGGGTACTTCGGTCACTTCGGTTGCCTGGGTTGTTTCGGACACTTCACTCACCTCGGTCACAGCAGGTTCGGCAGCAGTTCGGTGGTTCGCGTCGCGACCTGGAGGCCGAGCACCGCGACGACCGGGGCGAAGACGATCCACGTCTGGTGGCGGCCCCAGCGGTGCCAGGTCCAGACGGCGGCCACGGCGGTCAGGAGCAGCGCCTGCAGCCACATCACCAGCGGCCACGGCACCCCGGAGGGGCGGGCCAGCGGCTCCTCGGAGCCGGGGAGGGTGCCGGCCCGGATCACGGCCGACGGGGTCTGGAACGGCGCGGAGACCAGGTCGGCGTCGACGCGCAGCACGCCCGAGGGCATGAACTTCGGGCCCGTGGCGGTGATGAGGACGATCCGGCTCTTGCCCGAGGCCAGCGCCGTCGGCGCCGGGTCGCCGGCCCGCCGTACGTCGATGACCTGGAACTTCGCCTTGCCCTGGCCGGTGGTGACGGTGAACGTGTCGCCCGTGGCGAGCCGGGAGAGCCTGCCGAACGGGCCGCCGTACGCCGCCGCCCGGCCCATCAGCACGCTGGTGCCGGCCTGGCCCGGCATCGGGGTGTCCCGGCGGTGGCCGGGGCCGTCGGTCATGACGGAGGAGTCGGTGCCCTCCAGGACGACCTGGCTCAGGCCCAGCTTCGGTATGTCGACGAGCGCGACCGGCGTGCCGGGCGCCAGCAGCTTGCCGTCCTGGTCGGTCTGCGCCACGGGGGCGGTGCCGAGGGCGAGTTGCTCGCGCAGCTGGTCGAAGTCGGCGTGCTGGGCGGAGTGTTGCTGGGCGCTGCTGAACACGAGCAGCTGGGCGGTGATGCCGAGCAGCAGGGCGGCGAGGCTGAGCAGTCCGCCGCGCGAGAGGTGGCGGACGAAGGTGACGCTGCGGACGGGCCTGCGGGGCACGGCCGGAGCCAGGGTTCTCGGTGTCGGTACGGCGACGGTCATGGCGGCCCGCCTCCTATCGGGGAATGAGTGAGGGGCCGCCGGGAGCCGTGGGAGGCTCCCGGCGGGCCCGTCAGGCGGTCACTTGCTGGTGATGGTGAAGTTGGCGCCGGTCTTCGAGTTCACGGTCGTGGAACCGACGTAGAAGGCGTGCAGGGTGTGCTTGCCCTTGGCCAGCTTCGGCAGGGTGACGGTGACCTTGCCGCTGCTCAGGGTGCCGGTCGCGATGACCTTGGAGCCCTGGTAGATGCGGACGGTGCCGGTCGGGGTGGTGCCGGTCGCGGTGACCTTGACGGTGACCTTGCCCTTGGCGGTGTGGCTCACCGAGGTCGGGGCGGAGGTGGAGACCGACGCCGTGGCCTTGGTGATCTTCAGGGAGACGGTCGTGGAGGACGCGTTCAGCTTGGAGGTGCCCGGGTACGACACCGACAGCGAGTGCGTGGCGACCTTGAGGTGGTTCGACAGGCCGATGGTGACCTTGCCGGACGAGTCCAGGGTGCCGGTGCCGACGACCGTGGTGCCGTCCTTGACGGTGACCTTGCCGGTCGGCTTCACGCTGTGCGAGCCGGTGACGGTGACGACGACCTTCGGGGTCTTGCCGTAGGCGGTGGTGGCGGCGGTGGCCGTGGTCTTGCTCGCGTACTTGACCGCGCCGGTCCAGGTGGCGGCCGCGCCGGTGCCGTTGAGGTTGTTGGCGGTGACCGTGGCGGTGTAGGTGCCGTTGGTCAGGCCGGTGAAGGAGGCCGACGTGGTGGAGGCCGCGACGTCCTTGATGGCGACGACGCCGCCGTCCGCGCCGGTCAGCGTGATCCGGTAGTCGGTGACCGGCAGCGCGGTGGCGGCCGGGGCGGTCCAGGACAGCTTCAGGCTCGCGTCGCCGACGGTGGCCTTCACCGTGGGGGCGCCGGGCACCGAGGCGTCGACGCCGGACTCCTCCAGGCCGCCGACCTTGGCGTGCTTGGCCTGGGAGATCGAGCCGTTGTAGGACTCGTTGACGAAGCCGAACTTGGCGATGACCGACTCGGCGGCGTCCGACGCCAGCTCGGCGGTGTGGCTGCCGCTGGTGACGAAGACGTCGTACAGGTCCTTGTCGAAGAAGATGCTGTTGGTGTCGATCGCGCGGCTGGGGACGACGTTGTAGACGTCACGGCCGAAGGTCGAGTTCTCGTAGTAGGCGCTGACCGGGGACAGCTTGCCGTTGACGGTCGTGACCGGGCTGGTGGCGCCACCGGTGTCGCCGGGCAGCTGGATGGAGGCCAGGTGGCCGCCGGCCGCGGCCGCCGTCTTGCTGTAGTCGGGGGAGACGCCGTTGATCTGGGCGATCCAGGAGCCGACGGAGAACGGGACGAGCGCGCCGTCCTCGGTCAGGGCCGCGTTGGCCTGGTTCTCCTGGACGGTGGTGACGTTCGGGGAGAGCGTGGCGTCGGTCAGGCCGATCGCCGCGAGGAAGAACTTGCGCGTGCCGGAGCCGGCCTGCGGGATCCTCGGGTGCACGGTCTGGCCGTTCACCGTGGTGAGCGTGCCCGAGTAGATGTCGTGCAGCTGGTCCGCGGTCAGCGTGTCCAGGGCCGAGCCCTTGACCGCGACGCCGACCGCGTCACGCGCCATCGGGATGTAGGTCAGCGCGGTGCCGGAGACGGACGGGCCGCCGGAGGAACGGGCGAAGTCGACCTGGCCGCTGATCGAGACACCGGCGCTGGTCGGGTACTTGTCGCCGGTCAGCGCCTCGCTGAGGGCGAGACGGCCGTTGCCGGAACCGTTCGGGCGCAGGAAGGACGGGCCGCCCGTGCGGGTCTTGATGGAGGAGGTGGTGGAGCCCGTGCCGGGCTCGATCGCGTCGTACGACGCGATGCCCGCGCCGTTCGCCGACTTCACGGCGGTGCCGGAGTAGCTGGTGCCGTTGACGGTGTCACCGGCCAGGGCGTTGAGGACGTCCTGGGTGGTGTCCGAGCCGACGCCGACCAGCTGGCGGAAGGCACCGGCGTCCGGGTCGGCGACCGCCGGGGTGGCGAGGGCGAGGCCGCCGGCCACCACGGCAGCGGCGACGAACGCCGCCGAAGAGCGCATTCTGCGCATCGAGAGTCTCCTGACGAGAGCTAGCTAGCTGGGTGTTGCCAGAGGATCTGGCAGGGTGGTGCGAACCGTCCGCCCCGACTGCCTTTCGGGGCGGACGGCCGTCTGTGGGCGCCCCTTCAGGGGCGCGGGGAACTGCGCGGCCGGCCACGACGCACCCGCAGCCGACGCACTGCCGTCGTCACGGAGGCGATCGACAGCTGCCTGCCGCCGGCAAAGGGCGCGCCCACTCCGGCGACTGCCCCGAGCGCCGCCCCGACCGGCACCGCATAGCGCAGCGGAGTGGCCGGGTCGGCCGGGGTGTTGCCGGCCGCGGTGGTCTCCAGCGCCTTGCCGCCGTCGAAGGACGGCTTGGCGCTGGGCGAGGTGCTGGCGCCGTCGGCCGGCGTACCCGTGCCGGCGCCGCCGGTCGCGCCGCCGTTGACGCCGTCGGTACCGGACGGGGCGCCGCCGCTGGTGTCGGTTCCGCCGCCGTCGGCCGAGCCGCCGGTGGAGGTCGGTCCGGTGTAGGTGAGCAGCGAGTTCGCCGCCTTGACGGTCTGGGCGCGCAGCTTCGAGGAGAGCGGGGCGTAGCCGTCGGGCAGCTTGCCCGGGTCGGCGCCCGGGGTCTGGCCGGTCGCGGCGGCGTAGTGCAGCAGGGCCGCGTAGTCCTGGCGCGCCGCCTTGCTCTCCTTGCCGGGCCGGACCGCCGCGTAGACCAGCTCGGCGAGCGGGTAGGCGCCCTTCGCGGTGGCGTTGGCCGGGGTGATCTCGGCGACGCCGGAGCCGGTGGCGGTCGCGGCGGCCGCGGTCAGGCTGGCGGTGCTCGGGGCCACGTACTTGCCGGCGGTGTTCTTCAGGTCCGCGGTCTGCAGGCCGTACCGGGCCGCGGAGGCGGTGTCCGTGATCGTGATGATGAAGCGCGAGCCGACCGTCTGCGGGCCCGGGCTCTTGTACGACTGCGGGCTGGACAGCGCGTCCCAGCTGGACTTCCACAGGGTGTCCGCGCGCCGGGTGTGCAGGGCGCCGGAGTGCATGTCGTCCACGTAGGGGTGGAAGTCGGTCATGCACTGGGTGGCCGTGGACGGCGCGTCCGAGCCGGGCGGCACCGTGCACCACGGGTCGCTCTTCGGGTAGTCGTCGGTGCTCGACGGGTCGAAGGCGATACCGGTCGGGTTCAGGTCGGCGTTGGTGCTGTAGTACGGGTTGACCCGCATGCCGTCGTCGTCGGGGACACCGGCGAGGAACTGCCGGGCGTCCTTGTCGGCGAGGATCCACTGCCAGATCGCGCGGGCGGTGTCGGAGTGGCCGAGCGAGGTGATCAGGTCGGTGTCGGTGGCCGGCGTCTCGGCGACCGACAGGTACTGGAACTCCGGGTTCAGGGCGATGAACTCGGGGTCGGAGGCGATACCGGCCGGGTTGTTCTTCGTCCAGCCGTACCCCTTGGCCGCTGTGCCGTTGATGACCGAACCCCAGGGGGAGTTGCGGTACGACTCGGTGAGCAGCTTGGCGACCAGGCGCTGGTCGAGCTTGATGGACTCGACCTTGGTGCCGGCGAGTTTCCTGATGCTGTCCGGCGCGTCGGACCTGGGTCTGCGCTCGATCGTGAACCCGATGACCGCTCCGGAGAGCGCGACCGGTGCGTAGGTCGTCGTCCCCGACGGCGCGCTGGTGCCCGCGTCCGCGCCCAGTTTCCGGGTGGTGAAGGCCAGGCCCGTGGAGGAGGCGTCCGAGATCAGCCGGGACCGGGTGTCGGGCTCACCGAGCTCGGTGTAGCCGTAGACCTTGCCCACCGAGCAGAGCTGGGCCTGCCAGCTGGTCATCGCGTCCGCCGCCAGCTCGCTGCCGGTGGTGGGGCGCTCTTCGGCGCCGAGGGCGCAGTTGCTGCCGACGCTGTTGAAGTCCAGCCTGACCGCGATCCGGTTGTTCCAGTTGGTGGAGGAGACCGGGGAGCCGGCGTTGACCTGGCTCTGGTCCGCGTACGGCTTGCCGTCCAGGTCCAGGTGGCCCTGCGGGACGATCACCAGCCAGCAGGAGCGGGGCTTGGTGACCCCGCCGGTGGTGACGGGGATGCCGCAGCCGAGGTGGGGTGCCTCGTTGGCGGTCTGGACCTCGAAGAACTCCTTGCCGGTGCCGTTGGTGCCGGTGCGGCCGAAGTCGATCTCGTTGGTGGTGTTGTAGTTGAACAGCGCGTTGTTCTGGGTGTTGGTGGTGATCGTGGTGCCGTCCACCGACTTGAACGGGACCTCGCCCGGGGCGTTCGGGTTGGCGGCGCCGTACCGGTTGTCCTGGCCGTAGTTGGTGGGGTCGGCGCTGTAGAAGATCTGCCGGGTGTCGTCCTGGCCGTTGCCCGGCCAGCTGGTGCGGTTGGTGGTCGGGGAGGCGCCGTACTGGCACTGGGTGCGCGACGGGCCCGGGTTGGACGGGACCGTGCCGTCGTCGTCGCCCCAGCACTGCATGATCTGCACGAAGTCGGTGTTGAACGAGGTGCCCGCGAAGGTGGTCGGGGTACCGCCGGTCCAGCTGACCGTGACGGCCTGGCTGGTGAGGTCCTTGGTCTGCGAGACCGTGAACCTCATGTCCTTGAACTCGCCGCGCCCGGAGACGGTCACCGCGGAGTCGGTGGCCGCGGCGGCCGTGGGGGCGGTCTGGGCGACCGCGAGTCCGGCGAGGGCGCCGACGGTGGCGCCGGCCAGCAGGCGTATCAGCGCGTTGCGTATCCGGGTGCGTCTCATCGCGAATTCCCGTCGTCGGAGCGGCTGGTGCCGTTGGCGTTGCCGGCGGCCTTGCTGCCGACCAGGCGGGAGACCATCGAGGGCAGCAGGAGCAGGCCGAAGACCAGGACCGCGGCCAGCAGCATCAGCGTCTGGGTGCCGGTCCAGCCGTGCCCGGTGGCCACGGCGACGGGCTGGGCGAGGGCCACCGTGCCGTCGGCGCCCGCGCCGGTACCGCCGGAGGCGGTACCCGTGCCGCCGTTCGGGGAGATGGTCTGGCCGGTGTCCGGGTCGACGGAGGGCTGGGCGCTGTTGCCGCCCGTGCCGGTGCCGCCACCGGTGGAGCCGCCACTGGAGTCGGTGCCGGTGGAACCGGTCGAACCGCCCGTGGAGCCGCCGCTGCTGTTGCCGGAGCTGGTCGTGGCGCCGCCGCTGCCGCTGGTGCAGGGCGCGGCACCCTTCCTGTCGCAGGCGGCCGGGTAGGGCGCGGTCTGCGCGAGCCGGTTCTCGCCGTTGGCCGTGAAGGTCGGGTTGTTGCAGTTCTTGATGTTGATGTTCTGCGCCTGCACGCCCGGGATCCGGCGGATCTGGTCGAAGCCGGCCTGGACGAGGTTGATCGGGAGCGGCGAGTAGCCGAGGTTCGGCGCCTGCTGCTGGCCCTGGCACATGAAGTAGTACGAGAACGCGCCGAGCGTCTTGCCCTTGGCCTCGGTGAAGGTGCCCTGCACCTTCAGCGGCAGGATCATGTACGAGTAGCTGGACAGCGGGTAGTTGCGCTTGTCGCTGTCGTTGTAGACGCCGTCGAGCTGCTGGGTGAGGTAGTCCGCCGAGTTCTTGTTGGTGTTGATCTTCGCCTTGAGGAGGGAGACCGCCACGTTCTGCGGGGTGGGCTCGGTGTAGTAGCCCGCGTGGTTCAGGACCTTGGCGACCGGGTAGTGCGCGTTGAGCGCGTACGAGTAGTTGACGTACCCGATCGCGCCCTCGCCGTAGTTCTGGGCGACGTAACCGGCGACGCCGAGGTCACCGGACTGGGCGATCATGCCGGAGACGGTGGGGTAGTACGACGTCTGCCCGCACGATCCCGAGCGGCCGACCTTGGCGCAGTAGGCGTTCCACAGCGACTTGTGCTGGTTCGCCATCCACATCGTGAACTGCGCGGTGGAGCCGGAGCCGTCGGAGCGGACGACGGGGACGATGCTGCGGTGCGGCAACTGCAGGCCGGGGTTGTCGGCCTTGATCGTCGGGTCGTCCCAGCTCTTGATGACCCCGGTGAAGATCTTGGTGACCACGTCGCCGGAGAGGCGGAGGTTGGTGACCTTCTTGCCGTTGACGGTGAGGTGGTACATGAACACCGTGCCGCCGGCCACGATCGGCATGTAGGCGTACGAGCCCTTCGCGGGGCGTTCGGCCGCGCTGCCGTCGGTGGGGTTCGTCTGGAACGGGATGTCGGAGACGGCGAAGTCGACGGTGCCGGACAGGAACTGGCGGCGGCCGTCCGACGAACCGGTGCCGGCGTAGCTGATGCGCATGCCGTTCTTGTTGACGTCACGCCGCCACTGGTCGACGGCGTTCTCGGCCCAGGTGGAGCCGGCGCCGGCGATGGGGGTGTAGGAGTCGGCGACGGCCGGGGTCCCGGCGAGGGTGCCGATGATGCCGAGCAGTGCGGCCAGGATGCCCAGCCGTCTCAGGGCGTTGATGACTTGGCTGGACATCAGTGACTGTCTCCTGTTGCAGGGTCTGTGTTCCCACCCGCACCACCCGTGCGAGTTTCGTTGTCAGGTGCGGGTGGCCCCTGTGGGGCGGGTTCGCCGTCGGCGGGTGCGGGTGCGTTGTCTTCGGGGGACTGCTCGCCGTCGTCGGCTGCCGGTGCGTCGGGGTTGGGCACGCTCCGCGGCGGAGCCGCTGACTGATGCAACCCCGCGCCCCCTTCGGGGCGCTCGGTCCCGCCGTCGCCTTCAGGCGAACCGGTCTCGAACAACTGCAGCCCCGGCGTGTGGAGGTCCGCGAATCTCGTGGTGTCCCGGCGGGACGCCCTCGCCGCCCTGCGGGCCTGGCGCTTGTTCTGGTGGCCGGGGCCGCGGCCACCGATCACGCGGGCGATCACGAAGAGGACGAGGACGAGTGCCATCAGGACCGCCGCCGCGCCGAAGCCGCGCGCGATCATCGTGGGCTCGGGGGACTTGACGAAGTTGAAGACGGCCAGCGGGAGGGAGACCATCGGGCCGTTCGTCGGGTCGGCGTTGAGCGCCGCCGTGAAGCCCGCCGTGAGCAGGACCGGGGAGGTCTCGCCGATGCCGCGGGCCGTGCCGAGGATGACGGCGGTGGCGAGGCCCGAGCGGGCCGTCGGCAGGACCACGTGCCACACCGTCCGCCAGCGGGGCGCGCCCAGGGCCTCCGAGGCCTCCGTCAGGTTGCCCGGCACCAGGCGCAGCACCACGTCCGCCGCGCGGATCACGATCGGCAGCATCATCACGCTGATCGCGAAGCCGGCCGCGAGGCCCGACTTCTGCATGCCGAGGCCGAGGATCCAGACCGCGTAGACCATCAGGCCGGCCACGATGGACGGCAGCGCGGTCATCGCCTCGACGATCGTGCGGACGAACCGGGAGAAGCGGCCGGGTATCTGGTTGAGGTACACCGCGCAGGCCAGGCCCAGCGGGACCGTGATCGCCAGCGCGATGGCGATCATGATGAGCGTGCCGAGCATGGCGTGCGCGATGCCGCCGTTGGTCAGCGGGTCGAGCGGGCCCGCCGCCTGCATGTCCTGGGTGAAGAAGTTGGCGTGCGGCAGGGCCTCCCGGCCGCGCCACGCGGTGAAGCCGACGACCATGGTGAGCGCGGCGAACATCAGGCCGCCCGCCGACCACAGGACGACGGTCATCACCCGGTCCCGTACCGCCTGCCCGTCCTCCTCAAGCCCTGTCAACACCGCGTAGATACCTAGGAAAGCCAGGTAGGCGGTGACGAAGAACCCCAATGCGCCGGAGAACGGTGCGAGTTCGCCGAAGAGGAGGACGGTCACGCACAGCCCGGAGGCGGCGGCGCCGAACACCGACAGCACACCGGAGCGGGTGACCCCGCCGATCCGGCGCGGCAGGTCGGGAAGCGCGGCGGCCGAGGCCGCCGAGATCTCCGCGGAGGCGATGACGGTGGTGCTCTTGGGGGCGTCCTGCGGGGCGTCCTGGGGAGCGCCCTTCTCAAGGTCTACGACGGTCATCGTCACGCCTCGCTCTGTGCGCCGGACCGTGACCGCGCCACGATCGAGGAGGCGGTGAAGTTGACCGCCAGGGTGAGCAGGAACAGCGCCAGGCCCGCCGCCATCAGCGCCGACATGCCGAAGGTCGAGGCATCGCCGTAGTGCAGGGCGATGAGGGAGGAGACGGAGTTCGAGCCGGTCTGGAGGATGTGCGGCTGGATGGTGAAGACCGGGGAGATGATCAGGTAGACCGCGATGGTCTCGCCGAGCGCGCGGCCCAGGCCCAGCATCGTGCCGCCGATGATCCCGCCCATGCCGTAGGGCAGCACGACCGCGCGGATCATGCCCCAGCGGGTGGCGCCGAGCGCGTAGGCGCCCTCCCGTTCACCGGCCGGCGCCTGCGCGAACACCTCGCGCATCACCGAGCACTGGATCGGCGCGACCATCAGGGCCACGACGATGCCGGCCACGAAGGTGGAGGCGGTGTAGACGCTCTGGGAGGCCAGCGGCTCGCCCGGCTGGGTGCCGTCGACGTGCAGGAACGGGATCCACCCGAACCAGTCCGACAGCCACCGGGACAGCCCGATCACGTGCTGCTGGAGGAAGAAGAGGCCCCACAGGCCGTAGACCACGGACGGCACGGCGGCCATCAGGTCGACCATGGAGACCAGCGTGCGGCGCAGCGGGCGGGGTGCGATGTCCGAGATGAACAGCGCGGTCCCGAGGGCCAGCGGCACACTGATGGTGACGGCCACGGCTGCGATCAGCAGGGTGCCGGTGAGCACGGCCGCGATACCGAAGCGGTGCACGTCCGGCTGCCATTCGGCGGTGGTGAGGAAGTCCCAGATCCCTCTGGTCCGCAGCGCCTGTCCGGCCCGGAGCAGCAGGAACAGCCCTACGGCAGCCATGATGGCGAGGACGATGACGCCGGAGGCCGTCAACTGGACCCGGAAGATCCGGTCCCCGAGCCCCCGGGCGGCCGACAGCTGCCTGGGCACGGGTCTTTCGGATTCCGCCCCTGCGGAACCCTTGAGCGCGGACACCACTGTGCCCCCCCTATACGGAAACGAATTGCCCCCTACACGGCTCCAACGGGTTGCCGCGCGGGTTGAGTCAATGGCCGGTTCCTTGCGCACCAACGCGTCGAACATGGAGAGCAGGTGAACTGTTCATGCCATTTCGGTGGGGGAGATGTGGGTGCCTGTGTACTGGAGGGTCAGGCGGGACGAGAGCCGTCCGGCACCCGCGCCGCCCAGGAGGCGGGCGGGCAGGGCGAGTTCGGTCAGGTCGCGTTCGCCCGGGCAGGACAGGGACAGTCGTACCACCCTGTGGCCGGACGTGGCCGGACGTGGCCGGACGTGGCCTGATGTGGCCGGATGTGGTCGGACGTGAAGAACCGTGGGGCGGGGTTCAGCTGCGGGCCGCGCGGTCCAGGGCGCTTCTGGCGGCCTGTTCGTCCTGTCCCAGCAGTGCCTTCTCCAGGCTGTGGTCGGCGCGGCGGGAGAAGCGCTCGCCCTCGGCGACGTCCTCCTTGCTCAGCACGCGTCCGCACCACTCGCCCTGGTCGCCGGTGTGGTCGTCGAAGGGCACCGCCCCGCCCTCGCCGAGGACCGCCCAGCCGCCCTCGTGCCGGCGCAGGGCGAGCAGATAGGTGTGGCCGACCTGGAGGCGGGGCGCGTCGGTCGCCATCTCCGCGACGCGGGTGCCGGAGGACCGGTAGACCTCCCAGCCGGGCGCCACCATGTCGAAGGTGGCGCCGAGGGCGTGCCGGGGCGAGGTGCGCGACCACAGCCTGCTGTCCGTCCGGAAGCTCACCAGCCGGTCCATCGCGTAGGCCACGGGCCCCTTGGCGTAGGTCCGCCGGTTCGTCTCGCGCTCCCCGGTCGGACTGGCGACGACGACGTGGTCGGCGTACGACACCCAGTCCTTCGCGGTCTGCGACGGATACAGGTCCCCCGACGTCCCGCACCCCGCCACCGACTCCAGCCCCGGCCTGCCGACCAGCACCCCGGCGACGATTCCGGCGGCGGCCAGCAGCGCGGCGGCCGGCCGCGTCGGCAGGCGCCGGGGCGTGACGGATCGTTCCCCCATGATGAAAAAGCCCCCGTGCTCTCGCGTCCCCTGTACGGCGACGGAGGTGGTCAAGATCCGCGAGCCGTGCTGATCACCTTAGGCACGGTCGAACGAAGGCGAACAACGCTCACCTCGGTCCGGCACAGAACTGTGACGCGGTCGCGGACGGCTCAGCAGCCGTCCGCGACCGGCGAGAACTCCAGCCGGGCGTGCTCGTCCGCGGCGAGGGCGTCGCCGTAGACCGGGCGGCCGACCCGGTACCAGACGTCGTCGCGCCGCTTGTCGCCGTTCACGTCGTCCAGTTCCACGCACCACTTCTCGGTGCGGACCGTCTTCCGGTAGGTCTCGGTGCCGCGGTGGACCCTGGTGCAGGACCGGTACCGCTCGGTCGTGTACCAGGTACGGGTCTTGCGCCTGCTGCCGGTCCCGCTGCTGGAACTGTGCCGGACCCGGCGCGTGGCGGTGGTGCACTTCTTCACCAGGCGGGGGCGGGTGGCCCGGGTGGTCTTCGGGGTGATGTGCCGCACGGAGTCCTTCAGCCCGCGGACGGTGTCGTCCTGGGCGGACGCGGTGCCGCCGGAGCCGGTGCCGGTGCCGGAGCCGGTGCCCGTCCCCGTCCCCGTCCCTGTGTCGTCCTGTCCTTGGGTGACGCCGTTGACGCCGTTGTCGACTCCGTTCCCGTTACCGCTCCCGTCCGAGCCTCCGGAGCATGCGCCGAGCGTGCCGATCAGAATCGCGATGGCTCCGCTCACTATGAGCCGCTTTCCGAACATGGATCCCCCCTTGAGAACCGTGCCGATCACCGCGCGGTGATTGCGCCGATTCTGCACGAGCCCCGATGCGGTGGCGAAGCAGGACGGGTATAGCGTCGCGTGGACTGTCCTGACCCGTTTCGTCCCCGACCGAAGGAGCGTGAGCCGGATGGCCGAGCTGACCGTGGGCCGGCTGCTGACGTCGTGGCAGCTCGACGTACCCGCGCTGCTGCTGGTCGTGGCCCTGGGCGGGCTGTACGGCTGGGGCGTGCGACGCGTGCGCGCCGGGGGCGGGGCCTGGTCGCCCGCGCGTTCCGCGGCCTTCGTGGTGCTGGGCCTGGGCGCGCTGGTCGTCGCGACGATGTCCGGCCTGGCCGTCTACGACCAGGTGCTGTTCTGGCCCGCGGCCGTGCAGAACATCCTGCTCGACCTCCTGGCCCCGCTCGGCCTGGCCCTCGGCGACCCGCTGCGGCTGGCGGTGGAGGCGCTGCCGGCGGGTGCGGCGGCGCGGGTCCGTCGCGCGATGACCGGGCGCGTGGTCCGCCTCCTGACCTTCCCGCTGGTCAGCACGGCCCTCGTCCTCGCCACCGAGCTGACCGTCTACTTCACCCCGTACTTCGCCACCGCGCTGCGCGTGGGCTGGCTGCACGAGCTGATGTACCTGCACCTGCTGGTCGCGGGCTGCCTCTTCGTCGTACCGGTCCTGACCCGCGAGGAGACCCTGCCGGCCTGGTGCACCCATCCGGTGCGGGCGGCCCTGGTCTTCCTGGACGGTGTGATCGACGCGGTCCCCGGGGTCGTCGTGATGACGCACGGCACGCTGATCGCCGGTGCGTGGTACCTGCACCACCACCCGTCCTGGGCCCCCGACGTCCGGCAGGACCAGCAGATCGGCGGCGGCGCGATGCTGAGCATCGCCGAGCTGGTCGCCCTGCCGTTCCTGCTGGCGCTCCTCTTCCAGTGGGCGCGGGCGGAGCGCGTCCAGACGGCGGCCCTCGACCGCCACCTGGACGAGCAGCTCGCCGTGGTCCCCGCGGCCTCCCCCGCCCCTGCGGCCGTCACGGCCGCCGCCCCTGCCACCGCGGCCTCTGCCGCCGAGCGGGTCCGCCCCTGGTGGGAGACGGAGGAGAACGAGGTGGCCGCCAGGATCCGGCGGCAGCACGGCGAGAAGTGACCGGCGCGCCCGAGCGGGTCACGCGGTCGCGAGGGACACCTCGGTCGCCTTGATCAGCGCCACGACCGGCGCACCGGCCGTCAGACCGAGATCGCCGACCGCGTCCCTGGTGATCGCCGCGGTGAGGTCATGGCCGCCGTCCACGGCGACCTTGACCGTGGCCATCGCCCCGCCGGTGGCCACGTCGCTGACCGTGCCGGGCAGCTGGTTGCGGATGGACACACCCGGCACCCGGCCGGTGGCTAGGGCGACCTCGGTGGACTTCACCATCGCGCGTACGGCCGAACCCTCGGCGAGCCCCAGCTCCCGGACCGCCTCCAGGGTGATCGCCGCGGTCAGCTCCTGGCCGCCGTCGAGCCGGACCTTCACGGTCGCCATCACCTCGCCCGGGGTGACGGCGGTGACGGTGCCGGGGATCTGGTTGCGGATGCTCAGGCTCATGGCGGGCCGCCTAACGGTAGAGGAAGAGATGGTTTGTCGGGGTTCGTCCTGATGTCGACTCCACAAGTTAGCCGGTCGGGCGCGGCGGGTCCGTCAGGCAGGGGCGGAGCGTCCGCGGGCGGGCAGGCGACCGCCGCGGCGTCCCCCGTCCGTACACACGGCTGTGCACACGCCTGTGCACACCTTCGTGCCTTCCGGCGCACAACTTCCGTACGCGTACCGCATCACCCCGGCCGCACTGGGTACGTGAAGCCCCATGAGAGTGGGCCTGGTGGACGCGGGATCGAACACGGTCCGGCTGGTGGTGACCGACGCGGCGGGCGGGGTGCCGCTGCCGGTGCACACCGCCAAGTGGAAGCTCCGCCTGTCCGAACAGGTCGGGGCCGACGGGTACTTCGGGGCGGAGGCCACCGAGCAGTTGGTCAGGGCGCTCCGCAAGGCCGTCGAGGTCGCCCGCCGGTGGGGTGCCCCGCAACCCCTGGCGTTCGCCACCGCCGTGGTCCGCAACGCACCCGACCGCGCGGCCGTCCTGCGGGCCGTGGCCGAGGAGGCCGGGGTACGGCTGTGCGTGCTGCCCGGCGAGGTGGAGGCCGAGCTCACCTTTCTCGGCGTCCGGCGCTGGATGGGCTGGCGGGCCGGGCCGCTGGCCGTCTTCGACATCGGGGGCGGCTCCTTCGAAGTGGCCTTCGGGCGGGGCCGGATGCCGGAGTTCGCGGTCTCGCTGCCGCTCGGGGCGGGCCGGCTGACCAACGAGTTCCTCGGCCACGACGGCCCGCCGACGCCGGACGAACTGCGTGCCCTGCGCCGCCGGGCCCGCCATCAGCTGCGCGACGCGACCGCCCGCATCCGCTGGGAGCACCCGCACACCGTCGTCGCCACCTCCCGCACCTTCCAGCAGCTGGCCCGGCTGTGCGGCGCGGCCCCGGGGCGGAACGGCCCGTTCGCCGAGCGGACCCTGCGCCGGGGGGACCTGCGCCGCGCGAGCGACCGGCTGGCCGCCCTGCCGGTGACCGAGCGCTCCGGCCTGCCCGGCATCTCCGCGCCCCGGGCCCGGCAGAGCCTGGCGGGAGCGGTCGTCGGCCACACCGCGATGAAGCTGAGCGGCGTCAGGAGCCTCGCGATCTGCCCCTGGGCCCTGCGCGAGGGCATCCTGCTGCGCTACCTGGAGGACGGCGCCGACTGGTGGGCCGAGTGGTGGTCCGACACCGAGACGACGCACGGGGCGAACCGGGACGGGGAGCGACGTGACGGGGGCCGGGACGGGTCGGCCGCGAACGGCGTCAGCCTGCTGCCGCTCCGGAGCGCCCCGCCGACCCGGTCACCTGAACCCTGACGGCTGGGCGCTCCGCTGGAAGCGCCGCGATGCGCCCGTCTGCCGTCTGCGGCGCCGTGGTGGCTTGTCGCGCCGTTCCTCCCCCAGCCTTCGGCCGGGGGACCCCCAGCGCTCCTGACGGGGCACTACGGCTCGCGCCCTCGATGGCGCTGCCGAACCGCAGCGGGCTTCGCCGGACCCGCCCGCTGGTCCCCTCGGCTCAGCGGCGCAGGCCCAGGGCCTCGGTGCCTGCGTAGCGGGCCTGGGGGCCCAGGTCCTGTTCGATGCGGATGAGTTGGTTGTATTTGGCGGTGCGGTCGGCGCGGGAGAGGGAGCCGGTCTTGATCTGGCCGCAGCCGGTGGCGACGGCGAGGTCGGCGATGGTGGTGTCCTCGGTCTCGCCGGAGCGGTGGGACATGACGACGGTGTAGCCGGCGCGGTGGGCGGTGGCGACGGTGGCGAGGGTCTCGGTGAGGGTGCCGATCTGGTTGACCTTCACGAGGACGGAGTTGGCGATGCCGTCGCGGATGCCGGCTCGCAGCAGGGTCTCGTTGGTGCAGAAGACGTCGTCGCCGGTGAGCTGGACGCGGTCGCCGAGCCGGGCGGTCAGGTCGCGCCAGCCGGTGTGGTCGTCCTCGGCCATCGGGTCCTCGATCGAGGCGACCGGGTAGCGGTCGACGAGCGTGGCCAGGTGGTCGGCGTGTTCGGCGGGGGTGCGGCGGACGCCCTCGCCTGTGTAGTCGTACACCCCGTCGCGGAAGAACTCCGAGCTGGCCGGGTCCATGACGAGGGTGATGTCGGTGCCGGGCTTGTAGCCGGTCTGTTCGATGGCGCGGACGACGAAGTCGAGGGCTTCCTCGGCGGTGCGCAGGTCGGGGGCGAAGCCGCCCTCGTCGCCGACGTTGACGCTGTGGCCGGCGGCGAGCAGGTTGCCGCGCAGGGTGTGGAAGACCTCGGAGCCCATCCGGACGGCCTCGGTGAAGGTGGCCGCGCCGATCGGGGCGATCATGAATTCCTGGAAGTCGAGCGGGTTGTCGGCGTGGGCGCCGCCGTTGACGATGTTCATCATCGGGACCGGGAGGAGGCGGGCGTCGATCCCGCCGACGTAGCGGTACAGCGGGAGGCGGTGGGCGGTGGCGGCGGCCTTGGCGGTGGCCAGGGAGACGCCGAGCAGGGCGTTGGCGCCGAGGCGGGACTTGGTGTCGGTGCCGTCGAGTTCGGTCATCGTGCGGTCGACGGTGGCCTGGTCCTCGGCGTCGAGGCCGACGACGGCGTCCGCGACGCTCTCGTTGACGGCGTCGACCGCGCGCAGGACTCCCTTGCCGTGGAAGCGGGCCGGGTCGCCGTCCCTGAGTTCCACGGCCTCCCTCGCGCCGGTGGAGGCCCCGGACGGGACGGCGGCGTGGCCGAGGGAGCCGTCCCTGAGTTCCACGTCGACCTCGACGGTGGGGTTGCCCCGGCTGTCGATGATCTCCCGTGCGACGACGCGGCTGATGGCGGTCACGGTGCAACTCCTCACGCCTGGCCCGCGGCTCGGTTCACCGGTGGGCGGTAAGTTCCGATTGGAAACAAAGTGAGTCTCGAAAGGGAACTTACTATGGGTGCATGAGGATGCACAACGCCGACGAGACGTGTGGCGTCGCCCGGGCCGCGCTGGTCCTGGGGGACTGGTGGAACGTGCTGGTGCTGCGGGAGGTGGCCCGCGGACACGTCAGGTTCGACGCGCTGGCCGCCGAGATCGGCCTGTCCCGGAAGGTGCTCACCGAGCGGCTCGGCGGGCTGGTCGCCCAGGGTGTCCTGCGGCGCGCCCTGTACCAGCGGCGTCCGGTGCGCTACGAGTACCTGCTCACCGACGCCGGTACGGCACTGCTCCCGGTGCTCGTCGCCATGCAGGACTGGGGCGACCGCTGGGCCCTCGGCGACGGCACCCTCACCGCGACGGCGGACGCCGACGGCGCCGAACACGCCCGCGTCCACGCTCTGCCGGGCACCCGCCTGCCGGACGGCCTCGAACTCCCGGCGACCGTCGGGACCGCACCCGGCGCGGAAGACACCGACCTCCCCCGCGCCGAGTTTCCCCACGCCGACCTCCCCGTCGTCTCACCCCGGGCCCCCGCCACCGTGCTGTTCGCCTACCCCGGCACCGGCGTCGAATGGGGCCCGATCCCCGGTGCCGCCGGCTGCACACTGGAGAACCGGCTCTTCCGGGATGCCTGGCCCGACTTCCGTCGCGCGGGTGTCGACGTACGCGGTGTCAGCACCCAACTCCCGTACGAGCAGCAGGAGTTCGCCCGCGCCGAGCGGCTCCCGTACCCGCTCCTCTCCGACGCCGCCCACCGGCTGGCCGCGGCCCTGCGCCTGCCGGTCTTCCGGGGTGCCGGCCGGCTGCGGCACAAGCGCCTGATCCTGGTCGTCGACGCCGAACGGACCGTACGGCACACGCTCTTCCCGGTCACCGACCTCCCGTACGCCGTCGAGGAGAGCCTCCGGCTGGCCACGGCCCTGCGGAACCCCGTTGCCCGGGACGACCGGGGCTGACTAGGTTCGGCCCATGGCGGATGCGGATGACGAACCCACGCGCGCGGCGCGCCTGCTCGATGCCCAGGGCAAGGCCGTACGGCTGTTCGCGGAGATCGAGGAGCGCGGGCTCGTCGTGCCCGGTGCGGGGGAGCGGGCGGTCAGCGACCGGATCCGGGACCTGGCGAACGAGCTGTTCGGCACGACCCGGCACTGGCACAAGCGGATCGTGCGCTCCGGGCCGAACACCGTGCTGCCGTACCGGGAGAACCCGCCGGACCGGGTGATCGGCGCGGACGACATCGTCTTCGCCGACTTCGGGCCGATCTTCGAGGAGTACGAGGCCGACTTCGGCCGTACCTTCGTCCTCGGTGACGACCCGGTCAAGCACCGCCTCCGCGCCGACCTCCCCCGGGTGTTCGCCGCCGGCCGGCGGTTCTTCGAGGCCGACCCGGACATCACCGGCGCGCGGCTGTACGCGGAGGTCGAGCGGCTCGCCGAGGAGGCCGGCTGGGAGCTGGGCGGCTGGCACGCCGGGCACCTGGTCGGCGAGTTCCCGCACGAGACGATCGACGGCGCCGACGTCGAGTCGTACATCACGCCCGGCAACGACACCCCGCTGCGCCGCACCGACAAGGCGGGCCGCACCTGCCACTGGATCCTGGAGATCCATCTCCTCGCCCCGGAGCGGCGGTTCGGCGGCTTCCACGAGGAACTGCTCACCCTCTGAAGGGTCCACCTGTCGTCGTGGGCCCAAGTCGCCCCGTGGCCAGGGCAGATGAGATGCCCGAGTACGATCACCACGACCTCGGTCTCTCACCGTCTCCCCGGCGCGATGGAGTTGCCATGACGACCAGCCCTCAGCCGTCCCTGCCGATAGACACCAGCAGGGCGCACCCCGCGCGGGTCTACGACTGGCTGCTCGGCGGCAAGGACAACTACCCGGTCGACGAGGCCGTCGGCGAGAAGCTGCCGCCCGAGGCTCGGGACGCCGCCCGGCAGAACCGTCAGTTCATGAACCGGGCCGCCGCGTACCTCGCCCAGCAGGGCGTCGACCAGTTCCTGGACATCGGCACCGGAATCCCGACCGAGCCGAACCTCCACCAGATCGTGCAGAAGATCGTGCCGTCGGCCAAGGTCGTCTACACCGACAACGACCCGATCGTCCTCCGGCACGCCGAGGCGCTGCTGGTCAGCCGGCCCGAGGGCGCGACCGACTACATCCAGGCCGACGTGCGCGACCCGGAGGCGATCGTCCGGCACGCCCGGCACGTCCTGGACTTCGACCGCCCGGTCGCCCTCTCCCTCATCGCCCTGATGCACTTCATCAGCGACGAGCAGGACGCCCACGGGATCGTCCGCGCCCTGGTCGACACCCTGCCGTCGGGCAGCTACCTGATCCTGTCGCACGCCGCTTCCGACGTGTACCCGGAGCTCGCCGCACAGGTCGTCGCCGAGTACGCCAAGGGCGGCATCAAACTCGCCTTCCGCGCCCGCCCGGAGGTGGAGCGCTTCTTCGACGGCCTGGACCTGGTCTCCCCCGGCCTGGTCACGTCGACGCACTGGCTCGGCTCCGCCCCCGCCCCGGCCCAGGAGCCGGACGCCGGCATCTACGCGGGCGTCGCCCGCATCCGCTGACCCGGCTCACGGCCCCGGGCCACCCCGGGCACACCGGTTCCTCGGATCGGCGAAGCCGTGTCCGTCCACTGCGCCTTCCTCGCCGGGCCCCCGCCATCGGCCTCCTGGGCCACGACATCACCGTGCTCCGCGCCCTGGCCGTCGTCGCGGCCCTGCTCGTCGCGGCCGCCCTGGTCGTCGGCAGTGTCCGCCCCCTGCCCACCACACCCACGGAGCCCGCCGACGAGCCCGACCGCCCCACCGGTGACTGAAGTCCTGCCGCTCGTACGGTGGTTGGGGGCGGCGGGGTTCCTGCGGGTGAACCTGCGGCGGTCGGCGGTCAGCGGGCCGGGACCGGGAAGAGCATGCAGCTGCTGGTGGCGTGGGCCAGCAGCCGGTCCTCGGAGTCGCGGAGCTCGGCCTGGGCGAGGGCGGTGCGACGGCCGCTGTTGAGGACCGTGCCGATGGCGCGGACCTTGCCGGTGTCGACGGTGACCGGGCGCAGGAACTTCAGCGTCAGGTCGATCGACGTGTACCCCGTGCCCTGCGGCAGCACCGACTGCACCGCGCAGCCGGCCGCCGAGTCGAGGAGCGTGGCGTAGACGCCGCCGTGGACGCTGCCGATCGGGTTGTAGTGCTCCTCGCCCGGGACCAGCACGAAGACCGCCCGGCCGTACTCGGCCTCCTCCAGGGTGAAGCCCAGGGTGGCGGCTATCGGCGGCGCGGGCAGCCGCCCGGCCAGGATCTCGCGGAGGAAGTCGAGGCCGCTGTGGTGCGGGACGGCTGCGGCGGAGACGGCGGGATCGTCCCAGCCGAACGTACGTGACCTGGACCCCTGCCCGGGGCCGGCGTCGTGCGTCAAGGCAACTCCTCGTGGTGCTTCGGTGTGGTGCTTCGGCGTCGTACTTCCGAGTGCTTCGGTGGTGTGTTTCCCGGTGCCGTGGGGGTCAGGGGCTGTCCGGGGCGACGCGGATGAGGCCCGGCCCGGCCTCGACGGACGACGCCCCGCGCGGCACGTCGTGGCCGTCGTCGCAGCGCAGCACCGCGTGCACCTCGGCGCCGCAGTCCTTGTGCCGAACGACCAGCGGGGGCCCCTGTTCGTCCGCGGCCCAGGTGTCGCCCCACTGCCGCAGCGCCGTGAGGACGGGCAGGAAGTCCCGTCCCTTCTCGGTCAGCCGGTAGGCGTACCGGGTCCGCTGGCCGGGCTCCTGGTAGGGCACCCGTTCCAGCAGTCCGGCGGTGGTCAGTTCCTTCAGGCGGGCCGAGGCGGCGGGTTCGCCGATGCCGACCCGCCGGGCGAAGTCGTCGAACCGGCGCGTGCCGAGGAACGCCTCGCGCATGATCAGCAGCGCCGTCCTGTTGCCGGCGATCTCCAGCGTCCGGGCGACGGAGCAGTTGGCCATGGACCAGGCGTCCCGGTCCTGCAGCGGGTCCTTCAGCTCGCCGTCCATCGTTCCGTCCTCCGTGCCCCGCAGCTGGCTTGCCTCATGCGAAGTCAGCCTATAGCGTCACGGCTGACTTCTGCAATCGTAAGTCAGCTGGGATCCGCGACGGCGCCGCCGACCGCCCTTCCGCTGACCGCTGTCCGCTGCCCGCAGCCCGGCTCCGAGACGAGGACACCATGGCCCCCGACGCCCCGACCCCTTCCCCCGCCCCGGGCCGGCTCAAGCCGACCGGCCGACATCCCGGCGACCCCCTCCCCTCCCATGGGACTCACCGGCCCCACCAGCCCTCCCGGCGCTCCGCGACCGTCACGCTCGTCGCCATGTGCCTGGGTGCCATGACGACCTTCCTGCTGATCACCGCGTCGGTGTCGGCCCTGTCGGCCATCCAGGACGACCTGCACGTCTCGCCGACCGGCCTGGTCTGGATCCCCTCCGCGTACACCCTGCTCGTGGCCAGTCTGGTGATGTCCGCGGGCACCATCGGCAACCTCTACGGCCGCAAGCGCGCCTTCCTCGCCGGCGCCGTGGTGATGATCGTCGGATCGCTCACGGTCTACGCCTCGGGTTCGACGGGAGGCGTGATCGCCGGCCAGCTGATCTCCGGCGTCGGCGGCGCCCTCATCCTGCCCAACAGCCTGGCCATCCTGGGCGCCGCCTTCCCCGACCCGCACCGGCGCACCGAGGTCGTCACCGCCTGGGCCGCCGCCTCCGGCATCGGGCTCGCGGCCGGTCCGCTGATCGCCGGCACCCTGCTGGGCCACTTCCACTGGAACACCGTCTTCCTGTCGACCGCCGCCCTCGCCGTCGTCACCATGGCCGCCGCCGTCTTCGTCGCCGAGTCCCGCGGCCCCGCCGGCAAACTCGACATCCCCGGCCAGATCCTGGCCGCCGTCGGTATCGCCGCCCTCGTCTACGCCCTCATCGAAGGCGGGCACGACGGCTACACCAGCCCCCGGATCCTCACCGCCTGGATCCTCGCGGCCGTGGCCCTGGGCGGCTTCGTCCTCGTCGAGCGGTCCGCCCGTACCCCCATGCTGGACATGAGCCTGTTCCGGTCGGCGTCCTTCAGCGCGGTCATGTTCGTCGCGGCCGTCTCCCTGTTCGGCTTCACCGGGGTGGCCATCCTGTCGGTGCTCTTCTACGAGCGGGTCCAGCAGCTGTCCGCCCTGGACGTGGGCTGGCGGCTGCTGGCCTTCTTCGGCGTGTACGTCGTCGTCGCCTACGCGACCGGGCGCGTGATCCGCCGTACCGGCTTCAAACTCCCGCTCACCGTGGGCTTCCTCGTCGGAGCCGCCGCCACGGCCGGATTCACCACAGTCGATCCGACCACCCCCTACGCCCGGGTGTGGTGGCTGTACGTGCTCTTCGGCGCCGCGTCCGGGATGGTGGCCGCGCCCAGCACCGCCGCCGCGCTGGTCAGCGTCTCCCACGAACACGCCGGCATGGCCTCCGGAGCCGTCAACGCCTTCCGCCAGATCGGCTCCGTCACCGGCTCCGCCCTCCTCGGCGCACTGCTCGCGAGCCGGCTCCAGTCCCGGCTGCCCGACCGGCTCGAAGCGCACCACGTCCCCCGGGTGGCCTGGCCCGCGGTCGAGCACGCCGTCGCCACGGGCACCGGCGGCCACGGGGCCACCCCGCCCCCGGTGACCGCCGCGGTCGGCGACGCCTTCACCTCCGGCGTCCACGCCGGCATGACCGTCGTCGCCGCCGTCTTCCTGTGCGCGGCCCTGGTCTCGGCCCTCCTGATACGCAACCGCCCGCACCACACCACCGCGTCGGCGAACTGAGCCGTCGTGGTTCACCCGCGGTGCGTCGTGCCCGGGGCGCGGCCTCCGGTGCTCAGCCGCGCACCGGGACGATGCCGTGCCTCCGGCGTGGTTTGGGGGCGTCCAGCATGCTGACGCCGTTGTAGCGGCGGCCCCGGAGGAAGAGCACCGGGGCGGCGACGAACGTGACGAAGACCGAGACGACGCTGACGGGGAACGCGGTCGGCAGCGACTGGCCCTCGGGCAGGGTGCGGCCGCCCTCGTGGACGGCGTAGGCGAACGCCGCGACGAAGACGACGACGCTCAGGGCGGCCAGGACCAGCAGGACGGCGCCGGTCCGGCGGGTACGGGTCTCGGTGCGGACCTCGGCCAGCAGGGAGGCGTCGCAGACCGGGCAGGTCAGTTCCACGCTCTGGGTGCCGGACGCCGGGCGGCGCACCCGGAACACGCTGTCCTTCCAGGTGATCCTGCGGGTCCTGGTGAGGATGCCGGTCGTCTTGTCGCTGAGGATGTGGCGCACCGCGACTTCGACGGTGCCCGGTATCGGTCTGCTCATGTTCCGTCGGTTCCCCTCCGTCGGCGGCCCCGATGGGGGCACGCCACACAACCAGCACAGTGTCGGGTTCGCCGCGGCGGAGATCAACAGCCCACGAAAGGCTTTGCCCCCGGCCTACGGTGCCACCGGCGTCGTAGGCGTCGGCCGTGGGAGAGCGTGCGCGGCCGCGGTGATCGCTGCCCGGGCGACGGCCGTTCCCGTCCGGAGGGCGGACACCGGGTCGGGCGCCTCGTCGAGTTCGATGAGGACCGTCCCTGCGCCCGGCGTTCGGGACATGGCCGCTGCCCAGCCCCGCCAGTCCACGGTGCCCTGGCCCAGTTCGGCCATGTACGGCTGCTGCCGGGAGTAGACGGTCTCGTCGACGGTGAGGTGTACGTCGATCGGTGCGACCGCGTCCTTCCAGTGGGCCAGGGCGATGCGCGGGGCGTGGCGGCGGGCCACGGCGACCGGGTCGCCGCCGCCCAGGGCGATGTGGCAGGAGTCGGGGCACAGCCAGACGTACTGCGGGTCGGTGAGGGCCATGAACAGGTCGATGTCCCGCTCGTACCAGAGGGTGCTGTTGGACTCGGTGTGCAGCGCGAGCCGCACCCCGTGCCGGGCGACGGCCTCGCCGACGGCGTGGGCGACGGCGGCCATCCGGTTCATGTAGGCGGCGTCGACGAAGAACGGCGGGCGGGTCCCGAACGTCCTGCGCATCGGCAGTCCGGCGACGAGGATGCCCGCGCCGGCCTCGGCGAGGAAGGCCGCGCGGCGCTCCGCGTCGGCGACGATCGCCGGGAGGCCGGCCTCGTCCCGCCAGTCCGGGGCGGCGCCGTCGGCGACGAAGGCGCTCACCACGGACAGCCCGCGGGCCGCCAGCTCGCGCCGGAACGCCGCCGCGCCGCCGAACGCGCGTACCGCCGAGGCGATGTCGCCGGGCGCGAAGGTCAGCTCGATGCCGGTCACGCCGGACTCGGCCAGCGCCGCCAGCACCCGCTCCCAGAAGGCCACGGGGTGGGCGAGGGCCCAGTCGCGCACCGCGTCCGCGGAGTCGAGCCCCCAGAAGTCGGGGTGGTAGAAGGTGATGACGTCGGTGGCGAAGCGCGGTGTCACTCGGAGCCTCCCCGGGCGTTGTAGACGGCGACCCGGTCCCCGTCGACGGCCTCCCGGTACGCGCGGAACACCGTCAGCGCCTCCTCGCGCAGCACGTCCCCCACGACCTTGATGCCGCGGGCCTCGAACTGCTCGGCCCAGTCCGCGCCGAGCGGGCCCTCGTCGAAGGTGGTGATCTCCTCCAGCTCCGGGCCCTCCCCGGCGACCACGAGGCCGCGCACCCCGGACCACAGCGTGGCGCCGTAACACTGCACGCACGGACGCCAGTTGACGACCAGTTCGTGGGCCGGGACACCCTCGCCGCCCAGGTCCCAGCCGCCGGTCGCCCGCTGGGCGAGGCCGAGCGCGAGGACCTCGGCATGGGCGCTGGAGACGCCGGAGGCCAGGACGACGTTCACGCCCACCGAGACGATGCGGCCGGTGTCCTGCTCGGCGACGAGCGCGGCGAACGGACCGCCGTTCCCCTCGCGCCAGTTGCGGTCCGCGAGCCGGTGCACGAGCCGCATCCGGTCCGCCCGGTCGGGGACGACGGCGGGCACGTCGGCCAGTTCGTCGTCGATCCACGCGGGCAGCGAGAGCCGGAACTCTCTCACGATGTCGATCATGCGAAGTCCTTCTGTCGAGGGGCGGTGCGCGCGGCGTCCCGCCGGTGAGCGGTCTGCGCGGTCTGCGCGGTGACGGCGCGGGCGGCCCGTACGGCGGTGATCGCGCCGGTCAGGGTGACGTTGGCGGCCATCGCGGTGGGGATCACGCCGTTGCCGGCGAGGTACAGGTTGTCGTGGCCCCACACCCTGCCGTCCGGGCCGCACACGCTGGTCCCGTCGTCGGCGAGGCCGGCGCGGACGGTGCCGGTCAGGTGGAGCGAGGAGCCGGGCGGGAGCAGCGCGCTCTCCGTCCCGGGATCGAAGGGACCGAACTCCTCCGCCAGCGACCGGACTTCGTCCAGCGCCCGGTCGGTCAGCAGGCGATCGGCGGCGGAGGCGGCGAACTCGACGCCGATCCGCGGCATTCCGGCCAGGTCCGTGTCCGACTCGGAGAACACCAGCCGGTTCTCCGGACGTGACTCGAACGGGACGTACAGCGAGATGCCGACCGAGTGGGCGAGCGGCCGGCCGGCCTCGTCGACGTACGTCCGGTTCATGATCTGGCCGTGGAACGGCTGCGCGGTGCCGTTGTGCGGCAGCCACAGGGAGTCGGTGCTGAACTCGCCGGGGCGCGGCAGCGGGAGGTCGTCGAGGCCGATGCCGAACCGGTCGAGGTCGAGCAGCACCTGGGCGGTGATGAAGGCGTGCTCGTTGAGCCGGCGGCCCAGGGCGTCCGGCCGGACGCCGGAGGCGAACAGCAGCTGCGGGGTGCGCAGCGCGTCGGCGCACACCACGACGGCGTCGGCGTGCAGTTCGCGTTCGGCGCCATCGATGCCGTCGATGCCGTCGACGCCGTCGGCTATCCGGCGCAGCCGGGCGCCCGTGACCCGGCCGTCCGTGACCAGGAGCCGGGTGACGAGCGTGCCGGTGACCAGGGTGAAGGCGGGGTCCGTGCCGGTCGCGAGCGCCGGGAAGATCGTCCCGGGTGCCGTGCGCGGCATGGGCCCGGCGGCCGTCGCCGCGACGGCCATGGGCATCGGCTGCGGGCGCCGGTCGGCGGGCCCGATGCCGTCGTAGCGGCGGCGCAGCACGTCGAGGACCAGGTGCCCGGTCGCGGTCGGGCCGATCGCGGCCGGGGTCACCGCGAGCAGCCGTCGTGCGGTGGCGAGGTCCTCGGCCCAGCCGGCCGGGTCCCCGAAGTCGAACACCTCGTGCCCGGCCGGCCAGGGCGTCGCGGCCGTCCAGTGCACGCCCATGCCGCCCGCGTTCCAGGCGAGCGCGGCCTGCGGCATCGCCTCGGCGTCCTCCCCGAAGGCGAGCGCGTGGTACATGCCCGGCGGCAGCGCGGTGAGGCTGCCGGGGACCTTGCGCACCACCTCGGCTCCCGTGTACATGCCCTGGATGCCGGTGGCGACCCGTTCGTTGTAGCGGGCCCACAGGCCGGGGTCGTCGAGGTCGTGCAGGTGCCGGCCGGGGGCGTCGCCGATCGGGGTGCCGGCGTCGACCATGGTGATCCGCAGCGCCGGATCGGACTCGCGCAGCAGCCGGGCCACGAGGGCGCCCATGATGCCGCTGCCCACGATCAGGACATGGCTGTGGGGGGTGTCGGTCACAGAGACTCCGTAGGTCGGTGGCGTGGGGGAGGGGAAGGGGAGAGGGGAGAGGGGGACGGGGAGGGGAGAGGGGGACGGGATCACAGGGCCGGTACGAGGGGTCCGAACAGCTCGGTGTCCATGCGGTCGAGGGCCAGCTTGACGGCGCCGACGAGGGCGGCGTCGCGGCCCAGGCAGGTGGCCCGCAGCTCGACCGCGGGGGTGCGGGCGGCGCGCAGCGCCTCGCGGACCCGGGGCAGCAGCACGTCGGCCGCGTCCTCGAGACCGCCGCCCAGCACGATCAGGGAGGGGGCGACCGTCCAGGACAGGGTGGTGAGGATCGAGGCGATGTTCGCCACCAGCTCGTCGACCTCCGCGAGCGCGGCCGCCTCGCCCGCCCGGGCGGCGGCGAAACGGGCGAGCGCGATGCTCCGGCGGTCCGGTTCCGGCGAGGTCAGCCAGGCGACCGGCCGGTGCGCGACCGAGTCCGTCGGCATGGACGAGGCCTCGATGATCTCGCCGGCCGCGCCGTCGAGTCCCCGGTGCACCGCGCCCCGGATGAGGATGCCGAGGCCGGTCCGGTTGCCGAGCACCGCCCATACGACGTTCTCGTGGTCACCGGCCACGCCGCGCCAACGCTCCGCCAGCGCACCGAGGTTGGAGTCGTTGTCCGCGAACCAGGGCATCCGGAGCCGGCGGGTCAGCTCCGCCGGCAGGTCCACGCCCTCCCAGCGGGTGGTGTGCACGAGCCGCCGTACCACTCCGTCGTCGTCGATCGCGCCGCCGCCGGCCAGCGCACCCGCGCGCAGCCGCTCCGGTGACCCGCCCGCGTCCGCCAGCGCCTCCCGCACCAGCGTCGCCACGTCGTCGAGCGAGGCCTGCGGGTCCAGGTAGCGGCGCAACGGCCGGTGGGCGCGGCCGAGGATCCGGCCGCGGACGTCGGCGACGACGGCGGACACGTCCTCCGTGGTGATCCGCGCGGCCGCCAGCAGGGCGTGCTCGGCCCGCAGTTCGTACCGCCGGGCCGGGCGGCCGGCACAGCCCCGGGTGGGCACCCGGTCCAGCTCCGTCACCCAGCCGGCGGTCAGGAGGGATTCGAGGATCAGCTCGATGGTGCGCCGGGACAGGGTCGTCCGCTCGGCGAGGGCGGTCAGTGTCGTGGGCCCGGACGACACCGCCAACGCCCGCAGGATCACGGAGGTGTTGACCCGGCGTACGGCGCTCTGGTTCATCCCGGCCATCAGCGCGCCTCCGCGTCCGACGGGGCGGCGGGGAGCGCGGGGCGCGCGGGGAGCACAGGAGGTACGGGGAGCACGGGGTCGTACCCGCCCGTGGTGTCGGCGGCGGGCGGGGCGCCGGGGCGGCCGTACTCGCGCAGCGGGTCGCCGGGGCCGCCGGTCGCCGGTGCCCAGGACGGCGGCCGTCCGTGCACGAAGCCGACCAGGTCGGCGTGGATCGGCGCGGCCAGTTCCGCGGGCGGACGCGGGCCGAGGGCCTCCCGGACGCCCGGTGCGTCGAGGAGGTCGAAGAAGAACGGGAGGTCGGCGCAGTGCGTGGCGCCGCCGGTGACGGGCGAGGGCCACTCGAAGGAGTACAGCCAGGTCCCGGCGTCGGCCTCCCGCCGGGAGCGCGCCACGCGTGGGCAGGCGGCCCGGAAGAGGGTGTCGGTGATCCGGGTGCCGGCGGCGCGGGCGGCGGACGCACCGTCCCCGCCGCCGTCGAACTCGTCGCCGGTCGACCCCAGCAGCACCGGTACGCCGAGCCCGTGCCCTGCCAGCCCTTCGGCGACGGTCACCGGCAGGATGTCGTCCCCCGTGACCGGCCCGAGCACCAGCGCCTCCCCGTCCCTCAAATCTCTTACCGTCCTTTGTAGTTGTTCGACGGGAACGCCGCCGAACCCGTCCCGCGTCGCCGGTACGCCGAGCCGTTCCCCCACCCGTTCGAGGAAGTCGCGCGCGCTGTCCCGCCGTACCTCGAAGAGGCCGCCGGAGATGCTCACCGCCTGCTGGAAGCGGCCCTCGGCGGCCGGTGACGACAGCAGTGCCAGCACCGCCGCGCCCCCGGCCGACTGCCCGGCGAGGGTGACCCGCCCGGGGTCACCGCCGAACGCGGCGATGTTCTCTCGTACCCAGTCGAGCGCCAGCAGCACGTCGCGCAGTCCGAGATTGGCCGGTACGCCGTCCAGCGGCGCGAACCCGTCGACGCCCAGCCGGTATCCGACCGTCACGGTGACGATCCCGGCGCGGGCGAGGGAACGCCCGTCGTACCAGGGGCTCGCCGGGCTCCCCGCCAGGAATCCGCCGCCGTGGATCCACACCAGGACCGGGCAGCGGTCGGCGCCGGCCGGGGCGACGACGCCCAGGTTCAGCACGTCCTCGCCCGGCACGGACGGCTCCGGGATCGTGGTCGTCGCGAACAGCGGCACCCGCTGCGCGGTGGCGCCGTGCCGGGAGGCGTCGTACGGCTCCCGGAACCGGCCGCGCGGGACCGGCGCGGCGAACCGCCGTACGCCGACGGGCGCTTCGGCGTACGGGATGCCGAGGAAGCGCCGTACCGGGCCCGTTCGGCGGCCGACGACCGTGCCCGCGGGCGCCCGCACCCGATCCGTCGCGGTCACCGCATCCCCGTTCCGGCGACACCCTGCACGAAGTACCGCTGCAGGCACAGGAAGAGGACCAGTACCGGCAGCATCACGACGATCGCTCCGGCGAGCATCAGGCCGTAGTCGGTGACGTGCGCCGCCGCCTGGCTGGTGGCGGCGAGGCCCACCGGCAGCGTGTACGTCGACATGCTCTGGGCGACGACGAGCGGCCAGATGAAGTTGTTCCACGAGTACAGGAACGACATGATCGTGATCGTCGCGACGGCGGGTCCGGCCAGCGGCAGGAAGATCCGGAAGAAGATCCGGAACTCGCCCGCCCCGTCGATCCGGGCGGCCTCCAGCAGCTCGTCGGGGATCGACAGCGCGTACTGCCGCATGATGAACACCGACAGCGGCAGCGCCAGGGACGGCAGCGCGATCCCGGTCAGGGTGTCCGCGAGCCCCAGGTCCACGGTGATCACGAACTGGGTGATGAACACCGAGGTGACCGGCACCATCAGCGCGGCCATGACCGCCCCGAAGGCCAGCCGCCGGCCCGCGAACTCCAGCTTGGCGAGGGCGTATCCGGCGGCCGACGCGGCGACCACGTTGCCGGCGACCACCATGGCCGCGACGGCCACGCTGTTGACCAGGAACCGGCCGAAGCCCTGCGTCCGGAAGAGCCGGACGAAGTTGTCCAGGGTGGCATGGTGCGGCAGCCAGGCGCCGGGGTCGGAGCGGATCTCGTCGAGGCTGCGCAGCGAGCCGCCGGCCACCCACACGAACGGCAGCAGGGTGAGCAGCGCGCACAGCACCAGCGCGCCGTACAGCAGCGGCTGGGCGAGAGACCGGCGGCGTACGGAGATCCGGTCGTCGGTGGCGGGTTCGGCGTTCTGGTACGTGGCTACGGCGGTCATGAGCGGGGCCTCAGCAGTCGGAACTGGACGACGCTCACCAGGGCCACCAGCACCAGCATCACGAAGGACGCGGCGGACGACACGCCCAGCTCGCCGGAGCCGAACTGGTGGTAGGTGTACAGCGCCACGGACTCGGTGGAGCCGAGCGGGCCGCCGTCGGTGAGCAGGTACGGCTCGTCGAACACCTGGAGGTAGAAGACGGTCAGCAGGACCGACACCATCAGGGTGGTGGGCATCAGCATCGGCAGGGTGATGTGCCTCAGCTGCCGCCACCGGCCCGCCCCGTCGAGTGCCGCGGCCTCGTACACGTCCCGCGGGAGTGCCTGGAGCCCGGCGAGGAACAGCACCATCGCGGTGCCGAAGTTGCGCCAGACGCCGAGCGCGATGACCACGGGCATCGCCAGGTGGGTGTCGTCCAGCCAGTTCGGCCCGGCCAGGCCGACCGCGGCGAGGACGCTGTTGACGGTGCCGTCCTGGTTGAAGGCGTACCGCCAGATCAGCGCGACCGCGACGACGTTGGTGACGACCGGCGCGAAGAACACCGTACGGAACACGCCGCGCAGCCGCCGGATGCCGGAGTTCAACGCGAGGGCGAGACCGAACCCGGCCGCCATGGTCAGCGGCACTCCGACGACCACGAACAGCGCGGTGTTGAGGACGTCCCGCACGAAACTGTCGTCCTGGAAGAGCCGGACGTAGTTCTCCAGGCCGGTGAAGTTCACCGCGAACGGATGCCGCAGGTCCGAGCCGCGCAGGTCGGTGAGGCTGAAGCCCAGCGCGGCGACGGCGGGGACGGCCGTGAAGAGCAGGAAGACCAGCGTGAACGGCGCGAGGAACAGCCAGCCGACGGCCGTCCGGCGGGCCGCCCTCACTTCGCTCCCGTGCCGAGACTCCCGGCGTACGCCTGCACGTTCGCCGCGGCCTTCGCCGCGCTCTCGGTGCCCTTGGCCACGGCCTCCATCTCCTTGCCGAGCCGGGTGGCGACCTGCTGCCAGGTGGTCACCCGCGGGAACGCCCGGGTGTTCTTCAGCTGGGTCAGGAAGGCGTCGAGCAGCGGCTGCCCCTTGATCGCCTGGTCGTCCCAGGCGGAGACGACGGCCGGCAGCGAGCTGTACGCCTTGTACTGCGCGACCTGGGTGGCCGGCTTCGCGAGGTACCGCACGAACTTCCACGCCGCGTCCGCGTTGCCGCCGTCCGCGAGCACGCCCCAGGTGCCGCCCGCGGAGAAGGAGACACTGCCCGAGGAACCGGCCGGCAGTGGCGCGGTGGCGACATGGGCGGCCGTCCAGCCCTCCTTCTTCGCCGCGGTGTCGAGCTGCCCGACCACCCACGGCCCGGTGATCATCATGGCCGTCTTCCCGGACACGAAGTACGGCTGCGCGTCCAGGAAGGTCGGGCCGCTCGGGTCGGCGACCTTGGAAGTGAAGAACGACGCGTTGTACGTGAGCGCGTCCACCAGTTCCGGCGTGTCCAGTGTCCACTTCCCACCGGAGAGCAGCGTCCCTCCCGCCTGCCAGGCGTACATGGCGACGTCCTGACCGTTGAAGACGTCCCAGCCGATGTCGGCCCCGAGACCGTGCCCGGCCCCGGCGCCCTGGAGCGCCTTGAGGAACGGCACCATCTGTGCCCAGGTCGTCGGCGCCTTGACGCCCGCCTTCGCGGCGAGGTCGGAGCGGTAGACGAGCGCGTAGGTGTACGCGTACCAGGGGACCGTGTAGGCGACGTCGCCGACCACACCGGCGTCCCAGAGGCTGCCGAAGAAGGACTTCGGGTCGACCAGGCCGTCCGGCACCGCCCGCAGGATCGACGGATCGAGGAACTGGGCCTGCGACTCCGGGAAGAACTGGGCGACGTCCGGCCCCTTGCCCGCGGCGATCGCCGACTGGAGCTTCGTGTAGTACTCGGCGTTCGGGATCAGCGTGAACTCGACCGTCAGCTTCGGGTTCGCGGCCTTGAACGGCTTGACGACCTTGTCCAGGACGTCCGCGTCGCCCTGGGCGGCCCAGACCTTGAGGGTGCCGGTGGCCGGGGAGTCGTCGACGGGCGCGGCGGAGGACTTCGCGGCGGTGGTGGCGTCGCCCCGGCCGCAGCCGGTGAGGGCACCGGCACCGAGCAGCGCCAGGCCGGCGGAGAGCTTCAGGGCACCGCGTCTGGAGGGGAGGGGCATTCGGGGGCTCCTGGATTTCGCGGGAAAGCAGCGATATTGCTGACTGCGAAGCTACGAAGGCCGTGTTGCACCGGAATGGCCGAGCCGTCACGAATAATTTCGGAACTTGTAGCGAAATCGCCGGGGCGAGCAGTCGCAGGTCGGCCCACTACTGTCGGGGGCATGACGACATCTCCGGCCGGCAGCGCCTTCGACTCGCTCCGCCTCGACGCCGTGTCCGACCGGGAGGAGCTGCGCCGGGTCTACGCCCTTCCCGGCGCGGCGGCCGTGCGCAAGCAGATGACCGAACTCACCAAGGAGACCCGGCGGTTGATCGGATGCTCGGCGCTGGTCCTGGTCGCCAGCGCGGACGCCGAGGGCAACTGCGACGTCTCCCCGCGCGGCGGCCCCGCCGGGTTCGTCTCCGTCCTGGACGCGCGCACGGTGGCGATACCGGACGCGACCGGCAACAAGCGCCTGGACACCCTCCAGAACGTCATCGCCACCGGACGGGCCGGGCTGCTGTTCGTCGTCCCGGGACGCACCACGACGCTCAGGGTCAACGGCCGGGCCTGCGTCTCCACCCGCCCCGAGCTGCTCTCACAGCTGACCGCCGTGGGCAAGCCGCCGGCCAGCGCGCTGGTGGTGGGGATCGAGGAGGTCTACCCGCACTGCCCCAAGTCCCTCCTGCGCAGCGGCGCCTGGAAGCCGGACCAGTGGCTGCCGGCCGACGCCCAGCCGACCTCGGCCGAGGTGACCCTGGCCCAGCTGCGCATGCCGGAACTGACGATCTCCGACATCGAACAGACGGAGGCGGACTCGCTGAAGTACCGGTACGAGTGACGCGTGGGCGACCGACCGCCGACCGCCGAACCCCCGTCTGCCTGACCGCCCGCCGGTCAGGAGGCCGCGAAGGTCATGGCCAGTCGGTCCGGCTTGACGGTGATGGCCGTCTGGGGGCGGGGAGGCCGGGAGGCGAGGCGGAGGCGGGGCCAGGTCTGCAGGACGGTCGCCAGGATGATCTGCATCTCGGTCCAGGCGAAGTTCTCTCCGATGCACTTGCGGCGGCCGTCCCCGAAGGCGAAGAGGGAATCGCGGGTCGTGGGTACGCGGTCGGGGGGCCAGCGGTCGGGGTCGAAGTCGGCCGGTTCGGGGAAGTGGGCGGGGTCGTTCTGGAGGAGGTAGGGGCTCCACACGACGTCGGCGCCCCGGGGGATGCGGTGTCCGCCCAGATCGACGTCCCGGGTGGCGGTTCGCGTCACCATCCAGGCCGGCCCGTACTTGCGGACGGCTTCCTGGAGGACCTGCCGGGCGTAGGGGAGCCGGTCGAGGTCTTCCTGGCGCAGGGGCCGGCCGGTGCAGACGGCGGCGAGTTCGGCGCGCAGCCGCTGTTCGATCTCGGGGTGTCGGGTGAGCTCGTACAGGGTCCAGGCGAGGGCGGTGGCCGTGGTCTCGATCGCCGCGTTCATCAGGGTGATGGCTTCGTCCTGGAGCTGTCGGCGGGTGAACCGGTCCCCGGCCGCCAGCAGGGTTTCGAACAACCCGGCCCGTTCGTTGCCGGCGGCGGTCTCGTGGGGGCACCCTGCGGCTTCCGCGGGACCGGGGGTGGCTGCGGGGGGTGTGCCGGCCGACCGGCCGGAGTGGTGGTCGATGGCCTGGTCGATGAGGACGCGCAGGCGGGCGACGCGCCGGCGGTGGGCGCGGTTCGCGGGCAGCGGCAGCCGGGTCACCCAGGGCGGCAGGAGAGTCTGCCGAATCGTTTCTTTCATAATCACGGGCATGAGGACGGTGAACTCCCGCTGCAGGTCCGCGGGTAGGTCCATGCCGAAGAGAGCGACGAGGAAGGCAGCGAGGGTGACGTCGTTCATGTCCGCGAACACGTCGCGGAGCTGATCGTCCTCCCACGCGCCGACCATGGACCCGACCTGGTCGATCATGGCGTTGCCGCGGGTGGCGATATGGGCCCTGTTGAACATGGGCTGCATCAGGCGGCGGTTGCGCAGGTGGGTTTCGCCGTCGTCGACAGTGGCCAGACCGTCGCCGAAGACACCCCGCAGGACGTCGAAGATCTTCCCGCCCTTGGCGAAGTGCGCCGCCTCGGTGACCAGGACGGTGCGGGTGAGCACGGGATCGGTGACCACGTATGCGGGGGTCGGGCCCAGACGTATGCGGACGACGCTGCCGTGGTCGCGGAGCGAGGTGATGAACGGCAGCGGGGTCCGCGCCAGAAGATGGGCATGCCCGATCAGCGGGAGCCCGCCGGGCGCGGTCGGGACAGAGGCAGGTGCGGCGGTCACGGCCTTGACGCTCCTCGTGTCAGGGTTGATCCGGCCGGGTTATCTGCCCAACATCCCGCGACGGGATGCGGCCTTGTGACCTTCACGTCACTTCACGTCCCGCTGGCCCAGGCCCGGTCGCCACGAACAAAAGGGCGAGGCCCGAAGACCCCGCCCGCCCGATCCGCGGGAAACCCGGAAGCCTCGGCTCAGGGCCACACCAGGCAATACGGCTGATGCCCCGCCTCGTGCAGCCGGTGCGAGAAGTCCTGCCACTCGTGGAGCAGCTGGTACACGTTGAACGCGTCCCGCGGGCCGCCGCGGTCCGGGACCGTCGACCAGATGAAGGCGGCCGCGCCGACCGCTTCCTCGCCTATGCCGCGCAGCGGGTCGACGACCGTCATGGGGAGCTTCACGACCGCGTAGTCGGGGTGCAGCACCACCAGCTCCAGCGGCGGCACCTTGTGCAGCGGCACGCCTTCGATGCCCGTCAGCACCATCGCGGCCATGGTCTCCGGCTTGATCTTCGTGAACATGCCGTTCATGCCGAGCTCGTCGCCGCCGAGTTCCTCGGGGCGCATCGAGATCGGGACCCGGGCCGCGGTCGCGCCGTCCGGAGCGCCGAAGTATTTGTACGTCACCCCCACCCGACCACCATTCCTGCTCCCGGTCTGCAGACGGTCGATCCGCCGCTCGCTCCGCTGGCCCCGATCCCTCTGATCGCGGTCCCGCTGATCGATACGTCGGTCGCGCCGGTCCGACTCACTCGGTACGCCCTGTTCCTGACGTGCTGCTTCGGCCGAATCCTCCGCGTCGCGCCGGTGCCTTCCCCGCTCGGCACGTCGAGGACCCAGGTCATCGGTCCCCTCGCCCAGTCCGCCACCGCGATGCATATCTCCACCCGACTGCTTTTCTAGGACGCGTGGCCCCCGCCGCGCAACCCGATCATCGTGTCAGTGACCTCCCCCACGGCCGCCCGCCGAAACGTGCGTCGAAACATCAGTCCGCAGGATCTTTACAGCCTCCGGCCGCCTGCGTACCGGATGAGCTGGGTGTATCGGGTCACAGTCTCGCAGATGCCCCGGGCGCTGTGCGGGGACCGCCGTCCTCCGCTGTGAGAGGACGGCCCTCCTCCGCCTACCCTGAGGAGGTCACCCAGCATCCGGAGTCCGAGAAGTCGGAGAAGCCGCACGTCATGAGTGCCCAGAGCGAAACGCCCTATCCCTACGACGCGCCCGCCTCACAGGCGCTCTTCGACCGCGCCTCCGCCGTCACGCCCGGCGGCGTGAACTCCCCGGTGCGCGCCTTCCGCGCCGTCGGCGGCACCCCCCGGTTCATGGTCTCCGGCAAGGGGGCCTACCTGACGGACGCCGACGGGCGCGAGTACGTCGACCTCGTGTGCTCGTGGGGGCCCATGATCCTCGGGCACTCGCACCCCGAGGTCATCGCAGCCGTCCGGGAAGCCGTCTCCCGCGGTACCTCCTTCGGTACCCCCGGTGAGGGCGAGGTCGCCCTCGCGGAGGAGATGGTGGCCCGGATCGGGCCGCTGGAGCAGGTCCGGCTGGTCAGCAGCGGTACCGAGGCGACCATGTCCGCCATCCGACTCGCCCGCGGGTTCACCCGGCGCACCAAGGTGATCAAGTTCGCCGGGTGTTACCACGGACACGTCGACAGCCTCCTGGCCGCCGCCGGGTCCGGCGTCGCCACCTTCGCGCTGCCCGACACCCCCGGCGTCACCGGCGCCCAGGCCGGCGACACGATCGTGCTGCCGTACAACGACCTGGAGGCGGTGCAGGAGGCCTTCCACCGGCACCCCGGGGAGATCGCCTGCGTGATCACCGAGGCCTCGCCGGGCAACATGGGCGTCGTGCCGCCCGCGCCCGGGTTCAACCAGGGGCTGAAGAACGCCTGCCGGGAGAACGGCGCCCTGTACATCTCCGACGAGGTCATGACCGGGTTCCGGACCAGCCGGGCCGGATGGTTCGGGATCGACGGCGTGGTGCCCGACCTGATGACCTTCGGGAAGGTCATGGGGGGCGGCTTCCCGGCCGCCGCCTTCGGCGGGCGCGCGGACGTCATGGCGCACCTCGCCCCGGCCGGGCCCGTCTACCAGGCCGGCACCCTCTCCGGGAACCCCGTCGCCACCGCCGCGGGACTCGCCCAGCTGCGGCTGCTCGACGACGCCGCGTACGACAAGGTCGACGCCGTGTCGGAGCAGATCCAGGGGCTCGTCGGCGAGGCGCTGAACAAGGAGGGCGTCGCGCACCAGGTGCAGACCGCCTCCAACATGTTCTCCGTCTTCTTCACCAACCGTCCGGTGCGCAACTACGAGGACGCGCGGGGCCAGGAGTCCTTCCGGTTCACCGCCTTCTTCCACTCGCTCCTCGCCGACGGCGTCTACCTGCCACCGTCGTCCTTCGAGTCCTGGTTCGTCTCCACGGCCCATGACGAGCGGGCCGTCCAGAAGATCGCCGACGCCCTCCCGGCAGCGGCCCGAGCGGCCGCGGAGGCCACGGCGTGAGCGACACCAACAGTGGCACCAACAGCGGCATCAACAGCGGTACCAACAGCGACATCACCGTTGTCCACGTGATGCGGCACGGGGAAGTGGCCAACCCGGACGGCGTGCTGTACGGCAGACTCCCCGGCTACCACCTCTCCGAGCTCGGGCGGCAGATGGCCGACCGGGTCGCCGAGCACCTCGCCGGCCGGGACGTCGTCCATGTCGGCGCCTCCCCGCTGGAGCGCGCGCAGGAGACCGCCACCCCGATCGCCAAGGCGCACGGGCTCGACCTCGGTACCGACGAGCGGCTCATCGAGGCCGAGAACATCTTCCAGGGCAAGACCTTCGGCGTCGGCGACGGTGCGCTGAAGAACCCGGCCAACTGGAAGTACCTCGTCAACCCGTTCCGGCCGTCCTGGGGCGAGCCGTACGTCGACCAGGTCGTGCGGATGAAGAGCGCGCTGGACACGGCCAGGGACCGGGCCCGCGGGCACGAGGCCGTGCTGGTCAGCCATCAGTTGCCGATCTGGATCCTGCGGTCGTACGTCGAGAACCGCAGGCTCTGGCACGACCCGCGCAAGCGCCAGTGCACCCTGGCCTCCCTGACGACTTTCACATACGAGGGCGACAGGATCGTTTCCGTGGGGTACTCCGAGCCGGCCATCGACCTCGTTCCGGCCCATCTCCGCGCCGGCGCCAAGCCGGTGAAGGGGAAGGACAAGGCCTTCGGGGCGTGAGCCACAGGCGGCGCCCGCGCCACGCCGCTTAAACCCCGCTTCATGAAATTAGTCTGAAAATATGTGGTTCCTTGCGGAACCTGCCCGTTCGTCCCGCCCTCTGAGTGGGTGACCACCAGAGGACGTGACGAATCGGGGAACCATGCGGACCTTCACCCGAAGGGGACTACTCGGCGTCGGCGCGGGCGCCGCGGCCGGACTCGGCCTCGCCGGCTGCGGCACGCACACACCGTCGGACGGTACGAACCATGCCGGCGGTTCCGCCCGGCAGCCGTCGAAAAAGCCGACCGCGAGCGCCCGCCCCCTCGGCGACGGCTCCACCTCCCGCACCGGCAAGCAGCCCCACCAGCCCGCCGCCCCCGAGCCGCTGGCGCCCGGCCAGACCCCGCCGCAGTTCGTGATCTTCTCCTGGGACGGGGCGGGCGAGGTCGGCAACGGCCTCTTCCCGCGCTTCCTCGACCTCGCCAAGGAGCACGGCGCGTCCATGACCTTCTTCCTCTCGGGGCTGTACCTGCTCCCGGAGTCGAAGAAACGGCTCTACAACCCCCCGAACAACCCCCGCGGCGCCTCCGACATCGGCTACCTCACCGACGAGCACATCAAGGCGACGCTCACCAACGTCCGCCGGGCCTGGCTCGAAGGGCACGAGATCGGCACCCACTTCAACGGCCACTTCTGCGGCGGCTACGGCACCGTCGGCAACTGGACGCCCAAGCAGTGGCGCAGCGAGATAGACCAGGCCAAGGCGTTCGTGAAGGAGTGGCGCAGCAACTCCGGCTGGACCGACCTGCCCTCGCTCCCCTTCGACTACGACAAGGAGCTGGTCGGCGGCCGTACCCCCTGCCTGCTCGGCCAGAACAACCTGCTGCCCACCGCCCGCGAGCTCGGCTGGCGCTACGACGCCTCCTCGCCCGGCGGCCGGCAGGTCTGGCCGGAGAAGAAGCTGGGCATCTGGGATCTGCCGCTGCAGCAGATACCGTTCCCGGGCCACTCCTTCGAGGTCCTCTCCATGGACTACAACATGCTCGCCAACCAGTCGGTCAACTCGACCAAGGCCCCCGCCTACAACTACCCGGGCTGGCGGACCCAGTCGGCCCAGGCGTACATATCGGGATTCGAGCGTGCATACACGACAAACCGCGCACCGTTCTTCATAGGCAATCACTTCGAGCAGTGGAACGGCGGCATCTACATGGACGCCGTCGAGCAGGCCTTCAAGCACATCGCCCGCGAGAAGGAGAAGGGCGCCGACGTCCGGCTGGTCTCCTTCCGGCAGTTCGTGGACTGGATGGACGTCCAGAAGCCGGAGGTGCTGGCGAAGCTGCGCACGCTGGACGTCGGACAGCGTCCGGCGGGTGGCTGGAAGGGCCTCCTCAAGCAGGGCGCGGCGGCCTGAAAAGGGGCGAATCCCGGACCCAGGGGGGTGCGCAAGATCCTCAGAACGGGCATGCGAAACTTTTCACATGAGTACCCGTAGCCGCGCCCTCCTGCTCGGCGCCACGGCCGCCGCGGCAGCCCTGACCCTGTCCGCGTGCGGCAACGGCGGCACCTCCGGCGGAGGTGGCAACACCAACTTCGTCACCGGCAAGGACGGCATCGACACGGTTGCGGAGGGCCACCGCGCGGCGGCCCCCGACCTGTCCGGCAAGACCATCGACGGCGGCACCCTGGACGTCGCGAGCTACAAGGGCAAGGTCGTCGTCATCAACGTCTGGGGCTCCTGGTGCAGCCCCTGCCGGGCCGAGGCGCCCAACTTCGCCTCCGTCGCCAAGGAGTACGCGAGCAAGGGCGTCCAGTTCGTCGGCATCAACACCCGCGACACCAGCACCGGTGCCGCGGTCGCCTTCGAGAAGCAGAACGGCATCGACTACCCGAGCCTGTACGACCCGACGGGCAAGCTGATGCTCCGCTTCAAGAAGGGCACGCTCAACCCGCAGGCCATCCCCTCCACCCTGGTACTCGACCGGCAGGGGAAGATCGCGGCGCGCTCGCTGGCGGCGCTCAGCGAGGAGTCCCTGCTGAAGATGGTCAAGCCGGTCGTCGCGGAGAAGTGACGTGAGCGCACTCCTCACGGTCGCGGCCGAGACGGGCCGGAACGAGACCGTCCTCAACGGCGCCCTGCTGGTCGCCCTGCCGGTCGCGCTGCTCGGCGGACTCGTCTCCTTCTTCTCGCCCTGCGTGCTGCCCCTCGTCCCCGGCTACCTCTCGTACGTCACGGGCGTCGCCGGCACCGATCTGGCGGAGGCCCGGCGCGGCCGGATGGCGGCCGGTGCCTCCCTCTTCGTCCTCGGCTTCACCGCCGTGTTCGTGTCCGGCGGAGCCCTGTTCGGCTACTTCGGCCAGACCCTCCAGGAGCAGTCCGGCGTCCTCACCAAGGTCCTCGGGGTGCTGATGATCGCCATGGGCGTGTTCTTCATGGGCATGATGCCCTGGTTCACCCAGCGCGAGTTCCGCTTCCACCGGCGACCGGTGGCAGGGCTGGCCGGGGCGCCGGTGCTGGGCGCCCTGTTCGGGATCGGCTGGACGCCGTGCATCGGCCCGACCCTGTCGGCCGTGACGAGTCTGTCCTTCAACCAGGCGAGCGCCGGGCGCGGCGCCATACTGACAGTCGCCTACTGCCTGGGCCTCGGTGTCCCCTTCGTGCTCACCGCGGTCGCCTTCCGCAAGGCACTCGGCGCCTTCGGCTGGGTCAAGCGCCACTATGTCTGGGTGATGCGCATCGGCGGCACGATGATGATCGTGACCGGTGTGCTGCTGCTGACCGGGGCCTGGGACAGCCTCGTGCAGGAGATGCAGGGCTGGTCCGACGGCTTCACTGTGGGGATCTGATCGATGAGCAAGACCGAAACCGAGCACACCGAGAACACCGAGCCGGACCTCGGGGCGGCGGGCTCGCAGCTCTCCACCGCCCCCGCCGAGCCGCCGGCCGCCCCCGGGCTCGGGGTCGTCGGCTGGGCCCGCTGGTTCTGGCGGCAGCTCACCTCGATGCGGGTCGCGCTGCTGCTGCTCCTGCTGCTGTCGCTGGGTGCGATCCCCGGCTCGCTGATCCCGCAGTCCGGCGCGGACATCTCCAAGGTCGACGACTTCCGCAAGGCCCACAAGACGCTGTCGCCGATCTACGACAAGCTCGGCCTGTTCCACGTCTACAGCTCGGTGTGGTTCTCGGCGATCTACATCCTGCTGTTCGTCTCGCTCGTCGGCTGCATCATCCCGCGCGCCTGGCAGTTCGTGGGCCAGCTGCGCGGCCGGCCGCCGGGTGCCCCGAAGCGGCTCGACCGGCTCCCCGCGTACACGACCTGGCGGACCGCGGCCGAGCCCGAGGAGGTCCGGGCGGCGGCGCTGAAGCTGCTGCGGAAGCGGCACTTCCGCGCGCACCTCGCCGGGGACGCGGTCGCCGCCGAGAAGGGCTACGTCCGCGAGTTCGGCAACCTGGCCTTCCACATCGCGCTGATCGTCCTGCTGATCGCCTTCGCCTCCGGCCAGATGTACAAGTCGGACGGCACCAAGCTGGTCGTCGAGGGCGACGGGTTCGCCAACTCGATCCTCCAGTACGACGACTTCAAGTCCGGCTCCATGTTCAGCACCGACGACCTGGTGCCGTTCAGCTTCGACCTGAAGAACTTCTCCGCGACCTACCAGACCAGCGGCCCCAGCAAGGGCACCGCGGTCTCCTTCAAGGCGGACATCGACTACAGCGAGGGGGCCTACGGCAAGTCGAAGCGGACCACCATCAAGGTGAACGAGCCGCTGCACATCGACGACGCCAAGGTCTACCTCGTCAGCCACGGCTACGCGCCCGTCATCACCGTCCGCGACAGCAAGGGCAAGGTCGTCTACCACGACGCCGTCCCGCTGCTCCCGCTCGACGCCAACGTCACCTCCCAGGGCGTGGTGAAGGTGATGGACGGCTACCAGAACGCCAAGGGCGTCGGCGAGCAGCTCGGCATCTCGCTGTTCTTCCTGCCGACGTACGCCGGCGGGTCCTCGGTGCTCTCCAGCTTCCCCGCGCTCGACAACCCGGTGCTGAACCTGACGCCGTACCACGGTGACCTGGGCGTCAACTCGGGCATCCCGCAGAGCGTGTACCAGCTCGACAAGACCCACATGAAGGAGTTCAAGGACTCCAAGGGGGCGCAGTTCCGGGACAACCTGAAGCCCGGGCAGACCATGCAGCTGCCGAACGGCGCCGGGTCCGTGACGTTCGAGAAGGACGTCAAGGAATGGGCCGGCTTCGAGATCGTCCAGGAGCCCGGCAGCGGCTGGGCGCTGGGCGGCGCGCTCGCCGCGATCTTCGGCCTGGCCGCCTCGCTGTTCATCCAGCGCCGCCGCGTGTGGGTGCGCGCGGTGCAGGGTCCCGACGGCGTGACGGTGGTCGAGATGGGCGGGCTGGGCCGCAGCGAGTCCGCGAAGGTGCCCGAGGAACTCGGCGACCTCGCCGGAATCCTCTACGACCAGGCGCCGGGGGCCCCCGACCCCGACGACACCACTGACGACGACCCCGCAGAATCCCCCGACCCCGAAGTCGTACCTGCCGAAGGGGCTGAGAAGCGATGACTTCCGCCGCCGCAACCGCGCTCGACGCAACCACCCTCGCCGCGACCAACGAGCATCTGGCGAGCATGAGCAACACGCTCGTCTACTCCTCGATGGCCGTCTACACGCTGGCGTTCTTCGCCTACATCTTCGAGTGGCTGCTCGGCAGCCGCAGCCGGGTGGCGCGCACCGCCAACGCGCTCACCACCACGGCGGACGCGAAGAAGGCGCCGGCCGTGACGGTCAAGAAGGCCGGCGGCACGACCGTGCTGGAGCGCCCGCAGGTGGTCGTGCGGTCCGCGGCCGGCTCCCGGGACGTGCCGGACGGGCCCGGCGCGCACGGCGGCGACGAGCAGGGCGACCTCTACGGCCGGATCGCGATCTCCCTCACGGTCCTCGCCTTCCTCGTGGAGCTGGCGGGCGTGGTCACCCGCGCGGCCTCCGTGCAGCGGGCGCCGTGGGGCAACATGTACGAGTTCAACATCACGTTCTCCACGGTCGCGGTCGCCGTCTACCTGACGCTCCTCGCCCTGAAGAAGAACGTCCGCTGGCTCGGCCTCTTCCTGATCACCACGGTCCTGCTCGACCTCGGCCTCGCAGTCACCGTCCTCTACACGGCGAGCGAGCCGCTGGTCCCGGCCCTGCACTCGTACTGGCTGTACATCCACGTCTCGACGGCGATCTTCTGCGGTGCCGTCTTCTACGTGGGTGCGGTCGCCACGATCCTCTACCTCTTCAAGGACGCGTACGAGAGCAAGCTGGAGAACGGCGGCAAGCCCGGCAGCTTCGCCACCTCGGTCCTGGAGCGTCTGCCGGCCTCGGCCTCCCTCGACAAGTTCGCCTACCGCGTCAACGCGGCGGTCTTCCCGCTGTGGACCTTCACGATCATCGCGGGCGCGATCTGGGCGGGCAGCGCCTGGGGCCGCTACTGGAACTGGGACCCCAAGGAGACCTGGTCCTTCATCACCTGGGTCGCCTACGCCTGCTACCTGCACGCCCGCGCCACCGCCGGCTGGAAGGGCCGCAAGGCGGCCTACCTGGCGATGATCGCCTTCGGCTGCTGGCTCTTCAACTACTACGGCGTCAACATCTTCGTCACCGGCAAGCACTCCTACGCCGGCGTCTGACCCCGTCCGGCCGAGGCCGGTTCCCGTGAGTGATCCAGCTCACGGGAACCGGCCTTCGTCGTACGACAGGTAGGAGGACGTGGACACACATCTGCGAAGACGCATCCGCGCCGGAGACCACGACGCCTTCGCCGCCCTCTTCGACACCTGCGCGCGCTCGGTCTGCCTTTGATCTTGCGCAGAGCTCCGCCCTTCAGAGCGGTGGTGGAGCATGTCTCGGAACTGCTCTGACTCCGGTCGTGGGCATGGATCCGCGCTGTTGACCCGCGCTTACGACGGCGGTTACACAGGGTGCCGCTGGTTTTCGATGTACTGGCGGACGACGGTCAGTGGCGCCCCGCCGCAGCTTCCGGCGAAGTAGGAGCCGGACCAGAAGTGGCCGCCCCACAGGTGGCGGCGGACGTGAGTGTCGTACTCCTTGCGCAGGTAGCGGGAGGAGAGGGAATCTCCGGGCTTCAGCTGGGAGAGCACTTCAAAACCACGCCTACCGCCTGACGTACGCGCTCCTCGGGGGAGCGACTGTAAGACCTGCACGGCACGGCGACGGGCGGCACGTCGGCCATGGCGCGGGCCGTGGTCGACAAGGCGGGGGTGCGCCCCTAGGGGTGCGGATCCCGGAGGCCGGGGTCAGGCTGGTGTCATGGCCGGTTCCATAGAACAGGGCACCAGTCGGACCCACGGGAGAACGCACATCCTCCACTTCCTGGTACGACTGCCGCGGCCGACGGACCAGGTCTGGCCGAGCCTCGCCACCCCGGCGGGCCTGGCCGCCTGGTGCACACCGGTCGACGTCCTGCAACCGAGACTGGGCGGCACGGTCACCCTCGGCGACCTGGGCACCGGCACGGTGACCGCGTGGGACGTCGACCGCATCGCGGAGTACACCGTGGAAGCCGGCGGCAGGATCCGCTTCCACCTGGAGCGCGACGGGGAGACCGGCAGCACCCTCCGCTTCACCCACGAGTTCAAGGGCGAGGGCGAGACGGAGCCGGCATGGCGGGCACGATTCGAACGCCTGATTGAATCCCTGGGCCCCTGAAGGCATGGCGAGCTGTAGCGCCCCGTCAGGGGCGCGGGGCCGTGTCGATATGCGGCTCCGCCGCGTGGGCGCGACCAGCCCCCACCGGACCCGCAGCTCACGACGGCGGCAGACACTCCGAACCCGGCGGCCTCCCCTCCGGCCACGCAATCCGGACGAACCGCGACCCACCCTCCGCCCGCAGCTCCACGATCGGCACCGCCTTGTCGTACGGATTCCCGTGCGCGTCCAGGCAGATCCACCCGCTCGCCCCGTCCACCCGCAGCGACCCCTTCACCTGCGGCCACTGCAACCCCACGTCGGCCAGTGCCGGCACGGACCTCCCCTCCGGCACCGCCTCGCGGATCCCGTGCACCGCCAGCCGTATCGCGTCGTAGGCGATGATCAGCTGCCCGTCGTCCAGGGCGACCGGCCCGATCGGCCCCACCGGGGCCTTCGCCGCGCTCTTCAGAAGCCCGGTCAGCGTCGCCATGTCCGCCGCCGAACCGCCCGTCCTCGGGCTCCCCCTGCCCCACGCGTCCGGATGGGCGAGGGCGGTGTAGCGGACGGAGAGGTTGTGCCGCAGGGCGCCGCGGTCCAGCTTCGTCTCGCCGGTCAGGTACGACCCCTCGTCCCCGGTCAGCACCGTGAACCTCCGGTCCTGGCAGCCCCGTCCGCCCAGCGCGTTGATGAACTGCCGCAGCTGGGTGTGGCGGCCGGCGAAGAGGATCGTGTCCGTCGTCCGCGAGGTGTCGCAGACCAGGTTGGTGATCTGCCGGAAGGTGTTCGCGGTGGTCCCCTCCCTGCTGCGGTCGGCCGGCGGCGTGAACGGCTGCGGCTCGTACGGCGAGCCCTTGATCAGCGCCGCGAACGACGTCTGGAGCGTCCGCGTGTACGGGTCGCCCGGCTTGTCGTAGACGAGCAGCGCCCGGCCGGCGCTCACCTTCGCGAAGGAGGCGAGGGCGCGGGCCTCGTCGGTGTTGGTGGGGGAGACCCGGGCAAGACCGGGGTAGGGGTCCTTGCCGCCCTGCCCGTTGGCGAGGTCGTCGGCGGTGATCGAGGACCCGATCACCGGGATGCCCAGCCGGGTCAGCTCCCTGACGGCCTTCTTGTTGTTGTCGGTGCTCTGCCCTACCCCGGCGACCGCCCGCAGCCGGTCCGTGCCGCCGGTCATGCCCGCCAGCCGCGTGACCATCGGCTGCCAGTACCGGCTGGTCGCCCCGGGGTTGGCCAGCACCAGCCGGATCGCCGGGGACTGGCCGTTGGAGTCGTGGTTGGCCTGGTACTGGGCGAGGTAGGCGCCCTGGAGCTCGTGCCGGATGTCGGCGAGGCTGGCCGCCGCCGTCGCCGTGTACGGCAGCATCACCGCGACCGTGACGTAACTCCCGGGCTTCAGGCGGGCGTTCTCCCGGGTGATCGCCCGCACGGTGTCCCGCAGCCGCGGCTGCCCGAAGTCGTACCCGGCCGTCGCCACGCCCACGCACTCGTCGCTGCCCTCGGGGCGGGCCACCCCCGGCGCGCAGGACCGGTCGTCGTGGACGGCCGCCCGCACCCCGACGACCAGCCCGGCGATCACCGCGGCCGTGACCAGCAGGGCCAGATACCGGCGGAGCGGAATCTCCCAGACGCCCTCACGCACCCACGTGCCCACGCCCCGCCCCGCCATCACGCCACCCCGCTCCGCTCGTCGTCACCCGCGTCGCCCTCGTCGTCGTCCCCGTCCCCGGCGTCCGCCCCGTCCGCCGTCGGCGGACGGCCGGCCAGCGCGGCGGCCGGCCAGTTGCGGGAGGCCCGCCACAGCAGCGCGTTGCCGGCCGGCCGCAGGTTGGACAGCTGCTCCAGCTCGAAGCGGAGCCGGTCGCCGACCTTCGGGTCGGGCAGCACCAGCGGATCGCCGAGCAGCCACACCGCGTGCAGCAACCGCCGTATCCGCAGGTGCAGTACGCCGTCCACGCCGTCCGGCACCCGCTGCTGGGCGTCGGTGCGGCCGAGCGCCACCGCCGCCCGCCGGTCGCCGTGGCCGGTGGAGTCGCGGCCTTCGGCGTCGTGGGCGTGGAAGTAGGGCGCGGCGGCGACGAACCGCAGGTTCCGCAGCCAGGCGCGGGTGTCCACGACCGGGAAGGTGTCGCGCAGGTGGGCGACGGCCGGTCCGGTCCGGCCCAGGGCCAGTTGGTGGTGGAGCCGGAACCGGGCCGTCCCGTCCGTCCCGTCCGGCCGGTGCTGCCGGTCCTCGGTGTAGTACGCGATCAGCGTCTCGTGGGCGGTGCGCCAGCCGCTGTGGTCGGCGTCCCGCAGGTGCAGCCGGAGCAGCAGCAGGGTCCGTACGAAGGGGTCGCCGACGAACTGGCCGGGCACGGCGGGCAGTCCCTCCTGGGCGAGCCGGTTCTGCAGGGCGCGTACGTCGGCCGGGCCGAAGTCGTCCGGGAGCAGCGCGGCGGCCAGCGCGCACGCCGAGTCGTGGTCGTGGGCGGCGGCGAGGACGGTCAGCTCGTCGAGGCGGTCGGCGGGGACCAGCCGGTCGAGGAGCAGGAGGTAGGCGGGGGCGGCGGGGCCGTCCTCGACGGGCCGTACGTCGGCGGTCAGCAGGTCGGCCGGCGATCCGGCGCGCTCCGGATGCTGGGCCGCGGCCTCGGCGAGCAGTTCGACGCCCAGCGGGTTGCCGCCGGTCAGCCGGTGCACGGCCTGCGGGAGCCGGGGCGCGGCGGGGGCGCCGACCAGGTGCAGGGTGTCGTCGGGGGTCAGCGGCGGCAGCGCGACCAGCAGCGCCCGCGAGGAGGGCACGGCCGGGTCCGGCGTCCACTCCGCGCGCCGGGCGACCCCGGCCAGCTCCCGGCGTACCCCGCCGCGCAGCAGCCGCCGGCCGTCGCCGCGCAGTCCGGCGACGAAGGCCACCTGGTCGGCGATGCCCTCGGCGCGGTCCCTGAGCACCGCTTCCAGCAGGCCCGGACCGGGTCCGGTCTGCACGTTGTCGACGAGCACCAGCGGCCGGCCGAGCCGCTGCATCCGGGGCAGCACACCCGCGTACGCCTCGGTCAGGTCGGCGAGCAGGGCCCGTACGAGATACCGCTCGGCGTGCTCGCGGGAGGTGCCGCCCGCGCGGAAGTGCCCGGAGAGCAGGATCAGCCCGCGCTGGGCGTGCCCGCCCGCGTTGGGGTACGTCCGGTACCAGACCGACGCCTTCTGGTGGCGGCGGCTGGCGAAGCCCTCGGCGATCGACTCCAGGGTGGCCTCGATGGCGCCGGAGACCAGCGGCCCGGTCCCGGTCGCGGCGGCGACGACCTTCGCCGCCACCTTCCCCGCCCACCGCCCGGCGAAGCCGCTGATCCACGAGCCGCTCTCGTTCAGCAGCAGGATCCGCTCCACCTCGCGCCGGATCCGCTCCGCCTCCGCGTCGCCCCAGCCGCCGGCGGCCACCGCGACCAGGCCGGACATCAGCCGCGGGAAGGTGATCCGCCCGGCGCCGGTGACCGGCTCGGCGAGCTGCTCGGCGACGGCAAGCAGCGCCTGCGCGACCGGCGACCAGGACTCGGCGGGCCGCTCCGGCGGCGGGCCCGCGAACTGCGGCTCGGCGCAGTCGACGAGCGCGACCGGGGTGTGCCCCTTGTACGCGTCCCGCAACTCGCCGAGCACCGCGCTCTTGCCGAGCCCCCGCGCCCCGGTCAGCACGACGAACGGCAGCTCACCGGGGTGTTCGAGGGGAAGGACACGATGCTGGTACGGCCGTAACCCGACGATTCTCGGCACGAGCCCGGCCGGCTCGACGTCGAACAGCGCTCCGCGCCCGTGCAGCCGTCTGTGCAAGGCAAGTCCCCCCTCAACACGAGTGTAGGAAGGGGGAGTTGCTCCGGGCCAGATCGCGTGGTGACTGTTGGGTCACGAATCCTGACGCTGTGGGATCAGCCGACGGTGATGGAGTCCAGCTTCTCCCGCAGGTACACGTGCGAGTCGACCGGCGGGTAGGCGACCCGGCCGACCGGCGCCGGGACGGACTCGACGGTCGTGCCCGGGGTGCACTCGCCGAAGTAGACGAGGGACATCAGTTCCTCGGCGGGTGCGTCGACGGGCGGCGGCAGCACCCGGTGCCGTCCCGACCGCCACCGGTCGCCGGTCCAACGGGCCATCAGGTCGCCGATGTTGATGGTGAAGGCGTCGGCGTCGTACGGCGCGTCCTCCCAGCCGCCCTCGTCGGTGTACACCTGGAGACCGCCCTTGCCGGCCTGCCGGTCCAGGATGGTCACCGTCCCGAAGTCGGTGTGCGGCCCGATCCGGAACTGGCCCGGCGCGGGCTCGCCGAGCACCTCGGTCCCCGGATACCAGTTGATGTTGAAGCCGTACGTCGGATGGTCCATGTGCCGGGAGAAGAAGTCCCGTTCGAGCCCGAGCGCGTACCCGAGCAGGGACAGCAGCTCCTTCTCCAGCTCGGCCATCCGGTCCAGGTACTCCGCGCAGATCGTGCGCAGTTCGGGCACCTCGGCCGGCCACACGTTGGGCGCGTACCACTCCGCGTTGACGACCGGGTCGTCGAACGGCTCGTGGGTCGCGAAGGTCAGCGACTCCTTCAGGTCGGGCGGGGTCTCGGTGCCCTCGGAGTAGCCGTTGGCCTCCGCGCCGGGCCCGAGCCAGCCGCGCCCGCCGACCTTCGCCTCGTACGCCTGCTTGGTCTCGGTGGGAAGGGCGAAGAACCGGCGCGCGGCCTCCCGTACGGCGGTGCGCAGTTCCGGGGCGACCCCGTGCCCGGTGACGAGCAGGAAGCCGGCGGTCCGCAGGGCGGAGTCGACGGTCCGGGCGAGCTCCTCGCGGGCCGCCGGGTCACCGGCCAGCCAGGGACGCAGATCGATGGTGGGGATACGGGGCCGGGGCTCATTCACCGATGTCCTCATTCCACAGAGCCGGGTGGTCGTTGATGAAGTCGCGCATCAGCGCGGTGCACTCCTCGTCGTCCAGCAGGACGATCTCCACACCGTGTTCGGCGAGCCAGTCGTGGCCGCCGTGGAAGGTGGCCGCCTCGCCGATCACGACCCGGGAGATGCCGAACTGGCGGACCAGGCCCGAGCAGTACCAGCACGGCGACAGGGTCGTCACCATGGTGGTGCCGCGGTACGACCGCTGCCGGCCCGCCGCGCGGAAGGCGGCGGTCTCCGCGTGCATGGAGGGGTCGTCGTCCTGGACGCGCCGGTTGTGGCCGCGGCCGAGCAGGGTGCCGTCGGCGCCGTAGAGCGCGGCGCCGATCGGGATGCCCCCCTCGGCGAGCCCGGCGCGGGCCTCGGCCACGGCGGCGGCGAGCCGGGCCCGGTCTTGTGACTGATCCATGTCTTCACTCTCCTGTGGCCGAAACACGAGGGCAACGTGCGGAAAGTACCCTCCGGGCAACCCCCGGCCGGACGAAATGTCAGCGGCCGTGCCCGTCCCCTGGAGGTCGCCGTGCCCGCACTCACCCTCCGCGAAGTCCTGGCCCTCGACCCGGTGCGGGCGGCCCGCCCCGAACTCCTCGCCGGTGAGGCCGCCCTCGACCGCCCGGTCCGCTGGGTGCACTCCAGCGAGGTCTACGAGGGCGCCAACTTCCTCGACGGCGGCGAACTCCTGCTCACCAACGGCTTCGGGCTGACCGACGCCGACGACGAGGTCCGCCGCCGGTACGTCCGGGAGCTGGCGGCCCGCGGCGCGGCCGGACTCGCGGTCGAGGTCGGGCGCGCCCTGCCCGGCATGCCGCCCGAGGTGACCGACGAGGCCGGCCGGCTCGGGCTGCCGCTGTTCGCCCTGCACCGGGTGGTGCCGTTCGTGCGGATCACGGAGGCCGCCAACCGGGCGATCGTGGCCCGGGGCCTGTCCGGCCGCCGTACGGTCGTCCGGCCCTGGGGCGACGACCACGCGGTGGCGCTCCTCGCCGACCTGGCCGACGGGCAGGCCCTCAACCAGCCCGAGGTGGAGGCGCGGGCCGCGCTCGCCGGGTTCCACCCCGGCCCCGGCGCCCGGCTGCTCGGCGTCTCGCTGCACGGCAGCCGGGGCGTGGGCGCGGTGGACCGGGCGGTCCGCGCGCTCGGCGGGGCAGGGGTGCTGCGGGCCGTGTTCCCGGGGGACGTCCTGGCCCTGCTCGCGGTGCCGGCCGCGGTTCCCGGCGATCCCGTACGGGCCGTGCAGGAGGCGTTCCGGGGGGCCGCCGAGGCGGGGGCCACGGTCGCCGTCGGCCACGCGGTCGGCCCCGGCGGCTGGCTGCACTGGAGCGAGACGCTGCGCGCGGCCCGCACCACCCTCGAACTCGCCCTGACCGTGCCGCCCGCCGAACCGGCCGCGCCCGAGGGCCCGACGGTGACCTCGGCCCGCGCCCTCGCCCTGGAACGCGAGCTGACCCGCGGCGGGGTCGCCGCCAACCGCGACCGGCTCGCCGCGCTCGTCCAGCACACCCTCGGCCCGCTGCTGGCCTGGGAGGCCGCCCACCCCAGCGACCTGGTCCGCACCCTGGAGGTGCACCTGCGCCACGGCTGCTCCCCGACCCGCACGGCCGCCCTCCTGCACATCGGCCGCCAGTCCCTCTACCAGCGCCTGGAACGCATCGAGTCCCTCCTCGGCCTGGAGATCGACGACCCCGACCTGCTGGGCGAACTCCTGACGGCGGCCTGCGCGCAGCGGGTGGTGCGGGGCGCCGCGGGTACGCGCCCTAAAGGGGCGCGGGGAACTGCGCGATCAGCCACGACGGCGCAGCAGTCGGCAGACGGCATGGCGCGGCACTTCCGGCGGAGCGCCTAGGCGCGGGGTGCCGTCTCGCCCGGACGGCCCGCACCTGGTCGGGGCGGCAGCGGGTGCGCGTACCGCGGGCCGCCCGCAGGCTGGGAGCGTGGGCGACGGGATCAGCGGTGAGGGCGATCGATGATCGTGACGGTGGTGTCGGTGCCGGACGGGGGCATGACGACGGTCTCCACGGCGGAGGCACGCCGGCGGCTCGCCACCGATCCGTTCCTGCTCCTCGGTGTCGAACTGCCCGGGGAACCGGGCCCGGCCGAGGAGCCGGTGGTCCGGCAGCTCGGGCTGGACGAGGAGGATCTGGAGTGGTTCGGCCGGCGGGAGGGGTCCCCGCGGGCCGAGTTCCTGGGCGACACCGCCGGGTTCGTCGTGCCGGTGGTCAGGGGCGGCCAGGTCCACCAGGCGCACGCCCTGGCCTCCGAACGCTTCCTGGTCGCCGTCCACTGGGGCCACTGGGCGGGCCTGCCGGGGGACATCACGGCACTGGTGCGAAGGGAACGGCCGCGCGACGCGGTGGCCGCGCTGTTCCTGCTGCTCCAGGAGGCGCTCTCGACGTTCCGCCGGGCCGCGGTGGAGGCGCTGCTCCAGGTGGAGGAGCTGGAGGACGACATGTTCGAGAAGCGGCGCCCCGAGCAGATCTACCGGCTGTCCCAGCTGCGCCGCCACTCCGCCGTCCTGCACCACGCGCTGCTGCCGTACCTCCAGGGGGTCGACGAGGTGATCACCCGCAGGATGATGAGCCCCGACTTCCCGGTGGAACGGCAGCGGCTCGCCCAGGAGTTCCAGCGGGCGGCTCGGCTGGTCCTCGCGGACATCGAGTCGCTCCAGGACGCCACCCGGCGGGCCTTCGCCAGCTACGGCTCGCTGGTCGCGGGCGAGCAGAACGGGGTGATCAACCGGCTGGCGATCGTGTCGGTGATCTTCCTGCCGCTGTCGTTCCTGACCGGGTTCTTCGGCATGAACTTCGAGTTCCTGACGAACCGGCTGGAGACCAGGGACGAGTTCTGGCTGCTCGCCGTGGGGCTCCAGCTGGTCGCCGTCGTCGGTTCGCTGGTCCTGCTGCACCGGAGCCGGATCTGGCGGCGGCTGCGGGATGACGAATAGGGGGAGGGCCGTCGGTCGGGTGCGGCGCCGTGGGGGCTGGTCGCGCCCACGCGGCGGAGCCGCATATCGAATACAGCCCCGCGCCCCTTTGGGGCGCTTCCGGCGAGGGCGCTACCGGCGCGGGCGCCTTCGCAGGGCCGTGTACAGCAGGGCGCTGATCGCGAAGCCGACCACCGGGGTGATGTCGCCGAAGGACGGCCAGTGCTTCGGGACGTAGCCGACGTAGTCCTCCTGGTTGGAGAAGAGGGGGACGGAGACCGCGACGCCGATGAGCAGGGCGGCGAGGCCGGGCCAGTTGGTGAAGGAGCGGTCGGTGAGGCGGGCGGAGAGTTCCTCGTCCGTGGCGGTACGGCGCTGGAGCCACCGTTCCACGAGGACGACGCCCAGCCAGGGCGCCACCCAGTACGCGATGACGAGCAGGAACGCCTCGTAGGCGGCGCCCGCGTCGTCCAGGGAGGCCCAGGCGGCCGCCGTGCCGGCGATGCCCGAGACCACGACCAGGGCGCTGCGGCTCAGCCAGGCGGGGAGCTTCAGGCCGAAGGAGGCGATGGAGATCGCGCCGGAGTACACGTTGAGGGCGTTCGCCGAGACCCCGCCGAGCATGATGGCGAGCAGGACGAGGTCGCCGAGCCAGCCGGGGAGGTGGCCGGTGAAGGCGGCCGTCGGGGTGGCGTCCTTGGGGGCGATGATGGTGGCCGAGGCCGCGCCGATGACGGCGACGATGGAGACCGACACGAACAGGCCGACGGCCGGCCACAGGACCGTCTTCACCTTGTTCGCGGTGCGCGGCAGGTAGCGGGAGTAGTCGGTGGCGTACGGGTTCCAGCCGGCCGCGTAGCCCCAGGCCGCGCTGAACGCGAGCAGGAAGCCGCCGACACCGCCGCCCGAACCGCCCCCGCCGAGGTCCGCGTCCTTGAAGGTCCACACCCCGGCCAGCAGGAAGATCACCGCGAGCGCCGGGAACGCGTACTTCTCGAAGGTGTGCACGAAGTTGTGGCCGATGAAGCCGATGAGGATCTCGGCGACCACGACGAGGAGAAGAGAGGGCAGCGGGCGCAGGCCGGTCAGCGTGTTCAGGGCGAAGGCGGCGCTGACGCTGTTCACCGCGAACCAGCCGACGCCGGCCAGCAGGCCGTTGGCGGCGGAGGGCAGGATGTTGCCGAGGAAGCCGAAGGAGAAGCGGCCGATCACCATCTGCGGGACGCCGAACCGGGGCCCGTCCAGTGAGAGCACGCCCTGGGTGAGCGCGCCGATCGCGGTGCCCAGCAGGATCGCGGCGGTCGCCGTCCAGAAGTCGAGACCGAAGAAGAGGACCGCGATCACGCCGATGTAGACGGTCGCGAACTCGATGTTGGGGGAGGCCCAGGTCCAGAGCAACTGGAGCGGGCTGCCGTGGCGTTCGGCCTCGGGGATGGGTTCCGAGCCCGCCGCCTCCACGGCGATGACCCGGTCGCCGTACTCGGGCGCGCTACTGGTGGTGGAATCGGCGGGAGCAGTCGTCATACGAGGTAAGTGTCGGGATCGCTCCCGGCCCGGCCCAGGGGCGCACTGTCCGCTTCGGGCGGCTCACCGGCGTACAACCTGCACGCATGCGAGGACTTCCGGAGGCGCGGTGCCCCCGGAAGTCCTCGGACGATACCTGTCGCGCGGCCCGGGTCAGCCGTTGGTGCAGGCGTTGGCGGCCGCCGGGTTCAGCAGGCCGATGATGTCGATGCTGTCACCGCACACGTTCACCGGGACGTCGACCGGGACCTCGATGACGTTGCCCGACAGCACCCCCGGGCTGTTGGACGCGGTACCCGTGGCTTCGGCGCCGTTGTCGGCGAACGCGGCGGTGCTGCCGCCGAGGGCGAGGGCCGCGGCGACGGCGCCGGTGACGGCGAGGGAACGGATGCGCATGACTGCCTCCTGGGCGTCGGGGGTCGGAACGCGTCCATCACAACCGCCCGCCACCGGAGCCGCATGTGCTGCTGGGCCGATCGGCGCAACCGGCCCCGGACCGGGGGCCCGGGGCCGGTGCGTCCGTCACGCGGCGAGGCGGTCCGCCAGCTCCTTCGCCTTGCTGGCCGCGTCCTGGAGGGCGCGGTCGCGGGAGGCCTCGTAGAGCGGCACGAGCTCGGCCATCGCCGGGTTCTGCGGGGCCATCGTCAGCTCCGGCACGATGAAGTCGACGTCCAGGCCGAGGCCGTCGGAGAGCACCGCGGTCAGGTAGTTCTGGACGTACTCGAAGGGCTCGCGCGGGGTGCCCGGCGCGTACGAGCCGCCGCGGCTGGCGACGACGGTGACCGGCGTGCCCTTGGCGGACGGCGTCTCGCCCATCGTGCGGCCGAACAGGACCACGTTGTCCAGCCAGGCCTTCAGCGTCGACGGGATCGTGAAGTTGTACATCGGGGCACCTATGAGCAGCGCGTCCGCCTGCTCCAGCTCCTCGATCAGCTTCACCCGGGCCGCGAAGGCGTCCGCCTGCTCGGGGCTGTGGTCGGCGGGGTCGGCGAAACCGGCGGTGTGGGCGGCCGCGTTCAGGTGCGGTACGGGGTCCACGGCCAGGTCGCGGTAGATCACCTCGCCGTCGGGGTGCTGTGCCAGCCAGGCCGTACGGAAGGCGTCGGTGACGGCACGGGAGGAGGAGGCGCCGCCGGGGAGGAGGGACGAGTCGATGTGGAGAAGCGTGGCCATGAGAGGTCTCCGGATACACGGGCCCAGGGCAGAGCCGCGGGGGCTGAGGATTCGTACTCAGCTATAGATAACACAGGTGCTTACTTTTTTTCATCCCCTTCCTTTCTGTGGGGCTGTACCCTGATCCCATGGCGGTGGAGCAGGCCCATGACCCGGAAGCGTGCAAAGGTGTCGATGCCGGCATCACGCGCGTCTTCCAAGTGCTCGGCAAGCGCTGGAACGGCCCGATCCTGTCCGTCCTGATGGATCAGCCCACGCACTTCGCCAACCTGCGCCGCGCCATCCCCGGCATCAGCGAACGCATGCTCTCCGACCGGCTCGCCGAACTCGCCACCGCCGGACTCGTGGTCCGCGAGGTCGACGAGGGCCCACCCCTGCGGGTCTCGTACCGCCTCACCGCCCAGGGGTCGGCACTGGAGCCGTCACTGAAGGCCCTGGGCGAGTGGGCACGCGAGCACCTTCCCGACTCGCCCTGCTGAGGGCCCCGTTCCGTCGTCGCCCGCGCCGCGGGAGCCCGGCCCGGACTTGTCCGCAAGGGCAGACCCCGGGGCAACTTGCCCCGGGGGAACCGGAATCGGCCAAGCGGCGGGGTCGGCGGTCCTATGCTGGCCGGGTCTTCGGGAGTCAGTGGTGCGGGAGGGGTCGTGGCAGCTCTGGAGCCCGGCGATCCGCGATCCGTCGGGGACTACCAGCTGCTGAGGCGGCTCGGCGCGGGCGGGATGGGGAGGGTCTTCCTCGGCCGTTCCCCGGGCGGCCGGGCCGTCGCCGTGAAAGTGGTCCATGCCGAACTGGTCGCGGGACAGCCCGAGTTCAGATCACGGTTCCGGCGTGAGGTGGAGGCCGCCCGCAAGGTGAGCGGTGCCTTCACCGCACCCGTCGTGGACGCCGATCCGGACGCCCCGCTGCCCTGGCTGGTCACCAGCTACATCGCCGGGCCCTCGCTCCAGGACGCGGTCGCCGAACGGGGACCGCTGCCCGCCGCCACCGTTCTCGAACTCGCCGCCGGGCTGGCGGAGGCGCTCACCTCGATCCACGCGGCGCAGCTGGTGCACCGCGACCTCAAGCCGTCGAACGTGCTGCTCGCCGAGGACGGGCCGCGGGTCATCGACTTCGGCATCGCCCGCAGCGTCGAGTCGGTCACGATCACACGGGCCGGGCTCATGGTCGGCTCGCCCGGTTTCATGTCGCCGGAGCAGGTGGCGGGCGAGGAGGTGACCGGGGCGAGCGACGTGTTCGCGCTGGGCGCGGTGCTGGCGTTCGCGGCCACGGGCGGCAACCCCTTCGGCAACGGGCCGACCCCGGCCCTGCTGTACCGGGTCGTGCACGACGAACCCGACATCACCGCCGTCGGCGACCCGGCCCTCGCCGCCCTCGTCGCGGACTGCCTGGCGAAGGACCCGGCCCACCGTCCCACCCCGCGCGAGATCCTGACGAGGATCGGCCCGGCCGCCGGCACCACGGCGTTCCTCGCCCGACCGGCCGCGGACCCCCGGACCGTGCTCACGGGCGGATCCGCCCCGGCACCCGCCGCCACCCGCCCGCTCACCCGGGCCGCCCCGGCGCCGTACGACCCCCCGACACCCGTCGCCGCTCCGGGCGGCGGGGTGGGCCGCCGCGCGCTGCTCGTCTCCGGGGGAGTTCTCGCGGTCGCCGCGCTCGGGGCCGTACCGGTCGCGCACGTCCTCAACCGGGCCGGGAACAAGAAGGCCGCACAGCACCCCGCCGGTGCCGGTGCCGTCTCCGTGCCCTCGCCGCTCGCCGCGTGGCCGCTGGAGGAGACCTCCGGGACGGTCGCGGCCGACGACACCGGCCGTTACGACGGCACCGCGACCGCCGTCGGCTGGGGCCGGGGCAAGGACGGAGCCGCGCTCTTCGACGGCGGCTCCAGCCAGATCGTCACCCGGGGGTCCGTGCTCAGAACCGGCAGGGGCCGCGGCTTCACCGTCTCGGCCTGGGTGTGCCTGACCGGGCAGCCGACGTCCTTCGCCACCGCCGTCGCCCAGGACGCGGGCGTCGTCAGCGGCTTCTACCTCCAGTACTCGCCCGCCGAGAACCGCTGGGCCTTCGCCCGCCCCGGCCTGCGCGCCCTGTCGTACAGCGTCCCCGAGGCCGGGACCTGGACCCACCTGGTCGGCGTCTACGAGGGCCTGCGCAACCAGCTCGTCCTCTACGTCGGCGGCACCCAGGAGGCCGGCATCAACGACACCAACCCCACCGCCGCCCAAGGCCCCCTCACCATCGGCCGCGCCACGGGCCCCACCGGCCCCACCGACTGGTTCCCGGGCTCCATCAAACAGGTCCAGGTGTTCCAGCGGGCCCTGACGGCGGCGCAGGTCAAGGCCCTTCTCTAGGATCCCGGGGATCCCGCGGTCAGTCGGTGCGCGGATCGTCCGGCTTCAGGGACTTCAGGAACTCCGGGTTGTCGTCCGGGGCGACCCAACGCTCGCGCGGCTGGCGGGTCTTGCCGGCCACCAGCCAGGCCACCGGGCCGACCAGGACCTCGCCGAAGAGCAGGATGACGAACACCCACGCCAGCTTCGGCAGGGCGCGGACCTCGTCCTCGGGGGTGTTCAGGCAGTCCACGAAGGCGTAGATCCACAGGGCGAGGACCAGCAAGTAGGGCAGATACCTGAGCATGGCGGCCACACTAGCGGCCGACGAGTACGCAGGGGGCGGTGACCGGGCCCCGACCCCCGGTGGCCGATACTGGGACACATGGCTTACGACGATCTTCGCTCCCTGCTCCGGGCACTGGAGCGCGAGGGAGACCTCAAGCGTGTCAAGGCCGAGGTCGACCCGTATCTGGAGGTCGGGGAGATCGTCGACCGGGTGCAGAAGGCCGGCGGACCGGCGCTGCTCTTCGAGAACGTGAAGGGGTCGAGCATGCCCCTCGCGATGAACGTGTTCGGCACCGACCGGCGCCTGCTGAAGGCCCTGGACCTGAAGTCGTACGGCGAGATCTCCGAGAAGATCGGCGGGCTGCTCCGCCCCGAGCTGCCGCACGGCTTCGTCGGCGTGCGCGAGGCGTTCGGGAAGCTCGGCGCGATGGCGCACGTACCGCCGAAGAAGGTCAAGGAGGCACCGGTGCAGGAGGTGGTCCTGACCGGCGACGACGTCGACCTCGACCAGCTTCCGGCGCTCTTCACCTGGCCGCAGGACGGCGGCTCCTTCTTCAACCTGGGGCTGACCCACACCAAGGACCCCGAGACCGGCATCCGGAATCTGGGCCTGTACCGGCTCCAGCGCCACGACAAGCGCACCATCGGCATGCACTGGCAGATCCACAAGGACAGCCGCAACCACTACCAGGTGGCGGCGCGGAAGGGGGAGCGGCTCCCGGTCGCCATCGCCTTCGGCTGCCCGCCCGCCGTCACCTACGCCTCCACCGCGCCGCTCCCCGGCGACATCGACGAGTACCTGTTCGCCGGGTTCATCGCGGGCAAGCGGATCGAGATGGTCGACTGCAAGACCGTCCCGCTCCAGGTCCCGGCCAACGCCGAGGTCGTCCTGGAGGGCTGGCTGGAGCCGGGCGAGATGCTGCCCGAGGGTCCGTTCGGCGACCACACCGGCTTCTACACCCCGCAGGAGCCGTTCCCGGCGCTGACCATCGACTGTGTGACGATGCGCAAGCGCCCGCTGCTCCAGTCGATCGTCGTCGGCCGCCCGCCGACGGAGGACGGCCCGCTGGGCCGGGCCACGGAACGCTTCTTCCTGCCCCTCCTGAAGATCATCGTCCCGGACATCGTGGACTACCACCTCCCCGAGTCCGGCGGCTTCCACAACTGTGCGATCGTCTCGATCGACAAGAAGTACCCGAAGCACGCGCAGAAGGTCATGCACGCGGTCTGGGGGGCGCACATGATGTCGCTCACCAAGCTGATCGTGGTCGTCGACTCCGACTGCGACGTCCACGACCTGCACGAGGTCGCCTGGCGGGCGCTCGGCAACACCGACTACGCCCGTGACCTGAGCATCGTCGAAGGCCCGGTCGACCACCTCGACCACGCCTCCTACCAGCAGTTCTGGGGCGGCAAGGCGGGCATCGACGCGACGAAGAAATGGCCCGAGGAGGGCTACACCCGGGACGGGGGCTGGCCGGACATGGTCCTGCCGGACCCGGATACGGCGGCGAAGGTCGACCGCCGCTGGAAGGAGTACGGCCTGTGAGCTCCGCCTCCGCAGCCCTCCCGCAGCCGGGACGGACGAAAGCCTTCCTGCGCCTGGTGATGATCGAGCACTCGGTCTTCGCGCTGCCCTTCGCGTACATCGCCGCGCTGACCGCGATGTTCGAGCTGGACCGGAACATCCACTGGGGCCGGCTGCTCCTGGTCACGATCTGCATGGTCGGCCTGCGCACCTTCGCCATGGCCGTCAACCGGATCATCGACCGCGAGATCGACGCCCGGAACCCGCGCACCGCCCACCGCGAGCTGGTCACCGGCGCGATGAGCGTGAAGCACGCCTGGACCGGCGCGCTGATCGCGGTCGCGGTCTTCCTCGGCTCGGCGGCGCTCCTGAACCCCCTCTGCCTGGCGCTCGCCCCCGTCGCGGTGATCCCGATGGTGGTCTACCCCTACGGCAAGCGGTTCACGAACTTCCCGCAGGCCATCCTCGGTCTCGCCCAGGCCATGGGCCCGATCGGCGGCTGGCTGGCGATCACCGGCGAGTGGTCCTGGGACGCGGTCATCCTCGGCCTCGCCGTCGGCATCTGGATCGGCGGCTTCGACCTGATCTACGCCTGCCAGGACGTCGAGACCGACCGCGAGATCGGCGTCATGTCGGTCCCGGCCCGCTTCGGCATCCCGGCGGCGATCTGGGGGGCGCGGGTCTGCCACGCGATCGTCACGGCCCTGTTCGTCTGGTACGCGATCGCCACCGACGCCGGTGCCTTCTTCTGGCTGGGCCTGGTGATCGTGGCGGGCGCGTTCCTGTACGAGCACAGCATCGTCCGCCCGCACGACCTCTCCCGCCTCAACCGCGCGTTCTTCTCGACGAACGGTTTCATCGGCATCAGCCTCTTCGTCTGCGCACTGATCGACCTGCTGCTGCGAGGGCTCGCCGTCTAGCCCGTCCGAGTGGCGGCGGTCCACCGGCCGATCCCAGGGCCCGTCACCGGTTGCGTCGTCCGACATCCCTGCCACGGCAGGGATGATCCGAGGGCGATTCCGATGGATCCGTTCACGGTCAAGTGCTCCCCGCTTGTCCGGGGATGGTTCCAGGCTGCCGCCCCGTCCTGAACACGATGGGGCGCGCCGGTACGCTCGTGGTGTGAACGCAGGAGAAACGCAGCGCGTGCCTTGGATCGTGGGGGTGTCCGGGGCGTCCGGAACGCCGTATGCCGCTGCTGTGCTGCGTGCCCTGCTGGACGCGGGGGAGAGCGTCGACCTGGTGGTCAGCCGGGCCTCGCGGCTCACCCTGCTGGACGAGACCGGGATCTCCTTCCGGGACGCGCACTGGCAGGACGACCTGGGGGAATGGCTGGCGCGGGGGGCCGACGGCAAGCCGGGGACCTTCGCGGTGGACCTCGCCCGAGTGCGGTACTGGAGCGCCGGGGACCTGGCCGCGGGGCCGTCCTCGGGGTCGTACCCGGCGAAGGGCATGCTGATCGTGCCGGCGTCCACCGCCGCCGTCGCCGGGGTCGCCCTCGGCCTCTCCAAGGACCTGCTCCAGCGGTCGGCCAGCGTCACCCTCAAGGAACGCCGGCCGCTCGTCGTCGCGGTCCGCGAGACCCCGCTGAACGGCCAGACCCTGCGCCACCTGGTCACCCTGGACGACCTCGGGGCGGTCGTCGTCCCCACCTCACCCGCCTTCTACGCGGGCGCGACCCACATCCAGGACCTGGTCGACTTCGTCGCCGGGCGGGTGCTGGACGCGGCGGGCGTCGGGCACCGGCTCTACCGCCGCTGGACGGGCGACCTCGGCGGCGGCGCGGGCAAGTAGCGGAAGCAAGTAGTCGTACCTCTGCACCACCTCTCATCTACTTCGGGAACTTTCAGCGGAAGGCTTCGATCGCATGGACGCCGTGGACAGGCAGCTCATCCAGGCCCTGAGGGAGAACGGCCGGGCCTCGTACGCTGAGCTGGGCCGCCTCGTCGGACTGTCGGGACCCAGCGTCACCGACCGCATCAACCGGTTGGAGGCGGCCGGGGTCATCACCGGCTACCGTGCCACCGTCAACGCGGCCTCGCTCGGCCTCGGCGTCATCGCCCTCATCGGCATCTCCCTCTCGGACGCGGCCGACCACGAGGACGTGGCGCAGCGGCTGCGGGACCTGCCGGAGATCGAGGACTGCTGGTTCATCGCCGGCGACGACTCCTTCATGCTCAAGGTGCGCTCCACGGACGTGGACGGCCTGGAGAAGACCATCAGGCGGCTGTCCGGCACGAAGGGCGTCTCCCGGACCCGTACCACGATCGTGCTGTCCACGAAGTGGGAGAACCGGGTCGGGGAACTGCCCGAAGAGGCGTAGGCCCGAAGGGCCGTATGGGTGGGGGCGTAACGTTGTCGGAGTCGTCGTAGAGAGGTGTGGGCATGGACGTCGGGCTCAAGCGTGAGCTGGAGGAGAAGGTCAGGGCCGGTGAGCGGCTGACCCGCGAGGACGGCATCGCGCTGTACGAGTCGGACGACCTGGCCTGGCTGGGCGGCCTCGCCCACGAGGTGCGGACGCGGAAGAACGGTGACGTCGTCCACTTCAACGTCAACCGCCACCTCAACATGACGAACGTGTGCACCGCGTCCTGCGCGTACTGCTCGTTCCAGCGCAAGCCGGGCGAGAAGGACGCGTACACGATGCGCATCGAGGAGGCGGTGAAGCTCGCCAAGGCGATGGAGGGCGAGAACCTCACCGAGCTGCACATCGTCAACGGCCTGCACCCGAACCTGCCGTGGCGCTACTACCCGCGGTCGCTGCGCGAACTGAAGGCGGCCCTCCCGGACGTCTCCCTGAAGGCCTTCACGGCGACGGAGATCCACCATTTCGAGACGATCTCCGGCCTGTCGGCCTCCGAGATCCTCGACGAGCTGATCGACGCGGGTCTTGAGTCCCTCACCGGCGGCGGCGCGGAGATCTTCGACTGGGAGGTCCGGCAGCACATCGTGGACCACCGCACCCACTGGGAGGACTGGTCCCGGATCCACCGCCTGGCGCACGAGAAGGGTCTCAAGACGCCCTGCACGATGCTCTACGGCCACATCGAGGAGCCGAAGCACCGGGTGGACCACGTCCTGCGCCTGCGCGAGCTCCAGGACGAGACCAACGGCTTCCAGGTCTTCATCCCGCTCCGCTACCAGCACGACTTCGTGGACGTGAAGGACGGCAAGGTCCGCAACCGGCTCCAGGCCCGGACCCAGATGGCGACCGGCGCGGAGGCCCTGAAGACCTTCGCGGTCTCGCGCCTGCTCTTCGACAACGTCCCGCACGTGAAGGTCTTCTGGGTCATGCACGGTGTGCAGACGGCGCAGCTGGCGCTGCAGCACGGGGCCGACGACATGGACGGCTCGGTCGTCGAGTACAAGATCACGCACGACGCGGACAACTACGGCACGCCGAACAAGCTGACCCGTGAGGACCTGCTGGACCTCATCCGCGACGCGGGCTTCCGTCCGGTGGAGCGCAACACCCGCTACGAGATCATCCGCGAGTACGACGGCCCGGACCCGGCGCGCCGCGAGTCCCCGCAGCCGATGCGGGTCTGAGCCCGGCCGACGGTGCGTTGTCGGGTGCGGGTGCGTGGGGGCCGTTCGCGCAGTTCCCCGCGCCCCTTCTTTTGCTTTTGGGGGCGCGGGGAACTGCGCGACAAGCCACGGCGCACCGGCACTCGACAACGCACCCGGTCCGTATGGCGAATAGTCGTCGCACAACCCTCCGCGTAATAGATACGATCCCGCCATGCCCCTTACCTTCACCCTCGACCCCGCCGTCACCCCCGCCCTCCGCGACGGTGTCCTCAGCCTGTGGACGGACGTGTCGAACGCCGGGGGCGCCGTCGGGTTCGTCGCGCCGGTCACCGCGGAGGAGATCCGCCCGGAACTGGTCCGGCACCTCGTCGCCATGGCCGAGGGCCGCCACCGGCTCCTCGTCGGGCACGACGAGGCCGGCGAGGTCGCCGCCACCGCCTTCTTCTCCTTCAACACGCACCGGCTGATGACGCACTGGGTGTGGCTGTACACGGTGATGGTGCACCCGAAGCACCAGGGACAGGGCTACGGCCGCGACCTCCTCGCCGCCGCCGCCGACACCGCCCGCGGCTTCGACGGCATCGACGCGATACGGCTCAGCTGCCGCGGCGGCCTCGGCCTGGAGAACTTCTACGGCTCCTGCGGCTACAAGGAGGTCGGCCGGGTCCCGGCCGCGGTCCGCGTCGCCCCCGGCGACGACCGCGACGACATCACCATGCTGCTCCCGCTGACCTGACCCGCCCCGACCGACCCCGGTGAAAGATCGGCCCCACGGCGTGCTTCACTGGACGGTGCCCCTTTTCGTCATCGGAAGACTGGATTGAGATGCTCCGCTACACGCTGATGCGCCTCGGTATCTTCGCGGGCTGCCTCCTCGTCGTCTGGGGCCTCGTCTTCGCCGGCGCGTTCCCGCGTGGCTTCGGCGACTCCAACTTCCTCTGGGTCCTGCTGCTCTCCCTCGTCCTGTCGGCGCCGATCAGCTTCGTCGTGCTGCGCAAGGAGCGGGACCGGGCCTCGGTGCAGGTGGCGCAGCGGGTCGAGCGGATGCAGGCCAACATCGAGGCCAACCGCAGCCAGGAGGACGAGGCGGTCGACGCGGCGGACCAGGCCCGGACCTCCTCCTGAGCTCCTGAGCTCCTGGCTCCTGGGCGACTCCCGCGCCTTCGGCCCCAACTAGGCTTTGTCCCATGGGGACCGTCAAGACCAAGCGGATGCCGCGCGCGGTACGTGAGCAGCAGATGCTGGACGCGGCCGTGCGGACCTTCGGCCAGCGCGGCTACATGGCCGCGTCGATGGACGAGATCGCCGAACTCGCCGGTGTCTCCAAACCGTTGGTGTACCTGTACCTCAACTCCAAGGACGACCTGTTCACGGCCTGCATCCGCCGTGAGGCGAGCGCCCTGACCGAGGCGGTCCGCACCGGCGTCGACCGCGAGCTGCCCGCCGACCGGCAGCTCTGGGACGGTCTCCGGGCGTTCTTCACGTACACCGCCGAGCACCCCGACGGCTGGTCGGTGCTGCACCTCCAGGCCCGCACGCACGGCGAGCGGTTCGCCTCCGAGGTCGCGGCGATGCGCGAGGAGATCGTCGCGTTCGTGACCCAGCTCATCGTCGCCGCCGCCCGCGCCGCCCTCCCCCACTCTCGAACACGCTCGAGCGGGGGGACCCCCACGGACCCCGACCTGGCGGAGAGCGAGGTCGCCGGCCTCGCCGAGGCACTGGTGGGCGCCGCCGAGTCGCTGGCCGCCTGGGCCAACGCCACCCCGGGAGTGACGGCACGCCAGGCGGCGGCGACCCTGATGAACTTCGCCTGGGCGGGCCTGGGCGACCTGATGGAGGGCCGGCCCTGGTCCCCGCCGTGACCGGCCCGGTCCGTCACACCGCCCCCCACCTCCGCAGGGCGGGCGCCAGTCGCTGGTGGCCGACGCGGTAGAGCTTCTTGGCGCCCCGCCCGGCGACCCGCCGTACGGCCTTCTTCACCCGGCCCCGGCCCACGGCGCCCGGCAGCACGGGCAGGGGGCGGCCCGCTTCGTCGAGGCCGTTGTTGCGGAGGATGCCGGCGAGGTAGGTAGCGGCGGTCTGCGGTGTGTAGTAGGGGAGCAGCGGCCGCAGCGGGCCGGCGGCGCGCAGCTCGGCGATGCGGGTCCGGGCCGCCGCGTACGGGTCGCTCTTGCCGATGCCCTGGGCCGCCGCCCACTCCGGGTCGGGCTGCGGGAGCGCGCCCGCGTCGATGTCGTCCCAGGAGGCGAGGCAGCCGGAGTGCACGAAGTAGTGGTTGCCGTGGGCCTCGCGGACGCCGAAGTCGGTGAGGATCGCGGTGGGTATCCGCCGGTGCATCGACTCCAGGGCGGCCGTCGAACTCACCGTGACCAGCAGGTCGGTGCGGTCCAGCACGTCGGACATGTTGCCGTAGACGAGCTGGAGGTTCGCGGGCGCGGGTTCGGCGAGGGTCTCGACCAGCTCCTGGTACGGGTCGGACTCCACATGGGTGGTCTGCTCGCCGGGCAGGCTGCGCAGCTTGACCAGCACGAGCCGCTCCGGATAGAGGCGTGCGTGGGCGGCGGCGCGCTCCAGGAGCCGGAGCCGGGACGCGCGGTCCTTGGGCACGGACGGCTGGGCCGCGAAGGTGACGGTGAACGGCCGGTCGGCGGAGGGCCGGTAGGGGGCGCCGCCGAGGAAGGGCAGCGCGCACTCGACCACCGAGCCGGGGTCGACGCCGACGCTCGCGAAGACGGAGCGGAAGCGGCGGGTGTCGTGGTCGGAGTTGGCGAGCACCAGGTCCGTGCCGGCCCGGGTCATGAGGCCGTCGACCATCTTCTCGTAGACCACGCCGACGTACCCGCTGACCGTGACCGGCCGGTGCAGCCGGCCCTCCCAGGCGCGTCCCAGGCTGTGCACGAGCGCCAGGACCGTGCCGCCGAGGACCGCGAGCACCACGACGTCGGCCGCCGCCAGCTCCTCGTCGTCGACCAGTGCGGCGGCGGGCACCTCGCGCCGGCTGTCGGGCTCGATGCCGATCTCGGCGAGCTGCCGTTCGGTGGGCGTGGACCGGCCCCGCAGGAAGTACGCGTCCAGCGCGCAGTCGGGGGCGAGCTGCCGGGCCACCGACGCCCCCCATTTCCAACGGGTGTCAGAGTCGGCGATTACTGCGACGCGTCTGGGAGGCATGCTCAGTGCCCTTCGTGCAATGGATCATAAAAGTGAGCTGAGGTTAAGGACGCATTCTGAGCACAACATGGGGGATTCCTTCGCGGAGCCTTGGGCGAGCTGGGTGTGCCCTGTGGACAAAGCCTCAGGATCGGCTGTGACCTGCGGATTCGCTATTCCCTGACAGGATTTGCACAGACAGGCGAAACACACTTTTTGTACAGCGTTGGCGGATCAAAGGGCAACGTGTGGGAGCACTTTGCCCTCGACGTGCACCCGGTCCCCGCTGTGCAATTGAAAACGGCCGTCCGCGGCGGCGTATTCGACCGTGCCCGGCAGCAGCACCGGCGCCCGGAAATCCGCCCGCACACGGGCCGCCGTCGGCACCCCGTGCGCGGCCAGGCAGCGGGCCACGGTCCACATGCCGTGCGCGATGGCCCGGGGGAAGCCGAAGAGGCGGGCGGTGAGCGGGTGCAGGTGGATGGGGTTGCGGTCCCCGGAGGCGGCCCCGTACCGCCGGCCGACGTCCCCGGCGATCCGCCACTCCTCGACCACGGGCAGCGGCGGGCGACCGGGTTCGTCCCGCGCCGTCTCGCCGGAGTGCCGCGTACGGTGCCGCGCGAGATACGTACTGCGCGACTCCCATACGACGTCCTCGCCGACCCGCACCCCGGTCACGACGGTGGCCTCGGTGCCCCGCCGGTGCGGCCGCAACTCCTCGACGTGGACGGCGATGTCGTACGTACCGCCGCCTGGCAGCTCGGCATACCGCTCGATCTCGATGGAGGTGTGCACCAGCCCCAGCAGCGGCAACGGGAACTCCCGCGCGCTCATGAGCCGCATGGCCAGCGGAAACCCCAGCACGTGCGGGTAGGTGACCGGCAGCCCGTCCTCCCCGGTGGCGAACCCGCACACCCGCTCGTACGCGGCGAGCTTCCCGAGATCGGCACGGACCCCGGGCAGCACGAGCCGGGTGCGGGAGAAAGGGGCATCAGCACCCGGCCTCTTGAAAGGCGACCGCAGCGCACCCAGCGCGAGCAGGGGCCCGAGAGAAGGAGCCCGGTCAAGGACGATCACAGAGTTTTCCCTTCGATGCCGGTGCCGGAAGCGCCCTGCCTTTAGGGGCGCGGGGCTGCGTTTGACATGCGGCTGCCGCCGCGTGGGCGCGACCAGCCCCCACCCACCCGCACCCGCTCCACAGCCGCCACGCCCCACATATGGCCCAATTCCTGACTCTGGAGTAAGGTTACCGTAGGTAAGCCTATGTCACAGCTGTCAAGTACCGGGAAACGGGCCGAACGTGAAGGACCCTCACGTAACCTCCGGGATTGCACAGGCCCGGCCCCGGACAACCCCCGAAAACCCACAACCCCGCCACAGCGGCCCCGTACGATCTCCAGCCTGAACCGCCGGTAACCCCTTCCTGAGGCCCGGTGCCGGTGAACGCCTCGGTGCGCGAGGCACGTACGTCATGCAGCAAGCAGTTCACCGCTGCACGCCCGAGGAGCCGCCCCGTGTCCACGTCCTCTTATCCGAACGCCGCCGTCCCCCTCTCCTCCGGCGCGGCGATCCAGGCCACGGACTACGACGGGAACCCGATCCTGGTCGAGCCCCTCGTGCAGCGGCTGGACGGGGTGGTACGGGAGGCGTACGTACCGCCGTTCGCGCCCCCGATGCGGCACGGCTCGCTCGCCGACCTGCCGTTCGAGAACGCGGAGGCGGAGCCGGGCGCCGTGGTGCTCAGCCGCAAGTCGGCCGAGGACGAAGGCCGTTGGGACCACGTGACGGCCGTTCAGTTCGCCGCCCAGGTGCAGGCCGTGGCGAAGGGCCTGATCGCCGAGGGGCTGCTGCCCGGCGACCGGATCGCGATCATGGCCCGGACGACGTACGAATGGACCCTCCTCGACTTCGGCGCCTGGGCGGCCGGCCTGGTGACCGTGCCGATCTACCCGACCTCCTCCGTCTTCCAGACCCGCTGGATCATGCACGACTCGGGCGCCGTCGCCCTGGTCACCGAGACCAGCGCACAGGCCGCCGCGCTCGGCCCCGAACTCGACCGGCTGCCCGACCTCAGGCACCTGTGGGTGATGGAGAAGGGGCACGTGGACCGGCTCGCGGAGGCCGGCGCACCGGTGCCGGACGCCGAGGTGGGCGTACGGCGGGGCATGCTGGGCCCCGACACCCTGGCCACCCTCATCTACACCTCGGGCACCACCGGCCGCCCCAAGGGCTGCGCCCTCTCGCACGGCAACTTCTTCGCCGAGGTCGACAACGCGATCGAACTCCTCTACCCGATCTTCAAGGCGCGCAACGACGAGGAGGTCTCGATCCTCCTCTTCCTGCCCATGTCCCACGTCTTCGGCCGCATGGTGGCGATCGCCTGCGTCCGCGCCGGGGTCCGCCTCGGCCACGCCCCCAGCCTCAAGGCCGAGGACCTGCTCCCGGACCTCGCCGGGTTCAAACCGACCTGCCTCCTCACCATCCCCTACATGCTGGAGAAGGTCTTCAACACCGCCCGGGCGAAAGCCGAGGCGGGCGGCCGGGTCTCCGTCTTCGACCGGGCCACCGCGGTCGCGCAGCGCTACGGCGAGGCGCTGGAGGCCAAACAGACCGGCACCGGCAGCGGGCCCGGCCGCGCCCTGAAGACCGCCCGCGCCTTCTACGACCCCCTCGTCTACCGCCGTATCCGCACCGCCATGGGCGGCAGGGTCCGCCACATCATCTGCGGCGGCTCCCCGCTGGGCCGCCGCCTCGCCGCGTTCTACGCAGGGGCGGGCATCGAGATCTACGAGGGCTACGGCCTGACCGAGACCACCGCCGCCAGCACCTGCACCCCGCCCCTGAAGCCCCGCCTCGGCACGGTCGGCTGGCCGATGCCCGGCACCAAGGTCCGGATCGCCGCCGACGGCGAGATCCTGGTCGCCGGCGACCACGTCCTGCGCGGCTACTGGGACCCGGCGGCCGGCGGGGTCGTCCCGGCGACCCGGGACGGCTGGCTGGCCACCGGCGACCTCGGCGAACTCGACGACGAGGGCTACCTCACCATCACCGGCCGCAAGAAGGAGATGCTGATCACGGCCGGCGGCAAGTCGGTCGCCCCGGCCCCGCTGGAGAACTGGCTGCGCTCGCACCCCCTCATCTCCCAGGTGATGCTCATCGGCGACGGGCTGCCGTACGTCAGCGCCCTCATCACCCTCGACCGGGACGGCCTCACCCACTGGCGCCAGATGAACGGCAAGCACCCGGTGCCGCCGGAACTCCTCCTGGACGACGCCGAGCTGCGGGCCGTCCTGCAACGCGCGGTCGACGAGGCCAACAAACTCGTCTCCCGCCCCGAGTCCATCCGCCGCTTCGAGATGCTCCCCGTCGACTTCACCGAGGAGGCCGGGCATCTGACCCCCTCGATGAAGCTGCGCCGCGAGGCGGTCATGAAGGACTTCGCGACGGAGATCGAGGGCCTGTACGCGAAGTGATCCGCGGCCGTTGCGGAAGGTGATCCGCGGCCGTCACGCGGAGTGGTCCGCCTCCGTGCCCGGTGACTTGTGTTAGTCCACCTGGCCCCACCGGCGCGATGGAATCACGGGACCCGGGCAGGTCCCGTGATTCCATCGCGCCAGGAGGTTTAACCATGGTTGACGACCGGCAGCAGGAAGCGCTCCCCGGACCGGCCACCACCCGTCGCCGCGTCCTCGCTGCGGGTGCCGTGGCCCCCGTCCTCGCGGGCGCCGCGACCCCGCCCGCGCGCGCCCTCTCCCACGAACACCCGCGCGCCCTGGTCGAACCCGAGCCGACCCAGCTCGCCGACTGGGCAGAGGTGACCAAGGCCCTGGGGCGACCGGGCGACATGAAGCGGTACATGTACCACACCGGCCTGCCCCGCCGGGACCTCAAGGTGTTCTCCCGGGGTGTGCGGATCGAGACCGCGCTGGCCCTCGGCACCCACACCGCCTTCGTCCGGTACAAGGACGGCAGCCACCTGCTGATGGGCGACGCGGTGGTCACCGAGCACGAAATGGACGGCTTCACCGACGCGCTCCTCGCGCACGGCATCGCCATCAACGCCGTACACAAGCATCTGCTCTCCCACCAGCCCGCCCTGTGGTGGCTGCACCTGCACGCCCACAGCCACGACCCGGTACCCATCGCCAGGGGACTGCGCGCGGCTTTCGACCGCACCGGCACCCCGCCCCACCGGCCACCCACCACCCCGACGCTCGACCTGGACACCAAGGGCATCGACGACGCCTTCGGCAGCAAGGGCTCCCAGGACGAGGGCACCTACAAAAGCGTCTGGGCGCGCGCGGAGCAGATCGTGGACGGGGACATGATCCTGCCGACCGGCCTCGGCTCGGTGACCACCATCAACTTCCAGCCGCTCGGCCGGGGAAGGGCCGCGATCAACGGTGACTTCGTGATGACCGCGGGCGAGGTCCAGCCGGTCCTGAAGTTCCTGCGCAAGGGCGGGGTCGGCATCGTCGAACTCCACCACCACAACCTGATGGACGAGCCGCGCCTGTTCTTTCTCCACTACTGGGCGATCGGCGACGCCGTGCGGCTCGCGAAGGACCTGCGCGCCGCCGTCCACGCAACCAATGTCGTGCCGTTCCACTGAGCGGCCGACCTACGAAGGAGAAGAACGTGCAGGCGATCAACTGTCCCTTCGGTTTCAGCGAGGCCCTCGAGTTCGATCCGGCCCTGGCCGGCTTCATGGAGCGCGAGTCCCTCGGCACCATCCGGCTGCCGTACGGCGACTCGGACGCCTGGCTGGTAAGCAGATTCGAGTCCGTGCAGCAGGTGACCACGGACCCCCGGTTCAGCCGGGCGGCGATCATCGAGTACGACTATCCGCGGATGACGGCCGAGCCGATCGTCTCCCCCGAGTCGATCAACGTGATGGACCCGCCGCTCAGCAGCCGGATCCGGCATCTGGCCACCCAGGTCTTCACCCAGCAGCATGTGGACCGTATGCGGGACCGGATCTCCCTCCTCACGGACCGGCTGCTGGACGAGATGGAGTCCGAGGGCCCGCCGGCCGACCTGGTCCGGCACCTGTCCGACCCTCTTCCCCAGCACACGATCATGGACCTGCTGGGCATCGAGCGCGCGAAGTGGCCCCGGATGCAGGAGCAGGTCCACCGGCTGCTGGTGCTGGGCTCGGGCAACCGCGACGTCGCCCGCGCGGCCAAGCAGGACCTGACGGCCTACTTCGGCGAACTCGTCACCCAACGCCGCAAAGCCCCCGGCACGGACCTCGTCAGCCTGCTCGTCCAGGCACGGGACGGTGACGACCACCTCGACGACAGGGAACTGGCCGTCCTGCTGCTGACGCTCACGCTCAGCGGCCAGGACACGGCGACCTGCCAGATCAGCAACATCATGTACCTGCTGCTGACCCGCCCGGAGCTGGCGGAGTACGCCTACGCGCACCAGAAGGACCTGACGGAGTTCCTCCACGAACTGCTCCGGTACATCCCCTTCCGGAAGGGCGTGGGCATTCCCCGGGTGGCGCTGGAGGACGTCGAACTCGACGGGGTGCTCATCCGGCGCGGCGACTTCGTCCACGTCTCGTACCTGACGGCCAACCGCGACCCCGACCGCTACCCGGACCCGCACGAGATCGTGCCCGACCGTCCGGTCGCCCCCCACATGACCTTCGGCTGGGGCGGCCACCGGTGCATCGCGGTCCCCCTGGCGATGGCCGAACTGGAGGTCGCCGTCGGCCGCCTCCTGGACCGCTTCCCCGACCTCCGCCTGGCGGTGCGCCCGGAGGAGGTCCGCTGGGACACCGAGACCATCCGCCGGTTCCCGCTGGAGCTGCCGGTGGCCTGGTAGCAGGTACGGAGGGCCGCCCGGCGGCCGGCGCGCGGCGGTGTCCTAAGCGTCGGCGGCCAGGCGGTCCAGCCACTCGGTCATGAGGTGCTGTTCGGCCCGGCTGAGGACCGTCTGGTCGGGGAGGCCGGCACGCAGGGCCCGGGCGGCGCCGCCCGGGCCCGCGGTGCGTACGGCGGGTTCCTCCGTGGTGATGGCCGTGACCATCGCCTCCCGGAGGGTGGTCAGCAGCGCCGGGTCGCGGTCGCCCGTCGGCATGGACAGCCAAGTGAGGACGGCGCCGCGGGCCGTGGCGTGGATGACATTGGCCGCGAGGGCCTCGCCGACCCGCAGCCGCCCGCCGACAGCCAGCCGCCGGACCCGGCCCCGGAGGATCTCCAGCCCGGTCCGGAAGGCCGGCGAGTCGCTGCGCGCGACGTCGCCGTACATCAGCGAGTACAGCGCGGGGTTCTCCAGACCGAACCGGACCGCCAGGTCCCAGCTGTCCCGCAGGTCCTGGATCGGGTCCTCGGGGTCCGGGACGACGCGCTTGCTCGCGAGGAAGGCGGCGAAGCCGTGCTCGGCCACCGCCTCCAGCAGCCCCTCCTTGTCGCCGAACAGCCGGTAGATGGCCGGCGGCTGGAGCCCCGCGGCAACGGCGACCGCGCGGGTGGTGACGGCGTCCCGCCCCTCGCGCTCCAGCAGCCCGATGGCGGCGTCGATGACGCGCTGCCGGGTGTCGGGGGCGGAGCCGGTGGCGGCGTTCGTGGCACGTGATCCGGAAGGCATGTATCAACGATATCGCCCCCTTGCTTCCATCGTTAGTATCGATGTTATCGTTGAGATGTTTCCGTTGTTATCAACGTCGCAGAACGTCGTAGTCGGAGGACATCATGATCATCGTGACCGGAGCCACCGGACAGCTCGGCAGCCAGACCGTGGAGCACCTGCTGGCCCGCGTACCGGCGGACCGGGTCGGCGTCAGCGTCCGCGACCCGAAGAAGGCGCAGGCCCTCGCGGACCGGGGCGTGCGGGTACGGCAGGGCAGCTTCACCGAACCGGCAGGCCTGGCACACGCCTTCGAGGGCGGCACCCGGATACTGATCGTCTCCGTCGACCGGATGGGCGAGGAGACCGTACGGCAGCACCGCACCGCCATAGCCGCGGCCGTCGCGGCCGGCGCCCGCCGGATCCTCTACACCGCCCAGATGGGTGCGAGCCCCACCTCCCGCTTCCAGGCCTGCCGCGACCACGCGGCCACGGAGGAGGCCCTCGCCGCCTCCGGCATCCCCTGGACCTCTCTGCGCAACGGCTTCCACGCGGCCAGCGGGCTCGACTTCCTCGCCCCGGGCCTGGCCGCCGGAGAGGTGGCCCTGCCCGCCGACGGCCCGGTCTGCTGGACGGCGCACGCCGACCTGGCAGAGGCGGCGGCGGTGATCCTGGCGGACGAGGGCCACCGGTTCGAGGGGCCGACGCCCCCGCTCACCGGGACCGAGGCGCTCACCTTCGCCGACCTCGCCGCCCTCGTGAGCGAGCTCACCGGCCGAACCGTCACCCGGACCACCGCACCGGACGCCATGTTCCACGCCCGCCTGGTGGCCGGCGGCGTGCCCGCCGAAACGGCCGACCAGCTCCTGACCATCTTCACCGCCGCCCGCGAGGGCGAGTTCGCGACCCCCGACCCCGCGCTGGCCCAGCTGCTCGGCCGCGAACCCGTCTCCGTGCGCACCCTGCTGCGCGAGCGGCTCGCCCAGGGGTGAGGACGGGCCGATCGCGTGGTCGCGGGTCCATGTCGGCCCGTTAGCGCTCGGCCAGCAGAAAGGCCTGCGGGCTGACCTCCCCGAGCCCGGCGTCCGGTTCCCGCACCGTGCTGGAGTACAGCGTGAACCCGGCGTCGGCCAGCAGGGCCGTCATCCGCTCCGGCCGCCGCCGCAGGAAGTCCAGCGTCACCGGATGCCCCCAGGGGTTCTCGTGCCGCCGTGCCACGTCCCCCACCTGGAACGCCAGGAGCAGCCGCCCGCCGGGCCGCAGCACCCTCCGGAACTCACCGAACAGCGCCGGCAGCCGGTCGTCCGGCGTGTGGATGGACGAGTACCAGCACAGCACGCCGTCCAACGCCCCGTCCGCCGCCTCCAGGTCCAGCATCGAGCCCTGGAGGAAGCGCAGTCCGGGATTCTCGCGGCGGGCGATGGCGAGCATCGACTCCGAGAGGTCGAGGCCGAAGACCGACAGCCCCAGCGCGGCCAGCCGACCGGTCACCCGGCCGGGACCGCAGCCGAGATCGGCCACCTCGGCGCCGGGGCCCACGAGTTCGGCGAACACGTCCAACATGGCCCTCTCCACGGGCCTCTTGGCGAACTCGGAGCGGAAGCGGTCCGCGTAGTCGGAGGCGATCGCGTCGTAGAACGTACGGGTGGCGTCCAGGAAGTCGGCTGTCATGCCGCGGACCCTAACGGCCGCCACTGACAGACAACCCGAGCTCGGCCCACACCGTCTTGCCGACGTCCCGCCCGGTGACCCCCCAGGTACGGGCCAGCAACGACACGAGCACCAACCCCCGTCCCCCGTCCGCCTCCGGATCCGTCACGAACCGCAGCCCCCGGTCGCCCCTCGCGTCACTCACCTCGATACGGAGGGTGTCGTCCTCGGCGAGCAGCAGCAGCCGCACCTCGAAGTCCCGGCCGGGGACGCGACCGTGGGTGACGGCGTTCGCGGCCAGCTCCGCGACCAGGTGCTGGGCGGTGTGGTTCAGGTCGCCGTCGTAGGGGTGACCCCAGGTGTCCAGCGCGTTGGCCACGAGGCGGCGGGCCAGCCGTGCGCCGCGTGGGGTGGCGCTCAGACGCTGGGTCAGTTCGGCGGTGGGGGTGGAGATTTCGGCGTTCACGTGACAGAGCGTGGTCGGTTCTCCGTACCCTGACCAGGGGCGATCGCGCGACTCACGGTGACCGTACGGGTGTGTCGGGTGAGGCGTACGGGTCGTCGGCCGTGACCACGAGGACGTCGAGGCGGTGGGTGCGTGACGGACGTACAGCAGGAGCGGAGGCCGGAGACTCCGGCGGAGGCCGACGGGACGACGGGGCTCATCACAGCCCTGGGCAAGATGCTGAAGCTGCTGCGCGAGCGGGCGGGGCTCACGCAGAAGGAGTTCGGGGCGATGGTGGGGTACGGCCCCGATGCCATCTCGGCGATGGAGAGGGGGGTGCGCGTCCCGCAGCCGGACATGCTCGTGAAGGCGGACGAGTTGTTGGGGGCCGGGGGGTTGCTGGTCGCGGCGATCCCTGAGCTGAAGGAGGCGATGAAGAGGGCGCGGACGCGGCATCCCGAGTGGTACAGGGGATACGCGGTGCTTGAGGCCGAGGCTGTCGAGCTGCATCACTACTCCAACCATGCGGTGCATGGATTGCTCCAGACCGAGGATCACGCGAGGGCTGTGTTCGCCAAACGTCGCCCGTTCCTCGACGAGGAGACCATCGAGAGGCGGGTTGCCGACCGACTCTCGCGTCAGCAGGTCTTCGAGAAGTGGCCCTCGCCTGTCGTGAGTTACGTAATCGAAGAGGTCGTGCTGGACCGGCCGATCGGTGGACCACGCGTGCACAAGGTGCAGTTGGAACGCCTGTTGCGCGTCGGCGCTATGCGGAACGTGGAGATCCAGGTGATGCCAACCAAGGTCCAGGAACATCCCAACCTGGACAGTGCGTTCAACCTCTTGACCCCCAAGAAGCATGCGCAGGTTGCGTACACGGAGGCGCAGGGATACCCCCGGCTCATCACCGACTTGGAAGAGGTCCGAAAGATCGCGGACCGCTATGGGATCATGCGGGCGATGGCTCTACCGCCCATGGAATCCCGCGTGTTGATCGAAGGGAAGCTGGAGCAGCTATGAGCAGCGAGGAACTCACCTGGTTCAAGGCCAGCTACAGCAGCGGCGAGGGCGGCGATTGCGTCGAAGCCGCCTACACCTGGCGTAAGTCGTCGTACAGCAGCGGCGGGGGCGGCGAGTGCCTCGAAGTCCGCACCCATCCCTCCGCCATCCACATCCGCGACTCCAAGCGCAGAGCCGCCCCCCACCTGACCCTCTCCCTCTCCTCCTGGTCGGCGTTTCTGACGGGGATCGCCTCCTCGTAGGGGGCCGCGGCGATGGGGGACGGGGGAGGATCGGCGGTTCTGGCTCGGGTCGGCCTGGTCGCGGTCACGGTTGTGCCGCCAGGTGCCCTCGGGGCGGCGTACCACTCCGGCGTCGCGCGGCACCCGGTCCTCGCGGCCTGCGCACTGGTCGGGTACGAGGTGCTGGTGGTCGTGACCGGCTTCGCGGGCAAGGTCTTCGGGGAGTTGCAGGGCCGCTGGGTGACGCGGGTCGCCGACACCATCGACCGTTGGCTGCAACGGCGGACGTCGAGGTTCGAGCAGTCGTACCGGCGTCATGTCCGCAGCACGCACCGCTTCGTCGATCTCAAGGGGCTGGCCACGCGCGGGGATTACACGCCGGGGCTGGAAGAGGTGTTCGTCGATGTGAGCGTGGCGCCGGGACCGGTGCACACGGCGGAACGGGAACCGCTGGCCGGTGCCGTACCCGGGCCCGGGGCGCGGCAGTCGATCGACGAGTTCCTGGACGGCGAGCAGGGCGCATGCCTGGCGCTGATCGGCGCACCGGGCACGGGAAAGACCACGCTGCTCAAGCACTTGGCGCTGCGGCTGGCGGGAGACTCCCACGGCCGTGTACCGGTACTCCTCTACCTCCGCGACCACGCGGAGGCGATCACGGCGGACCCCTCTCTTACGCTCCCGCAGATCATCACGGCGTCGGTGGGCAGCCTGGAACCACCGGAACCCGAGGGCTGGTTCGAGGAGCAACTGCGGGACGGGCGTTGCCTGGTGCTGCTCGACGGTCTGGACGAGGTGGCCCGGGAGGAGGACCGCAGGCACGTCTCCGCGTGGGCGGAGAGACAGGTCGAGCGGTACGAGCGCAACGACTTCGTCCTCACCTCCCGTCCCCACGGCTACCGGACCGCCCCCCTCAACCGCGCCCGCGTCCTCCAGGTGCGCCGCTTCACCGGCGAGCAGATCTCCCGCTTCCTGCACGGCTGGTACCGGACGATCGAGCGCCTGAGCACGGGCGTGCACGACGCCGGGGTGGAGACGCGGGCGGCGGCGGAGGCGGAGGACCTGATCCGACGCCTGCGCGACCGTTCGGTGTTGTACGACCTGGCGGCGAACCCCCTGCTGCTGACGATGATCGCGAACGTGCACCGGTACCGGGGCGCGCTGCCCGGCAGCCGGGCGGAGCTGTACGCGGAGATCTGCCAGGTGCTGCTCTGGCGCAGGGCCGAGGCGAAGAACGTGGCGACGGTCGCGGACGAGGTGCCGGGGGCGAAGAAGGAGGTGGTGCTGCGGGAACTGGCGTACACGATGATGGCCGAGGGCCGTCGCGACATCGCCGCAGGGCAGGCCGCCGAACTGCTGGAACCGGCGCTGGCCAGGGTCGCCGCGACCACCGGCCCGGACGCCTTCCTCGCCTCCGTGGTGACCAGCGGACTCCTGGTGGAGCGCGAACACGGCCTGTACGCCTTCGCCCACCTCACCCTCCAGGAACACCTCGCGGCCCTGCACATCCAGCACCGCCGGCTCGTCGACGTGCTCGTCGCCGGGATCGACGCGGACTGGTGGCGGGAGACGACGCTGCTGTACGCGGCCCGTACGGATCCGGCCCCGATCGTGGAGGCGTGCCTGGCGGCCAACACCACCCGGACGCTGGCCCTGGCCTTCGACTGCGCGGAACAGGCCACGGAACTGTCCCCGGTCACCGCGGTCCGCCTCGACACCCTGCGCCGGCAACTCCTGGACGAGCCGGCCGGCACCCCGCGCCGCCGCCTGATGACCGCGGTCACCGTCACCCGCCAACTCCGCGACACGGTACGGCTCAGCGACGACGCCCAGGTCACGGTCCGGCCGGTCACGCGCGAGCTGTACGGCCTGTTCACCGGCAAGCCCACCGGGCCGAGGCCGGCGGACCCCGCCGTGGGCATCACCCGCACCGAGGCGGTGCAACTGGTCGACTGGATCAACGACCTCCTCCCCGAGGGCACCACCGTCCGCCTGCCCACCCACGCGGAGGTCACCGACCCGGCCTTCACCTTGACCAGCCGCGTACCCGGACACAGCGTGTGGCACGCGGCCATGGAGCCGGGGGCTCTGCCCGAGCTGTGGGTTCCGGACGGCCTTCCACATCCGTGGTCGGGCGGGACGAGCCTTCCCGAGGGACTCGACCTGGTCGCCCTCACGGCGACCCTGGCACACGTCCGCGGCCTTCATGACGCCGAGTTCACCGCCCCCGACTACGACCTCGACGCCACCCTCGCCCTGACGCTCGCTCTCGCCCGCAACCTCGACCGTGCCGTCCGCCTCGGCCTCGACCACATGGACGGTCTGCACGTCGACTTGAGAGAGGTCCTCGCTGTCGTCGGCCTGTCCCAGGATGTCGACGTCCGTCTGCGCCGTGCCGCCCTTCTCGCCGCCGACAAACTCGCGGGCCGCGCTCAGGACGGATCGGAGGTTCTCCCTGCCGCTCGGGAAATCGCCGACGTAGTTGCCGACGGATACGGCAGCCTCCCCCTTGCTCTCGGCATGGCCCTCGAAATCCTCGTCGCTTCCGGCTACGGCCCCGCTCCTCTTCCCGAGACGACCGCTCGCAGCCGGGCCTTCGCCGACGACCTCGACCGGCTCTACCCCGCTCCGCCCGCCGAGACGGACCTGCTCGAAGCAGCGTTCTCCGCCTACCGGCTGCTGCGGTGGCTCACGTTCAGCGAATCGGACGCTTCGTCGCGGGACAGAAGACGCCTGCGCGCATTCGTCGAGCGGGTGGCCGACCCGCTGAGCGTGCAGACGCGTTGGCGCGTCACGGTCCACGACGACGAGATCATCCCTGTGCTCGAAGATGCCGTCGCACGCACGCCGGCTTCCGACAACCGGCCGAAGTACGGAGGCGTGCTGATGAGTCGGCTGGCGCGGCAACTGGAGTCGCTGGCCCGATCGCTGCCCGATCCCGGTGCCGGAGAAGGCCTCTGGCGCGTCCACCTCGCCCACATGGAGGTCGCCGCCTTCACGCTGGCCGCGCTGGCCGACGACGACGCCTTCGATCCTGCCCTGGGCGCCCTCTACCGCCGGGTCGCCGCCGGCCTCCAGATCCTCCGCCACCGTGCCGAAGGCAGGATCACCCCCACCGAGACCCTGATCCTCGTACTCTCCTGATCACTCCACGGCGACCGGCAGCGCCTGCCCACTCGCCTCCTCTACCCCAGCCCCGCCGCCCTTAGCGCCGCCGTCACCGCCGCCGCCCCCACGACCACCACCGCGAACGGCGCCTTCCTCCACGCGAGTACGCCGGCCACCAGCACCCCGGCCGGGCGCGCCCACCCCGTGAAGCCGCCGTTCTCCGTGAGTGCGCCGGTCGCGAGGAGTGCGGTCAGCAGGACCACCGCTCCCGCCGACGCCAGCTCCTGGACCCGCGCCGGGATCTCCACCCGGCCGTGCAGCGCCGGGCCCACCAGCCGGAAGGCGTACGTGCCGAGGGCGAGGGCCAGGATCATGACCACCGTTGCGTTCATCGTCGTACCACCACCAGGGCGCAGAGGGAGAGCAGGACCGGGACCCCGGCGGGGACGGCGGGGGTCACCGCGAGGGCGATAGCCGCGCCGAGCAGGGCTGCTCGGCGGACCCCCGCGTCCTCGCGGAGGGCGGGCAGGACCAGGGCGACCAGGACGGCGGGGAACGCCGCGTCCAGGCCGTAGCGGGCGGTGTCGCCGAGGGTGCCGCCCGCGAGGGCGCCGGCCGCCACCCCCACGTTCCAGGCGGCGAACAGGCCGAGGCCCGAGATCCAGAACGCGGCCCGGCGGCGGGCCGGGTCCGGCTGGGCCAGGGCGAAGGCGACCGTCTCGTCGGTGACCAGGTGGGCGCCGAGCAGGCGGGTGGCCCGGCCGGGGCCGAGCAGGTCGGCGACGGCCAGGCCGAAGGCCGCCGTACGGGTGTTGAGGAGCAGGCCGGTGGCCGCGGCGGCCAGCGGGCCGCCACCGGCGAGCAGTACGCCGACCGCGCTGAACTGGGCCGAGCCCGCGTACACGACGAGGGACATGACGACCGGGACCCACACGGGCAGGCCGCCGGCGACGCTGACCGCGCCGAAGGAGACGCCGACGATCCCACCGGCCAGCCAGACGAGTGAACTGTCCCGGACCAGGGAGGCTGTTCTCCCGGGGTGGGTTGTTCGGGCTGTTCGGTTTGGCGAACGCATGTTCTTTATGGTGAACGCGTAGGGTGGTGTTCGTCAAGGCGAACGGTCGTACCGATGGAGCGAACGAACGAGATGTCCGAAGCAACCGGCCGGCCGGACCGGCTTCCGATGGAGTGGATCGCCGGGGCGCTGAAGCGCGAGCGGGCCCGGGCCGGACTCTCCCTGTCCGAGCTGGCGAAACGGGCCGGCGTCGCGAAGTCCACGCTGTCCCAGCTGGAGGCCGGCGGCGGCAACCCGAGCGTGGAGACGCTGTGGTCGCTCGGGGTGGCGCTCGGCGTGCCGTTCAGCGTGCTGGTCGAGCCGCCGGTGTCCGGCGTTCAGGTGATCCGGGCGGGGGAGGGGCCCACGGTCGCGTCGGAGCGGGCCGACTTCGCCGCCACCCTGCTGTCGTCCTGCCCGCCCGGAGTCCGCCGGGACCTCTACCACCTGCGGATGGAGCCGGGCGTGGCGCGGGAGTCCGAGCCGCACATTCCGGGAACGGTCGAGCATCTCGTCGTATGCGGCGGGCAGGTTAAGGCGGGGCCACGCGGAGAAACCGTCGAATTGAACCCCGGTGATTACCTGACATATCGCGGCGATATTCCGCATGTGTACGAGGCGCTGGCGCCCGGCACCACGTTCGTGCTGGTGATGCAGCACGTGTAAACGGGGACGGAAAAGGCAGGAGCCCCGTCGCCTGACGGCGCGGGGCTCCTTGGGTACTGCACTCAGTCTGCGATCAGACTTGGTTTGTCTGAGATCAGACGGGGGTGACGTTCTCCGCCTGCGGACCCTTCGGGCCCTGCGTGACGTCGAAGCTCACCTGCTGGTTCTCCTCCAGGGAGCGGAACCCGTTGGCGTTGATCGCGGAGTAGTGGACGAAGACGTCGGGGCCGCCGCCTTCCTGGGCGATGAAACCAAAGCCCTTTTCGGCGTTGAACCACTTCACGGTTCCGGTAGCCATAAGCCCTCCTTGGGCCCAAAAGGGTCGCCCTGCTCCAGAACCTGCAAGTGTGAAAACAAACTAAGTGCCGCACAACTGCATACGTCTGAAAACGACAAGAGCCCACGGTTACATGCTCCGCAGGCTCTGTACTGCAAGGGAAACCAAACTGCAACTTGCGTTGAGCCTAGCATGTAGGCAGCCGAAAGCAACAGGGGCCAAGATCACGTCACCCGGACGTTTGAATCGCCCCGAGGGTGGGTTGACCGGAAGGGCGGTCGGACACCGGAGGCTGGGGGCGGTCCCAGCACGCTACCCCATGGGGTCTAGTCTCGCGATGTGGACAATTCTCGCACCCGGCCGCGCGTCGGCCACATCCAGTTCCTGAACTGCCTGCCCCTCTACTGGGGGCTCGCGAGAACCGGCACCCTTCTCGACTTCGAGCTGACCAAGGACACCCCTGAGAAGCTCAGCGAGCAGCTGGTGCGCGGCGACCTCGACATCGGGCCCATCACCCTCGTCGAGTTCCTGCGCAACGCCGACGACCTGGTCGCCTTCCCGGACATCGCCGTCGGCTGCGACGGCCCGGTGATGTCCTGCGTGATCGTCTCGCAGGTCCCGCTGGACCAGCTGGACGGCCGCCGGGTCGCCCTCGGCTCCACCTCGCGTACTTCGGTCCGCCTCGCCCAGCTGCTGCTCGCCGATCGCTACGGCGTCCAGCCCGAGTACTACACCTGCCCGCCCGACCTCAGCCTGATGATGCAGGAGGCGGACGCGGCGGTGCTCATCGGCGACGCGGCCCTGCGCGCCAACCTGCTGGACGCCCCGCGCTTCGGCCTCCAGGTGCACGACCTCGGCGCACTGTGGAAGGAGTGGACGGGCCTGCCGTTCGTCTTCGCGGTGTGGGCGGCGCGCCGGGACTACCTGGAGCGCGAACCGCACCTGACCCGCGAGGTGCACGGCGCCTTCCTCGACTCCCGCAACCTCTCCCTGGAGGAGGTCGCCAAGGTCGCCGAACAGGCCGCCCGCTGGGAGGAGTTCGACGAGGCGACCCTCGCCCAGTACTTCACCACCCTCGACTTCAGCTTCGGCGCCCCCCAGCTGGCCGCGGTGACGGAGTTCGCCCGCAGGGTGGGCCCGACGACCGGCTTCCCGGCAGACGTAAAGGTCGACCTGCTGAGCGCCCCGTAAGGATCGCCCCGCACAGAGCGCCCCGTAAGGGGCGCGGGGAACTGCGCGACCAGCCCCCACCGGGCCCGCGGCAAAACAACCACCCGACCCGCGGAGCGAATAGGCTTCAGCTGAACTCTCTGGGGGGTGAGGGCGCATGCAGCCGCTCGCGGGCGACGAACCCACAACCGTCGGACCGTACCGGCTGCTCGGCCGGCTCGGCTCCGGCGGCATGGGCCGCGTCTATCTGGGCCGATCGGCCGGCGGCCGCTCCGTCGCCGTCAAGATCGTGCACCCGCACTTCGCCCTGGACGAGGAGTTCCGCGCCCGCTTCCGCCGCGAGGTGCAGGCCGCGCGGCGGGTCGGCGGCGCCTGGACCGCCTCCGTCCTGGACGCCGACCCGGACGCCCCCGTGCCCTGGGTCGCCACGGCCTACGCGGCCGGCCCCTCCCTGACGGCCGCCGTGACCGACGGCGGCCCGCTGCCCGCGCACACGGTACGGGCGCTCGGCGCGGGACTCGCCGAGGCGCTGACGGCGGTGCACGAACTCGGGCTCGTGCACCGGGACGTGAAGCCCTCGAACGTGCTCCTGACCCTCGACGGACCGCTCCTCATCGACTTCGGCATCGCCCGCGCCACCGACGGCACGGCTTCGCTGACGTCCTCGGGGGTGTCGATCGGCTCGCCCGGATACATGTCCCCGGAGCAGATCCTCGGCAAGGGCGCCACGGGCGCGGCGGACGTCTTCTCCCTCGGCGCCGTACTGGCGTACGCGGCCAACGGGGCGCCGCCGTTCCCCGGGGACTCCTCGGCCGCCCTGCTCTACAAGGTCGTCCACGAGGAGCCCGAACTCGGCTCGCTGAGCGGAGAGTTGCGGGAGGTGGCCGAGGCCTGCCTCGCGAAGGAGCCGGAGCGGCGGCCGGGCCCGGCGGAGGTGGCCCGGCGGCTGGCGCCCGAGGGGACCGCACGGCTGGTGGCGGGCGGGTGGCTGCCGGGGGCGCTGGTGGAGCGGGTGAGCCGGAGCGCGGTGGAGGTGCTGAACCTGGAGGCGGCGGAGGCCGTGCCGGCCGTCGTACCGGCGCCCTGGCCGGTGACCGGGCCGGTGGAGTTCAGCACCCCTTCCGTGGCCGGGGAGTTCGGCCCGCCGCCGACGGTGCCGCCCGCGGTCGTACCGGAACCGACGGTGCCGCCCGCGGTCGTACCGGAACCGACGGTGCCGCCCGCGGTCGTACCGGAGCCGCGGGATGCCGCGCCCGCGGCGGAGGGGACGCCCGAGACACTCGGGAAGCCCGGCAAGGTGTCCGTGAGCGTCGCGGCGACCGCCGTACCGGGCGCGGACGGCCGCGGGCGACGGGTGAGCTGCACGGTCGCGCTCGCGGTGGCCGCCGCGCTGGCGGTGGTCACCGTCGGGGTGGGGTTCCTGGTGCAGCCGTTCCTCCGGGCCGACGGCGGGACGGACAGTGACGCGGGGGCCACCGCCAAGTCGCCCTCGGCATCGGCGTCGTCCCCGGCCGGGGACGGGAAGATCCCGGCGGCCTACCTCGGCACCTGGGAGGGCTCGGCGACCGCCCTGTCCGGCAACCTGCCCATCGGCACCTTCCGGGTCACCGTCGAACAGGCTTCGGTGGGCCAGGAGTTGGGCCGCCTGCGGCAGACCGACCAGCTGGGCGGGGTCTGTACGGACATCCTCAGGCTGAGATCGGTGACGGCGGCCAGGATCGTCGCCTCCTCCACCGGCGCCAAGGGCAACCACGACGGCTGCGACCCCGCCACGAACACCGTCTACCTGACCCCGAGCCACGGCGACCTGGTCTACACGTCGAACAGCTCGGCGGAGGGGAACCCGGTCGCGGTGATGTCGAAGACGGGGGACTGAGGACCCGGGGTCCCCTGCCCCGCGAAGGCCCCGCGAGGGCCCCGCTACCGGTCCGCGCCCACCTCGCGAAGGCCTCCCGACCGGTCCGCGAAGGCCCTGCGGCCGGTCCGCGCCCACCCTGCGACCGCCCGCGGTTACTGCGGGGTCGTCACCGTGACGTGCTCCCCGCTGCCGAGGTGCAGCATGCCCTTGCCGGGCTGGATCGGGCCGCCCACCATGGCCCGGGTGGTGCGGATGCCGATCAGCTCGCCGGAGCCGGACTCCTGCGGGGAGAGCAGGATGCCCCGGCGGGCCTTCTTGGCGTCGACCTGCCAGCCCGAGAAGCCGTCGCAGATCTCGTCCTCGTCACCGGCGATGACCACGGCGAGGCCCTCTTCGGTGCCGCGCTCCACGATCCGCTTGAAGACACCCTCGGCGTCGCAGTCGTCCAGCACCTCGGCGTCGTCGACGAGCACGACGATCGGCTCGGCCGGGGACGCCGACGACAGCACCTCCGTCAGCTCGTCCTCGTCCACGTCCCGCCCGGTGAAGACCTTCAACACACCGTCCCGGCCGTCGAGTTCACGCAGCGGGGACTGCCGGGGCGCGGCGACGACGATGCGTACGCCGTTGGCGAGGTAGGAGCGGGCGAAGCCCAACAGGGTCGTGGAGCGGCCGGACTTGGCGGGACCGCCGATCACGAAGGCCGGGACGCCCTGCGCCAGGTCCGGTCCGAAGGCGGTGAGTTCGTCGCCGCCGACGCCGACCAGGGCCCACAGCGGAGTGGCCGCCGCGGCCGGGGTACGCATCGCCCAGGCGTCCTCGAAGGAGATCCGGCTGGGCAGCACGTCCACCCGGAACGGGCGCCGGGAGCGCTCGACTTGGGCGTCGCGGGCCTCGGCCGCCTCGCCGATCGCGACGATCGCCGCGTTCTGGCCCTGCCCCGTGGTGTCCGCGGAGAGCAGCGCGAACTGCGTCTCGGCGGCCGTCTCGCTGCGGAAGGCGCGGCCGGGCGGGATCTCCTCGGGAACCTTGCGGGAGTTGATGTCCAGCATCGAGAAGTCGGCGCGGTCGGCGAGCCGCAGACCGTACTTGTCCTCGGTGAGGGAGGAGATCCGGCCGGCCAGGATCTGCCGGTCGCCGGTGAGGACGAGATGGATGCCGACGCTCGCGCCCTCCCGCATCATCACCATGATCTGGTCGGTGAGGTCACCGTGGTTCAGCTCGCCGAGGGTGGGCAGCCAGCCCTCCCAGCGGTCCAGAAGCAGCACGATGTGCGGCAGCCGTTCGGCCTCCGGCACGGCGGCCCGCTGCTCCCCGACGTCCGCGAACCCCCGGTCCGCGAGCAGCTCCTGACGGCGGCCCAGCTCACCGGAGAGGCGGGCCATGAGCCGTTCCACCCGCTCGGTCTGGTTGCGGCCGACGACCGCGCCGCAGTGCGGCAGCCGGGTCAGCGCGTTCAGCGCGCCGTTGCCGCAGTCGATGCCGTACAGGTGCACGTCGGCACAGGAGTTGGTGCGGGCCAGCGAACCGGCGATGGTGCGCAGCACCTGCGAGCGTCCGGTGCGCGGGGCACCCGCGATGATGAGGTGCCCGAAGGTCGCGAAGTCGACGGCGACCGCGCGGCGGGCCTGGTCGGCCGGCAGGTCCTCGACCCCGTACGCGGCGGCGGGCAGCGAACCCTGCGCCTGCACGGCCGGCACGTCGTCGAGCAGCAGCATGTCGTCGAGGGCGGGCAGCCACGGGGAGTGCTGGGCCGGGATCCGCAGGGCGGTGTTGGCCTCGCGGACGGCGTCGACGAGCACCTTCAGGTCGGTGATCTCGTCGTCCTCCTTCGCCTCGGACTTCGGCTTGCGCAGCGCGGCCCGCCCGAGGTCCTGCCAGGACAGCGCCCCGGCCCAGGGCGCGAGGGTGGCCGGGTCCGCGGCGCCCGGCCGCCGTCCGCCGACCCGCCCCGACTGGAAGGGGACCAGCGAGGCGTGCCCGAGCCGGACGTACGCCCGTCCCGGCGTGCTCTTCGCGATGTGCCCGGCGTCCGGCGCGTCGATGACGTCCGTCGACTCACCGGCGTCGGTCACGCGCAGCGCGATCCGGAGGTTGGTGTTGGCGCGGATCTCGGGCGACACGACACCGGAGGGCCGCTGGGTGGCGAGCAGGAGGTGGATGCCGAGGGACCGGCCGCGCTGGGCGATGTTCACGAGTCCGGTGACGAAGTCGGGCAGATCACGGACCATCGACGCGAACTCGTCGATGACGATGAGGAGTCGGGGCACCGGGGAGCGGGACGGATCTCTCTTGACGAGGTCCTGGTAGTCCTCGATGTCCTTGGCGTCGGCGGCGGCGAGGATGTGCTCGCGCCGCTTGAGCTCCGCCCCCAGCGACTCCAGGGCCCGCTCCACGAGGTGGGCGTCGAGGTCGGTGACCATGCCCACGGTGTGCGGCAGCTTCACGCAGTCCTTGAACGCCGAGCCACCCTTGTAGTCGACGAGCACGAAGGTCATGTTCTCGGGGGTGTTGGCGACGGCCAGCGCGGCCACGATGGTCTGCAGCAGCTCGGACTTGCCGGAACCGGTGGTACCGGCGATGAGCCCGTGCGGCCCGTCGCGCCGCAGGTCGATGCCGAACGGGCCGTCGTACGACTCCCCGATGACCGCCATCGTCGACTGCCCGCCCATCCGCCAGCGGGCGGAGATCGCGTCCCGCGTGGGCGGCTCCAGCTGGAGCACGTCGAGCAGCCGGCTGGCGGCGGGCAGGGCGGAGTCCTCGCTCTCGCCGCTGATGTCGCGGAGCGGGGAGAGCGAGCGGGCGAGCCGCCCGCACCAGGCGGCGGAGACGAAGTCGGGCCGTACGCCCAGCTTGCGCAGCGCCCCGCTCTGCTCGACGCGCAGCCTCAACTCCAGGTCCTGCGGAGCCTGCTCCTCGCCGCCGTTGCCGCTCTGGGGATGCCAGGCCTGGAAGGACGGGAACCCGCCGACCGCCTGCTGGGCCACGGGCGCCGCCTGCGCGGTCTCCTTGGTGGCCCGCGGCTCGGCGACCACGACCCCCTGGCACTCCCCGGGCAGGAACCGCTCCTCCTCGTCGAGGCAGAGGGAGCGGATGGCGACACCCGGCCCCTCCTTCAGCAGCCGTACGACACCGGGCATGGACCGCAGGCGCCGCGAGCCGTCCCACACGACGACGATGTCGGGGTCGGAGAAGGCCGGCCCGTCGGTCTTGCTCCGCCCGCCCTTCTGCAGGGCCTTCTGCCGGCCGTCGAGGAGCTGGGTGAGCTCGCCGACGCGGGCGCCGACGGTCTCGGAGTCGGTGCCGATGAGGACGTTCACGTCCTGCCCGCCGCCCGGCCGGGAGTGCGGCAGCCACCGCATCCAGTCCCAGCGTGCGCCGGCGTCGTTGTCGGTGAGGACGTAGAACTGCACGTCCATGGGGCTGTGCAGGACGGCGGTCTGGGCGACGGCCCAACGGCCCAGCGCATGCGCCGAGTCGCCCGGCCCGGCGACTCCGATCACCCCGAGGTCGCGCAGCGAAAGACCGACCGGGGCGTCCTCTATGTACCAGCGGACCTTGCGCTTGTGCTCGTCCTGCTCGGGGTCGTCGAGCTCGACCTCGGAGGGCACGCGTCCGGTGCCGAACCGGATCAGCAGATGGTCGGCGTCGGTGCGCCGCCGCTCCCACAGCCGCGTCCGCGGCCCGGTGCCGTACGTCAGCACGGCCGCCGGATCCGGCACCGCGGCCCGCCGCGCGGACCGCTCCGCGACGAGCGCCTCCTGCGCTTCCTCCTCGATCCGCGCCTTGTGCTCCTTGTACTCCTTGAGCTGCTTGGCGTGCGACTTCCGGCCGTGCTTCTTGTCCATGAAGTAGTTGCCGAAGAGCATGAGGGGGCTCATCAGCGCCATGATCAGGTAGTACCAGCGCCCGAACATCATCACGGAGACGACGGCACCGACGAGCGGCAGCAGCGCCATCAGCCAGGGCAGCGGCCGGGCCTCGTAGTCGCTGAGCGGGTTGGGCAGCGAGAAGTGCGTCTGCCGGTCGGCGGGGCGCAGCCGCGGGGGCCGGTTGTAGTCGAGACCGGCACCGTCGTCGGACCACTTGAGGGCGGCGTTGGGCGGGCTGTACCCGGCGATTTCGAGCAGCGTGTTGCCGAGGGCGAGTTGCGCCCCGAGCGGCCAGTCACCGCCGCTCTCCGCCTCCTCCCCGTCCAGCCGGGCGTCCTCGGTGTGTATCTGCACTTTGCAGGTGCCGTCGATGGCGATGGTGAGCGTGGCGGCGCGGGCGGGCAACTCGGGGTCCTCGACGCGGAGGTGGGAGGCGGGCCCGGTACCGATGTCGTACCGCCCGACCCCGAGCCGGTGCACGGCGCCGGCGGCCGGGCCGCCCGCGACCCGGAACTCCACCACACCGGTGGGCTCACCGAGCAGACACCCGGCGGGATCGTGGAGACTGACGACGACGCCGTCCCGCAGCGGCGAGCCGACGACGGTGGCGGCGGGGTCGAGGGCGTACCCGTCGACGTAGGCGAGCGGCCCGGACACCTGGACGGCGGCGGCCTGTTGGCGGTGCGCGCCGATGGGGATGACCTGGGCGCCGCCCTCGCCGGGATCCGGATACCCGAGACCGACCTGCCGGGCCAGCTCCCGCGCGACGTCTCCTACGGTGGACTCGGGATCCGCGTCGAGCACCACGTCGGCGGTGGCACCGCCGACCGGGTCGACCACGGTCAGACTCAGGCGCACGTTCCGTCCCCCAACACACCTAGAGCACCCAACACAGTGGAAGTGACCTTAGCCGTCCGCACTTTCCCGGGTGCAACGGGATGTGGACGGTTCACGGTTCCGCCGCACAAGGCCCGTGCGGTCGCACGCGTCACCCCCGTAGGATCTTTGCTCGTGCGGACGGCCATGCCATGGCCAAGGATCCGCGCGAACGGTGCCACGGGGGAAGGCCCTGAGGCCACACGAACGGGAGGGAGCCGTCATGGCCGGCAAAGACACGGATCTCACATATGCCGAGATGGAGAAGGTCGCAGGCGACCTGATCAAGGACATGCACGATCTTGAGGACAAGATCAAGAACGTCGAGAAGCGCGTCTCCGCCCTGGTGGAGAACGGCTTCACCACCCAGAAGGCCTCGGGAGCGTACGACGACTCCATGAAGGACTTCACCAAGGGCGCGACGAAGACGATCCAGGGCCTCCACGGCCTGTCCGACTTCCTGAAGAAGGCCAAGGAAGCGTACGAGCAGCTGGACGACTCGCTGGCGAAGCAGGCCAAGGGTTAGTAAAGTCCGAGGCCGCTGAACGACCGGGTGCGACGGAGCACGTGCTGTGCTCCGTCGCACTTGGCTGTCAGGCTTCGGTTGCCCGGGCCGCGCCCGGCTGCTGATGGCGCTTCAGATACGTGTGAAGCTCGCTGTCCCACTGCACGGTCGTCAGAGTGAGCCACGAGCCGTCCTTGAAACGCAGGACCAGCTTCTCGTTCCTGACCTTGAAGGCGAGGAGGGGGTCCGCAAGGACGGCTTCTTCGGTGGGTATCTCGGCGACGACCTGCATGAGGGCGTCGCGGCGGATCGACACCCGCTTGGGCGGAGCGGCCAGCAGGATGCGGTCCCCGGCGAGTGCGACAAGACGTTGGTGGTGGGAGGAATGGCTGTACCACTGCAGGAGGAGGCGGCCGGCCGCCCCGTTCCAGTCGCCGTCGAAGGTCTTGTCGAGGCCGAGCTCGACGACGGCCTCGTCACGCTGCTTCTTTTCGAGCTTCGCGGCGCGGTGACGCTCTTGTTCCCCGGTCGTCGACAGCATCCGCTGGAGGGCCTCCTCACCCGCGCCGAGGAGACCGAACAGTTTGCCGATGAAGAGCAAGGGCATGCCCAGCGCGACTCCGAGCATGCCCAGCGGCCTGATGAAGGCGGGACGCAAGGGCGCCGATCCGGCTGCCCGGTGCACTTCGGCAGGCGGTTCCGGGATCTTGCCGATCGTGCACCAGACCGCTGCGTCGGGCGTGACGCCGAGCCGGTCCCGCACGGTGTGGTCGGTACTCGCGGACAAACCCGTCCCACCTTCCATGTAGTTCGCCGGAGGAAGTCTCGCGGCAGTGTCTCATGTCCATGATGGGGGAATTTTCAATGGCCGACAGAATCAGGTACGACCTCGACATGATCAAGGGGTGCTCTCGAACACTGGGCAAGCTCCACAATGAGTTTGACCAGCACGGGAACCCTTCGGACGGTTACGAGGACGGACTTGGGCACAGTGGACTGAAAGACGCCTTCGACGAGTTCAGCACCACCTGGAAGAAGACGCGCAAGACCCTGTCGAAGGAACTGAAGAAGCTCGCCGATTACACCGGAGCGGCGGCCCAGAAGTACGAAGAGATCGACCATGAGTTGGCCAAGGCAATTGCCGACAACACGGGGAGGGGCAAGAAGTGAGTAGGCGATCCGGTGACTGGCCGCCGCTGTGGGACGAAGATCCCACTCCGGGAGACCCTGACGAAGTCGCCGCCCTCGGAGGCAAGTTGCGGCAGATGGCCGACACGATCGACGAGCAGGCGCGCGTGATCAAGGCCCTGTCCTCGGTGGAGGGCTGGGACAGTGACGCCGGCCGCGCCTTCAACGAGATCGCCGACGGCGCCGGAGACCGGCTCAAGAAGGCGTTCGAGCGGTACGACGAGGCGTCCAAGGCATTGGGCACCAAGGTGGCCGAAGGCGAATCCAAGGAGTTCGCCGGAGAGTTGCAGCGAGCGCAGAAGAAGGCTGACAAGGCCCTGACGGATTACCGCGAGGCCAAGTCCGATCACGATCTCGCCGATCGAGAAGTGAAGAAGTTCACGGACAAGTACCTCGTCAGTCAGATACCCGAGGCGGACAAGCCCGAGTACGAACGCTGGGAGAGGAAGCGCGACGACGCGCTGCATCGCATCGGTCAGGCGCGCAAGGAAGTCAAAGACGCCAGGGACATCTTCGACGACGCCGGGGACCGTGCCGCCCGCCACATCAAGGATGTGGTCCACCACGACTCGGTGCGTGACCCCGGCGGATTCATGAACTGGCTCGCCGACTGGGCCGACACGTTCTCCAATATCTCCGCGATCCTGTCCGTTCTGGCAGTCGTCTGCGCATTCATCCCGCCGTTGCAGTTCCTGGTTCCCGTCTTCGCCACCCTCGCGGTACTCACCAGCGCGGCGGCGCTGGCAGGGCACGCCTACGACATGACGGTGCGCGGTGGGAAGGTCAACTGGCTCAAGCTCGGCACCGACTTTCTGGGAGTCCTTCCCGGGCTCGGTGCGCTCAAGGGCTTCAAGGCTCTCTCTGGACTCAGAGGCATGGAAAAGTTCACGGCCCTCTTCAAAGCAGGCACCTTGGGCAAAGTGGGTGCTGGTGCTCTTGCCGGAGTCGGGCACAACTTCCTCAACGGTCTCAGCGTCGGCCTGACGAACAAGGTCCTTGCCCAAGGTCTCAAAGTCGGGCAGCGGCTCAACGTCGCCGGTCTTCCGGAAAAATTCGTCCCCATCGGTGGCAAGCAGATCACCGGGGTCATCAAGGGCAACGGTCTCGCGAGCGCGCTCCACAGGATGTTCAGCGGCGAGAACGGCGGGACCACCGGCTACCAGGAGCCGGAACCCACCAGGTCCACACCGACCCCGTCGCCGTCGCCTCAGCCTTCGCCGAAGCCGTTCCACGCGGCGCTGGCCGCGTAGGCGCTCTGAAGTCCGTTCAAGCCGCGTATCAAGAAGGTGATCCAGGTGAGCGACTCGACCGACCTCGGCGAATGGGAGTTCGTCGGCCGCAGGGGAGCAGAGACCGCGCGGCTCGTCCCGGGTGAGGTGATTGCCGCCGTCCCGGCCGCCAAGGCCTTCGCAGAGCGGTCGGGCAACGAACTCCGCTTCGACTTCCTGGACGACCGGCGGGTCCTTCGTATGCTCCGGCTTCGGCATGAGGACGAGACCGCGCTGTTCAACGCGGGGTTCAAGACCGGTGTGCCCCTGGCGCTCATCGGCTTTGGCGCGGCGGTGTACTGGGGCGGCGTGGTTCAGTTCTGGGAGTCGGATACCGCACGACTCGTCTATGCGGCCGCGGCCTGTGCCGTCGTACTGATCCTGCTCGCCGTCCTCGTACGCACTGCCGCTCTGCACTGGGGGAACCCTGTTCGCCAGAACCTCCGGGCCCGCGCGCGTGCCTACCGGGAGCTGGCGCATCTAGCGCGCAGAGGCGGGGCAGATGTACCCGCTCACTATCCGCACTACGGCCCGTATCCATTCGCGGCCACGTTCCGTCCCGAAGTGGACGAAGCAGAGACCGTCGATGGAGAAGGCCTGTCGTGAGCGCCGCAACAGCTGAAGAGAATGTTCAAGGTTCGCTCGGCGGCCCGGGCATCGATGTCCGCTGGATCATGCCGGAGGGGTTCTTCGAGATCCCGATGGACGCGGAGAGTCTGGACGAGACGGCCGAGCAACTCGTCGAACTGGCCCGTGCCGTGATGCCGGAGGCCACCTTCGAGGTGCAACTGGAGTGGGCGGTCATGGTCGCCGCGCACTACGACTCCTTCGTCGAGGCCGGGATCCAGTACTCCGGCTTCGTCATGACGGAGGTGGACGGGGCTCGGTGCACGGCGACGGTCGCCGTCAGCATGATCGACCTGGATGCGCGGGCCGGCACCCGCCCCGTCGCATTCCTGGGCTCGACGATCCGTCACCTCGACATGGGCCAGGTCAGCGAGATCGAGTTGCCCTGCGGTCCGGCCGTGTCCTGCATCGGCACCCGGAAGGGGAGCCTGCCCGGCAGCCTCACCGCCTCCGGGGCCGACGAACCGGTGGTGACCTCCTTCATCCAGGTCCAGATACCGCTCGACAACGGAACGGTCCTGGTCCTGGAGATGGGCACTCCCACACCCCAGGCCTGGGACGTCTTCTCGGCCATGTTCGCCGGTGTCGTGAAGAGCGTCCGCCTGTTCGACGACTCGGGCAAGCCGAGAGTGATGCCGGCGTGACCACGGAGCCCGACGCCACGGCACCTCCCAGGGACTACCGGCTTCTGGTCCCGCGGGACTGGTTCCGCATCGACCTCGCCCAGGAGCGCTGGCGTGCCCAGCTGAAGACGTTCGTCGACCACCAGGCCGACGGAAAGAACGTTCCGGCCGAGATCAAGCAGGAGACCTGGGCGACCCTGCGGAACACCGCTGAGGCCGCGGCCAGGACCGGTGCGCTGGAGTTCTTCCTGAGGCCGGAGCTGGAAGGCGGCGGCATTCTGCCTGCTTCACTCATCGTCTCCTTGATTCCCCGGCCCGGCGGACTGACTCCCGAGGACCTACGGGAGTCGTTCGAAGCGAAGGAACGGCAGAACCAGGCCGGGGCAGAGGTCTCGGCCGTCACCCTTCCGGCGGGGGAGGCGGTGCGCGTCGTCGGCCCGACGACGCTGGACCTGTACGTCCGGATGCCCGGGGGCGTCGGCTATCTGGCCCTGGCGTTCGCGGTGCCGCTCAGCGGAGTGAACGGCCCCATGCGCAGGCTCTGCGACTCGATCGCGGAGTCGTTGCGGTGGATCATGTGAGGGGCATCGGTTCGGATGCCGCGTTCTGTGGGGCCGGCGGAACGAAGCTCCGCCGGCCGCATGCCCCTGATCAGCGAACGACGGCCTGGATCTCCCGCACGGTGATGTCCTGCGTGGTTCCGAAGGTGCCGTCGGGCAGGTCGTCTCCCGTGTTGCCGGTACCCGTCCAGGAGATTTTCCAGGTGATCGTCGCCCGAAGCTTGAAGACGCCGTCACCGGAGGAGTGCAGGTACCGGATGCCGCAGGGCGGCGTCTTGCCCGCGTCTCCCTTGGCGTAGGGATGGCCGATGGAGCCGTCGGCGTTGAAGACGCACTCGCCGGAGGCGGGGAAGGTCTCGGCGTCCGCGGTGCCGGGTTCGAGCTTGAGGGCGACGGGCTTCGCGGTGGTCGTGGCCCGGATGTTGAAACCGGGGACGTCGATGGCCGCCGTGGCCTGCACCTCGTCGAAGACGGCCTTGTCGAGCCAGGCCCAGGTCGGCAGGTTCACCTTGGTGGTGGCCTCGGGCGCGAGGGTCACCTTGGTGTCGGGCAACTGCATGCGCTGGTACGCGAGGGCGGCGAGGATCTCCGGGCTGAGGGCCTCTTCGTACCGGGCCGGCGGGGCGTCGCCGTTCTCGACCCAGAACGGGAGGTCGTTACACGAACTCCGCTTGAGGATGTCGGGTTCGTCGGGATTCTCGACCGCAGCCCAGAACATCCCGTCGCCGTCCTTGTCGACGTTGTAGTCCTTGTAGCCGGGGGTGTCCGTCCAGCCGTACTCGTCCTCGTAGTGCCGCTGCATCTCACCGATCGCCGCACCCGCGGTACCGCCCATGCCGGGCGTGTTCTTGGCGCTGTCGATCTGCTCGGACATCTTCTTCTTGAAGTCCTTGGCACCGAGGTACGGGGCGTACCAGCACGGCGGCGGGGTCCAGTTGACGTCGGAGGACGTGACGTTTCCGGTGCTGCCGTCTTTGGTTACGGCGCCGGAGTACTGGATGCGGGCGGCGGCGTAGATGCTGGTGTTGTCCTTGCCGCCCGTCTGTTCTGTGTCGGCGCCCCTGCCCTTGCTCGACGGCCCTTGAGCGTAGGCCGGTTCCGCGAGGAGGAGGCTGAGCAGCAGAGTCAGTGCCCCGGCGCCGAGCAGTACGCGACGCGATCCGCTCACTGGCACTTCGCCGCCTTGGTCTGGACGTACACCTTGGACGCCTGCCACAGGTCATCGGCCGTGGGGAACTTGGCCATTACGATCTTGAAGTAGTCGAAGTCGGCGAGGCTGGGCTTGGTCTTCAAGACCTTCCCAGTCTTGATCTCCTTGCCATAGAACTTGGTTGAGTCCACGCAGAACGCCACCTCTACGGCCTGGCCGTTTGTGGTGGACCGGGTACTGACGTCGTAGTGACGCTCCGTGCCGGTCGCCGTCCAACCGCCCTTGATCCAGTCGTTGATCTGCACCTGTGCGTAGTGGAGCCCGTCCCCTGTGGCGTAGGTGGTCACCGCAGCGTCCTTGGTCGTGCGCTTGTCGATGCCCCGGTAGATGGAGCGGAGGAAGTTCGCGGCATCCTCCATCGCAGCCGCCTCGTTCTTGTCCTTCGGCTTGGGCCAGTCGAAGACCATGTTCAGGTCCATGTCCTTGGGCAGGGACACGTCCACGCCGTCCGGCTTGTCCTCTGCCGGTGCTCCCGAAGCTGATGCCGAAGCCGTCGGCGTCTTCGTCCCCTGGCCGACCCCGGCGATCTTGTCGTTGTCGCTGGCCTTGTCGTCCCCGCTGCCGCAGGCGGTCAACAGCAGCGCTGCGGTTGCCGCCAGTGCGGCAGCGGCGGGCAAAGTACGGCGCTTCACAGTGAACTCCCCGTGAGACAAAAGTCCATTCAAGAGGTCCGACGCTATCGGGGAGCTTCTCGGTTTCGCCAGCGCGAACTTCGCTGTGAATGGTGATAATCCTGGGCGCATGGGGTGCTCGGAGGTGTGAGCTGTGTCCTGATCGTGCCTGAACGGATGACGAGGTCGGACGCGTTCGTGTGCCGTGTCCGTGGCGCCGTACGGCGCGAGTTCCGTTTCGCTATCGCGGTGTCTTGCAGCTCGGACGGGCGTACGGCGGGTATGCCGATGCGTGCGGCAGCGGTTCGCCCCGACCGTCGGCCAGGATCTCAAGCCTGACGTGGTCCCCGGCTGCCTCACCCTGTGCGTCAACCTTGTGGATGCACAGGGTGAGTTCCGAGCGGTGGTGGGTGGAACGGAGGAGCCCGAGTGTGTCGGTCAGGAGCGGATGGTCGGAGTCTGTATGGCGGCGTGGGCGTTATGACCCGCGAACGCCTGCGGCTTCTTGCGGTTACGCCTGCCTTTCGCTCCTTACGTTCAGCGTTGCCCGCCCACGGGTGCCTTCGCTGTCCTTGTCGTCGTCCGCTCCGACGATGCGCAGGCCCCGGGACTCGGCGACGCGCAGCGCGTCGGTGAGGCACTCGGCGAGACGGATACCGGTGTAGCGAACCTCCGTGTACGGCGACATGGGGTCTTCCAGCACCAGGCGGGCACGACCGAGCAGGTCGGTTCCGGTGGCGAGCTGGGCGGCTTCCAGGTCGTCGGCGAGACGGGAGAGGTACCCGCCGTTGTTGTCCGTGACCAGGTAGCACGGCTTGCCCTCGGGGGTGGGCCAGGGGAGGAGGCGGGGGACGGCCAGGGCGTGCGGATGGCCCTGCGCGGTGCCGCTTGCGCAGTTGTCTGCCAGTTCCATCACGCAGCCACCTCCGGCGCGCCGATCACGTGCTGGTCGAGGTCGATCCCGAAGTCGGCGGCGAGTACAAGGGCGAGGCGGCGGCGCTGCTGGAGGGCGGCCTCGCGTTCGTGGGAGGCGAGATAGGGGCGGACGAGGGCGGAGTCGGTGCCGTCGAGGAGGGTGGCCAGGCCGTACGGCGAGCGGTGGCCGGGGAGGTCCAGGGGCGCGGTGGTGAGGGGGCAGCGTACGAGGGTGAGGTGGAGGTGGGGGAAGGGCGGACGTTCGGGGCGGCGGCGCCGTTTCCCGGTGCCGGGGGCGAAGAGGAGGCGCAGCCATTGGAGGGCGCGGGGGATAAGGTCGTGCATGTCGACGCTCCTTGTAAGCGTTGGCCGTGCCCCGGGAGGTCTAGCCACCTCGCCGGGGTCCTGTCATTTCGACCATACCGGTAACTGCGTCCCCCTGCACCCCTCAGATACATTCCGCGTCCCACTGCGGCGGGACGCGTTCTACTCCTGCGATGTGCGTAGGGCTGCGGCACGGTGGAGATATGACCGAGCTTCCGCGCTACGAGTACGTGAAACTCGCCGACGCCATCGCGGCGGACATCGCCTCTGGGAAACTGCCGCAAGGGGCCGCTCTGCCTGGCGAGCGCGCCATGACGGATCTGTACGGTGTGAGCATCGGCACCGTGCGCCGTGCCATCGTGGAACTCCGAAAGCGAGGGCTGGTCGCGACGCTACCCGCGAAGGGGACGTACGTCATCGGGGTGCCGGAGTCAGACGGTGACGCCCGCAAAGGGGGCGGATCGAACGTCTGAAGGGGCTGCGCACTGCACTGCGTGGCCCTTGCCACCCTGTTCACTGCCCTGTTCAACATTCGGCATCAGCAGCCCGCCACCCGCCCGCTTCTTCTCGGGTGTCGGCGCCGGGCGTACCGGCGTGCGGGCGCTCAGTTCGCCAAGGTCGACTCGTCGGTTCTGCCGTCACCTTGTCCTGACGAGCCCATGCTGTTCTCAGGAGCGGGGAAGGACACGGTCCGTAGGATCGCCACGGTTCCGTCGCAGAACTCCCCCCAGTATTCGGTGGATGCGGTATGAAGGGTGAAGACGGCGGTGTACGGGCCGGTCGGGAATGGAACGTGGACCTCGATCTGACCGGTCAGCAGCTTCCTGGGACGGCCGTCTGCCGTGATCGCTGGGTTGAGGCTCAGCTCGCGCAGGGTGACGCAGGAGACCGCAGGGCCGCAAGGCAGGTCCATCCAGCGGGCGTCGTTGAGGGGATCGCTACTCAGCGCGGCGAGGATGCCCTGCGCCGCGATCTCCGGATCCATCTGATCCGTCTGGACGGCGGCCACGGTGAAGGCGCATTGGACAACACCGCCGTCGTCCGCGGAGAACAGGCCCAGCGCGGAGTACGCGAGACCGCTGTCCGAGAGATATTCGGCGATGGCCTCGAAGTAAGGAGCCGCGGGGGTCCAGATGGTCTCGTCGCCCCGGGAGTACAGCTCGCGCACGAAGGTGTGGGCGAGTTCGGCGCGTTCCTCCGGGGTGCCGGCGAGCGGGAGCGCGAAGAAGCCGTCGGGGGCGACGAACGTCATTGGTGGGACAGGGCTGTCGTCGGTGTCCGGAGCGGGCGGAGGGACATCTGTGGGGGTGGCCATGGAAACTGTCCTGAAGTCGCGATCGGTCAGAAAGCGTAGTCGCCGGGCTGGGGCTTCACTTCTTCGCCGTCAGGGCCCATCAGACGGATCACGGCGATGCGCTGCCCGATCGGCGGGTCCTCTGGGCCCAGTTGTTCGGCGAGGAAGTTGCCGCTCGGCCGTCGGCTGACCACGGGGGGAGCGGCGAAGCCGCTCTCTGCGACCATGCCGTCGACTGTGCGGCGCTGCCCGGGCGTGAGTGCGTCGAGGGGAACCAGCTCGTTCGGGACGGTCAGGTAGCGGAACCACTCACCGGTGTGTACGTGAAGGCGGCACCAAGAGCCGTCGGTGAAGCGGATGACCGTATCCGCCTTGTCCCTGCTGTACGCCCTCCTCTCCACAGCCGCGATGTCACGGCGGTCGCACTCCCACAGGACCTCGGCATCGTTGGGGCGGCCACCCGGATACCCGATGAGGATGATTCGTTGGTCGGTGACGAACGCTTTGGTCTGATAAGAGGCGTGCCGACGACCTCGATCGAGCTGCCAGGGCAGCGTGCGGGCAAGAGTGTCCGGTGCAGCCCACATGACCGGGAAGTCCTCGACCTCGTTCTCCGGGTCCTCCGGTGGTGTTTTGACAGGGCCGGACGGTCCCTTGATGGTGCTGCCGGACCCGGCCAGGCTTTCAAGGCCACCCACGACCACTGCAAAGAGTCCGATCAGCCCGGACCGGCCGGCGGAACGAGCCTGGCCACGATTCTCGCTCCGCAGGGTGTACTTCGGTCCGTCGGGCCAGCCAGGGAGGGCACCCTGGATGTCGTTCCGCTCCGTGTCGCGGAACCAGCGCATGCCGGAGACCTTGGGGGCGACACCGGTGGCAAAGGTGACGAGGCACCGGGTGAGCAGTAGTTCTCCGGGACGAGGTTGCCAGGTAGTCATGCAGTGTGCCTTCGGTCGTCAGTGGGCGGTTGCGGCTTCGTCGAGGCGATCACCCGCGGTGAAGTGTTCATGCGCGGCACTGACGATACTGACCGCCTTCGGGCCGATCTTGAACGCTCCGTCGATGCCGCGGCCCAGTTTGCTGAACGGGTCGACAGCCATCTTCTCCGGCGTGAGTAGATTCCAGGACTTCGTGCCGAGTGTCTGTCCCTGCCGATAACCCGCGTTCATGACGCCGGCCAGGCGGTTCAGTTTCGTGCTGTCGCTTCCCACCAACCGCATCGGACTCTTGCCCCAGAGCGCTACGGTCTTCCCGAAGGATCCCACGCGTTTCCCGCCCATCACTGCCTCGGCCTTCTCACCGAAGGAGACGAAGTTCCGGGAGGCCGCCGGACCCAGATCCTTGAACCCGGCACCGAAGATCGTCTCCGCCGACTCCGCCACCCCCTTCTCGACCACCACGCCCTCCTTGCCGAAGGCGCCGATGCCCGGCAGTAGACCGAGTGCGTCCAGCCCCAGCTGCATCCAGGTGACGTCCGCTCCAGCCGCCATGGCAATCGAGTGGGACAACAAGGCCAGCCCGCTGGTGAGAATGGCTGCCGCACCGAAGATCGCTCCCAAGGGCTCGAAGGGGAGCGTGATGATGGCCAGAAGGCCGAGCACTGCTGTGAGGTCACTCAGAATGTCGCCGACCATCTTGATCAGGTCCGCGTGATCTTCCAGCCACTTCCCCGTGGCATTCCACGCATCCTCGATTCCGTGCCCCAGCTTGTCCCAGAAGCCCGGCTCGTCGGGCGCGATGTCGGCGGCCTTGTCGAGTTCCTTGCCGATCTGCCGGGCGGCTCGGCGGTATTCCTCTTCCAGTTCGTGGACCTTCTGGATGACCCCGTCCACCGCGCTGGACGCCTTGGCCAGTTCCATGCTGCCGTCGCTGCCGACCTTGGCCTGGGCGTCGGCCTTGGCGTCGAGTTTTTCTCCGGCGCTCTTCTCCAGCCGGTCCGCCCGAACCTGGAACTCGTGGAGGTCGTCGGCCCAGCGGTGCAGGGCACGGGAGGCCTTGTCGAAGGAGTCGTGGCTTTTTCGGACGAGCGGGGTGACGTCCTTGTCGATGTAGTCGGTGAACGTGATCGCGGTCTTGCCCTTCCAAGCCCCGCACTCGATACGTTCCAACTCGCCCAGCGCCGTACCCAGCTCGCCGGCCAGTTTGCCGAGCTGCTTGGCGAGGTCGCGGGTGTCCTCCACGCTGCCCGGCGTGGGGTCCCAGCCTATGTGGGGGAAGGCAGGCCGTTGCCCAGCCACGTCACTTGCCCTTCTGCTTCGGGGCCTTGAGGGACTCGGCCAGGTCCAGGTCGAGCTTGCCGAAGCTCTCCCCGATCTTGTTGATCATCTTCACCGCGCCCTGGGTGTGTTTGCCGAGCTGCTTGATGCCGTAGCCCCAGTCGTCGGCGAAGTCCTGTACGTCTTCGACGAGTTGCTTCTCGCCGACGGCCGAGGCGTCCGCGCTGCGGAGCGTGCGGCGGGTGGTCTCCATGCGGTCGCTGATGGACGAGAAGGTCCTCTTCAGGTCCTGGAAGATCGTGTCTTCGAGGCGCAGGTCACTCATGTCGGATTCCGCTCTCCCGGAGCGGCCCGGAGCCGGAACCCCGTGGGCCGCTCGTGTCTCGTCAGCGGTTGACCGCCTGGATTTCCTTCACGGTCACGTTCTGCTCGTAGGTGGACAGGCCGTCCGGCAGTCCCGGCTGCCGTGCGGGTCCGTCCGGGTCGGCCGAGTCCGTCCACGTCACCTTCCAGGTGATCGACGCCTTGAAGGGGTAGGTGCCGGTCCCGGACGAGTGGAGGTAGGTGACGTTGCAGGCCGCGTCCTTGCTGTCGACCGTGTAGCCGTTGTCGCCCTTCACCAGGCCGTACGTGCAGGTCTGCGGATCGGCGTCCGACGTGCCCGCGTCGACCCTCAGGGCCACGGGAGTCGCGACGGTCGTCGCGGCCATCCCGACGCCCTTGTAGTCGATGCTGGCGGTCGTCCAGACCCGGTCGAAGTCCCCCTCGAACTTCACCCGCGTACCGAGGTTCACCTTGAGCCGGTCGGGGTCCGGGCTCAGTACGACGGGGGGTTTCGGCAACTTCGTCGAGTTGTACGCGAGTTCGGAGAGGATCTCCGGGGTCAGCTGGTTGGGGTCCGCCTTCGGCCGAGCGGGCGGGACCCAGATCTCCCAGTTGGCAGGGGTCACGGGACAGGCGTCGGTGTAGTCGTCGTTGCGGAACTGCACCTGCCACCACAGCCCCTTGTCGCCCTTGTGGTAGCCCTCGTCGGCACGCTTCTTCGCGTAGCTCGCGGCCGGTTCCTGGGCGCCCTTGTACGAGGAGTCGATGAAGTTCTCGTACTCGTCCGGCGTGTACATCGGCTCGTACCAGCAGACGGGGGGCTTCCAGTTGGCGTCCGAGGACGTGGCCTTGGACGTGGAGCCGCCGGAACCGCCGGAACCGCCGGAACCGCCGGTCCTGCTCTGGTTGATCTGGATGTGGGCACCGATGGATCCGCTGCCGGAGCTGCCGCCCGAATCACCGCCGGAGTCGGCTCCCGGGTTCCCGCCGGGGTCGGCAGGAGGCTGTCCGCCGGTCCCGGTGTCATCACCTGTCTTGGGATCACCGGCGTAGGCCGGGAACCCGGCCCCCACTGCCACGACGAGGCCTGCGGCCACGGCCATCCGGACTCCGGCCCGAACTGCGCCGCGTCCTAGCCCTGGACGCATGCCGCGTCCCCCTTCTTCCAGTTCTGCTGGGTGACCTGCCAGTCACCGGCGGAGTCCCGGGCGGCTTGAAGGGTGTACAGGACGAAGTCCTTGTTGCTCGGCTTGGTACGCAGAACCTTGTTCGTCTTGATTTCCTTGCCGTACGCCGTGCTCTGGTCCTCGCAGTAACGGGCGGCCGCAGTCTTGCCGTTCGCGACGTCGGTGACCTCGAAGTCGTAGTACCGGTAGTGACCCGTGAGCGTGAGGCCCTGCTTCTTGAGGGTTGCAACACGCTGGGACCAATAGGTGAAGGCCGCCCCACCGAAGTAACGGCTCATGTTGGTGGTCTTGCCGTCGCCCTTGCCGAAGGCCTCGATATTGGCCTGGGTCGAGTACGCCACGTCGCGCAGGATCGCGTCCTTCGTGTCGTCTCCCGTGGACTGCCGGTCAACCGTCACCGTGATGTCCGACGGAAACGCGAACGTCGGCGCGTTCTTGTCGACCGAGGCGGAGGGGGACGGTGACGGAGAACCCGACGCTTCCGTCCCGGCCCCCGTGATCTTGTCGTTCTTGTCCTTGGCGCTGTCGTCCCCGCCTCCGCACGCCGTCAGCAGCAGAGCTGCGGTCGCGGCGAGCGCGGCGGCAACGGGCATGGTGCGGCGCTTCACTGTGGACTCCCCCGTGAGAATGAAGTTCGGCAAGACTGCAAACGGTATCCGTGAGGTCCCGGGTTTCGCCACCGCGAACTTCACTGTAAACATGGTGATTGCGGACATTCGGGGTGTCCACCGGAGGGGGCGGCCCGTGGTGGTGGCGTGCCGTGTCACCGACCCGGAGCGGACGCGTGGACCTTGTGGAGGTTGCGTTGACCTGACGTGGACGTCACTCCTCCTTTGAGCTCCCTTTGCGGTCCATTGGTTGTAGCCCCCAAAACCCTCGACACACAGTGACCCTGGCCCTCTGCGTCTCGCGGGGCGGTCGGTAGGCAGGTGTTCACGGGGGTAGCGGTGGCGGACCACGTCAAGGTGTCCACGAGTGAGTTGCGGGAGATCAGCAGATCTGTCGCGAAGTTGAAGTCCAACTTTGAACATGCGAAGGATCTCGTCGACTCGTACGGCTCCGAGATCGGGTCAGGCGAGGTGGCCGATGCCCTCGGTGACTTCGCGGACGACTGGAAGAAGAAGCGCAAGCAGCTCTGCGACGGGCTGGAGTTCCTCGGCAAGACCGCGGGCGAGGCGGCGAAGGCCTACGACGGGGTCGATCAGCATCTTGCCGACGCGCTGGTCAAGGCTCAGCCGGGGGACAAGTGAGCGATCACGACTTCGCCGGCGTCGACTGGCAGACGGCCCGGTACGACGACAGGGAGTTCACGCCGGGGGACCCGTACGAGGTGGCCCGGCTCGGGAAGCGGATCTCCGACACCGCCCGGCTGATCGAGGAGCAGGCCGGCAAGCTGAACAACCTCGTCGACGGGAACGGGTGGGACTCGGACGCCGGGAAGGCGTTCACCGCGAAGACCGGGGACACCGTCAAGCTGCTCGGCCAGTCGCATCGGCGGTACGCGGCGGCGGGGGCGGCGCTCGGTTCCTCCGTGCCGTACGAGCCCATCGCCGACACCGTGCGGGAGAACTGGGCCACCGCCCTCAACCACGCGCAGAATCGCGTGCGTTCGGCGCTGAAGAAGGCCGCGGCTGCCGATGCCGACAGCGGTAACTACCAGAAGCAGATCGACCAGCATCCGTCCGGTGACGACAACCACCCGGACAAGCAGAAGCTGAAGCGGCAGAAGGAGGCCTCGGACGGGGATCTCGACGCCGCGAAACGCGAGATTCGGGCCGCGCTCGACTACCGGGACACGCAGGCCGGGTACGCCGCCAAGGCGATACGGGACGCCGTCGACGGCGACGGGCTGAAGGATCCCAAGCACCACTGGTGGGACGGCTGGCAGGACTGGGTCGCCGACATCGGGCACTGGGCCGGGGTGGCCGCGGCCGTGCTGGGCGTGCTGGCCCTCGCGCTCAGCTGGGTGCCGATCCTCGGCGAGGTGCTCGGCGCGCTGGCGCTCATCGCCTCGGTCGTCGCCCTGGTCTGCGACACCGTTTCGGCGCTGGACGGCAAGGGCACCTGGCTGGACGTCGCCATCGACGTCATCGGCGTGCTCTCCTTCGGCGCAGGGCGGGTCCTGGGGACGACGGCCAAGGAGGCGGCCATGGCCGCCCGGGGCGCCTCCGCCGTCAAGGACCTGCAGCTGGCCCGGGAGGTCGGGCTGAATCCGACGGCGGCCCGGGAACTCGCCGAGACGCTCAACGGGGTCAAGCCCGGAGAGATCGGCAAGGCGCTGTCCGAAGGGCCCACGAAACTCCTGCCGCGGATGCGTTCGGTGGTCAAGGAGTCGCTGAACCTCAAGGCGTACGCGACCGACATCCGCGATGCCCCCGCAGTGCACCGGGCGGCCAAGGCCTTCGCGGAATCGGCGCCCAAGCTGTCGGAGATCGGGGACTCCTCGTTCAAGACCATGGCCGGTCAGGCCAAGGCCCTCTACTACGGCAGCCAGGTGCTGCCGCTCCTGGCCGGCTGGTCGAACCTGGCACACACGCACTCCAGCGAGCCGTGGGCCACGGGGCCGAACTTCCTCCAGGGGACGAAGGAGATTCCGGGCATCGGGGCCGGCGGAACACCGTTCTACAACTGGCACTGGAGCACCAGCGGCTGACTTGGTCGGCTGTCGGAATCCCAGAGCGGAAAGAGCAAGGATCACGTGGCGAGTGACGACGAGCGGTCCGTCGACGAGTTGTTCGCGGAACTACCGGAAAAATGGCAGCGGTCGCTGGAGGAAGTGGGGATGGGGCTGCCGGAGCTGCGCCGTATCGCGGCGGGCCCGGACGGCATGCGGCGGGTACGCATGATCCTCGCCGAGTTCTCCGACGCCGTCACCAATCCTCGTCCGGCGCGGGCCGGATACGGCGGCTACGGCGGCGGAACACCGGTGTGGCCGTGGGCCCGGCTGCTCCTGGTGGCCGTCGTGTCGGTCGTCGTCTGTCTGCTCTCCAGCCTGTTCATCGGCAAGGCGGCGGCGTTCGTCGGGCTGCTGCTCGGACTGCCGGTCATCTGGGTGGCCTTCAAGACCCGTGACTCCCGAGGGGCCCCCGTCGCCCGGTACGTCACCGCGGCCGCCTATCTCGTGCTGGTCCTGGCCGGCTCGTACTTCGCCAACGCCTGGTACCTGCAGCTGCGCGGGGTGGAGCAGACGGTCACCATCGCCACGCCGACCCACCAGTGGACGCACGGGACCCGTGAGACGTACTGCAGGGTCCGGCTGCGGGACGGGTCGGTCCACGAGGTGATCGACAACAAGGAGAACTGTGCCGACCGGGTCGGGCAGACGACCACGGCCGTCGTCGACCCGGCAGGTCACTACAAGCCCTCCCTCGGTACCAAGTCCGCGATCGGCGGAGTCCCCGAGGGCTACGTCTGCCTGGGCGCCGCCGTGGTGCTCGTGCTGGCGCCGGTGACGGTCGTGGCCATGGGACGGCGGAAGCGGTACGACCAGGCGATCGGGTCGGCGATATGACAGGCGGGACTGCCCGTACGGCCACCGCACCTCCCTCCGACTACCGCCTCGCCGTTCCCGAGGAGTGGGAGCGGATCGTGCTCGATCCCGAGCGGTGGGCGCACCGTATCGACAAGGTCGTCAAGCGGGGGCTGCGGCGCACCCACGCCACCCCGCAGCTGGAGGCCGCGCTCGCGGAGCGGATGCGGGAGCAGGCCGAGGCAGCGCACGCCAACGGCGGCGTCGAGATGTACGTCATGAACCAGGTCCTCGGCCAGGTCCCGGTCTCCGCAGGCCTGGTCGTCACCCTGCTGCGGCCGGCCCCCGGCACCGAGGCCGGAGACCTCGGGGACATCGCCCGCTCCCTCGCCCTGCGTACGACCGCGGAGGCGGCGGACGTCACCCTCGTCGACCTCCCCGCCGGTCCCGCCGTACGCCACCGCTATCTGCGCCGCCCGGCCGCCGACGACCCCGACGGCAACAAGCTCGCTGTCACGCACCTGGACGTCTACCTCGCCGTCCCGAACGGCGACCAGCGGCTGCTGCTCTCCTTCTCGACGCCGATGGAGCCGCTGGCGGACGCCCTGGTCGGCCTCTTCGACGCTGTCGCCCGCACTCTGCAATGGATGGCCTGATGCCCGACTTCGCCGCGTCCACGGTGCGTATGAAGGTGCCCGAGGACGCCGTGTCCCTGCCGGTGCGCGTGCCGGAGGCCGACCTGCACACATGGGCCGCGGAGGCCGCCGCGCGCCGCGTCGGCCCGGACGGCGACCCGAAGCTGCTCGGCGCCCTCGCCGCCGAACTCCGGGAGGCCGCCGCCGACTCCCGTGGGCGCGGGCCGGTCACCGCGCTGTCGTACGTGCCGGAGCCGCGGCTCGGGGAGCTCGCCCGGATCGAGTTGTCGGCGCTGGTCGCCGACGACACGTACCCGGCCCTGACCGTCGACCTCCTCCGGCGCTTTCTCGCCGCCCCCACCGCCGACTCCTACCGGCCGCCCGAGGCCGAGCTCCGTACCCTGCCCGCCGGGCCCGCGGTGCGCGTCCGGCACGCGTACGTCCGGGACGTCGGCAGGGACGGGCTGGGGACGATCATGGAGACGTGTGCGTACGGCATCCGGGCCGACGAGACGTGGGGGCTCGTCCTGCTGACGTCCTGGCAGGCACCGGTCCACACGGACGCCCTGTGCGAGCTGACCGACGAACTGGCACGGACCGTACGGGTCACTGACTAGTCGAGTCGGAAGGGCGGGCCGCGGTCAGGCCGCGGACCAGGCCCTCGCCCTCCAGGGACGTCAGGCGGCACCAGGAGCCGTCGGCGAACACGACCCGGAAGTCGCGTCCGCCGACGGAATACGGACGCCGCTCGACCGCGGCCACCGTGCTCAGGTCCGTCTCCCACAGGACTTCCTCCCAAGGGTCCCTGGGATCCTGAAGGCCGCCGAGGACCAGCAGGCGGCGGTCGGTCAGGACCAGGTGGGTGACGTCCGTGTCGGGGCGGCGGGCCGGGTCGAGTTCCCAGGGGAGGGTACGGGCGGTCGTGCCGGGGGCGGCCCACAGCACCGGGAAGTCCGTCTCCTCGTTCTCCGGGTCCTCGCTCCTGCCCAGCGAGCCGGAGCCGCGGGAGCCGCCGCCGGAGGGCACGTTGCCGTCGAAGATCACGGCTACAGCCAGGACGCCGAGGAGGAACACGCCGCCGAGGACGACTCGCACGACGAAGCCGATCCTCGACTTGAGCCGGTATGCCGGGCCGGCCGGCCAGTCCGGCAACTCGCCCTGTATGTCGCGCCGTTCGGTGTCGCGGAACCAGCGCCTGCCCTGGACCCGGTCCGCCGCGCCGGTCGCGAAGGACACCGGGGCGCGCGCCACGAGCCCCTCGCCCTCCGGGGGTTGCCAGGAGTGGCGCTGCGGCACGGTCACGGTCTGCCATCCTCACGGTCGTTCACGGCGGCGAAACCCCTCGCCCGGCCGGGTGATCCGTGATCCTAGTCGGGGCGCCGTCCGAAACCGGCCGCCGTCGTGAGCACTTCGTGCAGGCCTCATGGGCGCACGGTGACGGCGCCGGGCATCGACCGGCCGCGATCAGGGCGGGGAGGATTCACCGGCGCACACTCCGGCATCCCTTGATGTGACCAGAGTCCCAACCACCGCGCAGGCCACCGCCGTTGCAGATCGCAACGACGATTTCAGTGAGGTCAAGGAGTCCGGCCGCGCCTTGAGGGGCTTATGTGCGGCTGATACGGTGCGAGCGCTTGACACTCACCCCGCGGCCGAGTATTTGGCCGGATCGGGGTGATTGGTGTGGAGTGTCCGCTTGCGCTGTGCCGGTAGGTGCGGTGACGAGCGTCGACAGGTTTTCAGAGTTCTTGACAGACACTGTCTTGGCTGTAACGGGGAGCGGTTGCGTGAAGATCCAAGAGCGTACGGGGGCGGGCGCCGGTCGTTCCGCCGGACCGGCTCAGCCTTCGGTCGGTGACCGGCTTCCCACCGCCCCGCGTGAACGCAAGCCCGCTCTGGCCGCGCTCGCGGTGCTGCTGATCCTGCTCGGCGCGCTGGGGGCGACGACCCTCGTGCTGCAGGCCGGTGACCGGATCGAGGTCATCAAGGTGACCGCCGACATCCAGCCCGGCGAGTCCGTCAACAAGGACAACGTGACGTCCGTGCTGGTCGCGGCCGACGACAGCATCAACTACGTCAAGTGGTCCCAGCTCGGCAGCCTGGAGTCGTACAAGGCCAAGACGACCATCTACAAGGACACGGTCGTCATGGGGCAGATGTTCGACAAGGGCAGCACCCTCGCCGCAGGCAAGGCCACCGTCGGCCTCTCCCTCAAGGAGGGCCAGTACCCGGTCGGCCTCAAGAACGGCGACATCGTCGCCGCCTACCGCGTCAGCAGCAACGGCTCCTCCACCACCGGCAGTTCCTCCTCGTCCTCCGACGGCAGCGACTCCCCGATCGTCGACCGGGCCCGGGTCAGCTACGTGCCGGACGTCAAGAACGGCGACAGCTCCCTCGTCAGCAGCACCAACCTCGCCGTCACGCTCACCGTCGACAGCGGCGACGCCGCCGTGCTGGCCCAGGCCGCCGCCACCGGTTCGGTCGCCCTCGTCCTCGTACCCGGCACCGGCAACTAGAAGGCGGCCCCACCCCATGGCGCTCATCGCAATCGCCGCCGACAAGGGTTCCCCCGGCGTCACCACCACGGCCGTCGCGCTGGCCGCGGTCTGGCCGCGTCGGGTCCTGCTCGCCGAGGCCGACCCGGCCGGTGGCGACCTGGTCTACCGCAGTGCCGCCGCGCACGGCGGACCGCTGAACCCGAACACCGGCATGCTGTCCATCGCCGCCACCGCGCGACGAGGCCTCGTACCGGACCAACTCTGGGACCACGTGCAGCCGTTGAGCGGCGGGCTCGAAGTGCTCGTCGGGCTCGGGATAGCCGAGCACGCGGCCGGGCTCGCCGGGCTGTGGCCCACGCTCGGGCACGCCTTCGCCTCGCTCGCCGACTCCCCGAACGCCCCGGCCGACGTCATCGCCGACTGCGGACGGATCAGCGGCGACACCCCGGCCGTGGAGATGTTCCCGCACGCGGCGCTCGTCCTGCTGGTCTCGCGGACCGAGCCCGAGGCGCTCGCCCGGGTCCGGGACCGGGCCGCCGCCCTCGCGCAGAAGCTGCACGGCGGCCCGCGCGGTGCCGCAGCCCTCGCCACCCCGCTGATCGGGGTGATCCTGGTCGCCGACCCGTCCGGCGCAGGCAAGCTGGTCAACCAGGTCAACGACATGCTCGTGCACGCCCAGACCGGCGCCCGCGTCGTGGGCACCATCGCCGACGACCCGGCCGGCGCCGACCAGTTGGCCGGCCGCAAGCGCGGGCGCCTCGACAAGTCCCTGCTGATCCGCTCGGCCCGCAAGGTCACCGCCGACCTCCACCAGCAGTACGGCGCCGCCTGGACCGTACCGGCCTCCGTACCGCCGCAGGCGCCCCACGCGGGGGCCGGCCGATGACGGCTGTCGACCACCAGCTGGTCAAGCGGTTCCGGCAGGACGCCGGCGACCGGATCGCCGAGCAGCGCCGGCAGGACCAGACGTCCGGCGTGACGCCGATGTCCACCGAGGACGAACGGCAGTACGCCCGCGCGGTCATAGCCCAGATCCTGGAGGAGTACGCCCGCGCGGAGATCAACGCCGGGCGCACCCCGCTGGACGCGGAGACCGAGGAGCAGTACGCGGCCGCCGTGCACGCGGCGCTGTTCGGCGTGGGGCGGCTGCAGCCGCTGCTCGACGACCCGGACGTCGAGAACATCGACATCAACGGGTGCGACCAGGTCTTCGTCGGGTTCAGCGACGGACGGGAGGCCGTCGGGGATCCCGTCGCGGAGACCGACGAGGAGCTCGTCGAGCTGATCCAGGTGCTCGGTGCCTACTCCGGTCTGTCGTCGCGGCCCTTCGACTCCGCCAACCCGCAGCTCGACCTCCGGCTGCCCGACGGCTCCCGGCTCTCCGCCGTCATGGACGTCACCCGGCGGCCCGCGCTCTCCATCCGCCGCGCCCGCATGGGCAAGGTCTTCATCTCCGACCTGGTGGGGAACGGGACGCTCACGCCCGAGGTGGCGCACTTCATGGCCTGCGCCGTCCGCGCCCGCAAGAACATCATGATCGCGGGGGCCACGAACGCCGGGAAGACGACCCTGCTGCGGGCGCTCGCCAACGAGATCCCGCCGCACGAGCGGCTCATCACCGTGGAACGGGCCCTGGAGCTCGGGCTCGACACCTTCCACGACCTGCACCCGAACGTCGTCGCGTTCGAGGAGCGGCTGCCCAACTCCGAGGGCCAGGGCACCATCAGCATGGCGGAGCTGGTCCGGCGGTCCCTGCGCATGAACCCCTCCCGGGTCATCGTCGGCGAGGTCCTCGGCGACGAGATCGTCACCATGCTCAACGCGATGTCGCAGGGCAACGACGGTTCCCTGTCGACGATCCACGCCAACAGCTCCAGCGAGGTCTTCAACCGCATCTCGACCTACGCGCTCCAGGCCTCCGAGCGGCTGCCCATCGAGGCCAGCCAGATGCTGATCGCGGGCGCGGTGAACTTCGTCGTCTTCATCCAGCGGCGCAACAACTACCAGACCGGCGGCCGTCTCCAGCGCATGGTCACCTCGGTCCGCGAGGTCAACGGCGTGGACGGCAGGGTGCTGTCCAGCGAGGTGTTCGCGGAGGCCCACGACGGCCGGGTCGTCCCGCACGCGCCCATAGCCTGCCTGGAGGACCTGATGGCCTACGGCTACCAGCCGCACGGGGCGTGGGGGTGACATGACATGAACCTCAACCCCTTCGCCTCCCTGGGCTCCATGGGCGGGCTCTTCTCCACCTCGGTCCTCTACGCCCTCGGCTGCGGTGTCGCCGTCGGCGGCGGACTCGCGCTGCTGGTCCTGGCGGTCCGCGGCCTGCCCGCCAAGCCCGAGCACGAGAAGCAGAAGGCGAACGAACGGGCCGCCGAGCTCATCCGGTTCGCCGGCCAACGCGGCTCCCTCGCCGCCATCATCGGCCTGGTCGTGCTGCTGCTGACCCGCTGGGCGGTGGCCGGCATCGCCGCCGGCGTCCTCGTCTTCTTCTGGGACAAGCTGTTCGGCGGTGCCGCCGAGGAGCGGGCCGCGATGAAGCGGGTGGAGGCCCTCGCCTCCTGGACCGAGTCGCTGCGCGACACCATCGCCGGCGCGGTCGGCCTGGAACAGGCCATCCCGGCCTCCGCCCGGGCCGCGGCACCGATCCTGCGACCGCACCTCGACGCCCTCGTCGACCGGCTGCGCGCCCGCACCCCGCTGCCCGACGCGCTCCAGCACCTCGCCGACGAGATCGACGACGCCTCCGCCGACATCATCGTCGCCGCCCTCATCCTCAACGCACGCCTCCGCGGCCCCGGTCTGCGCCAGGTCCTTGGCGCGCTGGCCAAGTCGTCGCGAGAGGAAGTGGACATGCGCCAGCGGGTGATGGCCCAGCGGGCGTCCACCCGGCGCTCGGTGCAGATCGTCGTCGCCGTGTCGGTCGCGTTCGTCCTCGGCCTCGCCGTCTTCAACCGCGACTTCGTCTCGCCGTACGGCACCGCCGTCGGCCAGCTGGTCCTCGCCCTGGTCTGCGGGCTGTTCGCGCTCGGCTTCTGGTGGCTGCGCAAGCTGTCCACCATCGAGACCCCGGAGCGGTTCCTGGTCCGCGACCAGTCCTCCGTGCAGTTCGTACGGCCGCCCCGCACTGCTCCCGGCCAGCCAGGTCAGCCCGGTCAGCAGACGCTGCCCACCGAGGACGGAGTACGCCGGTGAACCTCACGATGCCGATCATCGTCGGCGTGACCCTGGGACTCGGCGTCTACGTCCTCATCCGCGCCCTGCTGCCGTCCAGGCGCAGCGCGGTCGCCCAGGTCGCCCGGATCGACGCGATGCGGGCCCGCGGCGCGGCCTACGAGTCGGCGCGGCAGACACAGGACACCGGCCGGCTCGGCACGCTGCGCGCCGAGGTCGGCGAGCGCGTCGCCGAGTTCTACCGGCAGCAGGGCTGGGAACAGCGCTCGCTCCGGGCCGACCTCGCCGTCCTCGACCGCAGCTGGGAGAGGTTCCTGGCGACCAAGGTGCTGCTCGCCGCGACCGGCCTGATCTTCGGTCCTTTCCTGTTCGCCGTCGTCTACACGATGGGCTTCGGCCACAACCCGGTCATCCCGGTCTGGCTGGCCCTGGCCTGCGCGGCCCTGTTCTTCTTCCTGCCCGACCTGGAGGTACGACGGGACGCGGCCGAGAAGCGCCGGGATCTGCGGCGCGTGATCGGGGCGTACCTCGACCTGGTGTCGATGAGCCTCGCCGGCGGTCGCGGCCTGCCCGAGGCCCTGATGGCGGCGGCCGAGGTCTCCGACGGCTGGGCCAACCAGCGCATCCGCAACGCCCTCTCCGACGCCCGCATCACCGGCGTCAGCCAGTGGCAGGCGCTGGGCGCGCTCGGCGAGGAACTCGGCGTGGAGGAGCTCAAGGACCTCTCCGCCTCCCTCGCCCTGGTCGCGGACGACGGCGCCAAGGTCCGCGAGTCCCTCGCCTCCCGCGCCGAGACCATGCGCCACCGCGAACTCGCCGAGATCGAGGGCAGCGCGGGCGAGAAGTCCCAGTCGATGCTCGTCGCCCAGCTGCTGCTGTGCGCCGGCTTCCTGGTTTTCCTGATCTTCCCGGCGGCGATGCGGGTGTTCCAGGTGTGAGCTGACCCGAGCTGAATCGAGAACCTTCGCCAACTGCTGTTTCGAGAGGACAAGTCATCATGAACACACGGAACTTCAGCACCGGGATCCCGGCCATGGACTTCCTGGTCACCTTCCTCCAGGGCCGGGTGCAGCGCGCCCGCTCCGGCGAACTCGACCGCGGTGCCTCCGCCGTCGAGTGGGTCATCATCTCCGCGGTCGTGGTGGCGATCGTCGGCGTGGTGGCCGCGATCATCAACGCCGCGCTCAGCGACGGCGCCAACAAGGTCGGCAACTGCATCAAGGGCGCCAACGCGAGCGGGACCTGCTGAGCCGGCGAGCACGACCACGACGGGGGTGACAGGGGTGACGGGGGTGACGGGGATGTCCGCGGGCGCGAGCAGGGGCCTGCGCGGCTGGATACGCCGCCGGGCAGCGGCCGCGCGCGGCGACTCGGGCATGACCGCCATCGAGTTCGTGTTCCTCACCCCCGTCCTGTTCTTCATGATCTTCGCGACGGTGCAGTTCGCGCTGTACTTCTTCGCCGACCACGTGGCCCAGGCGGCGGCCCAGGCCGGCGCCCGCAAGGCCCGCGCCACCGCCGACGCGGAGCCCGGCGCCTGGCGCGGCGAGGCCAAGGACGTGGTCGACTCCTACATCAGCCAGCTCGGGCCGCAGCTGGTCCTCTCGCCCGACGTGCAGATGCTCCAGCCGGAGCAGACCACGGTCGGCGTCGAGATCACGGCCCGCATCCCGACGGTGTTCCCGGGCCTGGACCTGACGGTGCACGCACGGTCCGCGGGACCGGTGGAGCGGTTCGTGGAGGACAGGAACTAGATGTCCGCCACGGAGAGAAGAGCCCTGGACGACGACCGGGGGCTGTCGACCGTCGAGGTCGTCATCCTCGCCCCGGTCATGATCATGTTCATCCTGGTCCTGGTCGCCTTCGGCCAACTCGTCGACGGACGAGGCGCGATCGACGGCGCCGCACGGGACGCGGCCCGCGCCGGGTCCATCCAGAAGGACCACGCCACGGCCATGTCGGAGGCCCAGAAGGCCGCCGACGCCGACCTGTCCGACGTCTGCTCGGGGCCGGTCTCCGTCGTCCAGACCAGCGCGGGGTTCGAGTCCGGCGGCATCTTCACGGTCGAGGTGAGCTGCCGGGTGCGGGGTCTTGCCATGCTGGGCCTGGACATCCCGACGACCCTGACCTCGACGTTCTCCTCGCCCCTCGACCCGTTCCGGAGGGCGGCATGAGCCTTGCGGTGCTGCGCAGTTGGTGGACCGCGCGCCGGCTCCGCCTCGACGACCGGGGCTCGGGGGCGGGCGCGGTCATCATCTTCGCCCTGGTCTTCCTCACCCTGTCCGCGTTCGTCATCGACGGCGGCCTGTCCATCTCCAAGCGCGAACGGGCCGCCGACATCGCGGAACAGGCGGCCCGTTACGCGGCCCAGGACATCGACCTGGAGAAGCTGTACGAGAACCAGGGCGAGGCGCCGATCAACTTCCAGGACTGCGACGCCCGGGTGAAGACCTTCGCCCGCGAGATGGACATGTCCACCGCGGATGTCGCGGGCACGCACTGCACTGCCGCCGACGCGCAACAGGTCCAGGTCGAGGTCCAGTTGACGTACGAACCGGTCTTCACGGGGATGTTCTACGGCGGCGCGATCGTGGTGCACGGCGAGGCTACGGCGGAGAACGAGGTCGGTTAGCCGCCTAGGCGCTCCGCTGGGAGGGCCGCTGTGTGTCGGTGTTCGTCTGTGGCTCCGTTGTGGCTGGTCGCGCAGTTCCCCGCGCCCCTTCAGGGCGCCCCTTGTGCCGGGGTGGGCAGTCGTCGTCGGGCGGGGTGACCGGGCCTGGGGCGGGGTCCGTGACGGGTGGGGGGTCCGACGGGGGTGTGGGATCCGCCGGGGGCGTGGGATCGGCGGGTGGGGTCGGTGCGGTGGGCGGGGCCGGGGCCGTTGGTGCGGTGGGTGGTGTCGGCTCCGTCGGGGCCGGGGCCGGGGCCGGGGCCGGGGGAGGGCTGCTCCTGTCGCCGTTCCCGGGGGTGTTGCCGCCGGGTTCGGCCGTCGAGCCGTTGTCGTCGCTGCCCGACGGCGACGGCGACGGCGACGCGGTCGTGGGTTCGGGGGAGGAGGCGACGGCCGTGGGGCCGCCCTTGGGTGCGGTCTGCGGCCGTACCGTCTCTGTCGCCGCCGGCCGCGTGGTGGGGGCGTCCGTCGGGGTGGCCGGCTGTCCGGCCACCGGCGCCTGCGCCACGGGGGCGTCGGCGACCGGGGTCCGGGCGGGGACGGAGGCGGACTGGGCGGGGCCGAGTATCAGCACCAGCGCCACCGCACCGGCCGCCATCGCGCCCGCCGCCGCGACCACCACCGGCGCCTTCGTGCCGGCGACACCGGTGGCCTGCCGTACGCCGTGCAGCAGCCCGCTCCCCGCTCCGCCGCCGCCCGCGTGGCCGGCCGCCGAGGCTCCGGCGGTGGTCAGGGTCAGCAGGAATTTGCCGGCCGTACCGCCCACCGCGAACACCAGCAGGGCCGGGCCGACCAGGGCCGGGAGGCGGTCGTTGGCACTCATCAGGGCGGCGAGCCGGGTCCGGCAGTCCGCACAGGTGTCCACGTGGGCGAGCAGCCGGTCGGACTGGCGTTCCGTCGCGCCACCACGCACGTACGCGGGCATCCGGCTCCAGTGGACCTGGCAGGCCGGGTCGTCCGGGGCCCCGGTCTGGGTGCGCAGGAAGGCCTGCCGCATCCCCTCCCGGGCGCGGTGCAGCAGGACGGCGGTGGCGCCCTCCTTGGTGCCCAACTGCGGCCCGATCTGGGCGAGTGGCTGGCCCTCCGCCTCGGCCAGCCAGAGGGCCTTGACCCAGCGTTCGGGCAACTGGGCCAGGACGCGGACGAGCAGGTCGACGGAGGAGACCTGCTCGGCGGGGTCCTCGCCGTGCCGGCCGGACTCGGCCTGCTCGTCCTCGTGCGGGTCGCGGGGCGTCTCCCGCGCGGCACCGTTCGCGGCGTACGCGAGGTGCCGGACGGTCGTCGTCAGGTACGCCGACACGTTGTCGATCTCGTGGCCCTCGGCCAGCCGCCGCCAGACCCGGAAGTGCGCCTCGGCGACGAGGTCTTCGGCGACCCAGGCGTTGCGGGTGAGGGAGCGGGCGTACGCGACGAGCCGCGGCTGCTGTTCCTCGTAGATCCGGGCGTAGGCGGTGGTGCTGATCACTGCAGAGGAACCGTCGTGCATGGCGGAACGCTCCAGTTGCCGGGCTCAGGGCGGGAGAAGGTTTGTCAGCGTAGATGACGAAACTTTCAAGCAAAGTTTCAAGCGCATCAAGAAGTGACGCATGTCACTCAACTTCCTTGTGTTTCCCGCGTAATCAACCCGAGATCCGGCGCTCTCACTTGTACGACGGTTCACCACGCACCCCCGGAGACGCCCCGTGCCCATCACGCTCGAGCAGCCCACCGGCGCCCGCCTGCTCACCGCCGACGAGCAGGAGGTGGCGGTTCCCGCGACGCTCCGCTACACCTCGGCCGACCCGCAGGCCGTGCACTTCGTCTTCCCGCCGTGGATCTCCCTGGACGGCGAGGAGGTCACCTGGACCTTCGCGCGGGCCCTGCTGGAGGAGGGCCTGGCGGGTCCGGCCGTACTCGGCAACGTGCACGTACGCCCGTACGGCGACTCCCGCACGGTCGTCGAACTCCGCGCGGAGGAGGGCGTGGCGGCGATCAGCTTCCCGACCTCCGCCCTCACCCGCTTCCTGCTGTCCTCGCTGCGGGTCGGCGGCTGACGGGCCGTGCGGGCGGTGCCGGCCGCGCGGGTTGTGCGGGGTGTGTGGAGGAGGCGTGTACGGGGCGGTCGGCGGTAACTCCGGCCAATGGGGAACGGGTTGGCGAAAGCGGAGAATTCGGGCGGCGGTTGGCCGTTCCACCCCTTCGACGCTGTCGGTGCCAGTCAATAGGATCGTCAAGGGGACCTCGGCTGGCTCGATGTGCCCCCGGCCGACTCCTTCCACACACGACCCCGGGACACCCGCCATGGCGCGACGCAGCACATCAAGCTCGACGGGAAGGCCGGCGGGCAGCGGTCCGTCGGGTCCGCGGAACCGGACCCCGCAGCCGGTGCGGTTGCGTCGGCGTACCTTCGGGGACGTCGTCAAGGCGTTCCTCGCCTTCGTGCTGCTGCTCGTCCTCGTCGTGGGCATCCCCGGCGCCCTCGCCCTGACGGTCGGCTGGCCCCTGCCGCGCACCGCGCCCAGCATGGACTGGCTGTCGCAGCCGATCGGCGTCGACGTGTTCCTGAACACCCTGACCGTCATCGTGTGGCTGGCCTGGGCCCAGTTCACGGCCTGCGTGCTGGTGGAGGTCAAGGCCGCCCTCTCCGGGGTCGGCCTGCCCGGCCGGGTCCCCGGCGCCGGACCCAGCCAGCTGCTCGCCCGTCAACTGGTGGCCGCGCTGCTGCTGGTCGGCGCCACCGCCGCCAGCTTCACCCCCGGCCTCTCCCAGCTCGGCCACAGCCTGGAGGGCAACCAGAAGGGCACGGTGGCCACCGCCCAGGCGACCCCCGGCATCCTCGCCCAGCAGCAGGAGCAGGCGAAGAGCACCGCCGCCGCCCTCGCCGAGCAGGCCGGCCATGCCGCGGCCCAGGCCGAACAGGGCGGCTCCACCGCCACGCACGGGGCCACGAAGTACTACCGGATCCAGCCGCCCGAGGGCCGCCACCACGACTCCCTGTGGGAGATAGCGCAGCGCCACCTCGGCGACGGCCGCCGGTACAAGGAGATCTACGAGCTCAACAAGGACCGCGTCCAGCCCGACGGCTCCCGGCTCTCCGAGGCCAGCCTCATCCGCCCCGGCTGGATCATGGAGATGCCCGGCGACGCGCACGGCGGCGAACTCGTCGCGAACCCCGACGCGCACGTCTCGCCCGAGGTCCGGCAGCAGATCGGCGACTACGCGCAGACCGGCGACCACGCCCAGCACCAGCAGCAGCACCAGGAGCAGGGCGGCGGCCAGCAGGCGGGCGGGGACGGGGCCACCGCCCAGATCACCGTGCCCAGCCAGCGCCCCGCCGGTGACGCCGCCACCCCTGCGACACACGCGCAGGAGTCCGGGAACAGCTCCTTCGGCCACTCCTTCGGTCTCTCCGAGGCCCTCCTCGGCGCCCCGCTGCTCGCCGCCGGCCTGCTCGCCGCCCTCGGCCGCCGGCGCCGGCAGGCCCTGTGGCAGTCGGCGCTCGGCGCCGTCGGCGGCCGTCGCGGCATGGAGCCGCCGATCCCGGACGGCGACGCCCAGGACGTGCAGGACGCGCTGCTGGTCGGCGCCGACCCGGAGGGCGTACGGCTGCTCGACCGGTCGCTCCGCGGGCTCGCCGCCGCCCTCACCGCCGAGTCCCGTTCCCTGCCCGTCGTCTACGCGGCCTGGCTCAGCCACGGCGACCTGCACCTTCAGCTCGCCCAGCCGGCCGGCAAGCCCCCGGCGCCCTGGCAGCTCGGCCAGGACCAGACGTTCTGGACGCTGTCCCGCGCGGACGCCGAGCGCTACGAGGACACCGACGCGGCGGCCCCGTACCCGGGTCTGGTCAGCCTCGGCACCATGGACGACTCGCGGCTGCTGCTCAACCTGGAGGCCGTGCCCGGCATCGTCTCGCTGAGCGGCCGGGAGGCCGACCGGGCCGCCGTGTTCGCCTCCGTCGCCGCCGAACTCGCCACCAACGGCTGGTCGGACCGGATGACCATCACCCTCGTCGGCTTCGGCGCGGACCTCACCCCGCTCGCCCCCAACCGGCTGCGCCATCTCGACGACGTGGACGCGCTGTTCGAGACGATGGAGGCGGAGACCCGGCAGCGGCGGGGCGCGCTCGGCGCCGCCGACCACCACTCGGTCCTCACCGGCCGGACCGGGCCCGCCCAGCACACCCGCTGGGCGCCGAACCTCGTCCTGCTCGCCACCCAGCCGTCCGCCGAGGACGCCGTGCGCCTCGCCGAACTCGCCGCCGACGCCGCGAGGCTGGGCATCGGCTACCTGGTCGGCAGCGAGCGGGACGACCTGCCCGGCGCCGCCTGGGCGATGGAGATCACCCCGGACGGCAGGCTCCTCGCCCCGCTGCTCGGCCTCGAACTCCAGGCCCAGCTGCTGCCCGCGGTCCAGCAGCGCGCGGTCGTCGAACTCTTCGTGGAGGCCGACCCCGAGCGCGACCCCGACGGACCCACCAACGCCCCGCCGTTCCTCGTCGACATCAGCGAGCAGGGCCGTCCCGCGGTGTACGCGCGGCTCGTCGGGCCGTACGAGATCATCGGCCTGGACACCCCCGACGGCGAGCGCAGCCCCCTCCTGCACGAGGCGCTCGCGCTGCTCCTCCTGCACCGCGAGGGCGTGCACCCGCGCGTGCTGTCGTCCGCGCTGTGGCCGCGGGGCGTGCCGGACGACGTCCGCGACGCCCTCCTGGAGCGGCTGCGCGGCTGGCTCGGCACCGACCCCGACGGCAGCCCCCGGCTCCGCGCGGGCGCGGCCGGCCGCCTCACGCTCGCCAAGTCCGTCGTCTCCGACCTGGACGTGCTGCGCTCCCTCTACTACGAGGCCACCCAGGGCAAGGGCGTCGAGAGCCGTGCGGTCCGCGGCCGGCTGCTCACCGACGCGCTCGTCCTGGTGCGCGGCCCGCTGCTCGCCGACCGCGCGGAGGGCCGCTACCGCTGGCTCACCCACGAGATCATCGACGCCCAGCTGCCGCTGCTCGTCGCCGACATCGGTCTCGCGCTGTCCGCGTTCCACCTGGAGAAGGACCGTGCGGAGAAGGCGATCGAGGCGCTCGGCGCGGCGCTCAGGACCGCCCCGGCGGACGAGCGCCTCTGGAACGAGCTGCTGCGCGCCACGCACGCCACCGGCGACCCGGACCGGCTGCGCGCCCTCGCCGCCGACCTGATCGCCCGCAGCGGTGCGCGCGGCCTGCCCCCGCGCACCGAGGCCCTCCTCGACGAACTCCTCCCGACCTGGCGCGACGGCGCCGCCGCGACCGGATGACGACCGCCCTGGACCTCGCCCTCCCGGCCGCCGCCGCCCTCTGGGGCGCGACCACCGGCACCCTGCTGCCCCGCGCCGCGTACCGCTTCTCGGCACCGCCGGGAGAGAAGTGGCACACCCGCTGCCCCACCGGCCACCCCATCAGAGGCTGGCTGGGCCCCACCCCCTGCACCACCTGCACGACCACCACCGGGCCTGCCGGCGACCAACCCGCGGTCCACGACGGACGGCCCCCCGCCGACGAACCCGCGGCCGCCGACGGCGAGAACGCCCCACAGGGGCCACCCGCACCCGACGACGAGACGGTCACGGGTGGTGCTGGTGGGAACACCAAGGCCGCAACCACCCATGCACCCGCACCCGCACCCGCCTCCTTCGCCCTCGCCACCGCCCTCGCCTGCGCAGCCCTCGCCCTGGCCACCGGCACCCGCCCGGAGCTGATCGTCTGGCTCCTCCTGGCCCCCGTCGCCGTACTCCTCGCGGTCGTCGACTTCCGCGTCCAGCGCCTCCCCGACCCCCTCACGCTCCCCCTCGCCACCGCCGCCCTCGCCCTCCTCGGCGTGGCCGCCCTGCTCCCCGAGCACGCCGGCGACTGGCTCGGCTCCCTCTACGCGGCCCTGGCCCTCGGCGCCGCCTACTTCGTCCTCTTCCTCGTCAACCCGGGCGGCATGGGCTTCGGCGACGTCAAGCTGGCCCTCGGCACGGGCGCCGTCCTCGGCTGGTACGGCTGGCCCACCGTGCTGCTCGGCACCTTCGCCGGGTTCCTGTTCGGCGCCCTGTACGGCGGCGCGCTCGTCGTCGTACGGCGGGCGGGGCGCAAGACGGCCATCGCGTTCGGGCCGTTCCTGATCGCGGGGGCGTTCGCCGGACTGCTGGTGGGGGCGTACACGGCGTAGCACCCCGAGCGCCCGCGTAGAACTCCAGGCGCCCGTAAGGGGGTTCGACCACTCGCCCGGTGCGGTGATTGTGCGTTTCCTGTGCGTCTGGCGATGCTGGGGCAGGCCCGCGCCCATCATGAACCGCGGGTCGGCCGTGATCGGCGCGAGCGGGGGAGAGCCGCAGTGAGCGCAAGGAAGATCGAGCAGGTCGTATCCCGGTACCACCCCGTCTTCGACGTACCGAACCTGAAACTGGGGTACGGCCTGGACGACAACCGCTACCTGGTCACCGGCGGCACCCCCGACGGGCGGCTGCTGCGGCTGGGCCCGGACGGTTCCCGCCGCTTCGTCCGGGTCGGCGCCGCCGCACTGGCCGTCACGGCCAACGCGGCCGGGGTGATCGCCGTCGCGGAGCACCACTTCCAGCACCGGATCGTCTTCTACGACGCCGACTTCACCCGACTCGGCCACTGCGACGACTTCGCCGCCGACGACACCCTCGGCTACACCTCGCCCTCCGGCCTCGAAGCCGCCGCGTCCGGTGCCTTCTACGCCCTCGACCAGCACCGGCGACGCGTGCTCAGGCTGAACCCCGACGCCACCGTGAGCCAGGAGATCCCCCTCACCGGACTGCCGAGAGAAGCCGTCTCGAACAAGACGGCGGTCGGCCTGCGCGTGGCGGAGGGCGCCGACCGCATCTACACCGCGTGGTCGAAGGAGGGGAACGGCGCGTCCGGCGTCCTCTGCGCCACCGATCTCCGCGGGCAGTTCCTCTGGTCCGACGAGGTCAGGGTCTCGGGCGGGCTCTTCGGCGGCTTCGACGCGAACGAGGACGGCGAACTCCATGTGATCGTCCAGGGCCGGGGCAGGCAGGAGCTGCGGGTCTACCAGCGCGGGAGCCTCGGGCAGAAGGCGTACGCACCGGGCACCATCGCGCTGCCGGACGACGGCCACCAGGTGCAGCACCTGCGGCTCCGCGACCAGAAGTACCACGTCAAACGGGACGACCCGCTCTGCCTGGTCGAGGTGTACGACGCCGTGCACGGGACCGCGCTCGGCCCGGTGCTCGCCGACGTCGAGCGGTTGAGCGTGCAGTACGAGGCCGACGTGTGGACCGCCGGCCGGCCCGTGCCGCTGACCGTCACCCACACCCCGGGAAGCTGGACCGGCCGGCCGCGCTTCCGGGTCTGGCTGCGCCCGCTCGGCCTGCCGGAGTTCACCGAACTCCCGCTGTCCGGCGGCACGGTGACCCCGCCCGCCGACGCCCGCGGGCTGTACCAGGTGCGGGTGTCGCCGGACGTCGGCGGACGCGTCAGCGAGTACGTCCTCGACGGCGTCGTCGAGATCTACCCGGAGGGCGGCCGGCAGGGCTCGCTGGCCCTGATGAGCTGCCGTGTCGACAAGGACCGCGACGGCGTCGACAAGCCGCCGGTCGGCCTCAACCGCCTCCACTACGGCCGCGGCGAGGCCGTCACCGTCGTGATCGCCGCCCGGGCCGCCTCGGGGGTGCCGCTGCCGACTGCCGTACGGGTCGTGCTGACCCGGGCGGGGTCCGAGGTCCGGGAGTGGGACGCCGTTCACCTGGACGCCACGGGCGCCGGCCGGCTGGACATCGGCCCCGAGACCACCGCGGCCCTGGAGCCCGGACGGTACGTCGTCGACGCGGACGCGCCGGCCGGTTTCACCGTCGCCCCGCAGTACCTGGAGATCGGGCCGGGACTGGCCACCAGGCCGGACTTCCACCTCACCCTGTACTCCGACATCTACGCCCCCAACCACGCCTGCTTCCCCGTCGACCCCCGCGAGGCCGTCAAGGACCCGGCCACCGCCCGGCTGCCGCTCTTCGCGGACGTGCCGGACCTGGTCGGGGCCCACCTGGCCAGGATGCGGGCGCTCGGTCTCAACCTCGCCGTCGACCGGCTCGGCGTGAACTGGGGCCGCACCTTCTCCGCCGACTACGAGGCCGACGGGGAGATCGTCGGCAGGCTGAGGAGGTCACCGGCCGCCGTCCACTGGCAGAAGGCCGTCTTCGAGGACGCGGGCCGCCGGACCATCGCGGGCTACGGCGCGTACGGCATCGAGGAACAGGCGGTACTCCTCTTCAACGACGCCATCCTGCCGCTGAACTGGCCGAAGAACTACGAGTCCCGTGACATGCCGAAACTGGTGAACGACCTCACGACGACCACCGACCGGCTCGCCGCCTACGCCGCCTTCCGCGGCTGGACCTGGGGCGCCAACTGGTGGAACGGCCCGGTGGGCGTGGCCGCCGCGGAGAGCGACGCGGAGCGGACGGAGTACGACGCCCGCCTGCGGGCCATCGCCGACGGCGATCCCACCTGGGCGCCCGTGCTCGACACCGTGACCGACCGCTCGATCACGCTGAAGCCGACCGCGGCGGAGGCGTTCCGCAAGGCACTCGACGACGCGGCCCCTGACCTGACCCCCGCCCTGACCACCGCCCTCACCCCGCCCTACCGGCAGCCCCAGACCGTGCCCCCGGTGCTGTTCGCCCAGGCCGACGAGGTCGACCTGCACTACCAGGGCGAGCAGATCCAGGTGATGCTGGCCACCGCCCACATGGTCGACTTCTACCGGCGGCCGGGCAAACCGGTCTGGGGCCACCCGGAGCTGACCAACGACGACGGCACCGGCGGAATGATCCTGCCGACGCTGTTCCAGCAGGTGCTGCGCGGCCCGAACGGCACCGGCCTGGTCCCCGACGAGGGCGTCCGCCAGGTCGAACCGGTCGCCGCCTACGCCGAACGCACCGGCGGCAGCGGCTGGCGGCGCGGCGAGCCGCGCTCCGGAGGAGCCGGCAAGACCTCGGTCCAGCGCGCCGCGTTCGACCTGATCGCCCGCCTCGCCCCCACCGTCGCGGGCGCCCGCTCCGCCGACCGGATCGCGATCGTCGTCTCCACCCGGATGCTGCGACTGGAGACCAACGAAGGCGGCTGGCTCGCCAGCCTCTACTTCGCCCGCCTCTACGACGCCTACAACGCCTGCCTCTACGCCCACCGCCCCGCGTCCTTCGTCTTCACCGAGGACGTCACCGCCGACGTACTCCGCGGCTACCAGGCCGTACTCCTCGTGGGCCAGAAGGTCGACCTCGATCCGCAACTCGACGAGGCGCTGCGGGCGGTACGGGCCAACGTGTACGCCGACGACACCTGCCACCCCAGGTACCCGACCGCCTTCCGCCCGCTCGGCTTCGGGTTCGACCAGGTCGACCTCGTGCGGGAACCGGCCTGGCAGGGCGACGACACCTCCTACTACCGCCTGCGCCGAGCCTTCCTCGCGCAGGGCGCCGCCGTCGCCGGGGCGCTGGCCGCCGTCCCGCCGGTCGCCGAGTGCGACAACCCCGAGGTGCTGCTCAGCGAACGGACGGCCGGGGACATCACGTACATCTGGGCCGTCAACAACACCATGCCCGACTGGGAGCCGGAGACCGCCTGGCGGGTGGGGCTGCTCTGCGCCCAACGGCTGCCCGTGCAGGCCAGGTTGAAGGTGCGGCTGCCCCTGCTGCACCAGGTCGTCGACGTGCTCACCGGCACACCGGTCTCGCTGCTCGACGGCGTCTTCACCGCGGACCTGCGGACCGTACCGGCCAGGCTCTACGCGATCGTCCCGCTGCTGCACGAACCGCTGCCGACCGCCTCCGCGGACGGGTTCGGCCCGCACGTCCGGGACATCGCGGTCGCCGCGGACGGCCGCACCGCCGCCCTCAACGTCTTCGGCTGGGACCACAACCTGTACGGCCTCGACCTCGCCACCGGCCGCACCCGCTGGCGGCAGCGGGTCGGCCACCACTTCGCCTACGCCCCCACCGCCCGCCCCGACGGCTTCGCCGTCCAGGGCTTCGACGTCGGCTCCGCCGAGGGCTACCACCTCTACCAGCTCGACCCCGCCGGACGGGCACAGCGCCGGTACGCCCTGTTCGGCCTGCCGAAGAAGGCCACCGACTGGTCGAAGAGCGAGTGGGGCTACGACTACGGGCTGAACAACTTCGCGGTGGCGCCCGGCGGTTCGTGGACCGCCTCCTGCGGCGACCTGGGCCTCGCGGTGTGGGACGAGGAGGGGCTCCAGAAGTGGACGCACCCCTGGTGGGAGGAGAACCGCCGCACCCCGCTGCGCCTCCTCGCCCTCGACGACGACACCCTGATCACCTTCGCCGACGACACCGTCACCGGCCTCTCCGCGGCGGACGGCCGCACCCTGTGGACCTTCGCCACCACCGAGAGCGGGAGCCTCGGCGGGGCCTTCGGGGCCGCGGCCGTCAGCGGTGACCGGCGTACGGCCGTGATCGCGTCCGAGGCCGACGGCGGCCGGGTCTTCGTGATCCGTGACGGCACCCTGGCCAACACCCTGCCCACCGCGGCGAGCGAGGTCTCCCTCTCGGCCGACGGCGCCTTCCTCGCCGTCACCACCGGCAACCAGCTCCGCGCCTTCGACACGGGGGGCGGGCTGCTGTGGACGTACACCGGGGACGACTTCCTGCGCCGGCCGCGCGTCTCGCCCGACTCCGACCGGATCGCCGTGGGCAGCGAGCTGGGCACCCTGTCCGTACTCGAACGCGACGGGACCCTGCTCACCGCGACCGACCTGCGCGCCCTCCCGGTGCCGGCCTGGCTGCCCGACGGCGACCTGCTGGTGGCCACCTGGATGGGCACGGTGATCCGCTACGACGCCGATCTGGAGGAGCGCTGGCGGACCCGGCTGGTCCCCGCGGAGACGGACATCCGGCCGAAGCTGCGGGCCCCCGACCCGGTGCCGGTGGTGCGGGCGGAGTGGGGCAACGCGCGGTCCGAGGCCTGCCCGCTGACCCCCAACCTCCTGGTGCGGACGCACGCCTATCTCGGCATGAGGACGGTCGATCCGGACCGTGGCATGACCCAGGACCCGAACGAGCTCTTCGGCCTCCTCACCGACGGCAGCGCCGATCCGCCCGCCGCACCGTGGCTGAACCGGACGCTCCTGAACGGCATGGGAGCCACCGGCTCGGACCACCGCTTCCGCTTCACGGTGGACACCTTCCGCTACCAGCTGGAGCTGACCGGCGTCACGATCGCCGAGGACCCCGCGCACCCCGAGTCCTGGCTGCGGGACGTCCTGCTCCAGTGGTGGGACGCCCGGGCCGGCGCCTGGCGGGACGGTCCGATGCTCCTCTCCGACCAGGCCCTGCACAGCCACGCCATCGAGCCGCCGCTGCACTCCGGACGCTTCCGGTTCGTCACCACCGGCGGCTCCACCTGGCCGGCCGGCAACCTCCGGCTCGGCGAACTGGTCTTCCACGGCAGGGTCCTCGGCCCCTCCCACCGGGACGTGGTGGAGGACAACGGCCTCGCCGTCCTCTTCGACGACCGCGTGGACGACATGGAGGACCTGCTGCTCGACGGCCCGCACGTCGTCGGCATCCAGGAGGGCGGCGCGTACACCGGCAACAGGTGCCTGCGGGTGCCCGTGGCGCTGCCCGGCGCCCAGTACCCCATCCGGCACGGCTCCTTCTTCCTGGACACGATGCACGACTGGGACTTCGAGATCACCGAGCACCCGAGCGCCCCGGGCCAGTACCGGTACCTCCAGTTCGCCTGGAAGGCGCTCGGCGCCGGGACCACCGGGATCGGCCTGCGGCTGGGGCCCGGCGGCAGCCTGGAGGCGGACGGCGACGACCAGTACTTCGGTGTCAACGCCGGTATCTCGAAGTGGGGGTCCCCCGACACCGTGCTGACCCAGATCACGGTCCCGGCCGACGAGTTCCCGGCCGACGGCTGGCGGACCGTCCGCCTGGACCTGTGGGCGGCGAGCACCGGCAGGCTGAAGAAGATCACCCAGCTCGGCGTGCGCACGGACGGCGGCGGCGCCCTCTTCGACCAGATCGTGCTCGGCAGGACCGAGGCCGACCTGCCGGAGCGGCTGGCGTAGGCTGGCGGAGTCCGTCCACGAACCCTGCCGAAGGGAAAGCCCTGGTGACCGAGAAGGCCGACCTCCAGTCTGTCCTCGACCGTGCCGCGGCGGGCGGACGCATCACGCCCGAGGAGGCGCTCGACCTCTACCGCGACGCCCCGCTGCACGCGCTGGGCGCCGCCGCCGACGCCGTGCGCCGCCGCCGGTACGCGGGCACCGAGCACATCGCGACGTACATCATTGAGCGGAACATCAACTACACGAACGTGTGCGTCACGGCGTGCAAGTTCTGCGCCTTCTACGCGGCCCCCAAGGACACCGCCAAGGGCTGGACCCGCGACCTCGACGACATCCTGCGCCGCTGCGCGGAGACGGTCGAGCTGGGCGGCACCCAGATCATGTTCCAGGGCGGCCACCACCCGGACTACGGCGTCGAGTACTACGAGAAGCACTTCAAGGCGATCAAGGACGCGTTCCCGCAGCTGGTCATCCACTCCCTCGGCGCGTCCGAGGTCGAGCACATGGCCCGGATCTCCGGCGTCTCCGTCGAGGAGGCCATCACCCGCATCCACGAGGCCGGCCTGGACTCCTTCGCGGGCGCCGGCGCGGAGCTGCTCCCCGCACGCCCCCGCAAGGCCATCGCGCCCCTCAAGGAGTCCGGCGAGCGCTGGCTGGAGATCATGGAGACCGCCCACAAGCTGGGCGTCGAGTCCACCTCGACCATGCTCATGGGCACCGGCGAGACCAACGCCGAGCGCATCGAGCACCTGCGCATGATCCGGGACGTCCAGGACCGCACGGGCGGCTTCCGGGCCTTCATCCCGTACACCTACCAGCCCGAGAACAACCACCTGAAGGGCCGCACGCAGGCCACGCTCTTCGAGTACCTGCGGATGATCGCCATCGCCCGCCTCTTCATGGACAACATCGCCCACATCCAGGGCTCCTGGCTGACCACCGGCAAGGAGGTCGGCCAGCTCTCGCTCCACTACGGCGCGGACGACCTCGGCTCGATCATGCTGGAGGAGAACGTCGTCTCCTCCGCCGGTGCCAAGCACCGCTCCAACCGCCTGGAGATCATCGACCTGATCCGCAAGGCGGGCCGCGTCCCGGCGCAGCGCGCCACGACGTACGAGCACCTCGTGGTCCACGACGACCCGGCGAACGACCCGGTCGACGAGCGGGTGATGTCCCACATCTCCTCGACCGCGATCGAGGGCGGGACGGCCCACCCCGAGCTGAAGCTGCTCAGCGCCAACTGACCCGGTCGTGCTGACGATTCACGCGGCGGACGAGGTTCGCCGCGACTGGGACGGTGCCGCCGTCGCGGACGGCGCCGTCGTGGTCGAGGGCGACCGGATCACCGCGGTGGGGACCCGGGCGGACCTGCTGGAGCGCTTCCCGGGCGCCCGGGTGCGGAACTGGCCCGGGGTACTCGGCCCGGCGCGCGTCCACGAACACGCCCTCCCGGCCGCCCCGACCCCGCGGGAACGCGTACACGCGGTGCTGAAGTCCGGCGCGACCGCCGTCCTCGACCGGCACACCGACTCCCCGGAACTCCGAGCCGCCGCGGCCCGCAACGACGTCCTGGTACTGCCCCACGCCCCTCGCCCCCGCCTCACCGAAACCACCAGGGCCGACCTGGCGGTATTCGACGAAACGGGGGAGTGCATCGCCACGGTGTGCGCGGGCCGCCTGGTTCACAGGCGAAGGTGATGTCTCAACGCCCCTCAGGAACGCGCCCCTTCAGGGGCGCGGGGAACCGCGCGACCAGCCCCCACCCACCCGCAGCCGACACTCAACCGGCAAACGCCTCCCCGAACGCACCCGAACTCTGACTCACCCCACTGCAATCGGTCGCGGCGTCATCCTGCGAAGCAGTCCCGCTCTCACACTGCACATCCCGGAACGTCGACCACATCGACACCCACGCGACCCCCTGCTCCTCCGCGAACGCCCGCACATCCTTCGCGTCGGACAGCGTGAACGTCTCCCCGTCGACATCGTTCACCCCGATCATCGAGGTCAGCGCCATCCCGCCCCACGCCCCCGCGTCCGACAGCCCGAACACCGTCTTCAGCTGCTTCTGCGTGGCCTTCGCCGAGGTGACCGCGTAGTCGCCCATGTCCCCGTCGTACGACTCGCCGTAGTTCATGGTCATGATGTCGACCGTCGAGACCTGCACGTCGTACTTGTTCGCGGACTCCAGCAGCGCGAGGCCGTCCGAGTCGAGCCCCGACGGCATCACGGGGAGGGTGAACGAGACCTCCAGGTCCGGCCGTTCCTTCTGGAGCAGCGCTATCGCCTCCGACCGCAGCGCGACCGAGTCGGAGTCGGTCAGCGTGTCGCCCTCGATGTCGAAGTCGGCCTGCGTGGAGCCCGCGGCGTCCAGCGCGGCGCCGTACGCGGCGGCGAGTTTCGTCGCGCTGGAGCACGTCGTCGCCAGCTCCTTGCCGGAGGCCCCGCCGAAGGACACCCGGACCGTCGCACCGTCCTTCTTCAGCTTGGAGATCCGCGACTTCACGGTCGAAGTGCCGATGGCCTCCGTCCCGTTCCAGGCCGGCGTGCACGTGCTGCCGCTGGCGATCACGAAGGCCAGGTTGTACGTCGAGGGCGATCCGGCGGCGTCCGTGTCGGCGGCCTCCGTCGCGCTGACGTAGGGCGCGAACGACGTGCCGGACCCCTCCGAGCCGTCGGTCGCGCTCGCGGACGCCGACGGCTTCGACGGTGCGGGCGCCGCGTCCGACGTGCCGTCGGAGCCCGAGGAGCACCCCGTGACTGCCATGGCAAACAGGCAGGTAAGCCCAGCAGCCGGCCTGAGGAAACTCCGCATTAAGATGCACCCGCTCTCGTGATTTGTGTCTCAGGCTCGAAACAAAGCCTGATTCAAAAGGAAAACGTCTCACACGGTCACGGTGTTCAACGGTTCGGTCGATACATAGAAACTTCATGGAACGAAGGGTGCAAAGAGGGTGAAAGGTGCAGCTCGAAAGGGGTTTTCCGGTGGTTTCCCACCCTGGTCCGCCGCCGCAGGTGTTCACAGAATCTCTCAGTGAAAAGACAGGATAAGGCGTTTCTCATGGGCGCTTCACAAGAACTCCGAAGGCGGTCACATAAAGACTCCCTAATATCTGTGGAATGCAATCCGAGCCTGCCATCGAAAGCCGCGCCGCGGGGCGTGGTCGCCGCCGCAAACAAGGCAACGGGTCTGCCGAGGGGCCCGTCTTCGTCGACTCCTCCGGGCGCCGCTCCAAGGTGCTGCGGCGTGTCGGCCTCCTCCTCGGCGTCGTCTGCCTCGCCTACACCGGAGTGCTCGGCGCCGCCTTCATGGGCTGGGGAACCTCGCTCACCCCGGACTCCCTGATCCCCGACTTCGCGCGCGCCGGCAACGCCCCCGGCGGCGAGCGCCCGCAGGGCGGCATCGGCCGCCAGGCCGGCCTGCCGAGCGGTCGCCCCTCGGCACCGCCCTCGGCGACCGCCACCCCGTCCGCCTCCGCATCCGCCACCGCCGACTGACCGGGAACGCAGGCCTCTCCCCATGACTACTCCGACGTCCGCACGCGGCCGCAGGCGCGCCCCCTCCCGCATCGAGCGGGCGGCGGGCCGGGCCGCGGCGCTGCAGAAACCACGTGTCATCCTCGCCCTGCTGCTTCTGCTGGCGCTGACCTGCGTGATGCTGCTCGACGGCTATCTGCGCGCAGAGGTCGGCGGCGACCAGCGGGTCCGCACCGGCGCCAGCTCCAGCAAGGTGCCGGACAAGGTCCTCGACGGCGGCCCGATCCTCACCTTCCGGGGCGGGCAGGCGAGCACCGTCTCGGTCCCCTCCAAGACCATCGCGCTCACCTTCGACGACGGCCCGAACCCGACGTACACCCCGCAGGTCCTCAAGATCCTCGAGCAGTACGACGTGCCCGCCACGTTCTTCCTGGTCGGCTCGATGGTGTCGCGCTACCCGAGCATCGTGAAGACGATGGTCCAGCAGGGCAACGAGGTCGGCATCCACACCTTCACCCACGTCGACCTGTCGTACCAGAGCGACGCCCGGGTCAACCGCGAGATGCAGCAGACCCAGCTCGCGCTCGCGGGCGCGGCCGGGATCACCACGACCCTCTTCCGCGCGCCGTACTCCTCCGAGACGGACGCCATCGACAACTACAGCTGGCCGGTCTACAAGAAGCTCGGCAAGGAGGGCTACACCAGCGTCTTCGTCGACACCGACAGCGACGACTGGAAGAAGCCTGGCGTCTCGAAGATCGTCAAGTGGGCCACGCCCAGCGGTACCAAGGGCGCGGCCGTCCTCTTCCACGACGCCGGCGGCGAGCGCTCGCAGACGATCAAGGCACTGCCGCAGTACATCAAGAAGATGAAGGCAAAGGGCTACACCTTCACCACCGTCAGCGGTGTCATCGAGAAGCGGAACACCGCGTCGGGCCAGCAGGCCGCCTCCGCCGGCACCGGCTCGAACACCCAGACCGGCACCGGGGTCACCGAGGCCGGCGTGGCCGGAACCGGCACGGGCACCGGCAGCGGCACGGGCACCGGCACGGGTTCCCAGTCCGGCGGCACCGCCCCGAACGGCACCGGCACCGGCCCGAACGGCGAGGGCGGCACCGCCCCCGAAAGCGGCACGGGGAGCGGTACCGGTAGTGGCACCCGCACCACCACCGTCTCCCGCCTCCAGGCCGCCCACCGCACGGCCGGCGGTATGACCCTCTACGAGGGCAAGGCCCTCATCGTGGCGGTCGCGATAGCCGAGTGGGCCCTGCCGCTCCTGTCCGGCCTGCTGTTCGTCGTCGGCGTGGCGGTGATGGGCCGCTTCGGGATGATGCTGCTCATCGCCCGCCGCCACTACAGACAGCGCAACAAGCGCCGGTTCAGCTGGGGTCCGACGGTCACCCGGCCGGTGAGCGTGATCGTCCCGGCGTACAACGAGAAGGAGTGCATCGCCAACACCCTGGAGTCGCTGGCGCAGAGCACCCACCCGATCGAGGTCATCGTCGTCGACGACGGTTCCACGGACGGCACCTCGGAGATCGCCCGCGCCGCCGCCGACAAGCTCGGCATGCACAACGTCCGCGTCATCCGCCAGGAGAACGCAGGCAAGCCGGCCGCCCTCAACAACGGCGTGCGCAACGCCAGTTACGACATCGTCGTGATGATGGACGGCGACACGGTCTTCGAGCCGGAGACGGTACGGCACCTCGTGCAGCCGTTCGCCGACCCCGAGGTCGGCGCGGTCGCCGGCAACGCGAAGGTCGGCAACCGCAACACGGTCATCGGGGCCTGGCAGCACATCGAGTACGTGATGGGCTTCAACCTCGACCGGCGCATGTACGACCTGCTGCGCTGCATGCCCACCATCCCGGGCGCGATCGGCGCGTTCCGCCGCGACGCGGTCCTCGGGGTCGGCGGCATGAGCGAGGACACCCTCGCCGAGGACACCGACATCACCATCGCCATGCACCGCGCCGGCTGGCGGGTCGTCTACCAGGAGCACGCCAAGGCCTGGACGGAGGCGCCCGGTTCGCTGAAGCAGCTGTGGTCCCAGCGCTACCGCTGGTCCTACGGCACCATGCAGGCCCTCTGGAAGCACCGCAAGTCCCTGACGGACAAGGGCCCGTCGGGCCGCTTCGGCCGCGTCGGCATGCCCCTGGTCGTCCTCTTCCAGATCGTCACCCCGGTCTTCGCCCCGCTGATCGACGTCTTCACGGTCTACTCCATGATCTTCGTCGACTTCGAGGCGGCCCTGCTCGCCTGGCTCGCCGTCCTCGGCATCCAACTGGCCTGCGCCGCCTACGCGTTCCGCCTCGACAAGGAGAAGTACCGCTACCTCGCGATGATGCCGCTGCAGCAACTGGCCTACCGCCAGATGATGTACCTCGTCCTCATCCACTCCTGCATCACCGCCCTCACCGGCGGCCGCCTGCGCTGGCAGAAACTCAAGCGCACCGGCGAGGTCGGCACCCCGGCGGGGGTGAGCGGCTGATGACCTGGGACCAGCAGAACCCGTACCAGCAGAACCCGTACCAGCAGGGCTACAACGGCTACGACCACACCCCGTACGGCAACCAGCAGCAGTACGTACAGCAGCCGTACCCCGACTACACCTACCCCCCGGCACCCGACCAGACGGCCCCCCTGCCCCTGGTGGAGCCGGAGCCGGAGCCGCAACCGGACTCAACTGCCGCTGGCGCCGCCACCGCTACCGCCACCGCTGTGGGCAATCGTTCCGCACGGCGGAACGGGTGGGCACAGCCGACAACTCCGGGTACCGAGACAACGGACGCCAAGGACGCCGACCCGGACCCCCGGCCCAAGCCCCCCGCAAGGGACCGCTACTTCGACACCCTCCGCGCCGTCGCCCTCATCCGCGTCGTCACCTACCACACCTTCGGCTGGGCCTGGTGCGGCATGGTCTTCCCCTCCATGGGCATCATGTTCGGCCTCGCCGGCACCCTCATGGCGAAGTCCCTGGAGCGCCCCGCGCTCAAGGTGGTCAAGAGCCGCCTGCGGCGCCTCCTCCCGCCCTTCTGGTTCTGGGGCTTCTTCGTCGTCCTCGCGATGCTGATCCACGACTGGATGCCGGGCTGGCAGATCGTCTACTGGGTCGTCCCGCTCGGCGACCCGCCGGGCAACGCGTGGGGCGAGCAGGCCTGGGAGATCCTCTGGTACCTCCGCACCTACCTCTGGTTCGTCCTCCTCTCCCCGGCCCTGCTGTGGATCTTCCGCAAGGCCCCGATCCCGGTGCTCCTGGCGTCGCTGGCCCCGATCCTGGTCCTGAACTTCGTCTGGGCCGGCCCCGACAACCGCTTCGGCTCCGCCCTGTGGGACCTGTCGACGTACCTCTTCTGCTGGATCCTCGGCTTCGCGCACCGCGACGGCGTGCTCCAGCGGATGAAGCCGGCCCTGGTCGTCGTCGGCTCGCTCGCGGCCGTCGGCTACGGCGGCTGGTACGCCTTCTCGCACCAGGCCGACTTCGGCACCTACGACCTGGACGAGAACCCCCTCGCGCAGGCCTTCTGGTCGGCCGGGTTCGTGATGCTGCTGATGTGGGCGAAGGCCTACTTCAAGATCGACTTCGCCTGGCTGACCCGGTACAGGAAGGCCGACCGGACGGTCACGATCTTCAACGCGCGCGCGGTGACGATCTACCTCTGGCACGAGATCGCGCTGGTCCTCGCGGTCCCGCTGATCGACCAGATGTGGAACGTGCCCGCGTTCGAGAAGTGGCTCCCGCTGGACAGCCAGTGGTTCATGTTCGGCGTCGGCTGGATCCTGATCGCGGTGTTCGTCGTGGCGTGCGGCTGGGTGGAGGACGTGGCCGCGAAGAAGAAGCCGAAGCTCCTCCCCTGAGGGCGTGCTGCAAGAATGGCGAGCGTGACCCGCGCCTCCCTGAACAAGCAGCCGCACGAAGTCGCCTCGATGTTCGACGACGTGGCGGAACGGTACGACCTGACCAACGACGTGCTGTCGCTCGGCCAGGACCGGCAGTGGCGGAAGGAGGTCGCCCGGGCGGTCGACGCGCGCCCCGCGCAGAAGATCCTGGACCTGGCGGCCGGCACGGGCACCTCCTCCCAGCCGTTCGTCAGGGCCGGCGCCTACGTCGTGCCCTGCGACTTCTCCCTCGGGATGCTCCAGGTCGGCAAGCGGCGCAACGCCTGGATGCCCTTCACCGCCGGGGACGCCACCCGGCTGCCGTTCGGCGACGACACCTTCGACGCCGTGACGATCTCCTTCGGGCTGCGCAACGTCCAGGACACCGACGCGGCCCTGCGCGAGATGTACCGGGTGACACGGCCCGGCGGGCGGGTCGTGATCTGCGAGTTCTCGCACCCGACCTGGGCGCCCTTCCGGACCGTCTACACCGAGTACCTGATGCGTGCCCTGCCGCCGGTCGCCCGCGCGGTCTCCTCCAACCCGGACGCCTACGTCTACCTCGCCGAGTCCATCCGCGCCTGGCCCGACCAGCCCGCGCTGGCCGGCCGGCTGCGCGCGGCGGGCTGGTCGAAGGTGGCCTGGCGCAACCTCACCGGCGGGATCGTCGCCCTGCACCGGGGCTTCAAGGAGGCCTGAGTCCCGACCGGGGACCCGGCCGCCGACTCACAGGCTGCTCACCTCGAAGGCGTCCCCGGGCTGGTCCAGCTCCCGTTGCAGTCCGCCCGTGGGCGGTCGTGGGATGCGTGGCTCGCGCACGCCCCCGCCGCCCTCGCCCTCGCCGAAGTCGAACCACACGTACACCATCGAGTCCCGCGGCACCTCGGCACCGGGCTGCGGGAACTGGCGCACGATGTAGTCGACGACCGCGAGATGGAAGTCCGGCCGGTCCGGCGCGTTCAGGAACAGACCCTGAGACCGGGCGGTCTCGCGCGCGTCCACGGCCATCAGCCCGACCAGCCGTGGCACACGCACTTCGGGTGTTTTGGGTGTTATATGCACAGATGTCACCCCCAGCGGTACTGGAAGAGTAACCCGTGGCACAGGGCGCCCGGAAGCGCCAAGTGTCTTTCTGTAACAGATCGTTACTCTGTGTAACCGTGCGCGCCGTCGCCCCGCAGGTCGAGCCGGAAGCAGAGCGCCTCCTCCGGGAGCCGCGGGTGCGGGAAGGTCCCGGCCGGTTCCATCCCGAGGCGCCGGGTGACCGCGACGGACCGCTCGTTGCCCGGCCGCACCATCGCCACCACCTGCGGCACCCCCGCCGCCCGCAGCCGCTCCACCGTCATCAGCGCCGCCGCCGTCGCGTACCCCTTGCCCCAGTACTCCCGTCCGAGCCGCCAGCCGATCTCGATCTCCCCCCGGGGACCCCACTGCCGCGGCCACGGCTGGGCGCCGGTGAACCCGATGACCTGCCCGGCCTCGTCGGTCATCGTCCACAGGCAGAAGCCGAGCTCGGCGTCGTGCCGGCGCTGGCGCGCGGTGAGCTCCTCGTAGACGGACAGCTCGGCGGAGCTGCCGCCGTGGAACTCCATGACCTCCGGGTCGTCGAAGACCCGGTGCCAGGCGAACGCGTCCTCGTGCGTGGGTACACGCAGCCGTACCGCGGGGAGAGCTCGGTTCACAGGGGCAGCCCTTCAGCCGGGTGATCAGTACCGCTGAATAGACTGCCCATGTCCCGTGCCGGTCGGCACGCAGATTTCGAGCCTTGGGGAGACCCTGCCGTGACCGAGCCCCTCTCCGAAAACACCGCCGATGTCATCGTCGTCGGCGCGGGGCCAGCCGGCTCCACGACGGCGTACCACCTCGCCAAGTCCGGCCTCGACGTCCTCCTGCTGGAGAAGACCGAGTTCCCGCGCGAGAAGGTGTGCGGCGACGGACTCACCCCGCGCGCGGTGAAACAGCTGGTGGCCATGGGGGTCGACATCTCCGAGGAGGCCGGCTGGCTGCGCAACAAGGGCCTGCGCATCATCGGCGGCGGCACCCGCCTCCAGCTCGACTGGCCGGATCTCGCCTCCTTCCCCGACTACGGCCTGGTCCGCAAACGCGACGACTTCGACGAACAGCTCGCCCGCCAGGCCCAGAAGGCGGGTGCGCGGTTGTTCGAGCGGTGCAACGTCGGCGCCCCGATCGTCGACGACCGCACCGGCCGGATCACCGGAGTGCACGCCAAGCTCGGCGAGGAGAAGCGCGAAGTCACCTTCCACGCGCCCCTGGTCGTGGCCGCCGACGGCAACTCCACCCGGCTCTCCCTCGCGATGGGCCTGCACCGCCGCGAGGACCGCCCGATGGGCGTGGCCGTCCGGACCTACTTCACCTCCCCCCGGCACGAGGACGACTACCTGGAGTCCTGGCTGGAACTCTGGGACCGCCGCGGCCCCCAGGACCGCCTGCTGCCCGGCTACGGCTGGATCTTCGGCATGGGAGACGGCACCTCCAACGTGGGTCTCGGCGTCCTGAACACCTCCGACTCCTTCAAGGAACTGGACTGGCGCGAGGTCCTCAAGGCCTGGTGCGCCTCCATGCCCGAGGACTGGGGCTACACCCCCGAGAACATGACCGGCCCGATCCGCGGCGCCGCGCTCCCCATGGCCTTCAACCGGCAGCCCCACTACACCCGCGGCCTGCTCCTGGTCGGCGACGCCGGCGGCCTGGTGAACCCCTTCAACGGCGAGGGCATCGCCTACGCCATGGAGTCCGGCCAGATCGCCGCCGACGTCATCGTCCAGGCCCACGCGCGGGCCACGCCCAGCGGCCGTGAGCTGGCCCTGCAGCGCTACCCGCGCGTCCTCAAGGACACCTACGGCGGCTACTACACGCTGGGCCGCGCCTTCGTGAAGCTCATCGGCAACCCGAAGGTCATGCAGATCGCCGCCCAGCGCGGCCTGACCCACCCGCTGCTGATGAAGTTCACCCTGAAGCTCCTCGCGAACCTCACCGACCCGACCGGCGGCGACGCGATGGACCGCATCATCAACGGCCTGAGCAAGGCGGCCCCGAAGGCCTGACCGCTCCTAGGAGCCGATCGCCTCGATGTTGGCGGCCCGGCGGGCGTAGACGTCCTCCCGCCGGTCCGTCATCTGCCGCAGCGCTTCCTTCCGCTCCCGCTTGGAGAGCCGGTCGAGATACACGCGCCCGTTCACATGGTCGGTCTCGTGCGCCAGACAGCGGGCGAAATACCCCGTTCCCTCTACGGTGAGCGGATTGCCGTCCTTGTCCCGTCCGTGCACGACCGCCCGGTCCGGCCGCGGTACGTCCATCACGGCACCCGGCACCGACAGGCACCCCTCGCCCTCCTCCAGCAGTCGCCGTCCGGCCAGGGTCGGTGTCTCCAGTACGGGGTTGACGATGTGCCCGACATGTCGGACACCGTCGTCGTCGAGGCAGTCGTACACGAACAGGCGCAGATCGACCCCGACTTGGTTCGCGGCGAGGCCGGCTCCCTCGGCGATGTACATGGTGAGGAACATGTCGTCGACGAGCGCGGCGAGGTCGGGACCGAACTCGGTGACGTCCCGGCACGGCTTGTGCAGGACGTCCTCGCCGGTCTCGGTGATCCGGCGCACCGAACCGCGCCGGGCCTCGGGGGCGTGCCGGGGGTAGTGGTCCATGGGGCTTCCCTGGACGAAGACGCGTGGCATCGCGGTGTCTCCTTCTCGGATCTCGGGTCCGCCGCTCCGTACGAGCGGCGTGCACCGAGCATCCCAGGAGTCACCGGATCACGGGCGAGCCTGTGGAAAACCCCCGTGGCGGCCTGCGGCCTGTGGACAACCGGAGGGAGAGCGGCGCACGGAGTGGCGATCCGTGGCGGGGTGATCCGGGGCGTGGCGGGAACGCCGGAAGGGCCGCTGCCCCCGAGCGGCTGCGGCCCTACCGTGCTTGCGTGATGCCTGAGTTGTCCTTGTTGCCCGGGTTGTCAGAGCACCCGCACCGCGCCGGTCGGCGGGTCGTACGACAGCGGGTGCTCACCGACGCCGCTGGAGGGGTTCTGCGCGCCGACGAACATGCCGTCGCCCACGTACACCGCCACGTGGTACGCGCTGCCGGCGCTGCCCCAGTAGAGGATGTCGCCGGGCTGGAGGTTGCTCAGCGAGACCTGGGTGCCCTGCGTCGACTGGTCCTGGGAGACGCGCGGCAGGCTGACGCCGACCGACTTGAAGGCGGCCTGGACGAGACCCGAGCAGTCCCACGAGTTGGGGCCCGTGCCGCCGGAGACGTAGGCGTCGCCGATCTGCGCCTTCACGAAGGCGACCACAGCGGCGGCCGAACCGGTCGCCGTGGACGTGCTCGTGGAGCTGCTGGAGCTCGCGGTGGCGCTGAGGGTGGTCCGCTCGGCGCTGCGCGAAGCGGCGCGCTCTGCGGCGGCCTTACGGGCCTCCTCGGCCTTCTTCTTCTTGGCCTCGGCCTTCTGCTTCGCCTCGGCGAGGTCCGCCTTGGCCTGCTTCGCGGCATTTGCGGCTGCCGCGTCGCGCTCGGCCTGGAGGGTGTAGTTCGCCGCGGCCTGCTGCGTGGCGTCGGCGGACTGGGCCACCTGGGTGGCCAGGTCGGCCGTCAGAGTGGGCAGTTCGAGCGTCTGCGTCACGGGTTCGGCGGCACTCGCCGAGGCCGCGCCCGCCGCTGCCATGCCGAGGACGCCACTGGCAACTCCGGCGCGCACGGCGATGCTTGTCGTCGCGCTGCGGCGGGGCTTCCGGTGGCTGCGTATGTGAGCGGTGTGGGACATGGGAACAACCGGTATCAGGGGCTCCTTCATATCTACAAGAAACGTGTGCTGCGCCACAGTTGCTCAATGGAGCCGGTGAATCCCTCGCGCGTCATTCTTTATTGACGCCGTAACGGACATTGCGGACGCCTGTGATCAAGCCCGTGATCACGCTCTTTCGCTGTTACGTCCGGATTGCCCCCCGCCTACCATCGGTTCGGATGGTTGGCCAAGCCCCGCTCTCAGACGCCTCTCATGAATGTGGCGGAGGTCACGGAACGGTTACCGGTGGGGGTGCGTCTCGCGCGTCCCGGGTTCGTGAACGCGTGCACGCGTCCACATCACCCCTCACGCCTCCCTCTGATGTGTGAATGCGGCGCACTATCAAGGCGTCCGGTCCATCGCGAATTTGCATGCAGGGGAACCCTCTTGATATGGAGACGCCCGCTCGAAACCCCCTCCCGTCTGCGAAGACGGTCGAAAATGTCACGTCTGGTGATCAAGCGAACGCTTCGTGTGTGAAGATCACCGCTCATCCGACTTCATGATCGATCGTCAGGTGGTGGAGATCACAAAGCTTGTGTAATACCCCGTGTCGCAGATCACAGAGTGGCGGGCATAAGATGCGAGGCAGTTGGGCTTGTGACCTGCTTCACATGTTCGCGATCTTCGCCCGGGACGCGCGGGGTTCGCGGGACGGACGAGGCAGGTGGGGAGCCCGATCCGAACCGCCACCAGTCAGTGCCGACTGAGAGGAGCGAGGAGCGGTGAACGCCTATGCGCCCATCCTCGTACTGGGAGCCCTCGGGGCAGGCTTTGCGATCTTCTCCGTGGTCATGGCCACGCTGATCGGTCCGAAGCGGTACAACCGCGCCAAGCTCGAAGCCTACGAGTGCGGTATCGAGCCGACCCCCACGCCGGCCGGCGGCGGGCGTTTCCCGATCAAGTACTACCTGACGGCGATGCTCTTCATCGTCTTCGACATCGAGATCGTCTTCCTCTACCCCTGGGCCGTCACCTTCGACGCCCTGGGTGTTTTCGGGCTCGTGGAGATGCTGCTCTTCGTGCTCACCGTCTTCGTCGCCTACGCGTACGTCTGGCGGCGCGGCGGCCTGGAATGGGACTGAGGGGCCTTTAGACATGGGACTCGAAGAAAAGCTGCCGAGCGGATTCCTGCTGACCACCGTCGAGCAGGCCGCGGGCTGGGTGCGCAAGGCGTCCGTCTTCCCCGCCACCTTCGGCCTCGCGTGCTGCGCCATCGAGATGATGACGACCGGCGCCGGCCGCTACGACCTGGCCCGCTTCGGCATGGAGGTCTTCCGCGGCTCACCCCGCCAGGCCGACCTCATGATCGTCGCCGGCCGGGTCAGCCAGAAGATGGCGCCGGTGCTCAGGCAGGTCTACGACCAGATGCCCAACCCGAAGTGGGTGATCTCCATGGGCGTCTGCGCGTCCTCGGGCGGCATGTTCAACAACTACGCGATCGTCCAGGGCGTCGACCACATCGTCCCCGTCGACATCTACCTGCCGGGCTGCCCGCCGCGCCCCGAGATGCTGATGGACGCGATCCTCAAGCTCCACCAGAAGATCCAGACCTCCAAGCTCGGCGTCAACGCGAAGGAAGCGGCCCGGGAGGCGGAGGAGGCGGCGCTCAAGGCCCTGCCCACGATCGAGATGAAGGGGCTGCTGCGGTGAGCGACGCGAACGGCCACAACGGGGTCAACCCGGAGAAGGACCTCGCCGCCGACAACCTCCCCGGCCAGCGCGGCCAGGGCGGTGAGGAGATCCGCGTCCAGCGCGGCATGTTCGGCGCGAACAACGGTGGCGACACCTCCGGCTACGGCGGCCTGGTCCGCTCGGTCCGGCTCCCGGGACCGGCGACCCGCCCCTACGGCGGCTGGTTCGACGAGGTCGCCGACGAACTGGAAGGCGCCCTGGAGGAACAGGGACTGCTCCCGGACAACGCCATCGAGAAGACGGTCGTCGACCGCGGCGAGCTCACCTTCCACGTCGAACGCGAGCACCTGCCGCGCGTCGCCCGCACCCTGCGTGACGACCCCGCCCTGCGCTTCGAACTGTGCACCGGCGTCAGCGGCGTCCACTACCTGCACGACAAGGGCCGCGAGCTGCACGCCGTCTACCACCTGCGCTCCATCACCCACAACCGGCTGATCCGCCTGGAGGTCAGCGCCCCGGACGCCGACCCGCACATCCCGTCCCTGGTCTCCGTCTATCCGACCAACGACTGGCACGAGCGCGAGACCTACGACTTCTTCGGAATCGTCTTCGACGGTCACCCGGCGCTGACGCGGATCATGATGCCGGACGACTGGCAGGGCCATCCGCAGCGCAAGGACTACCCCCTCGGCGGCATCCCCGTCGAGTACAAGGGCGCCCAGATCCCGGCTCCGGACCAGCGGAGGTCGTACTCATGAGCACGCAGCACGCAACTCCGCGGGAGACCACCGAGGGCACCGTATACACGGTCACCGGCGGCGACTGGGACGAGGTCGTCCAGTCCGCGGCCCGCGCCGACGACGAACGCATCGTCGTCAACATGGGTCCCCAGCACCCGTCCACCCATGGAGTGCTCCGCCTCATCCTGGAGATCGACGGCGAGACCGTCACCGAGGCCCGCTGCGGCATCGGCTACCTCCACACCGGCATCGAGAAGAACCTCGAGTTCCGCACGTGGACGCAGGGCACCACGTTCGTGACGCGCATGGACTACCTGACGTCCTTCTTCAACGAGACCGCCTACTGTCTCGCCGTCGAGAAACTCCTCGGCATCGAGGATCAGATCAGCGAGCGCGCCGACATCATCCGGGTGCTCCTGATGGAGCTGAACCGGCTCTCCTCCCACCTGGTGTGCATCGCCACCGGCGGCATGGAACTCGGCGCCACCACGATCATGATCTACGGCTTCCGTGATCGTGAAATGATTCTCGATCTCTACGAGCTCATCACCGGCCTGCGGATGAACCACGCGTACATCCGCCCCGGCGGCCTCGCCCAGGACCTGCCGCCCGGCGCGGTCGACCAGATCCGCGAGTTCGTGAAGAAGATGCGCAAGAACCTCCCGGAGTACGACAAGCTCGCCACCGGGAACCCCATCTTCAAGGCCCGCATGCAGGACATCGGCTACCTCGACCTGGCCGGCTGCATGGCCCTCGGTGCCACCGGCCCGATCCTGCGCTCCGCGGGCCTCCCGCACGACCTGCGCAAGGCCCAGCCGTACTGCGGCTACGAGACGTACGACTTCGAGATCCCCACCGCCGACACCTGCGACGCCTACGGCCGCTTCCTGGTCCGCCTGGAGGAGATGCGCCAGTCGCTCGGGATCGTCGAGCAGTGCCTGGACCGGCTCCAGCCCGGACCGGTCATGGTCGCCGACAAGAAGATCGCCTGGCCCGCCCAGCTCGCCCTCGGGCCGGACGGACTCGGCAACTCCCTCGACCACATCAAGAAGATCATGGGCACCTCCATGGAGGCCCTGATCCACCACTTCAAGCTGGTCACTGAGGGCTTCCGCGTCCCGCCCGGCCAGGCCTACGCGGCCGTCGAGTCCCCCAAGGGCGAACTCGGCGTGCACGCCGTGTCCGACGGCGGCACCCGCCCCTACCGGGTCCACTTCCGCGACCCGTCCTTCACCAACCTGCAGGCCATGGCGGCGATGTGCGAGGGCGGCCAGGTCGCCGACGTCATCGTCGCGGTGGCGTCCATCGACCCCGTGATGGGAGGCGTCGACCGGTGACCACCTCTTCCTCGGAGCGCGGTGTCAGCCTGGGCATGCCCGAGCTGCCCGCGCCCGCCTACCCGGACGACGTCCGGGCCCGCCTGGAGGCGGACGCGCGCGACGTCGTCGCCCGCTACCCCGACTCCAGGTCCGCCCTGCTGCCGCTGCTGCACCTCGTGCAGGCGGAGGAAGGGCACGTCACGCGCACCGGGATGCAGTTCTGCGCGGACGTCCTGGAGCTGACCACGGCGGAGGTCACCGCCGTCGCCACCTTCTACACCATGTACCGGCGCAAGCCCTCCGGCGACTACCAGGTCGGGGTCTGCACCAACACCCTGTGCGCGGTCATGGGCGGCGACGCGATCTTCGAGACCCTCCAGGAGCACCTCGGCGTCGGCAACGGCGGGACCACCGACGACGGCAAGGTCACCCTGGAGCACATCGAGTGCAACGCGGCCTGCGACTTCGCGCCCGTCGTGATGGTCAACTGGGAGTTCTTCGACAACCAGACCCCGGCCAGCGCCACCCGCCTCGTCGACGACCTGCGCGCGGGCCGGGACGTCGAGCCCACGCGCGGTGCCCGGCTGTGCACCTTCAAGGAGACCGCGCGGATCCTGGCCGGCTTCCCCGACGAGCGGCCCGGGGCCGTGGAGGAGAGCGGCAGCGCCGGACCCGCCTCACTGGTGGGCCTGCGCCTGGCCAAGGGCGAGACCGCACGCGTGGTCCATCCACGCGCCCAGGGATCCCAGGAAGCACCGTCCGCAGAGGAGGGGGAGTGATGACGGTGGCACCCGACCTGAAGGACACCAGTCCCGAGAAGCTGCTCGCACCCGTGCTGTCGGCCTTCTGGGACGAGGACCGGTCCTGGACGCTCGACGTCTACCGGAGGCACGAAGGATACGAGGGGCTCCGCAAGGCGCTCGCCATGTCACCGGACGACCTGATCGCCTACGTCAAGGAGTCCGGACTGCGCGGCCGCGGCGGCGCGGGGTTCCCCACCGGGATGAAGTGGCAGTTCATTCCGCAGGGCGACGGCAAACCGCACTATCTGGTTGTCAACGCCGACGAATCGGAACCCGGGACCTGCAAGGACATCCCGCTTCTCTTCGCCAACCCGCACAGCCTCATCGAGGGCATCGTGATCGCGTGCTACGCCATCCGGTCGTCGCATGCCTTCATCTACCTGCGGGGTGAGGTCGTCCCCGTCCTGCGGCGGTTGCACGAGGCCGTGCGCGAGGCCTACGAGGCCGGCTACCTCGGCGAGAACATCCTCGGCAGCGGGCTCGACCTGACCCTCACCGTGCACGCCGGCGCCGGCGCGTACATCTGCGGTGAGGAGACCGCACTGCTCGACTCGCTCGAAGGCCGCCGTGGTCAACCGCGACTGCGTCCCCCCTTCCCTGCTGTCGAAGGGCTCTACGCCTGCCCGACTGTTGTGAACAACGTCGAGTCCATCGCCTCGGTTCCCGCCATCCTCCACAAGGGCAAGGAATGGTTCAGGTCGATGGGGAGCGAGAAGTCGCCCGGCTTCACGCTCTACTCCCTCAGCGGCCACGTCACGAGCCCCGGCCAGTACGAGGCACCGCTCGGCATCACCCTGCGCCAGCTCCTCGACATGAGCGGCGGGATGCGGCCCGGCCACCGCCTGAAGTTCTGGACCCCGGGCGGCTCCTCGACCCCCATGTTCACCGACGAGCACCTCGACGTCCCCCTCGACTACGAAGGAGTGGGCGCCGCGGGTTCCATGCTCGGCACCAAGGCGCTCCAGTGCTTCGACGAGACCACCTGCGTGGTGCGTGCCGTCACCCGCTGGACCGAGTTCTACGCCCACGAGTCCTGCGGCAAGTGCACCCCCTGCCGCGAAGGCACCTACTGGCTCGTGCAGCTGCTGCGCGACATCGAGGACGGCAAGGGCGTGATGTCCGACCTCGACAAGCTCAACGACATCGCCGACAACATCAACGGCAAGTCCTTCTGCGCCCTCGGCGACGGCGCGGCGTCCCCGATCTTCTCCTCGCTCAAGTACTTCCGCGAGGAGTACGAACAGCACATCACGGGCCGGGGCTGCCCCTTCGACCCGGCCAAGTCGACGGCCTGGGCGGACCGCCCGGAGGTGAACGCATGACCGTGACCACGAGTTCCCCCTCCTCGGGGGGAACGGCGGCGGTCCCGCCGGAGGACCTCGTCACGCTGACGATCGACGGCATCGAGATCAGCGTGCCCAAGGGCACCCTGGTCATCCGCGCCGCCGAGCAGCTCGGCGTCGAGATCCCGCGCTTCTGCGACCACCCCCTGCTCGACCCGGTCGGCGCCTGCCGGCAGTGCATCGTCGAGGTCGAGGGCCAGCGCAAGCCCATGGCCTCCTGCACGATCACCTGTACGGACGGGATGGTGGTGAAGACTCACCTCACCTCGCCCGTGGCCGAGAAGGCCCAGCACGGCGTGATGGAGCTGCTGCTCATCAACCACCCGCTGGACTGCCCGGTCTGCGACAAGGGCGGCGAGTGCCCGCTGCAGAACCAGGCGATGTCGCACGGCAACGCCGAGTCCCGCTTCGACGGCCGCAAGCGCACCTACGCGAAGCCCGTCCCGATCTCCACCCAGGTCCTCCTGGACCGCGAGCGGTGCGTGCTGTGCGCCCGCTGCACCCGGTTCTCCAACCAGGTCGCGGGCGACCCGATGATCGAACTCCTGGAGCGCGGCGCGCTGCAGCAGGTCGGCACCGGCGAGGGCGACCCGTTCGAGTCGTACTTCTCCGGGAACACCATCCAGATCTGCCCGGTCGGCGCGCTGACCTCGGCGGCGTATCGCTTCCGCTCCCGGCCCTTCGACCTGATCTCCTCGCCTTCGGTGTGCGAGCACTGCTCGGGCGGCTGCGCCACCCGCACCGACCACCGGCGCGGCAAGGTCATGCGGCGGCTCGCCGCCAACGACCCCGAGGTCAACGAGGAGTGGATCTGCGACAAGGGACGCTTCGCGTTCCGGTACACGCAGCAGAAGGACCGCCTGGAGACCCCGCTGGTCCGAGGCGCCCAGGGCGTCCTCGAACCCGCCTCCTGGCCGGAGGCCCTCGAAGCCGCCGCCCAGGGCCTGGCCGCCGCCCGCTCCCGGGCCGCCGTCCTCACCGGCGGCCGGCTCACCGTCGAGGACGCCTACGCGTACAGCAAGTTCGCGCGCGTGGCCCTCGACACCAACGACATCGACTTCCGCGCGCGCGTGCACACCAGCGAGGAGGCCGACTTCCTGGCCGCACGGATCGCGGGCCGCGGCCGCGACCTGGACGGTACGGGCGTCACCCACACCTCCCTGGAGAAGGCGCCCGCCGTCCTCCTGGTCGGGTTCGAGTCGGAGGAGGAGGCGCCCGGCGTCTTCCTGCGGCTGCGCAAGGCCTGGCGCAAGCACAAGCAGCAGGTGTTCTCCCTCGCCACCTACGCCACCCGCGGCCTGGAGAAGACCGGCGGCACCCTGCTGCCGGCCGCGCCCGGTACCGAGACCGAGTGGCTGGACGCGCTCGCGAGCGGCGTCGGCCTGGAGGATTCCGGTGCCCGGGCCGCCGAGGCACTGCGCTCCGACGGCGCGGTGATCGTCGTGGGGGAGCGGCTGGCCGCGGTCGCCGGCGGCCTCACCGCCGCCGTACGGGCCGCCACCGCCACCGGCGCCCAGCTGGTGTGGATCCCTCGCCGGGCCGGTGAGCGCGGCGCGATCGAGGCCGGCGCGCTGCCGGCGCTGCTGCCGGGCGGCCGTCCGGCCACCGATCCACGCGCGCGTGAGGAGGTCGCCGCCGCCTGGGGCGTCTCCGAGCTCCCGCTCCGCTACGGCCGCGACACCGGCCAGATCGTCGAGGCCGCCGCCCGCGGCGAACTCTCCGCGCTGCTGGTCGCCGGCGTCGAGGTCGCCGACCTGCCCGACCCGGCACGCGCGCGTGCGGCATTCGAGTCCGTCGGCTTCCTGGTCTCCCTGGAGCTGCGGCCCAGCGAGGTCACCGAACACGCCGACGTCGTCCTGCCGGTCGCCGCGGTCGCCGAGAAGGCGGGCACCTTCCTCAACTGGGAAGGCAGGGCGCGTCTCTTCGAGGCCGCCCTCAAGCCCGAGCAGATGACCCGGCGGCTCCCGCCCACCGACGCGCGCGTGCTGCAGATGCTCGCCGACGCCATGGACGTCCACCTCGGTCTGCCCGACCTGCGCACCGCGCGGGCGGAACTGGACCGGCTCGGTGCCTGGGGCGGACCCAAGGCCTCCGAACCGCTGGAGACGGCGGTATCGCTGCCCAGGCCCGCCGCCGGGGAGGCCGTGCTCGCCGGGCACCGGCTCCTCCTCGACCAGGGCGTCCTCCAGGAGGGCGACGACGCGCTGGCGGGCACCCGGCACGCCGCCCACGCGCGCGTGTCCGCGGCGACCGCCGCCGAGGCGGGCGTCGAGAACGGCGGCCTCATCGCCGTCACCACGGGCAACGGCACCGTCGAACTCCCGCTCCGGATCACCGAGATGCCCGACCGCGTGGTCTGGCTCCCGCTGAACTCGGCCGGCGGCGGCGTCGCCTCCGACACCGGGGCGCTGCCCGGCTCCCTCGTCCGCATCGGCCCGGCGGCCACCGCCGGTGAGGCACCCAAGGAGGTGGAGGCATGAGCCCGTACCTCGCCGCTGAAGACCTCTCCATGTTCGGCCGCGACCCCTGGTGGCTGGTCGTCATCAAGGCGGTCTTCTGCTTCGCCTTCCTGATGGTGACCGTGCTGGTCTCCATCGTCATGGAGCGCAAGGTCGTCGCCTGGATGCAGCTGCGCGTCGGCCCCAACCGGCACGGCCCCTGGGGCATGCTCCAGTCGCTCGCCGACGGCATCAAACTGATGCTCAAGGAAGACGTCGTCGTCAAACGCGCCGACAAGGCCGTCTACATCCTGGCGCCGATCGTCGCGGCCATCCCGGCGTTCATGGCCATCGCGGTCATCCCGTTCGGCCCGGCCGACAACGAGATCTCCGTCTTCGGCCACCGCACCACGATGCAGCTCACCGACCTGCCGATCGCGATGCTCTACATCCTCGCGGTCGCCTCCGTCGGCATCTACGGCATCGTCCTCGCCGGCTGGAGCTCCGGCTCCACCTACCCGCTCCTCGGCGGCCTGCGCTCCTGCGCCCAGATGATCTCCTACGAGATCGCCATGGGCGCCGCGTTCGCCTCCGTGTTCCTGTACTCCGGGTCGATGTCGACGTCCACGATCGTCGACCAGCAGCAGGGCCGCTGGTACATCCTGCTGCTGCCGGTCTCGTTCGTCATCTACGTCGTCACCATGATCGGCGAGACCAACCGCGCCCCGTTCGACATGCCCGAGTCCGAGGGCGACCTGGTCGGCGGCTTCAACACCGAGTACTCGTCGATCAAGTTCGCGATGTTCATGCTCGCCGAGTACGTCAACATGGTGACGGTCTCGGCCGTGTCGACCACCCTGTTCCTCGGCGGCTGGCGGGCCCCCTGGCCGATCAGCACCGTCTGGGCGGGCGCCAACCACGGCTGGTGGCCGATGCTCTGGTTCCTCGCCAAGGTCGTCCTGCTGCTGTTCGGCTTCGTCTGGGTACGCGGCACCCTCCCGCGCGTGCGCTACGACCAGCTGATGAAGCTCGGCTGGAAGGTCCTCATCCCGGTCTCCGTCGTCTGGCTGATGCTCGTCGCGACCGTGCGGACCCTGCGCAACCAGAACTACGACTTCGCCGACATCGCCCTCTACGTCGGCGGCGGAGTCCTCACCCTGCTGGTCCTGTCCTTCGTCGTCGACATGTTCCGCGACAAGGGCAAGGAGGCCGCGGAGCCGACCGCCGAACCGGTCGCGTTCGACCCGATGGCGGGCGGCTTCCCCGTACCGCCGCTGCCCGGACAGGAGCTGCCGCCGGTGCCCCGGCGCACCCCTCGCCGGGAGCGGGAGCTGATTGTCAGTGGCGGGCCGGACACTGTCAGTGACGGACCTGCGGATGGAAAGGAGGCGTCCGATGGCTGAGGAGCCCAAGGAGACCAAGCCCGGTTTCCAGAACCCCGTCGCCGGCTTCGGCGTGACCTTCAAGGCCATGTTCAAGAAGCGGCTGACCGAGCAGTACCCGGAACAGGCGAAGACCACGGCCCCGCGGTTCCACGGACGGCACCAGCTCAACCGCCATCCGGACGGCCTGGAGAAGTGCGTCGGCTGCGAACTGTGCGCCTGGGCCTGCCCCGCCGACGCCATCTACGTGGAAGGCGCCGACAACACCGACGAGGAGCGCTACTCGCCGGGTGAGCGCTACGGCCGCGTCTACCAGATCAACTACGCCCGCTGCATCCTGTGCGGCCTGTGCATCGAGGCGTGCCCCACGCGCGCGCTGACGATGACCAACGAGTTCGAACTGGCCGACAGCAGCCGCGCCAACCTCATCTACACCAAGGAACAGCTCCTCGCCGGCCTCGAAGAGGGCATGGTCGACTCGCCGCACGCGATCTTCCCGGGGACCGACGAGCAGGACTACTACCGGGGCCTGGTCACCGAGGCCGCGCCCGGGACCGTGCGCCAGGTGGCCGTCTCCAAGGGCGAGCAGCCCGGGGAGCAGGACCAGGAGGTGGACGCATGAGCCCGCAGCTCGCCGCCTACGCCACCTCCACCGGCGAGGCCTTCCAGTTCTGGGTCCTCGGCACCGTCGCCGTGATCGGCGCCCTGTCCACCGTCTTCATGAAGAAGGCCGTGCACAGCGCGCTGTCCCTCGCCGGAACCATGATCATCCTGGCGGTGTTCTACCTCGCCAACGGCGCCTACTTCCTCGGCATCGTCCAGATCGTCGTCTACACCGGCGCGATCATGATGCTGTTCCTCTTCGTGGTGATGCTGGTCGGCGTGACCGCCGCCGACTCCCTGAAGGAGACCATCAAGGGCCAGCGCTGGCTGGCCCTCCTCTGCGGGGTCGGCTTCGGCGTCCTGCTCTTCGCGGGCATCGCCAACGCCTCCCTGAAGAACTTCGCGGGCACCGGGCAGGCCAACGCCAACGGCAACGTGGAGGGCCTCGCCGCCCTCATCTTCACCAAGTACGTCTTCGCCTTCGAAATCACCGGCGCCCTGCTCATCACCGCCGCCATCGGCGCCATGGTGCTCACCCACCGGGAGCGCACCGAGCGCGCCAAGACCCAGCGCGAGCAGTCCGAGCAGCGCGTCCGCGACGGCAAGCACCTGCCGCCGCTGCCCGCCCCCGGCGTCTACGCCCGGCACAACGCCGTGGACATCGCCGGTCTGCTCCCCGACGGCACCCCGTCCGAGCTCACCGTCAGCAAGACGCTCCGCGACCGCGGCCAGCTCCGTGACGTGTCCGCCGAGGCGCTCGGCGACCTGCGCGCCCTGGAACAGCGCTCCGAGGAACGGCTGGAGCGGACCCCGGTCGAGCCCGCCCACTTCAAGCGCAGCGAGGAGGCGTCGAAGTGAACCCCGTCTACTACCTCTACCTCGCCGCCCTGTTGTTCACGATCGGCGCCACCGGTGTGCTGATCAGACGGAACGCGATCGTCGTCTTCATGTGCATCGAGCTCATGCTGAACGCCTGCAACCTCGCGTTCGTCGTCTTCTCCCGGATGCACGGCAATCTCGACGGCCAGATCATCGCCTTCTTCACGATGGTCGTCGCCGCCGCGGAGGTCGTGGTCGGGCTCGCGATCATCGTGTCGCTGTTCCGTACCCGCCACTCGGCCTCGGTCGACGACGCCAGCCTGATGAAGCTGTAAGGGGTCGCTGAATCGTGGAGAACCTGATCGCGCTGCTGATCGCGGCGCCCCTGCTCGGAGCGGTCGTCCTCCTGGTCGGCGGCCGCCGCCTGGACGCGGTGGGCCAATGGGTCGGCACGCTCCTGTCGACGACGTCCTTCGTGTTCGGCGTCATCCTCTTCGCCGACCTGCTGGGCAAGAACCCCGAACACCGCACCCTGATGCAGCACCTGTACACCTGGGTGCCGGTGGAGGGCTTCCAGGCGGACGTCACCTTCCGCCTCGACCAGCTGTCCATGACGTTCGTCCTGCTGATCACCGGCGTCGGCTCCCTCATCCACCTGTACTCGGTCGGGTACATGGAGCACGACGAGCGCCGCCGCCGCTTCTTCGGCTACCTCAACCTGTTCCTCGCGGCGATGCTGCTGCTCGTCCTCGCCGACAACTACCTGCTGCTGTACGTCGGCTGGGAGGGCGTCGGCCTCGCCTCGTACCTGCTGATCGGCTTCTGGCAGCACAAGCCCAGCGCGGCGACCGCGGCCAAGAAGGCCTTCATCGTCAACCGCGTCGGCGACATGGGCCTGTCCATCGCGATCATGCTGATGTTCACGACGTTCGGCACCTTCGCCTTCGGCCCGGTGCTCGGCCACGCCACCGACGCCTCCGAGGGCAGGCTCACCGCGATCGGCCTGATGCTGCTGCTCGCCGCCTGCGGCAAGTCCGCCCAGGTCCCGCTGCAGTCCTGGCTCGGGGACGCCATGGAGGGCCCCACCCCGGTCTCCGCCCTCATCCACGCGGCGACCATGGTGACCGCGGGCGTGTACCTGATCGTCCGCTCCGGAGCGATCTTCAACGCCGCCCCCGACGCCCAGCTCGTCGTCACCGTCGTCGGCGCCGTCACCCTCCTCTTCGGTGCGATCGTCGGTTGCGCCAAGGACGACATCAAGAAGGCTCTCGCCGGCTCGACCATGTCGCAGATCGGCTACATGGTGCTCGCGGCCGGTCTCGGCCCGATCGGCTACGTCTTCGCGATCATGCACCTGGTGACGCACGGCTTCTTCAAGGCCGGCCTCTTCCTCGGCGCAGGATCCGTCATGCACGGCATGAACGACGAGGTCGACATGCGCAAGTACGGCGGCCTGCGCACGTACATGCCCGTCACCTTCATCACCTTCGGCCTCGGCTACCTCGCCATCATCGGCTTCCCCGGCCTGTCCGGCTTCTTCTCCAAGGACAAGATCATCGAGGCGGCGTTCGCCAAGGGCGGCACCGAGGGCTGGATCCTCGGCACCTGCGCCCTGGTCGGCGCGGCCATCACCGCCTTCTACATGACGCGCGTGATGCTGATGACGTTCTTCGGCGAGAAGCGCTGGCAGCCCGACGAGCACGGCCACGAGCCGCACCCGCACGAGTCCCCGAAGGTCATGACGATCCCGATGATCGTCCTGGCGGTCGGCTCGGTCTTCGCCGGCGGCTTCTTCAGCATCGGCGACCGCTTCCTGCACTGGCTGGAGCCGATCACCGGCCACAGCGAGGGCGACTCCCCGATCAGCGCGGGCGTCGTCACCGGCGCCACCATGGTCTGCCTGATCATCGGCGTCGGCATCGCCTACCTCCAGTACGGCCGCCGCCCCGTCCCCGCCGTCGCCCCGCGCGGTTCGCTGCTCACCCGCGCGGCCCGCCGCGACCTCCTCCAGGACGACTTCAACCACGTCGTCCTCGTCCGCGGCGGCGAACACCTCACCCGCTCCCTCGTCTATGTCGACCACACCCTGGTCGACGGCGTCGTCAACGGCACTGCGGCGGGCTTCGGCGGGCTCTCCGGCCGGCTGCGCAAGCTCCAGAACGGCTACGCGCGCTCGTACGCGGTCTCGATGTTCGGCGGCGCTGCCCTCCTGGTCGCCGCGACCCTGCTGATGAGGGCGGTCTGATACCGATGTCCTTCCCCCTGCTGACAGCGACGGCGGTCCTCCCGGCCGTCGGCGCGGTCGCCACGGCCGCCGTACCGGCCGCCCGGCGCACCGCCGCCAAATGGCTCGCGCTGCTGGTGTCGCTCGCCACGCTCGTCCTGGCGATCGTCGTCATGGTCCGCTTCGACCCCGGCGGCGCCCGCTACCAGCTCACCGAATCGCACGCCTGGATCGCGGACTTCGGGGTCCGGTACGAACTGGGCGTCGACGGCATCGCCGTCGTCCTGATCGCGTTGACCGCCCTGCTGATGCCGTTCATCATCCTGGCCGGCTGGAACGACGCCGACCCGCTGGAGACCGGCAGCAAGCGGTGGCGGCCCACCCAGGGCTTCTTCGCCCTGATCCTGGCCGTCGAGGCGATGGTGGTCATCTCCTTCGAGGCCACCGACGTCTTCCTCTTCTACATCTTCTTCGAAGCCATGCTCATCCCGATGTACTTCCTCATCGGCGGCTTCGGGGACCGCGCCCACGCACAGGGCGAGGAGGCCGCGTCGACGCAGCGGTCGTACGCCGCCGTGAAGTTCCTCCTCTACAACCTGGTCGGCGGCCTGATCATGCTGGCCGCGGTGATCGGCCTCTACACGGTCGCCGGGAACTTCTCCCTCGCCGAGATCGCGCAGGCCCGCGCCAACGGCACCCTGCACATGGCGACCGGCACCGAACGCTGGCTGTTCCTCGGCTTCTTCTTCGCCTTCGCCGTGAAGGCGCCGCTGTGGCCGCTGCACACCTGGCTGCCCAACGCCATGCAGGAGTCCACCGCCCCCGTCGCCGTCCTCATCACCGCGGTCGTCGACAAGGTGGGCACGTTCGCGATGCTCCGCTTCTGCCTCCAGCTCTTCCCGGAGGCGTCGAAGTGGGCGACGCCCACCATCCTGGTGCTCGCCCTGATCAGCATCATCTACGGCGCACTCCTCGCCGTCGGGCAGCGCGACATCAAGCGGCTGGTCGCCTACGCGTCCATCTCGCACTTCGGGTTCATCATCCTGGGCATCTTCGCGATGACCAGCCAGGGCCAGTCCGGCGCCACCCTCTACATGGTCAACCACGGCATCTCGACCGCCGCGCTGATGCTGGTCGCCGGCTTCCTGATCTCCCGGCGGGGCTCCCGGCTCATCGCCGACTACGGCGGCGTGCAGAAGGTCGCCCCGGTCCTCGCCGGCACCTTCCTGATCGGCGGCCTGGCCACCCTGTCGCTGCCCGGCCTCGCCCCCTTCGTGAGCGAGTTCCTGGTCCTGGTCGGCACGTTCACGCGCTACCCGGCGATCGGGATCATCGCCACCTTCGGCATCGTCCTCGCCGCGCTCTACACCCTCGTCCTCTACCAGCGGACGATGACGGGCCCGGTGAAACCGGCGGTCGCCACGATGCCCGACCTGAAGGCACGCGAACTCCTCGTGGTCGCCCCGCTGATCGTCCTGCTGATCTTCCTGGGCGTCTATCCGAAGCCCGTCACGGACATCGTCAACCCGGCGGTCAAGCAGACCATGTCGGACGTACACAAGACCGACCCGAAGCCCGCAGTGGAGGCGGCCAAGTGAGCGCAGCAGCCGTCCACAGCCTGTGGACAACCGCAGCCGAGCCGATCACGAAGATCCCGGCGCCGAAAATCGAATACGGGCAGCTGTCACCCACCCTGATCGTCGTCGGCGCGGCGATCGTCGGGGTGCTGGTCGAGGCGTTCGTCCCGCGCAAGTCCCGTTACTACGCCCAGGTGTTCGTCTCCGCCGTCGCCCTGTGCGCCGCCTTCGCGGCGGTCGTCGCCCTGGCCGCCGACGGATACGGCACCACCAAGGCGCACATCGCCGCCATGGGCGCCATCGCCGTCGACGGACCGTCCCTGTTCCTCCAGGGCACGATTCTGCTCGCCGGACTCGTCGGCCTGTTCACCTTCGCCGAACGCCGCCTCGACCCCGAGGCCCACGGCAACCGCGTCGACTCCTTCGCCGCCCAGGCCGCCGCGGTCCCCGGCAGCGACACCGAGAAGGCCGCCGTCAAGGCGGGGTTCACCACCACCGAGGTCTTCCCGCTCCTGCTCTTCGCCGTCGCCGGCATGCTGGTGTTCCCCTCGGCCAACGACCTGCTGACGCTCTTCGTGGCGCTGGAGGTCTTCTCCCTCCCGCTCTACCTGCTGTGCGCCCTGGCCCGCCGCAAGCGCCTCATGTCGCAGGAAGCCGCCGTCAAGTACTTCCTGCTCGGCGCGTTCGCCTCCGCGTTCACCCTGTTCGGCATCGCCCTGCTCTACGGCTACGCCGGCTCGGTGTCCTACGCCACCATCGCCCAGGTCGTCGACGGCACCGTCACCAACGTCGACCCGGCCCTCGCCAACACCATGGGCAACGACGCCCTGCTCCTCATCGGCACCGCCATGCTCGTCATGGGCCTGCTCTTCAAGGTCGGTGCCGTGCCCTTCCACATGTGGACGCCGGACGTCTACCAGGGCGCGCCCACCCCGGTCACCGGCTTCATGGCCGCCGCCACCAAGGTCGCCGCCTTCGGCGCCCTGCTGCGGCTCCTGTACGTCGTCCTGCCCGGCATGCGCTGGGACTGGCGGCCGGTCATGTGGGGCGTCGCGATCATCACCATGCTGGGCGGCGCGATCGTCGCGATCACCCAGACCGACATCAAGCGGCTTCTCGCCTACTCGTCGATCGCACACGCCGGATTCATCCTCGCCGGCGTCATCGCGACCTCGAAGGACGGCGTGTCGTCCGTCCTCTTCTACCTGGCCGCCTACTCCTTCGTGACCATCGGAGCGTTCGCCGTGGTCACCCTGGTGCGCGACGCGGGCGGCGAGGCCACCCACCTGTCCAAGTGGGCCGGGCTCGGCCGCCGTTCGCCACTCGTGGCAGCCGTCTTCGCCGTCTTCCTGCTGGCCTTCGCGGGCATCCCGCTGACCTCCGGCTTCGCCGGAAAGTTCGCCGTGTTCAAGGCGGCCGCCGAGGGCGGGGCGGTCCCGCTCGTCGTGATCGGTGTGATCTCGTCCGCGATCGCCGCGTTCTTCTACATCCGCGTGATCGTCCTGATGTTCTTCAGCGAGCCGAGGCCCGAGGGGCCCACGGTCGCCGTGCCGTCACCGCTCACCATGGCGGCGATCGGCCTCGGCGTCGCCGTCACCCTGGTGCTCGGTGTCGCACCGCAGTACTTCCTGAACCTGGCGAGCCAGGCCGGAGTGTTCGTGCGCTGAGGCATCCCGCACGGCCCCGGGCCCCGGCTCCCGAACAGGAGCCGGGGCCCACGCGCGTGTGCGGCCCAGGACTACGGGCACGTCACCGTGGGATTCCACGGCGCGAACAGACCGCTCGGATTGTCCTTCCAGATCCACGCGCGCAACGTGTACACCGGCCCCGTGACACCGGGAACCGTCGTCGGCTGGAACTGCTGTCCGAACAACGCCGGCGCGGTGGTCCCGCTGCCCGCCCGCACGATCCACTCGACCGCGGCCAGGGCACGGTTGCCGTCGGCGTCGGTCTCGTAGAGGAGACCCGCGGGCTCGGCCGGGTCCAGACTGCCGACGGCGGAGGCTTTGACGTAGTGGTAGCCCGCGCCGCCCTGGCCGTCCTTGTCACAGGCGTCGGCCGCGGCGCGGGCGTACCCGTCCGTGACCGCGAACGGCTCGTACTGGTAGTCCGCCGTCGCCGTGTACGTCGGGGTCAGATCCGTCCACGCGAACGGGTCGGGATCGGGCACGGGAGCCGCGTCGGCGGGGACCGCGGCCAGAGCGAACGGCACGGCCAGCGCCAGCGCGGCGCCGGCGGTGCGGGACCTGAGAGACATCCTGATGCTCCTTGGGGCGGAAGAGGCACGCGAGCGCGGGGCCTCCGTACGACGCGGGCCTCCCCGGTCCCGCCCGTGCAGCATCGCCCGCGCCTCTTCCCGGCCGCCACGCGAAGACCGCCAAAGGGCTGAGGACAGGACCGAGGACACCGCCGGACGGGGGAACCCCGCACCGGAACCCCTCTCCCGGGCGGGCAGCCTGTGGATAACTCCGGCGCTGTCGGTCCGGACCCCTATCGTGGAGGCAGTGGTCGAAGGACGACGTACGGGGGACACGACGATGGGCGGGACGGGCGGGACCGACGAGATGCCAGGGACGACCGAGACGCCGGGGGCGCCACAGGCGCACGGCCCGGCGGACAGCGAGGCACTGGCCGCGCTGCACCGGGTCTTCGGGTACGACGCCTTCCGGGGCGAGCAGGAAGCGATCATCGAGCATGTGGTGGCGGGCGGCGACGCCGTCGTCCTCATGCCCACCGGCGGCGGAAAATCACTGTGCTACCAGATCCCCGCCCTGGTCAGACCGGGTACGGGCATCGTGGTGTCACCGCTCATCGCCCTCATGCAGGACCAGGTGGACGCCCTGCGCGCCCTCGGCGTCAACGCGGGGTTCATCAACTCCACCCAGGACTTCGACGAGCGGCGCGTCGTCGAAGCGCAGTTCCTCGCGGGCGAGCTCGACCTGCTCTACCTGGCCCCCGAGCGGCTCCGACTGGACTCCACCCTCGACCTGCTCGGCCGCGGCAAGATCGCCGTCTTCGCCATCGACGAGGCGCACTGCGTCTCCCAGTGGGGCCACGACTTCCGCCCCGACTACCTCTCCCTCTCCCTCCTCGGGGAACGCTGGCCCGACGTGCCGCGCATCGCGCTCACGGCCACCGCCACCCACGCCACCCACCAGGAGATCACCGAGCGGCTGCATATGCCGACGGCCCGGCACTTCGTGGCCAGCTTCGACCGGCCCAACATCCAGTACCGGATCGTCCCCAAGGCCGACCCCAAGAAGCAGCTCCTCACCTTCCTCCGCCAGGAACACGAGGGCGACGCGGGCATCGTCTACTGCCTCTCCCGCAAGTCCGTCGAGACCACGGCCGAATTCCTGACCCGCAACGGCGTCGACGCCGTGCCCTACCACGCGGGCCTCGACGCGGGCACCCGCGCTACCCACCAGTCCCGCTTCCTGCGCGAGGACGGCCTGGTCGTCGTCGCCACCATCGCCTTCGGCATGGGCATCGACAAACCCGACGTCCGCTTCGTCGCCCACCTCGACCTGCCCAAATCCGTCGAGGGCTACTACCAGGAGACCGGCCGCGCCGGCCGCGACAGCCTGCCCTCCACCGCCTGGATGGCCTACGGCCTCAACGACGTCATACAGCAGCGCAAGCTCATCCAGTCCGGCGAGGGCGACGAGGCCTTCCGCCGCCGCGCCCAGGCCCACCTCGACTCCATGCTCGCCCTGTGCGAGACCGCCCAGTGCCGCCGCGGCCAGCTTCTCAACTACTTCGGCCAGGACCCCGACGCCGCGGGCTGCGGCAACTGCGACACCTGCCTCACCCCGCCCGAGACCTGGGACGGCACCGTCGCCGCCCAGAAGGTCCTCTCCACCGTCGTACGACTCCAGCGCGAACGCGGGCAGAAGTTCGGCGCCGTCCAGATCGTCGACATCCTGCTGGGCAAGCGCACCGCCAAGGTCATCCAGTTCGACCACGACCAGCTGTCCGTCTTCGGTATCGGCACCGACCTCGACGAAGGCGAATGGCGGGGCGTCGTCCGGCAGCTCCTCGCCCAGGGACTGCTCGCGGTCGAGGGCGAGTACGGCACCCTGGTGCTCACCGAGGGCAGCGGGACGGTCCTGCGGCGGGAGCGCGAGGTCCCGCTGCGCAAGGAGCCGAAGAAGCCGGCGGTCTCGCGAGCGGCCGGAAGCTCCGGATCCTCCGGGTCCTCCGGCAAGGGCAAGGCCAAGGCCGCCGTGGCAGAGCTGCCCCCGGAACTGCTCCCCGCCTTCGAGGCCCTGCGCGCCTGGCGCGCCGAGCAGGCCCGCGAACAGGGTGTACCCGCCTACGTGATCTTCCACGACGCCACCCTGCGGGAGATCGTCAGCCGGTGGCCCGAGTCCGTCGCCGAACTCGCCACCATCGGCGGGGTCGGCGAGAAGAAGCTCATGACGTACGGAGAGGGCGTCCTCAAGGCGCTCGCGGCCCTGAAGACGCCGCCCGCCGCGGCCCCCGCCGCACCTGGGACCGGGGACGACGACCACTGGCCCGAGATGGACGCGGAACCGGAACCGGAGGACTGGATGTAGGACCCGGCGCACCGGCCCCTAGGCGCTCATCGACGTGCGGGCCTCTTCGACCCACCCCGAAACCGCCTTGGCTCCGCAGCTCCGGGCGACCGCCTCGGCCTCGTCGAGGTGCCGGAGTGCCGCCGGTCGGTCGCCGGTCTCGGCCGCGAGGTAGGCGAGGGCCACCAGGCCCGCCGCTTCCCCGGGCCTGAAGGCGATCTCCCGGCGCAGCGTCACCGACTCGGTCAGCTTCTCGCGGGCCCGGTCGAAGTCGCCCGCGTCCCGGTCGACGAAACCGAGGTGGCGCACCGCGTAGGACATCGTCCTCCGGTCGTCGACGGACCTCGCCAGCGCGTACGACTGCTCGAAGTACGGTCTGCCGGTGGCGCCTTCGCCCTTCACCACCTGGTGCCAGCAGCCGATCCAGAACAACGCGTCGGCCTCACCCGACGCGTCCGCCAGCCGCCGGTACAACTCCGCCGCACGCTCGAAGAACGCCGGCTCCTGGCTGTCCTCTTCGAGGCCGCCGAGAAAGCGCACGTGCAGTACCTTGCCCCGTGCCATGGAGAGCCGCGCCTCGACCGCGTCCAGTACCTCGTCGGAGCGGTCCAGCGCGGAGGTGTCCCCGCCGAACATCGCCGCTTCGAAAAGCTCGCCCGCCTGCTCAACCCAGTCCTGCCCCTGCATCCGCAGCCCCCTGACTTTCCCCGTCGGACGAAGACAGTGCCGAGGCTATCTCCGCGCCCCCGTGGGGAGTCGAATCAATTGGCGGCGGCCGAGGGGCTAGCCGAGTGCCGTCAGCCCCGGTGCGAACGCGATCAGGAGCGGCAGCAGGGGGACCAGGGCGGCCACCGTCGTCGTCAGGGCCCGCTGGCGGCGCAGCAGCCGTGGTGGCGGTTCGAGCAGGCGGTCGACCCGCTCGCCCAGCAGCCGGCGGCTCGACGCGCAGGACAGGACGCCGCGGTGCTGGTTCAGTTCGATCAGGGCCAGTGCGGTGGTGAGGTGGCCGCAGCGGCGGGACGCCGTGTCGTCCGCGGCGAGTTCGACGAGCCGGTGGGTCTGGTCGCAGAAGTGGGAGAAGAGCGGCACGCGCGGGAAGCCCGTGGCCAGGGCGCTGGACAGGTGGAGCAGCCAGTCGTGATGGGCGCGCGCGTGGCCCCTTTCGTGGGTGAGCACGGCGTCGAGCTGGTGGTCGGTGAGGCGGTGCAGCGCCCCCGTCGTCACGACCAGCTGTGGCGGATGGCCCGGCATCCACCAGGCGTCCGGGTACTCGTCCTCCAGCACCAGCATCGGTCCGCGTGCCGCGGGCAGCCCCGCCGGCAGTTCGGGTGCCCGCTCACGCAGGTGTGCGCGGGTCCGGTCGCGGCGGCGCCGGGCCTCGACCAGCTCGCGCGCCAGCATCGCCGTCGTCCACGCGGCCCCGGACGCCAGCAGCACCGTGAGGGCGACCGCCCACAGGGGCGCGACGGAGAGGTCGTACGCGGCGGTGACCGCCGGTGGTGCCGGCGCGAAGACCCGGTCGCGCACGGTGTGGAAGACGGCCGCCGCGCCCAGGGTCAGCGCGGCCAGGCAGCACATCAGCACGGTGGCGACCAGGCACTGCCACACCCACAGCGCGACCACCGGTTCCCGCTCCGGCCACAGGGACCGCACCAGGGCGCGCGGCGCAGGTACCGCGGCCGTCAGGGCGACGACGGTCAGCAGGAGCAGGCAGACGGTCATGCCGGGGCTCCGTTTCCTGATCGGAGATGTGCGCGGGTGGTCCGCGGTGCGGGGGTGATACGCCGTGGCGTGACATGGTGCGGGCGCCGGCGCGTCACGTGGTGCGTGCGCCGACGCCTCGCACGGTGCGCGTGCGGGCGCATCGCATGGTGCGTGTCCCGTCAGTATGACGGTGCCGGGCGTCCCGAGTCAGGTGACGACGACGATCCGGGCGCGCCCTTCCGTTCCCCGGTCCTGCGCGCTCCTCACCCCGTCACGATCCGCCCGCTGACCTCCCCGAGCCCCACCCGGCTGCCGCCCGGTCCCGGAGCCCATCCCGACATCGTCACCACGTCGCCGTCCTCCAGGTACGTCCGCTTCCCGTCCGGGAGTTCGAGCGGGTCGCGTCCGTTCCAGGTCAGCTCCAGCAGCGATCCGCGTTGTCCGGGCTCCGCGCCGCTCACCGTGCCGGAGCCGTACAGGTCGCCGGTGCGCAGGGAGGCACCGTTGACCGTCAGGTGGGCGAGTTGCTGGGCGGCGGTCCAGTACATGGTGGAGAACGGCGGCTCGGACACCGTCTGCCCGTTGATCGCGATCGACATCCGCAGGTCGTAGCCGGTGGGTTCCTCCGTGCTGTCGTCGAGGTACGGCAGCAGCGGGTGCGTCCGCCGCGGCGGGGCGACCCGTGCCTCCTCCAGGGCGTCCAGCGGGGTGATCCACGCGGACACCGAGGTCGCGAACGACTTGCCGAGGAACGGGCCGAGCGGGACGTACTCCCAGGCCTGGATGTCCCGTGCCGACCAGTCGTTGAGCAGGCACAGGCCGAACACGTGCTCCCTGAAGTCGGCCAGGGCCACCGTGCTGCCCTGCCGCGAGGGCGTGCCGACGACGAAGCCGACCTCGGCCTCGATGTCCAGCCGTGCCGAAGGGCCGAACACCGGCGCCGGGTCCGTGGGCGCCTTCCGCTGTCCCGAGGGCCGTACGACGTCCGTCCCGGACACCACGACCGTGCCCGCGCGGCCGTGGTAGCCGATCGGCAGGTGCTTCCAGTTGGGGGTGAGCGGTTCGGCGGCGTCGGGGCGGAAGACGCGGCCGGCGTTCCGGGCGTGGTTCTCGGAGGCGTAGAAGTCGACGTAGTCGGCGACCTCGAAGGGGAGGTGCAGGGTCACCCCGGCCAGCGGGTGCAGGAGGGGGGCGAGCGTCTCGCGGTGCGCGGGCACGGTCACCCAGGCGGTCAGGGCGCGCCGCACGTCCGACCAGGCGGTGCGGCCGGCGGCCAGCAGCGGGTTGAGGGTCGGGCGGGCGAGCAGGGTGGCGTACGGGGAGCCGAGGGCGAGGGCCGCGGCTCCGGCGTCGAGGACATGGTCGCCGAGGCGGACGCCGACCCTCCGTTCCGTGCTCCCGGAGGTCGAGAACACGCCATACGGAAGGTTGTGCGGGCCGAAGGGGTCACCCTCGGGGACCTCGAAGGGGGTCAAGGGGGGCATGGGGTGACTGCCTCGCTCTCATCCGTGCCGCGCGGGGGTTGGCCATGTGGCGACGTCACTATGGCGTTGCGCGGCGTTCCATGTGGTCGCGCCACACGTTACGGGTGAGTTGGCTGTCGTGGCAGTGTCTAAAGAGTTCGCAATGTCCTAATAGCCCTTGTCGGAGGGGGCAATTCCGGCTTAGCGTCCTTTGGGGGACACGGACGGGGTGGATCCGGTCCGTAGAGGGGGACACGTGGGGGGACCCGTGGCCAGGAATGCCGTCAGCGTGCCGTTCGAGGCGGACCGTGACGTGCCGGGCCTGATCGTCAAGTTCGGCGACTATCCGCTGCATCACGGCGGGGTCGGCGCGATTCGCAGTCTGGGCCGCCTGGGCGTTCCCATGTACGCGATCACCGAGGACGCGTACACGCCGGCGGCTTCGTCCCGTTACCTCAAACGGGCGTTCGTGTGGCCGACGACAGGCGCCGAGGAACCGGACCATCTCGTCGAGGGACTGCTGCGCATCGGCCGCCGCATCGGCCGTCCGACCGTGCTGATCCCCACCGACGAGGAGGCCGCGGTCCTGATCGCCGAGCACCAGGACGCGCTCGGCGACCGTTTCCTCTTCCCGCGCGTGGACCCGGAACTGCCCCGCCGGCTGGCGAGCAAACAGGGCCTGCACGAACTGTGCGTGGAGCACGGCATCCCGAGCCCGGCCGCCGCCTTCCCCGACTCGTACGACGAGATCGCCGACTTCGCGGAGAAGGCCCGCTTCCCGATCGTCGCCAAGAACCGCGAGGCGTTCGTCCGGCGCAAGCAGCCCGCCGTCAACGGAACGACGCGGATCGCCACCCGGGAGGGGCTGCTCACCCTCGCCCGTGACTGGGGCACCCATCCGGGTGTCATCCTCCAGGAGTACCTCCCGAGGGAGGAGGCCGAGGACTGGATCGTGCACGCGTACTTCGACGCCGACTCCAATCCGTGCGCCCTGTTCACAGGGGTCAAGGTCCGCTCCTGGCCGCCGCACGCCGGCATGACCGCGAACGCGTACGTCGTCGACAACCCGGAACTCGCCGACCTTGCCGCGCGTTTCATCAAGCAGATCGGCTTCACCGGCGTCATCGACCTCGACCTGCGCTTCGACCGGCGGGACGGGCAGTACAAGCTGCTCGACTTCAATCCGCGCATGGGCGCCCAGTTCCGGCTCTTCGAGAGCGAGTCGGGGGTGGACGTCGTCCGCGCCATGCATCTGGACCTGACCGGGCGCCGCGTTCCGGAGGGGGAGCAGCGCGCCGGCCACCGTTACGTGGTGGAGAACATCGACCTGCCCGCCCTCCTCGCCTACCGCCGCAGCGGCTACACGACACCGCACGCACCGAAGCGGCCGAGCGGGACCGAGCTGGCCTGGCTGGCGGGCGACGACCCGCTGCCGTTCGTCACCATGCTCGCCCGCTTCGTGCGCCCGGGCGCGAAGCACCTCTACCAGCTGTGGCGCACCAACCGCCGTGGTTCCAGCGCCGCCATGAAGTAGGCACAGTTCTCGGGCATCTCGGAAAACATCACGCCCGCCACCGACAGCGGCCCCATCACGGAGGCGGCGGGCGCCACTTGAGGCCGAAACGCACAGTGAGTCCCAGGGCCGCGCTGTCCGTATTCTCTGATCATGGTCGCACCCTCCCCGTACTCACTGATCGCCACCGACCTGGACGGCACGCTGCTGCGCGGCGACGACACCTTCTCGGAACGGTCGCTGGCCGCGCTCGGGCGAGCGGGCCGGGCCGGTGCCCGCCACCTCGTGGTGACCGGCCGTCCGGCCCCGAGAGTGCGCCCGCTCCTCGACGACCTCGGCTGCACGGGACTCGCGGTCTGCGGTCAGGGCGCGCAGGTGTACGACGCCGGGTCGAACCGGCTGCTGTGGTCGGTCACCCTGGACCGGGAACTGGCGGAGACCGCACTCGGCAAGATCGAGGCCGAGATCGGCCAGGTGTACGCGGCGGTCGACCAGGACGGCGTGGACGGGCTCACGCTCATCGAGCCGGGCTATCTGATGCCCCACCCCACGCTGCCCGCGCTGCGCGTCGCCCGGCGCGACGACCTGTGGTGCGCGCCCATCAGCAAGGTGCTGCTGCGCCACCACACCCTGTCCGACGACGAACTGGCGGCGACGGCCCGCTCGGTGGTCGGATCGCTGGCGACGGTCACGATGTCGGGCCCGGGAACCGTCGAACTGCAGCCGTGCGGGGTGACCAAGGCGACCGGGCTCGCGCTGGCCGCCGACCGTCTGGGGCTGAGCCCCGAACAGGCCATCGCCTTCGGTGACATGCCCAACGACATCCCGATGTTCGAGTGGGCGGCCCACGGGGTGGCGATGGCCGACGCCCACCCCGAACTCAGGGCGGTGGCCGACGAGATCACCACGTCGAACGAGGACGACGGCATCGCCGTCGTCCTCGAAAGACTCTTCGACTGACGTAGGACGTCGAAGGCACCTCGGCGGGACGCCGAAGGGACGTCGACGGGACTTCGGTCAGTACGCGCCGTGGACGTTGTCGATCGAGCCGTACCGCGCGGCCGCGTAGTTGCAGGCGGCGGTGATGTTCGCGACCGGGTCGTAGACGTCGAACGACGTGCCGTCCACGTGGTAGGTCTTGAACGTCGGGTCGATCACCTGGAGCAGGCCCTTGGACGGGATGCCCTTGGCCGCGTTGGAGTCCCAGAGGTTGATGGCCTGCGGGTTGCCGGAGGACTCCCGGATGACGTTGCGGTAGATGCCGTTGTAGGTGCCCGGGATGTTCTTCTCCCGCATGATCGCGAGGGACTCGCGGATCCAGCCGTCGAGGTTGTTCGGGTACCCGGCGAGGGTCGTCGAGGCCGTCGTGGTGGAGGAGCCGGCGGCGGACGCGGCCGTCGCCCCGATGAGCGGCAGGGCGAGTACGGCGGCACCGGTGCCGACGACGGCGAGGGTGCGGACGATGCGGTTACGGCGGGGACGGTGGTGCTGAGCGACAGCAGGCATGGCGAAGTTCCTCTCCGTCGCCTGCGAGGTGAGCTGTCGGGTTCGGGCCCGGGGAGTGCCCGGCCGCACCGCCCGAAGGCGATGCGACTTCACCCCTAGCCGTTCCGGAACGACGTCTGTTCTGTGACGTCGGCCGCCCGGTCCGGCGACTTACCTGGGTCCCCCGCTCCTGCCAAGCGAATGAACTCGTTGATGGGTCACTACGGGCGGCGGCAGGATTCGGCGTCCGCCCGGCGAGCCGGAACGTATGCGAGAGCACATGTCCGGAACAAGAGGCTGATTCACACAACATGCTGATTGACCTTGATCTGTGCCGTATGGGGCACTTGATCCTTTGCTGTTGCCAACCCTCAACTGGCCTACAGGGAAAGGAGGGAAGGGTCGCCTGGCGGCCTCTGTGGCCCCAGGGTCCACGTGACCTACTTCACGAATCCGCAATAACGGCAAATTGGGACATGTGGGATTCGCGGAATCCGGCCTTTTCCTGGTTCGAGGGAATAGCGTCTCGCTCGTATTCGTTCGGATTGCCTCCCTGGGGGTAATCAATGCGAATAATTATTGAGATTAGTCCGTATTGTCGGTTTTTGCGGCGACGCGTGCATGCTGCTCATCGGGTTCAACGGGGTGGCCGGGACGGTCGGTTGGCGAGTCCGGGTGTCGGGGGCGCGCGTGATTCTCGTCACGTCGGTCGAAGGGGGGTGTCGGGGAATCGGAGTCCGGTGCGCGTGTCCACCGTGAGGGCGGAACCTCCCCTGCGGTGCCCGTCGTTGACTTGGTGGACGCCCGAGCGTCACGCGCGCGGTCGGGAGAACGCGGATCGGGGAGGTCGTCGTGCATGCTCTCGCGGAGGAAGGGTGTACGGACGGGTGCGCCCGGGCAGGTGACGTCGGTCCGGGGGAGCGGGGTCGATCGCGGGCGGCGGTCGTCCGGAGAGCCCGGTGCGGGGTCCGGTTCGGGACACGGCCCGGGCCTCGGTTCGGGACAACTGCCCGCACTTCCTGTTAAGTCATTGGATGTCAGGTCGTATCAGCTGATCAAAAACATAACGGTCGTGATCCGATAGCGCCCGGGGTGTAACCGTGGGCGCTATCGGTGATCGAAACCTGACCGGATACGCTGACTTGAGTGATGGCAGCGACCTATCGACAAACCGTGTAATCGCCAGTAGACACCAGCAGACAGGAGACCCCTCGTGACCGTCGTCGGGCCGTTCGGGCTGAGCGTGCGGGACCAGGCTCTGGAAGCCGATGTCCAGGCCGGATTGACGGCTGTCGAGGAGGGCTTGCTAGAAGCCACCAAGAGCGAGGTCCCGTTCATCACGGAGGCGGCGCAGCACCTCGTGCGGGCCGGGGGGAAGCGGTTCCGCCCGCTGCTGGTGATGCTCGCCGCGCAGTTCGGTGACCCGTACGCACCCGGTGTCGTGCCGTCGGCCGTCGTCGTCGAGCTCACCCACCTGGCCACGCTGTACCACGACGACGTCATGGACGAGGCCGCCGTGCGGCGCGGTGTCGACAGCGCCAACACCCGCTGGGGCAATTCGCTCGCCGTCCTCACCGGAGACTTCCTCTTCGCCCGGGCCTCCCAGATCCTCGCCGACCTCGGACCCGAGGCGGTCCGGGTCCAGGCCCTCGCGTTCGAGCGGCTGGTGACCGGTCAGATCCTGGAGACGGCAGGCCCGTCGGACGGCCGTGACCCGGTCGAGCACTACCTCGACGTGCTCAGTGGCAAGACCGGCTCGCTGGTCGCGGTCTCCTGCCGCTTCGGAGCCATGCTGTCCGGTGCCGACGAGACGGTCGTCGACGTCCTCACCCAGTACGGCGAACGGCTCGGTGTCGCCTTCCAGCTCGCCGACGACGTGCTGGACATCGCCTCCGACTCGCGCGAGTCCGGCAAGACCCCGGGGACGGACCTCCGTGAGGGCGTGCCCACGCTTCCGGTGCTGCGGCTGCGGGAGCGGGCGGCCCGGCTGGGGCTGGCCGAGGACATCGCCCTGTGCGAGCTGCTGGACTCCGACCTCACGGACGACGCGCGGCACGCGGAGGCCCTGACGGCGCTGCGGGCGCATCCGGCGCTTGAGCAGGCCCGCCGGGACGCGGTCCGGTACGCGGAGGAGGCGCGGGCCGCGCTGGGTCCGCTGCCGGAGTGCGACCCGAAGACGGCGCTGGTCGAGCTGTGCGATGCGGTGGTGCACCGAGCCGGATAGCCGGATAGTCCGATATGTGGCTCAGGTCACATTGTTGGACTGAGTCCAATCCGGGACGCGTTCCGTACTCCCACCCAGAAGCCGACGCAGGGGGCGTCGGCTGACACAGGGGGAGAAAACGGAATCATGGTCATCGACGCAACGCGCCGCAAGAGCCTCGTCGCCGCTGCCATCACCGTCACCGCTCTCGGCGGTATCGCCGTCCCGGCATCCGCCGCCACCGGCCACAGCTCCACCGGCCACAGCTCCACCGGCCACGGCGCCACCACCTCCGTCGTCCTCGTCGCCGGCCTGCGCGGTGCCAACGAGGTGCCCGTCGCCGGTGGGCCCGCCGTCGGCGACAAGGACGGCGCGGCGCTGGAGTTCATCCGGGTCAAGGGGGACAAGGTGACCGTCGCCGTGACCTGGCGCGGTACCGGCGGGCCGACCGACCTGCACATCCATCAGGGCGCCAAGGGCACCAACGGCGGCGTCAAGATCGACTTCGGGAAACTGCTGAAGACGGCCAAGGGTCACAGCGTCACCGGCACCGTCAAGGTCACCGACAAGGCCCTGCTCAAGCAGCTCACCACCGACCCCGGGGCCTTCTACGCCAACCTGCACACCGCCGAGTTCCCCGGCGGCGCCCTCCGCGGCCAGCTGCACACCGTCACCACCGTCTCCGACCTGAAGAACGGCGGCTTCCTGGCCTCCGTCGTCACCGGCAAGCAGATCTACGAGTGCAAGCCCGCCGACGGCGGCGGCTACGCCTTCGCCCAGCGCGACGTCGGCGCCAGGCTCGGCGGCGGCATCCGCCACTCCTTCACCGCACCGAACTCCGGTACCCCGCAGTGGGTCGCACCCGACGGCACCGCGGTCACCGGAGCCGTCCTGACCAAGACGGCCAACGGCACCGGAAACATCCCCGAACTCGACCTCAAAGCCACCCGGACCGGCAAGAAGCACGGGCTGCTCGCCCGCACCGGCGAGATCCTGCGCCTCAACACCGTCGGCGGCGTCGCCCCGGCCGGCACCTGCACCCCGGGCGCCGTCGTCGGCGTCCCCTACCGGGCGGACTACGTGTTCGTGCAGCACTGAGCGGACACGGCACGTGATCTGCGCAGGCACAGCGCGTGCCGGGAGGCGCCTTCACCACACGACCCCTACGGGTCGGGGGAGGCGCCTTCGCCCTTGTGTCATACCGCAGGTGTACGCCGAGTTGGCTCCGTGGTCTGACGCCTGCCCGCCTCCGATTTGGTGAGATGGAAACCACGGAAATCACCACCGCTCACCGATTCGGGTGAGAATGGCGGCTCAGGGTGGGACACGTGCGAGGACGGCCGCCGCCGACGACGGAGGTAAGGCACACATGGCACCGTACGAATCCGACGACAGCACGGGGGCCGCGCAGGCCGAGGACGAGCTGCGCGCCGAGTTGCGCGCCGAGCGGCGGCGCAAGACCGCACGGTACGTCGTTCCGGTCGCGGTGGTGGGCGTGGCCGCGGCCACCATCGGCCTGGTCCCGGCGCTCGCCAGCTCGGGCGACCCCAACCTGCCGAAGATCACCGCGCAGGAACTCATCGACAAGATCGCCAAGTCGGACGTGCAGCAGCTGTCCGGCACCGTGAAGATCAGCACCGACCTCGGCCTGCCCGACCTCGGCGGTCTGGAGAGCGGCCTGCTGTCCGGGGCGACGCAGGGCAGCGGCGACGGCTCGTCCGCCGACCCGACCAGCAAGCTCACCGAGCTGGCCTCCGGCACGCACACCCTGCGGGTGGCCGCCGACGGCCCCGAGAAGCAGAAGGTGTCGGTGCTGGAGAGCGGCGCCGAGTACAGCCTCATCCACAACGGCACCGACGTGTGGGGCTACGACAGCAAGTCCGACGAGGTCTACCACTCCACCGTCGCCGACTCCGGCAAGGCCGAGCGGCACGAGACCCCGGCCACGCCCAAGGACTTCGCCGACGAGGTCCTCAAGTCGGTCGACGACACCACGTCGGTCACGGTCGACGGCACCGCCCAGGTGGCCGGCCGGGACGCCTACCGGCTCGTCATCAAGCCCAAGCAGTCCGGTACGACGGTCGGCGCGATCAGCATCGCGGTGGACGCCAAGACCGGTACGCCGCTGAAGTTCACGCTCACCCCGTCGAGTGGCGGCGCGGCCGTCGTCGACGCCGGCTACACCCAGGTCAGCTTCGCGAAGCCGGCCGCCTCGACCTTCGACTTCACCCCGCCCAAGGGCGCCAAGGTCACCGAGGGCGACGAGACCGGCAAGGGTGCCGAGGGCGGCAAGGCCGACGGACAGGACCGGGGCGGCAAGGCCTCCGAGGTGCCCGGCCACGGCTCCGCCGAGGGCCTCGACAAGTCCGGCTTCGACGTCCTCGGCAAGGGCTGGAACTCCATAGCCGTCCTGGACAGCGGCAGCAAGGGCGGCGTGCCCACCGGCTCCGCCTCGGGCTCCGCCTCCGGCAGCGGCGACCTGAGCGGCTTCCTCGGCTCGCTCGGCGACCCCGTCTCCGGCAAGTTCGGCAAGGGCACCGTCTTCTCCACCCGGCTGATCAACGCCCTGATCACGGACGACGGGAAGGTGTACGTCGGCGCCGTGGACAAGGCCGCGCTGGTGAAGGCCGCCGACGCGGGGTAGCAGAGAGGGCGGCGCGGGTGCGGTCAGTACCCTCCGCCGCACGACGAATCGAGGGAGCCGATGGACCGACCGTCCGCCGCGGAGCGGGAGCCGGAGGACTTCGGGGACCCGGGGGACCCCGGGGGCTCCGAGGACCCCGGGGGCTCCGAGGACCCCGGTGACTCCGCGGGCTCCGCGGTCTCCGGGCACCTCGGAGGCCCGGGTGACCCGGCGGAGGGCGCGCCGGTGGCCGCGGGTGTCATCGACACCCGCGGCCTCACCAAGCGCTACCGCGGCGGACAGCTCGCCGTGGACGGTCTCGACCTGACCGTCCCCGCGGGCAGCGTCTTCGGCTTCCTCGGCCCGAACGGCTCCGGCAAGACCACCACCATCCGCATGCTGATGGGCCTGATCGCACCCACCTCGGGCACCGCCCGCATCCTCGGCCACCCGATGCCGCGCGCCTCCCGCGCCGTACTGCCGCACGTCGGCGCCCTCATCGAGGGCCCGGCGCTGTACGGCTTCCTCTCCGGCCGCGACAACCTGCTGCGGTACGACGCCGCCGACCCCGCCGCCGACCCGCGCACCCGGCGCGCCCGCGTCGAGGCCGCGCTGGACCGGGTGGGCCTCGGGGCCGCCGCGGCGAAGAAGGCGAAGGCCTACTCCCTCGGCATGAAGCAGCGCCTGGGCCTCGCCGCCGCGCTGCTCCAGCCCCGCAGGCTGCTGGTCCTGGACGAGCCGACCAACGGCCTCGACCCGCAGGGCATGCGGGAGATCCGCACCCTGGTCCGGGAACTGGCCGGGGACGGCACCACCGTGTTCCTCTCCTCCCACCTCCTCGACGAGATCGAGCAGGTCTGCACGCACGCGGCCGTCATGGCACAGGGACGGCTGATCGCCCAGGGCGCGGTGGCCGACCTGGCGGCCGGGGCCCGCGGCCGGCTCGTGGTGACCACCCCGGACCCCGGGGAAGCGGCCCGGGTGCTCAAGGAACAGGGCGTCGCGGACGTCGTCGTCGCCGAGGACCGGGTGACCGGCGAGCCGCCCGAGCGCGACCTCGCCGAGGTGAACGCGGCGCTCGTCACGGCCGGCGTCCGGGTCCGTGGCTTCACCGTGGAACGGGCCTCGCTGGAGGACGCGTTCGTGGCACTGACCGGGGAGGGCTTCGATGTCGCGGGCTGACCTGACCGTCGTGGAGCCGGCGGACACAGCGGCCGTACGGCCGAACCCGCTGTGGAGCCTCGGCCTGCTGCGCAGCGAACTCGTCACCACGTTCCGCCGCTGGCGCACCCTCGCCCTGCTCGGCGTACTGGCGGCGGTGCCGATCCTCGTCGGGATCGCCGTCAGGATCGAGACGCGGGGCGGCGGGGAGGCCGGCCGGGGCGGCGGCGACGGCCCGGCGTTCATCGCCCAGGTCACCAACAACGGACTGTTCCTGGTGTTCACGGCGCTCGCCGCGACCCTCCCGTTCTTCCTGCCGATGGCCGTCGGGGTGGTCGCCGGGGACGCGGTCGCGGGCGAGGCCGACGCCGGCACCCTGCGCTATCTGCTGGTCGCGCCGGCGGGCCGCACCCGCCTGCTGCTCGTCAAGTACGCGACGACGATGGCCTTCTGCCTGGTCGCGACCCTGGTGGTGGCGGCCTCCGCGCTCGCCGTCGGCGCGCTCCTCTTCCCGCTCGGCGACCTGACCACGATCTCCGGTACCCGGATCTCCTTCGCCGACGGCCTCGGCCGCGCCCTGCTGATCGCCCTGGTCGTCGCCGCGTCCCTGGCCGGCGTCGCCGCCCTCGGCCTGTTCGTGTCCACCCTGACCAACAGCGGCATCGCGGCGATGGCGACGACCGTGGGCCTGCTCATCACGGTCCAGATCCTTGACCAGATACCCCAGCTGCACGCGCTGCAGCCGTACTTCTTCTCCCACTACTGGCTGTCCTTCGCCGACCTGATGCGCGACCCCGTCTACTGGGACGACCTGGTCAAGAACCTGGAGTTGCAGGCCCTGTACACGGCGGTGTTCGGATCGGCGGCCTGGGCGCGGTTCACCACGAGGGACATCACCGCCTAGGGCCTGTCTGACCATTCCCGTCGTCGCCCGGAGGGCGGGCTCGCGGCGTCGGGTGCGTGCTCTCGGCGTGCCGGGCGTAGGCCCTCGTACCGGACGTACTCGGGTGTGCGCCCGGTGCGGCGAGTGGGGGTCCCCCCGGCCGAAGGCTGGGGGAGCGTGCATGGCGTCGCGAGGCGGACGGGAATGGTCAGACAGGCCCTAGCGGGGCCCGCACGGTCCGCTCCTTCCTGGTGCGAGGCTGTGACGTCGCGGTGACGCGCGAGTCGTGCCGAGCGGAGACACTGGATCGTACGCACGAGTACGACCTGGGTACGACCGGATGGTGACGCCGGGGGAATGAGGGCCGATGTCCCGACTCAGCCGCGAGGAGAAGCGGGAAGTCCAGCAGGAGGGGCGGCTGGCACCGGTCGACGTCCGGGTGGCGGGCGCGACCGCGTCCGTGGACGGCGTACCGCTGTTCACGGGCCCGGGTGAGGAACCCCAGCAGGCGGTCCTCAACCACCTCCAGCGCCTCGCCCGCGCCACCGGCCGCCCGGTCCTCGCCACGGTCCATGACACCCGCATCGGCTACGTCGTCCCCCTCCAGGTGAACCTGGACGGCTCCAGCAGCTTCACCGGCGACCCGGTACGACTGGCCCAACAGGTCGCCGAACCGAAGGAGCAACCCGCACCGACGGCACCGACGGCACCGACCGCATCAGCCCCGAAGGAACCCGCGCGGGCCGCGGCCCCGACGTTCCCGCAGCGGTCGCAGCGGTCGCAGCAGTCGCAGCAGGCGTTGCAGGCGGTGCCGCAACCGCCCGCCGCCCCGTCGGCACCGCCCTCCTTGCCGGCTCTGTCGGCCCTGCCCGCCCTGTCGGCCCCGCCCGCCCCGCCGTCCGTCGTCCCGCCCCTGCCGCCCGCGCCGGGCACCGTGCGGCCCCCCACCGGCGTCTTCGGCCCGCCGCCCGTGATGAGCCCCCTTGCCCTTGCCCCCGCTCCGGCCTCCGGGACGGCCGTCACCACCGCCCCCGAAGCACCGGCGGCCGACCGCGACCCGTATCCCGACCCCGGTCCCGACCCGGACCCTCGCTCCACTCCCACTCCCGCCCGCGGCTTCGACGCGGTCGCCGAGGAGGTGCTCGGGGACGAGCCCGTGACGCTGACGGCGGAGGGGGCCGCGCTGCTCACCGAGCCGGTGGCGCGGATCAACGAGGCCGTCCGGACGGGCCGTATCGATGCGGCGGCCGAGCTCGCGGAGCGCACCGTCGCCAAGGCCGCCGCGGTCCTCGGCGACAACCACACCGAGGTGCTGCACCTGGGCGAGCTGACCGCGTACATCTCCTACCTGGCGGGCGACCCGGTGCGGGCCTTCCACCTCTCCCTCGACCTGGCCCGGCAGCGCCGGCACGCAGGGGACGGCGAGGCGGCGTACGGGAACGTGCGGAGCGCGGCGACCGCCTGGCGCGCCGTGCGCGACCCCGAGCACGGGCTGCGCCTGGGCCGCGAGCTGATCGACCTGTGGGCGCAGCTCACCGCCGAGGACGGCCCGGCCGCCGCCGACGCCGAGGAGCTGGAGTCGGCCCGCGCCCGGATGGCCCGCCTCACCGAACGTGCCCGCCGCGCGGCCGGGAACGCCTGAGCGTCGTCACTGCACGCAGAACTCGTTGCCCTCCGGGTCGGCCATCACGGTCCACGCCCCGGAGGGCTCGGAGACGTGCCGTACCACGGCCGCGCCCAGCGCCTCCAGGCGCGCCACCTCGTCCGCCCGCCTGCCCTCCCCGGCGTGCAGGTCGATGTGGAGCCTGTTCTTGCCGGACTTCGTCTCCGGCACCCGCTGGAACAGCAGCCGCCGCCCCAGCCCCGTCCCGCGCTCCTCGTCGTACGGGTCGTCCGGGTGCCGTACGGCGATCAGGTCGCGGAAGGCGGCACGGCCCTGGTACTCCAGGGTGGCCGCGCCCGGCAGCGCGCCCAGCTCCAGCAGCCGTGCCACGAACGCGCTGTTGTCCTCGGCCACGTAGTGCAGCGCGGCGGCCCAGAAGTCGGCCTGCGCGTGCGGGTCACGGGCGTCGACGACGAGCTTCCAGTGCAGGGGTGCGGGCGTCTGCGTCATGCCGCCCACTTATAGCCGACGGCTCCGACAGTCACACCTGACTTGCGGGAGTCTCCGCGACCGGGGTGGCCGGCCGTGGTAGAGGCGCCGCCGCGAGCGCCCGCGCGGTCCGGTGGGCGGTGCGCAGCGCGTCCCAGGTGAGCAGGGCGAGGGCGAGCCAGACCAGGACGAAGCCGGCCCAGCGCTCGGCGGGCATCGCCTCGTGGAAGTAGAGGATGCCGAGCAGGAACTGGAAGACCGGCGCAAGGTACTGCAACAGGCCGAGGGTGGAGAGCGGGACGCGGATCGCGGCCGCGCCGAAGCAGACCAGCGGGACGGCGGTGACGATGCCGGTGGAGGCCAGCAGGGCGGCGTGCCCGGCGCCGTCGTTCACGAAGCTCGACTCGCCGTGGCCGACCAGCCACAGCAGATAGCCGAGCGCCGGCAGGAACTGGATCGCGGTCTCTGCCGCGAGTGACTCGACGCCGCCGAGGTTGACCTTCTTCTTGACGAGTCCGTAGGTGGCGAAGGAGAAGGCGAGGACGAGGGAGATCCACGGCGGCTGCCCGTAACCGACGGCCAGTACGACGACGGCGGCGAATCCGACGCCCACCGCCGCCCACTGCGCGGGCCGCAGCCGTTCCTTCAGCAGCAGCACGCCCATGGCGATGGTCACCAGGGGGTTGATGAAGTAGCCGAGGGACGCCTCGACCACGTGCCCGGCGTTCACGGCCCAGATGTAGACGCCCCAGTTGACGGTGATCACGGCGGCGGCGACCGTCACCAGGGCCAGCCGGCGCGGCTGCCTCAGCAGCTCGCCGGCCCAGGCCCAGCGCCGTACGAAGACGAGTGCGACGGCGACGAAGACGAGGGACCACACCATCCGGTGGGCCAGGATCTCCATCGACCCGGCGGGCTTCAGCAGCGGCCAGAACAGGGGGACCAGCCCCCACATCCCGTAGGCCGCGAAGCCGTTCACCAGCCCTGTCCGTCGCTCACCCTTCGATATGTCGGCCACCGGCCCTCCTCACCCCAGTTTCGTCAGTACGCCGGGACGAAGGTAGCGCCGAGTACCCCGGCCTGTCATGGCCGTATCGGCATACGGTCATGACAGGCCGGGGTGACGGGTTTCCGTGCGCCTACTTGAGCGCGGCGGTGATCGCCTCGGAGAGCGGGGAGGTCGGGCGGCCGGCCAGGCGGGAGAGGTCGCCCGAGTCGACGACCAGCTCGCCCTTGGCGATCGACGCGTCGACGTCGACCAGGATCGTGGCGAACATCTCGGGCACGCCGGCGCCCGTCAGGATGGACTGCATCGCCTCGGCGGGCACGGAGTTGTAGGCGATCTCCTTGCCGGTCTGCTTCGACAGCTCGGCCGCGTACTCGGCGAAGCTCCAGGCGACGTCGCCGCCGAGCTCGTACGTCTGGTTCTCGTGGCCCTCGCCGGTGAGCACGGCCACCGCGGCGGCCGCGTAGTCGGCGCGGGAGGCCGAGGAGACCCGGCCCTCGCCTGCGGCCGTGACGACGGCGTCGTGCGCGAGGACGGGGGCGAGGTTCTCGGTGTAGTTCTCGTGGTACCAGCCGTTGCGCAGCAGGGTGTACGGCAGGCCGGAGGCGAGCAGCACCTCCTCGGTGGCCCGGTGGTCGTCCACCAGCGAGGCGTGCAGGCTGCCCGGGGCGCTGGTGTACGCCAGCAGGGCGACGCCGGCCGCCTTGGCGGCGTCGATGACGACCTTGTGCTGCGCCGGGCGGCCCTTGTCGAACTCGTTGCCGGAGATCAGCAGCACCTTGTCGCCGGCGGCGAAGAGACCGTCGAAGGTCTCGGGGGTGTTGTAGTCCGCGACGGCGATCGTCACGCCCGCGGCGGCGAAGTCGGCGGCCTTGGCCTCGTCGCGCACGACGGCGGTGATCTGCTCGGCCGGGACCTTGTCCAGCAGCTGCGTCACGACGTGACGGCCGAGGTGTCCGGTGGCTCCGGTGACAACGATGCTCATGGTGTGCGATCTCCTTGTGGGGTTCCGGTGTCGCTAACCCTAGGGCGAGCGCTAACCAAAAGAAAGTACCCACTTTGAAGTAAGGTACTGGCATGCCAGTAAGCGTCTCCGCAGCCGGAACCGCAGCCGGAACCGCAGCCGGAACCGAAGCAAGAACCGAAGCCAAGACCGAAGCAAGAACCGAAGCCAAGACCGAAGTCGAAGCAGCGCCGAGGGCCGAGACGTACGTCGTCGGCGAGGAGATGTGCCCGTACCGTCTGGTCCTGGAGCACGTCACCAGCCGCTGGGGCGTCCTGGTCCTCATCCGGCTCCTCGACCGCCCGCACCGCTTCAGCGAGCTGCGCCGCGCGATCGGCCGGGTCAGCGAGAAGATGCTCACCCAGACCCTGCAGACCCTGGAACGCGACGGCCTCGTCCACCGCGACGCCAAGCCCGTCATCCCGCCGCGCGTCGACTACTCCCTCACCGACCTCGGCCGCGAGGCCGCCCGGCAGGTACGGGACCTGGCCCTGTGGACCGAGCGGCGCATGGCGGACGTGGAGCGGGCCAGGGAGGCGTACGACGACGCCAAGCGCGCCTGAGGGGCCCCTGGGGACGCGGACGGGGCCCGGACGCGCGTCGTCCGGGCCCCGCCCACACTCCTGACTCCGTGGGGTCAGCCGACGACGGTCCAGGTGTCCCCGCCGGCCAGCAGCGCCGCGAGGTCGCCCTTGCCGCGCTGCTCGGTCGCGGTGTCCAGCTGCTCGGACATCTGCACGTCGTAGACGGGCCGTTCCACCGAGCGGAAGACGCCGAGGGGCGTGTGGTGCAGGGTGTCCGGGTCGGCCAGCCGGGACAGCGCGAAGGCCGTGGTGGGTGAGGGGGAGTGGGCGTCGTGGACGAGGACCTCGGACTCGTTGTCCGCGGTCACGTCGACCACCTTCAGGTCGCCGGTGAGCCGGTCGCGCACGACACCGCGCGCGTTGTCCGCGCCGAAGCGGATGGGCTTGCCGTGCTCCAGGCGGATCACCGCCTCCTCGGCCGACTGCTTGTCCTTGAGCGCGTCGAAGGCGCCGTCGTTGAAGATGTTGCAGTTCTGGTAGATCTCGATCAGGGCCGTACCCGGGTGGGCGGCGGCCGCGCGCAGCACCTCGGTCAGGTGCTTGCGGTCGGAGTCGATGGTGCGGGCGACGAAGGACGCCTCCGCGCCGATCGCCAGCGACACCGGGTTGAACGGGGCGTCCAGCGAGCCCATCGGCGTCGACTTGGTGACCTTGCCGACCTCGGAGGTCGGTGAGTACTGCCCCTTCGTCAACCCGTAGATGCGGTTGTTGAAGAGGAGGATCTTCAGGTTGACGTTGCGGCGCAGCGCGTGGATCAGGTGGTTGCCGCCGATGGACAGCGCGTCACCGTCACCGGTCACCACCCACACCGACAGGTCACGCCTGCTGGTCGCCAGCCCGGTCGCGATGGCGGGGGCACGGCCGTGGATGGAGTGCATGCCGTACGTGTTCATGTAGTACGGGAAACGCGACGAGCAGCCGATGCCCGAGACGAAGACGATGTTCTCCTTCGCCAGCCCCAGCTCCGGCATGAACCCCTGTACGGCCGCGAGGATCGCGTAGTCACCGCAGCCCGGGCACCAGCGCACCTCCTGGTCCGACTTGAAGTCCTTCATGGACTGCTTGGCCTCGGCCTTCGGCACGAGCTGGAGCAACTGGTCGGTGGCGTCGATCGCATCAGTCATCGATGGCCTCCTTGAGCGCCGTGGCGAGCTGCTCGGCCTTGAACGGCATGCCGTTGACCTGGTTGTACGAATGCGCGTCCACCAGGTACTTCGCCCGGATGAGGGTGGCGAGCTGACCGAGGTTCATCTCGGGGATCACCACCCTGTCGTACCCCTTCAGCACCGCGCCGAGATTCCTCGGGAACGGGTTGAGGTGCCGCAGGTGCGCCTGCGCGATCGGCTCGCCGGCCGCGCGCAGCCGCCGTACCGCCGCCGTGATCGGCCCGTACGTCGATCCCCAGCCGAGCACCAGGGTGAGCGCCCCGTCCGGGTCGTCCACCTCGATGTCGGGGACGTCGATGCCGTCGATCTTGGCCTGCCGGGTGCGGACCATGAAGTCGTGGTTGGCGGGGTCGTAGGAGATGTTGCCCGTGCCGTCCTGCTTCTCGATGCCGCCGATGCGGTGCTCCAGGCCGGGCGTGCCCGGGACGGCCCACGGCCGGGCCAGGGTCTGCGGGTCCCGTTTGTACGGCCAGAAGACCTCGGTGCCGTCGTCCAGGGTGTGGTTGGGGCCGCTCGCGAACTGCACCCGCAGATCCGGGAGCTCCTCCAGCTCCGGGATCCGCCAGGGCTCGCTGCCGTTGGCCAGGTAGCCGTCGGAGAGCAGCATCACCGGCGTCCGGTACGTCAGCGCGATCCGGGCCGCCTCCAGCGCCGCGTCGAAGCAGTCGGCCGGTGTCCGCGGGGCGATCACCGGGACCGGTGCCTCGCCGTTGCGTCCGAACATCGCCTGCAACAGGTCCGCCTGCTCCGTCTTGGTCGGCAGCCCCGTGGACGGCCCGCCCCGCTGGATGTCGACGACCAGCAGCGGCAGCTCCAGCGAGACCGCCAGCCCGACCGTCTCCGCCTTCAGGGCGACACCGGGACCGGAGGTCGTCGTCACGGCCAGCGAGCCGCCGAACGCCGCCCCCAGGGCCGCGCCGATGCCGGCGATCTCGTCCTCCGCCTGGAAGGTCCGCACACCGAAGTTCTTGTGCTTGGACAGCTCGTGCAGGATGTCGGAGGCCGGGGTGATCGGGTACGACCCGAGGAACAGCGGCAGCTCCGCCTGCCGGGACGCGGTGACCAGGCCGTAGGCCAGCGCCAGGTTCCCGGAGATGTTCCGGTACGTACCGACCGGGAACGCCGTCGTCGCCGGGGCGATCTCGTAGGAGACGGCGAAGTCCTCGGTCGTCTCGCCGAAGTTCCAGCCCGCGCGGAACGCCGCCAGGTTGGCCTTCATGACCTCGGGGCTGCGGGCGAACTTCTGCTGGAGGAACCTCTCCGTGCCCTCGGTCGGCCGGTGGTACATCCACGACAGGAGGCCGAGCGCGAACATGTTCTTGCTGCGCTCGGCCTCCTTGCGGCTGAGGTCGAACTCCTTCAGTGCCTCCACGGTCAGCGTGGTCAGCGGCACCGGATGGAGGCTGTAGCCGTCGAGCGAACCGTCCTCCAGGGGCGAGGTGTCGTAGCCGACCTTCTGCATCGCCCGTTTGGTGAACTCGTCCGTGTTGACGATGATCTCCGCGCCGCGCGGCAGATCCCCGATGTTCGCCTTCAGCGCCGCCGGGTTCATCGCGACCAGCACGTTCGGCGCGTCCCCCGGGGTGAGGATGTCGTGGTCGGCGAAATGCAGCTGAAAAGACGAAACCCCCGGCAGAGTGCCTGCGGGGGCCCGGATCTCGGCGGGGAAGTTCGGCAGGGTCGACAGATCATTGCCGAAGGACGCGGTCTCCGACGTGAACCGGTCACCGGTGAGCTGCATACCGTCACCCGAGTCCCCCGCGAACCGGATGATCACCCGATCGAGGCGCCGGACGGCCTTCACACCGCCCGGCTTGCGCTGCTCTCCAACGACGGTTCCGTCGGCCTGTTCCGTTGTCCTGCTGACCTGGCTGGTCACTGAACTGGACCTCCTTCGAGGCGGCTGTCCGGGGGTGGCCGTCCCACCGACCATCCCGCAATCAACCCTACGTCGGTTAGGGTCGCCTTCCCGTGCCCGCTCGCATGCTGGACGGAGTTCTGAGACGACCTGTCGCCCTGACTTGTCATGATTTTCCCTCCCCCTGGCCGCCTTCCGGTACCGACACGGTGCCGTCGGCCCGTCAGGAGTTCAGATACGTCAGAACGGCCAGAACACGCCGGTGGTCACCGTCGCTCTGGGAGAGCCCCAGCTTGAGGAAGATGTTGCTGACGTGCTTCTCGACGGCCCCGTCGCTCACGACCAGCTGCCGGGCGATCGCCGAGTTCGTCCGGCCCTCGGCCATCAGCCCCAGCACCTCCCGCTCCCGCGGGGTGAGGCCGGCGAGGACGTCCTGCTTCCGGCTCCGCCCGAGCAACTGGGCGACGACCTCCGGATCGAGCGCCGTACCGCCCTCGGCGACCCGCACCACGGCGTCCACGAACTCCCGGACCTCGGCGACCCGGTCCTTCAGCAGATAGCCCACGCCGCGGCTGGAACCGGCCAGCAGTTCGGTGGCGTACCGCTCCTCCACGTACTGCGACAGCACCAGCACCCCGAGCCCGGGGTGTGCCTTCCGCAGCCGTACGGCGGCCCGTACGCCCTCGTCGGTGTGTGTCGGCGGCATCCGCACATCGGCGACGACCACGTCCGGCAGCGCGTCCTGCGCGTCCAGGTCGGCGATGGTCTTGACCAGCGCCTCCGCGTCCCCGACGCCCGCGACGACGTCATGCCCCCGGTCCGTCAACAGCCGGGTCAGCCCCTCTCTGAGCAGCACGGAATCCTCGGCGATGACCACCCGCACCCTGTCCTCCACGATCTCCCGGCCCCCCACAGCCCGTCCGGCGTACATGCCTGCCCTGTCGGAAAGTCCAGCATTCCAGCATTCGGATCGGAGTGCCCGCGGGTAACGACAGGACGCAAACCAAAACAGGCCGCGAGGCGCGGACGAAGACCGGTCCGCACCCCTTTCGGCCTGTCTGGCGTTTGGGGGCGAAGCGAAGGCCGCTCGGCGCCATGTGTCAGCCCGTCCGGCGTTTGAGGACGAGGCCGGAGGCCGATGCGGGGGTCCGGGGGCGGCAGCCCCCGGAACGGGCGGTCGAAGGGGGCCCACCCCCTGGAGGGACGGGACGGGTAGGGGCGGCGGGGGCGGAGAACCCGCCCTCAGCCACGCCAGGGCAGCTCCGCCGTCACCCGCGTGGGCCCGCCCACCGGCGAGTCCACCACCAGGATCCCGTCCACCGCGTCCAGCCGCTCGGCCAGCCCCGCCAGCCCCGACCCGCTCGCCGTGTCCGCACCCCCCACCCCGTCGTCCACGACCTGCAGCATCAACCGGTCCTCACTCCGCCACACATCCACCTCCGCCCCCCTCGCCCGCGCATGCTTGCTGACGTTCTGCAGCAGCTCGGACACCGTGAAGTACGCGATCCCCTCGATCGCCGCCGCCGGCCGCTCCACCAGATCGACCTCCACCCGCACCGGCACCGTGCACCGCGAGGCCACCGAGGACAGTGCCGCGTCCAGCCCCCGGTCGGTCAGCACCGCCGGATGGATCCCGCGGGCCAGGTCCCTGAGCTCCTGCAGCGCGGTCTTCACCTCACCGTGCGCCTCGTCCACCATCCGCGCCGCGACCTGCGGATCCTCCCGCAGCTTCTCCTTCGCCAGCCCCAGATCCATGGCCAGCGCCACCAGCCGTGCCTGCGCCCCGTCGTGCAGATCCCGCTCGATCCGCCGCAGGTCGGCGGCGGCCGTGTCCACCACGACCCCCCGGTCCGACTCCAGCTCCACCACCCGCGAAGCCAGCTTCGACGGCCCCAGCAGCCCGGTCACCATCACCCGGTCCACCAGCGTCAGCGCCCGGACGATCCACGGCGTGGCCAGGGTGAACAACAGTCCGACCAGCGCGGTCACGGTGATCTCGAACGGGTTGTCGAGGTAGACGTGGTGGTGCGCGTCGCCGTACAGCTGGATCCCGCCCTGCCCGACCCACACCGGGAACACCCAGAACCACAGCGGATACGTCAGCAGCGCCCAGCCGTACGTCCAGAAGTTGAAGGCGACGACGAAGGAGAACACCGACCAGGGGAACTGCAGGACCGCGTAGAGCAGATGACGCCAGGACGTGCCGCTCTTCAGCACCGCCCCGACCCAGGCGAAGAACCCCGGCTTGCGCATCCGCAGCGGCTCCGGATCGGCCACCTCCAGCTTCAGCAGCCCACGCGCGCGTGCCCGTTCCAGTGTCCCGAAGCCGCGGCACCCGGCGAGGGCCACCGCCAGCAGCGGGATCCCGATGAAGGTCACCACCAGACCGACGCCGAGGGACACCATCGTCACGGCCCACACGAACAGCGTGACGCCGACCGGCAGACCGAGCAGGACATAGCCGAACTCACGCCGGCTGCGCGCCTCGAACGGCGCCCGCAGCACCGCCGGCAGCCGGTGCCGACGCCCGCCGTACGGCTCGTAGCCGTAGCCGTGTCCCTGGTCCTGCCCGTTCCTGTAGCCGTGTCCGTACTCGTGCCCGTACTCCGTGGCCATCGGCGCCGTCCCGTCCTCTCCCAGCCTGATCAGCCCTGTCCTGCCGTATCTCCACCCTGCTCTGTCGCAGGTCGCGGAACCATGGAGTCCGTCGGCGTCTTGGAAGGGGGGTTTTCCCCACCCCCCCCGCGCCACTCCCGCGCTACCCCGCGCAGGCCTACGACCGGTCGCGCCAGGGCAGCTCGGCGGTGACCGTCGTGGGACCGCCGGCCGGCGAGTCGACGACGAACAGGCCGTCGACCGCGCCCAGCCGGTCCGCGAGCCCCCGCATCCCCGAGCCGCCGTCCAGGCTCGCCCCGCCGCGCCCGTCGTCCCGTACCTGGATCAGCAGCCGGTCGTCGGCCCGCCACACGTCCACCGAGGCGGTACGCGCCCCGCTGTGCTTGCTGATGTTCTGCAGCAGCTCGGAGACGGTGAAGTAGGCGATGCCCTCGATCGCCGGCGCCGGCCTGGCCGGCAGGTCGGCGGTCACCTGGACCGGCACCGTGCAGCGCGAGGCCACCGAGGACAGCGCCGCGTCCAGCCCCCGGTCGGTCAGCACCGCCGGATGGATGCCGCGGGCGAGATCCCTGAGCTCCTGCAGCGCCAGCTTCACCTCACCGTGCGCCTCCTCGACCATCGTGGCGGCCGCGTCGGGATCCTCCAGCAGCTTCTCCTTCGCCAGGCCGAGCCCCATCGCCAGGTTGACCAGCCGGGCCTGCGCCCCGTCGTGCAGATCCCGTTCGATGCGCCGCAGGTCGGCGGCGGCCGTGTCGACGACCACTCCGCGGTCCGACTCCAGTTCGGCGATACGGCGCTCCAGCTCGTCGGAGGGCGACAGCAGGCCGCGCACCATCGCCCGGTCCACGTTCGCCAGCCCGCGCGCGACGAACGGCAGCACCGGCCACAGCACGAACAGCGAGACCAGCGTGATGCAGAAGGTGAGGACGCCCCAGGGCAGCCGGATGAAGTCGTACAGCAGCGTCCGCCAGCCCACCGGGTCCTTCAACGCCATCCACAGCCGCCCGGTGCCCGCACCGCGACCGGACCACGGCAGCGGGGTCGGCTCCTCCACCCGCACCCCCAGCAGCGCACGCGCGCGTGCCCGCTCCAGCTTCCCCAGCTGCCGGGCGCCCACCAGGGTCGCGGCGAGCAGGGGTATGCCGATCACCGTCAGCGTCAGGACACCGCTCACCCACACCGTCGTGACGACGTAGACGAAGCCGAACAGCGACATCGGCAGGTTCAGCAGGAGATGGGCGATCTCCCTCCACGTGTGACCGTCGAAGGCGAAGCGCACGGGCGGCAGCCGCTCACGGTCCTCTCCGTCGTCGGCGCTGCTGAGGGATCTGGGTGCTGGTGCGGTCATACGGGCCAGCGTGCCGCGTGCCGTGGCACGACGCCATGGAGTTCGCCGCCCGGGCCGCCCTGGGGAAAACCCCACCAGGCGGCCCCGGTCCCGTCTCCCGCCGTGTCCCGCCGTGCCCCACCGCGTGACGGCCTGCTTACCGTGTCTTTATCAGGGCCTAGACTCCCGTGCGTACAGATCGTCGAATCAAGAGTTGACTGAGGTCACGGCACCGGTCCGGTCGGGCCTGCGGTCCGTGGTCTGTCGAGGGAGTGAGGGACGGGCGATGCGGGAGACGGTGGGCGGTGAACCGACCGCGGTCCTCGCCGCGGACTACTTCGCGTCCTACTCGGTCGTAGGGTTGCTGATGCTGGTCGGCGTGGTCTTCGTCGCCGTCGCCTTCGGCGCCGGCCGGCTGCTGCGCCCGGTGGTCCCCACCCCCGAGAAACTCCTCACCTACGAGTGCGGTGTCGATCCCGTCGGCGAGGGCTGGGCCCACACCCAGGTCCGCTACTACGTCTACGCCTTCCTCTACGTCATCTTCGCCGTCGACTCGATCTTCCTGTTCCCCTGGGCGACGGTCTTCGCCGCCCCCGGCTACGGCGCGACCACCCTCGTGGAGATGTTCATCTTCCTCGGCTTCCTCGCCGTCGGCCTGCTGTACGCATACAAGAAGGGCGTCCTGACATGGACGTGACGCCGGACGCGACCGCGTCGGAGCCTGTTCCGCTGCCGGAGCCGAAGCGGCTGGGCACGCTCGCCCGCCTCGCCCCCGAACCGATGAAGGTCGTCCTCAACTGGGGCCGCCGCTACTCGCTCTGGGTCTTCAACTTCGGCCTCGCCTGCTGCGCGATCGAGTTCATCGCCGCGTCGATGGCCCGCCACGACTTCATCCGCCTCGGCGTGATCCCCTTCGCGCCGGGCCCCCGCCAGGCCGACCTGATGGTGGTCTCCGGCACGGTCACGGACAAGATGGCCCCGGCGGTCAAGCGCCTGTACGAGCAGATGCCCGAACCGAAGTACGTCATCTCCTTCGGCGCCTGCTCGAACTGCGGCGGCCCCTACTGGGACTCCTACTCCGTCACCAAGGGCGTCGACCAGATCATCCCCGTCGACGTCTACGTCCCCGGCTGCCCGCCCCGCCCCGAGGCGCTCCTCCAGGGCATCCTCAAACTCCAGGAGAAGATCGCGGCCGAGTCCCTGGGCGAGCGCTACGGCACCTCCCGCCCGTCCGCCGCGGCCCTCCAGAGCGACCTGGTCCGGCCACCGGCGCCCACCGGAGCCGAGGGCGAAGGGGACGCCCGATGACGGCCCCGCCCGGCTGGCTGCCGGCCCCCGTCGAGGAACTCTTCGGCACGGACGCCACGGCCGACGAGTCCTACGACGTCCTGACGGTCGACGTCCCTCCCTCCTCCTGGCTCGCCGCCCTCGAGACCGCCCGTACGACGCTCTCCTGCACCTACTTCGACTGGCTGAGCGCGGTCGACGAACCCGGCACCGGCTTCCGCGTCTGTGCCCACGTCGTCGCCCTCGCCCCGGTCCGCCGCCTGCTCCTGCGCACGACCGTCCCGCACACCGCCCCCGAACTCCCCTCCGCCGTCGGCGTCTACGCGGGCGCCCGCTGGCACGAACGCGAGACCCACGAGATGTTCGGCGTCCGCTTCACCGGCCACCCCGGCCTGGACCACCTCCTCCTCCCGGAGAACTTCGAAGGCCACCCCCTCCGCAAGGACTTCGTGCTCGCTGCCCGCGTCGCCAAGGCCTGGCCCGGCGCCAAGGAACCGGGCGAGTCCGAGCACGGCGGCCCCAAGCGCCGCCAGATGCTCCCCCCAGGCGTCCCCGACCCGAACGAGTGGGGCCCCCTCAAGGGCCAGCTCCCGGCCGCCCCCGCCCGCCCGGCCCGCACCGCGCCAAGCCGCACGACCGGCGACCGCCCGCCCCGCCCACCCCGCGCGGCCGACGACCGCCCGGCGCGCCGCTCCCGCACAGCCGCGGAGGGCTCGACGAGCCAGGCGACCGAGGCGACCGAGGCGGCTAAGGGTGCCGAAGGGGCCGAGGTGACTGCGGAGTCGGGCGCGGCGGCTGCGGCGGGGCCGCCGGCTGCTCCCCGGGGGCCACGCCGGACGCGTACTGCCTCGGGCGGCTCCGCTTCCCAGCGTGCAGAGGAGACGGAAACGCCGACCACTCCGGCTCGCCCGGCAGCCCCCCGCAGCTCCGACGCACCGTGGCACCACGCCCGTCCGGCCTTCGAGGAACCGGAGGCCGGAACGCCGCGCGAGACGACGGCCGACCCGGCGGAAGGAGCCGGGACCGGGACAGCCGGGACCGGGACCAAGGCCGAGGAGCCGGGCGCGGGGACGGAGCCGGGGACTGGGACTGGGACTGGGACGGAGGAGCCTGTATCCGCGGCGCCCGAGGCGCCCGTAGCGCCCGTAGCGCCCGAGGCGCCCGAGGCGCAGCCGACGGCACACGAGGACTCCGCCCCCGAACCCTCGACTCCGGAGGCTCCGGCCTCCGAACCCCCTCCGGAGGCTCCGGCCTCCGAGGCCCCCGCTCCCGAGCCCGCTCCCGAAGCCCCGCCCCGCGAGGACCCCGCCCCCGAACACCCCGCCGCCCACGACGACCCTCCAGGAGGCCCGCAGTGAACGACGCTCTGGACGTCGCCCTGCGACTCCTCGTCGTGTTCGTCGTCTTCCTCACCTTCCCCCTGATCGTCGGGCAGACCGAGCACAAGGTGATGGCCCATATGCAGGGCCGCCTCGGTCCGATGTACGCCGGTGGTTTCCACGGCTGGGCCCAGCTGATCGCCGACGGCGTGAAGTTCGCGCAGAAGGAGGACGTGGTCCCGGCCGGCGCGGACCGCCGTGTCTTCCAGCTGGCCCCCGCGGTCGCCCTCCTCCCGTATCTGCTCGTGCTGCTCGCCATCCCGATCGGCCCCGGTGAGGGCGCGGTCGGCCAGGTCCTGGACGCGGGCGTGTTCTTCGTGCTGGCCGTGATGGGCGTCGGCGTCCTCGGCTCGCTCATGGCCGGCTGGGCCAGTGCCAACAAGTTCTCCCTCCTCGGCGGCCTGCGCACCGCCGCCCAGCTCCTCGCCTACGAACTCCCGATGCTGCTCGCCGCCGCCTCCGTGGCGATGGCGGCCGGTACCGTCTCCCTGCCGGGCATCGTCGGCTCCTTCCACTGGTGGTGGCTGCCCTGGCAGATCACCGGCGGCCTGGTCTTCTTCATCGCCGGCCTCGCGGAACTCCAGCGGCCCCCGTTCGACATGCCCGTCGCCGACTCGGAGATCATCTTCGGCGCGTACACCGAGTACACCGGCCTGCGCTTCGCCCTGTTCCTGCTCGCCGAGTACGCCGGGATCGTCGTCCTGTGCGGCCTGACCACCGTCCTCTTCCTGGGCGGCTGGCACGGCCCGTGGGGTGCGGACGGTCTCGGCTGGCTGTGGACCCTCCTGAAGTCGGCGCTCCTCGCCTTCGTCGTGATCTGGCTCCGCGTGACCTATCCCCGGCTGCGCGAGGACCAGTTGCAGAAGTTCTCCTGGACCCTCCTCGTCCCCCTGTCTCTCGCCCAGATCGCCCTCACCGGCATCGTCAAGGTGGTGATCTCCTAGTGGCCCCCATCCCCGGCTCGGGCCTGGCCAAGGGCCTGGCCGTCACCCTGCGCACGATGACCCGGAAGTCGGTCACCGAGCAGTACCCGGACACCCTTCCGGACCTCCCGCCGCGCACCCGCGGCGTGATCGGGCTGTTCGAGGAGAACTGCACGGTCTGCATGCTCTGCGCCCGTGAGTGCCCCGACTGGTGCATCTACATCGACTCCCACAAGGAGACCGTCCCGGCGGCGGCCCCGGGCGGCCGGGAACGCAGCCGCAACGTCCTGGACCGCTTCGCCATCGACTTCTCCCTGTGCATGTACTGCGGTATCTGCATCGAGGTCTGTCCTTTCGACGCCCTGTTCTGGTCCCCGGAGTTCGAGTACGCCGAGACCGACATCCGCGAGCTCACCCACGAGCGCGACAAGCTCCGCGAGTGGATGTGGACGGTCCCGGCCCCGCCCGCCCTCGACCCCGGTGCGGAGGAGCCGAAGGAGATCGCCGCCGCCCGCAAGACCGCCGAGAAGCTCGCGGCCACCCAGGCCGCCGACCGGGTCGAACCGGGGGAGGGGGAGGAGTGAGCCCGCTCGCCCAAGCGCCGCACGGCTTCCTGTCCCCGACCGGCGTGGAGATCGCCTTCCTTCTCGTCGGCCTGGTCACCTTCGGCGCGGCCCTCGTCACGGTCACCACCCGCCAGCTGGTGCACGCCGCCCTGTGGCTGGTGGTCGCCCTCGGCGGGCTCGCCGTCGAATACCTTCTGCTCACCGCCGAGTTCATCGCCTGGGTGCAGGTCCTCATCTATGTGGGTTCCGTCGTCGTCCTCCTTCTCTTCGGTCTGATGCTCACCAGGGCCCCGATCGGCCGCTCCCCGGACGCCGACTCCGGGAACCGCTGGGTGGCGCTGGCCGTCGCCGTGGCCGCCGCGGTCGCTCTGGTCTGGGTGGTCGTGGACGCCTTCCGCACCACCTGGATCGACCTGGACGGCGCCGCCGCCGGCTCGACGAAGGTCACCGGCGCCAGCCTCTTCCAGAACTGGGTGCTGCCCTTCGAGGCCCTCTCCGTCCTCCTCCTCGCGGCCCTGGTCGGGGCGATCGTCCTGTCCCGGAAGGCGAAGGCGGAGTCGGCCCCGCCCCCTGTGAACGGCCGGGCCGTCACGCAGAGTTCCCCATCCGTCACAGGATCCGGGATTCACCCGATCGAGCAGGAATCCGAGCAGGAACCCGAGCAGGAATCCGAGCAGGAAGGCGCCCGCTGATGCACCTCGCCTATCCCGCCGTTCTCTCCGCGCTCCTCTTCTGCACCGGCCTGTACGGCGTCCTCGCCCGCCGCAACGCGATCCTCGTCCTGATGTCGGTCGAGCTGATGCTCAACGCCGTCAACCTCAACCTCGTCGCCTTCGACGTCTGGCTGAGCAAGACCGCCCGGGACACCCTGCACTCCGGCCAGGCCCTGACCCTGTTCACCATCGCCATCGCCGCCGCCGAGATCGGCATCGGCCTGGCGATCGTCCTCGCCGTCTACCGCAACCGCGGCACCTCCGACATCGACCGGCTCCGCGACACCGCCGAGGGCCACGAGGACGGCACGGCCGGCACGCCCCCTGACGGGTCGGCCGACGAGAAGGCTGAGGCCACCGCGTGACCACGACCACCCTCGCCGTCCTCGTCCCCCTCCTGCCGTTCCTCGGCGCCGCCGCCGGCCTGCTCCTGGGGCGCACCGCCCCCGGTTTCGTCCGCCCGCTCGCGGTCCTGCCGACCCTCGCCGCGCTGGCCCTCGCCTGCACGGTCGCCGCCGACCAGGGCGGCGGGCAGGCCGTGGACGCCCACACCGAGCTCACTCCCACCGGCTCGGTCCCGATCGAACTCGCCCTGCACATCGACGGCTTCGCCGCCCTCGTCGCCGTCCTGGTCGCCTTCGTCGCCACCTGCGTGCAGATCTACTCGACCGGCTACCTCCGCGACGACCCGCGCTACCCCTCGTACGCCGCCCTCGTCTCCCTGTTCACCTCCGCGATGCTGCTGGTCGTCTACTCCGGCGACCTGATCGTGCTGCTGGTCGGCTGGGAAGTCATGGGCATCTGCTCCTACTTCCTGGTCGGCCACTACTGGGAGACCCCCGAGGCACGCGCCGCCTCCATGAAGGCCTTCCTCGTCACCAAGCTCGGCGACGTACCGTTCCTGATCGGCCTGTTCGCGCTGGCCACCGACGCCGGGTCGTTCCGCATCACCACGGTCCTCGGCACCGTCGCCGACGGCGGGCTGCACCATCCCACCCTGGTCGGGCTGCTGCTCCTGTGCGGCGTGGCCGGCAAGTCCGCGCAGTTCCCGCTGCACACCTGGCTCCCCGACGCGATGGCCGGCCCGACCCCGGTCTCCGCGCTGATCCACGCCGCGACGATGGTCGCCGCCGGTGTCTACTTCGTCGCCCGTCTCCTCCCGATCTTCGAGGCCAGTGCGGCCGTGATGGTCGTCCTCGCCGCCATGGGCGCCGTCACGATGGTCGGTTCGGCCCTCGCCGCGCTCGCCCAGGACGACATCAAGCGCGTCCTCGCGTACTCGACGATCGGCCAGCTCGGCTACATGACCGGCGCCCTCGCCGTCGGCGACCGCGGAGCCGCCGTCTTCCACCTCCTGTCCCACGGCGCCTTCAAGGCGCTGCTGTTCCTCGCCGCCGGTGTGATCATCCACGCCGCGGGCACCAACTCGCTGGCCGTCATGTCCCGTACCTCCGGCCTGCGCGACCGCGTCCCGGACGCCTACTGGACGATGACCGTGGCCCTGCTCGCGCTCGCCGCGATCCCGCCCTTCAGCGGTTTCTTCTCGAAGGAGTCGGTCCTCGGCGCCGCCGAGCACGTCGCCACCGGCCACACCGACCACGCCCCCGGCAGCGCCGGCTGGATCGTCCTGATCGCGGGCCTGGCCACCGCCCTGCTCACCGCCGCCTACGCGACCCGGCTGTGGCTGCTCACCTTCCGCGGCCGGGGCTCCGAGGCCGCGGACCACGGGCGGCAGCCGCTGTCCATGACCGCGGTGCTGTGGGTCCTGGCCGTCCCCTCCCTGGCCTTCGGCGGGTTCGCCTACCGCTCGCTGCCCGGCTGGTTCGACGGCCGCGCCCTCACCCCGACCCTCACCACCTCGGTCCTCGGCACCGGCCTCGCGCTCGTCGGCGGACTCGTCACCTACGGCGCCTGGCAGCGCACCAGGACCCTGGCCGCCCGCGCTCCGCTGGGTGCCGTCGCCGCCCACCCGGAGGGCGCCGCCGGACTGGTCGAGGCCGAGGCCGTCGCCGCCCACCGGCCCGCGTTCGGCGACGTGGCCTACGCACCCGACCCGGCGGACCCCGGCCGGCTGCTGCTCGGCCCGCTGCACCGGCACGCGGCCGAAGGCTTCCACCTGGACGCCGTCTACGACGCGCTGTTCGTCCGCCCGGTGCTGGCCGCCGCGAGCCTCGTCCAGTTCCTCGACCGCGAGGTCGTCGACACCTACGTCCGCGGGGCGGGAGCACTGCCCCGCCTGCTCGGCGCCGCCGTACGGCGCGCCCAGACCGGCAACGTCCAGACCTATGTGAGCGCGCTGCTCGCCGGCACCGTCGTCCTGGCGATCGCCGTCCTCCTCGTCGCCACGGGAGCGTGAGCAGGCGTGATCGATATCAGCGAGTCCGTGATGCAAGTCCTTCTGGCATTGATCGTCGTCGGCCCGCTTCTCGGCGCCGTCGCCGCCCTGCTGCCCGCCCCGCCCGGACTGAAGGGGAAGTCGCCCGAGCAGGCCGTGCTCCGCCACGGCGTGACCGTGACCGGCGCGATCCTCGTCGCCGCGATCGTCCTCGCGCTCGGCTTCGACCACGACCACCCGTCGAGGATGCAGGCCACGACCGACATCAGCTGGATCCCCGCACTCGACGTGCGCATCCACCTCGGCATCGACGGCATCTCCCTCCCCCTCGTGGTCCTGACCGCGCTGCTGGCCTTCCTCTGCGCGCTCTACTCGTACTTCAACCCGCCCGCGGGCCCCTCCGGGCCTTCCCCGAAGGCCTTCGTCGCCCTGCTTCTCGTCCTGGAGACCGGCACCCTCGCGAGCTTCGCCGTCCTCGACCTGCTGCTGTTCTTCCTCGCTTTCGAGACGGTGCTCATCCCGATGTACTTCCTCATCGCCCGCTGGGGCGGCGCGGGCCGGACCCGGGCCGCCTGGAAGTTCATCCTCTTCACCCTGCTCGGATCCGTCGTCATGCTGCTCGGCCTGCTCCTGATCGGAATCAAGGCGGGCACCTTCGACATGGTGGCACTCGCCACTGACAACGGCCGGTCGCTGACCGCGTCCGTGCAGGTCATCGCCGTTCTGGCGATCGGGATCGGGCTCGCGGTCAAGACCCCGATGTGGCCCCTGCACAGCTGGCTGCCGGACGCCCACACCTCCGCGCCGACCGTCGGCTCGGTCCTGCTGGCCGGGGTCCTGCTGAAGATGGGCACCTACGGGTTCGTCCGGATCCTGCTGCCGGTCGCACCGGACGGCTTCCGCACCTTCGCGCCCTACCTCGCCGCCTTCGCGGTCGTCGGCATCATCTACGGGTCCCTGGCCTGCCTGAACCTGGCCAAACGCGGCGCGCGGGGCGACCTCAAACGGCTGATCGCCTACTCCTCCGTCGGCCACATGGGCTTCGTCCTGCTCGGCATCGCCACCATGACCCCGACCGGCGTCAACGGCGCCCTGTTCGCCAACATCGCCCACGGGCTCATCACCGGCCTGCTGTTCTTCCTGGTCGGCGGCCTGAAGGACCGCACCGGCACCACCGACCTCGACACCCTTGCCGAGGAGACCGGCGCCGCGCTCTACGGCAGGGCACCGCGCCTGGGCGGACTGCTCGCGTTCGCCGCCGTCGCCTCGCTCGGACTGCCCGGCCTCGCCGGGTTCTGGGGCGAGATGCTGGCCCTGTTCGGCGCCTTCGAGCCGGCCGCCGGACTCAGCCGCCCGGCCTTCCTGACCTTCATGGCGATCGCCGCCTTCGGCACCCTGCTGACGGCCGCCTACATGCTGGCCGTGGTCCGCCGCGTCTGCATGGGCGCCGCATCGCGGGAAGTGCCGAAGCTCGCCGACGTCCGCAGCTACGAGTTCGCGGCCTGGACCCCGCTCGTCGCCCTGACCGTCGTCGCCGGACTCTGGCCGAAGGCCCTGCTCGGTCTGACCGACCCGGCCGTGCAGCAGCTCCTCGCAGGAGGCACCCGATGAGCGCCCTGGCCCAGCCACTGGCCGCGAACCTCGTCCAGTCCGTCGACTGGCTCGCCATCGCCCCGCCCACCCTCACCGCGGTCGTCGGCCTGGCCGTCCTGGTCGCCGACCTGTTCGTACCCGAGGCCAGGAAACCGCTCCTCGGCTGGATCTCGGTCGCCGGACTCGCCGCGGCCGCCCTCCTGCTGCTCCCGCTCCTCGGCCACGACCGCAGCACCTTCTGCCTGACCGGCACCACGCACGCGTGCAGCTACACGGCCGACCGGTTCACCCTGGTCGTGCAGTTCCTCGTCCTCGGCGGCGCCCTGCTCACCGCCCTGCTGTCCGTCACCGCCCTCAAGGACGGCAGGAGCCGCTACCCCCAGGGCGAGTTCTGGTTCCTGCTGCTCTCCTCGGCCGCCGGTGCCGCCCTGCTGCCCGCCTCCCGCGACCTCGCCACCCTGGTCGTCGCCCTGGAGGTCGCCTCCCTGCCCGCCTTCGCCCTCGTCGGCATCCGGCACGGCGACAAGCGGTCCTCCGAGGCGGCCCTGAAGTTCTTCCTGTCCTCGGTGACCGCGACCGCCGTCAGCCTCATGGGCATCAGCTTCGTGTACGCCACCACCGGCAGCCTCTACCTCACCCAGGTCGCCGACCGGATCCAGCACGTCGACGGACAGCTGCACACCCTCGCCCAGACGGGTGTCGTCCTCACCCTCGTGGGTTTCGCGTTCAAGACGGCCGCCGTCCCCTTCCACTTCTGGGTGCCCGACACCTACGTCGGCGCCCCGCTGCCGATCGCCGCCTACCTGTCGGTCGTCGGCAAGGCCGTCGGCTTCTCCGGGCTGATCCTGGTCACCGTCGTCGCCTTCCCGTCGTACGCCGACGTCTGGGGCCCCGCGCTCGCCGCCCTGGCCGCGCTCACCATGACCGTCGGCAACGTGGCGGCCCTGCGCCAGCAGGCCACGCGCGCGTACAGCGCGGTACGGCTGCTCGCCTGGTCGTCGGTGGGCCAGGCCGGCTACCTGCTGGTGCCGATCGCCGCCGCCGGATACACCGGCGACGCCCGGAAGGCCGTCGGCTCCACCGTCGCCTACGCCCTCATGTACGCCGCCGTGAACCTCGGAGCCTTCGCCGTGGCCGCCGCCGTCGCCCGTACCGAGCGGCTCAACCGGATCTCCGACTACCGCGGCCTGTACGCCAGGAACCCGCTCACCGCCCTGCTCCTGGCCTTCTTCCTGCTGTGCCTCGCCGGACTCCCGCCCGGCGTCATCGGCCTGTTCGCGAAGGTCACCGTCTTCTCGGCGGCCGTCGACGCCGGCCTCGGCTGGCTCGCCGTCGTCATGGCCGTCAACGTCGTGATCGCCCTCTACTACTACCTCCAGTGGACGGCCCTGCTGTTCCGAGCCCCCGAGGGCGAACCGGTCAGGCACCGTCTCCCCGCCCCTCTCACGGCCGCGCTCGCCCTCACCGGCACCCTCGGCGTCGTCCTCTCCGGCGCTCCGCAGCTGGTACTCCGCTTCGCCACCGCCGGCCTGTTCTGACGGTCCCCACGCGCGCGTGGGGACCGACACGCGCGCCCGGGCACGGCTCTCACCCGGTCGGCCCACCCCGCACACAGCGGACACAAGGGAACTAGTGGCCGCCGCCTGGCGTTGACCAGTGCGGAAGGGTCCACTGGACGTGACACCACGACACCGGTGGCATCGCAGACCGGAAGGCAGCACCGCAGGCAAAGGGTTCCCCTGCCGCACGACTTGGAGGGCGTACCGTGCACCGCCGGCACAACGGGCTCAGGACCGCAGTTCTCCTCGGGGGACTGTCGGCACTCATCATCGTCATCGGCAGCTTCTTCGGCCGAACGGGTCTGATCGTCGCGGTCCTCGTCGCCCTCGGCACGAACGCGTACGCGTACTGGAACAGCGACAAGCTGGCGCTACGCGCGATGCGCGCACGCCCCGTGAGCGAGTTCGAGGCCCCGGCCCTGTACCGGATGGTCCGCGACCTCTCCACCCAGGCCCGCCAGCCCATGCCCCGCCTGTACATCTCCCCGACGGAGGCACCGAACGCCTTCGCGACCGGCCGCAATCCGCGCAACGCCGCCGTGTGCTGCACGGAGGGCATCCTGCGCATCCTCGACGAGCGGGAACTGCGCGGCGTCATCGGCCACGAACTCAGCCACGTCTACAACCGCGACATCCTCATCTCGTCGGTCGCCGGCGCCCTCGCCTCGGTGATCATGTTCCTGGTCAACTTCGCCTGGCTGATCCCGGTCGGCCGTTCGGACGACGACGACGGCCCCGGCTTCCTCGGCCTGCTGCTGATCATGATCCTGGGCCCGCTCGCCGCCAGTCTCATCCAGCTCGCCATCAGCCGCTCCCGGGAGTACGAGGCGGACGCCTCGGGCGCCCAGCTCACCGGCGACCCGCTCGCCCTGGCGAGCGCCCTGCGCAAGCTGGACGCCGGCACCAAGCAGCTCCCGCTGCCTCCCGAGCCCCGGATCGAGACCGCGAGCCACATGATGATCGCGAACCCCTTCCGTCCGGGCCAGGGACTGTCCAAGATGTTCTCGACGCACCCGCCCATGGCGGAACGGATCGCCCGGCTAGAGAAGATGGCAGGTCGCCCGCAGTGAAGACCATCCTGAACATCATTTGGCTCGTCCTGAGCGGCTTCTGGCTGTTCCTCGGCTACTTGCTGGCCGGCGTGATCCTCTGCATCACGGTCATCGGCATTCCGTTCGGCATAGCCGCCTTTCGTATCGGCGTGTACGCCCTGTGGCCCTTCGGGTACACGACGGTGGAGCGCCGCGACGCGGGTGCCCCCTCCTGCATCGGCAACGTGCTGTGGCTGGTCCTCGCGGGCTGGTGGCTGGCCCTCGCCCACATCGTCACCGGCATCGCGATGTGCCTGACGATCATCGGCATTCCGTTCGGCATCGCCAACTTCAAGCTGATCCCGGTCTCGCTGCTCCCGCTCGGACGCGAGATCGTCCCCACGGACCAGCCGTTCGCGACCCGCTGACCGCACGTCGGCGGGAGGTTGTCCACAGGCCGGCCCGATTGTCGGTGCCGGCCTGCATCATGAAGCCATGACCGAGATCGAGCAGTTGCTGACACGGGTGACCGTGCAGGCCCGCAACTCCCGCCCGTGGGGCTGGCCTTCGCTCCCCGCGCCCGTCGACGCCGCCACGCTCGACCGCGCCGGTCAGACCCTGGGCTTCCCGCTCCCACCCCTCCTCGCCGCGCTCTACGAGCGGGTGGGCGACGGGGGTTTCGGCCCGTCGTACGGCCTGCTGCCCCTGCTCGACTCCGCGCCCTCGGGGGAGCCGGCCGCCGTCGCCCAGTACCTCACCAACCGCGAGTACGGCCGCAAGAACCCGGACTGGCCCTGGCCCGAGGGCGTCCTGCCGATATCCCACTGGGGCTGTGGCATGTACGCGTGCGTGGACTGCCGGGCACCGCAGGCCACGGTCCTGCTCTACGAGCCCAACGCCGACGACGCCGACGGCGCCTGGTTCGTGGACGCGCCCAGCCTCACCGACTGGCTGCACGTCTGGCTGCAGGGCACGGGCTGGTACGAGGAGACCAACGAGGGCACGGACCTGGCACTCTGGGCCGACTTCCGGAGACGCACGGCCCCGCAGCAGGCCCTCTGAGAGACGGGGGCTCCCAGCGCGGCCGCCGTGTCCGCGGCCACCGTGTCTACCGGGCCGCCACCCACCGCCGTACGGCATACGCCGCCGCACCCACCGCCAGCACGGCCGCCCCCGCGACCACCGAGGCCACCGGCAGCGCGAACGCGAGCACCACGCACCCCAGCAGTCCCGCCACCGGAACCACCCGCGAACGCGACGCGGGATCCAGCGTCCACGCCGAGGCGTTGGCCACCGCGTAGTACGCCAGCACACCGAAGGAGGAGAAACCGATGGCACCCCGTACGTCCGCGGTCGCCGCCACCACGGCGACCACCGCGCCGACCGCCAGTTCCGCGCGGTGCGGGACCTGGAAACGCGGGTGCACGGCGGCCAGCGCCGGAGGCAGATGACCGTCGCGGGCCATGGCCAGCGACGTCCGCGACACCCCCAGGATCAGCGCCAGCAGCGAGCCGAGTGCGGCCACCGCGGCTCCCACCCGCACCACGGGCACCAGCCCCGGCACCCCGGCCGCCCGCACCGCATCGGTCAGCGGCGCGGCCGCCCGGCCGAGCCCGTCCGTGCCCAGCACGGAGAGCGTGGCCACCGCCACGCACGCGTACACCACCAGCGTGATCCCCAGGGCCAGCGGGATCGCCCGCGGAATGGTGCGCGCAGGGTCCCGCACCTCCTCGCCGAGGGTCGCGATCCGCGCGTACCCGGCGAACGCGAAGAACAGCAGGCCGGCGGCCTCTAGTACCCCGCCCACGCCCGCCGGGAGACCGATGTCCAGCCGCCCCGCGTCCGCCGTCCCTGACGTCAGGCACACGACCACCACGGAAGCGAGGACCGCCAGCACCACGGCCACGATCAGCCGCGTCAGCCAGGCCGACTTCTGGATGCCGCCGTAGTTCACGGCGGTCAGCGCCACCACGGCGGCGACCGCCACCGCGTGTGCCTGCCCCGGCCAGACGTACGCGCCCACGGTGAGCGCCATCGCCGCGCAGGACGCCGTCTTGCCGACGACGAACGCCCATCCCGCCAGGTATCCCCAGAAGGCGCCGAGCCGCTCCCGCCCGTACACGTAGGTGCCGCCCGACTGCGGGTACCGGGCGGCCAGGCGCGCCGAGGACATGGCGTTGCAGTAGGCGACCAGCGCGGCGACGGCCAGCGCGGGAAGCAGCCCCGACCCGGCCGCGCGGGCCGCGGGGCCCAGTGCGGAGAACACCCCGGCCCCGACCATCGAGCCCAGGCCGACGATCACGGCGTCGTGCACGCCCAGCGTGCGCCGCAGGTCAGAGGGAGGAGAGGAAGCCATGCGGCGCACCCTACTGATCACCGCAACCGTGCGGTATCGCCCAGGCGTCCTCGTCATCGACAAGGCACGAACACACGCGCTGCGGACACATGCGGACGGCTCGGACGGCCCGCCCGGCACCACCCGTCCGGCACAGCCGGCCCGAACCGAAATCACAGGGCCGGAACAGTGAGAACACAGCGCGGAAGGGCAGGTTCAGGTCATGGGCATCATCAGCTGGATCATCCTGGGACTGTTGGCCGGCGCCATCGCCAAGGTCCTGCTGCCGGGACGCGACCCGGGCGGCTTCATCGGCACGACCCTGATCGGCATCGTGGGCGCGTTCCTCGGCGGCTGGATATCGGCCCGCTGGCTGGACCACCCGATCACCAAGAACTTCTACGACGGCGCGACCTGGGCGGCGGCGATCGGCGGCTCGCTGGTCCTGCTGATCGCCTACCGCATCCTGTTCGGCAACGCGCGCGACTGACCACCCCCGGCCGCAGCCGACGCACGGAAAGCACGAGAAGCACCGGAAGCACCAGAAGGGCGGGCACGACGCGGTGCCCGCCCTTCTCGTACTTCGAAGGCGCTGCCTACCGGTAGTTCACGAACTGGAGCGCGAAGTCGAAGTCCTGGCCCTTCAGGAGCGCGATCACGGCCTGGAGGTCGTCGCGGCTCTTGGAGCTGACACGCAGTTCGTCGCCCTGGACCTGGGCCTTCACGCCCTTGGGGCCCTCGTCGCGGATGATCTTCGCGACCTTCTTCGCGTTGTCCTGGGAGATGCCCTCCTCGATCGACGCGAAGATCTTGTACTCCTTGCCGGAGAGCTGCGGCTCACCGGCGTCCAGGGCCTTCAGCGAGATACCGCGCTTGATCAGCTTCGACTGGAAGACGTCGAGGATCGCCTTGACCCGTTCCTCGGAGTTCGCCTGCATCAGGATCTTCTCGCCGGACCAGGCGATCGAGGCGTCCACGCCCTTGAAGTCGTAGCGCTGCGAGACCTCCTTGGCGGCCTGGTTGAGGGCGTTGTCGACCTCCTGCCGCTCGACCTTCGAGACGATGTCGAAACTGGAGTCGGCCATGTCCTGTGGCTCCTTGTATCGGGGGGTGTGACGGGATGCGTTGCGGCACGCGACGGCGGCCGCCGGGCCCGGGGTGGGGACCGGGCCGTATCCGCACCAGCCTAGCCATCCCGCGTCCCGCGGGCGGCGATCAATCGGGTGGCGGAGCACCCCTGTGAATCGGGTATTGTTTACGTCGTTGCCAGGGAGCACCGCCGCAAAGCGGTTCGAGCTGATGACAAAACCCCGGCGGTGTGCCCGAGCGGCCAAAGGGAGCAGACTGTAAATCTGCCGGCTCAGCCTTCCCAGGTTCGAATCCTGGCGCCGCCACACGGGAACGATGGGCCCGTGACCTGCTACCAAGCAGGTCACGGGCCCATCGTCATGTGCCCGTGTGTACGCCTTGGCGTGGAAGCCCGTGATGAAGATCATGGAGGCGCCTCGTCGGCGAGGCGGCCGGGGAGCGGTCCGTCACGGACGCCCCGTCCCGGGGCACACTGAACACATGTCCTCCCGACGCAGAACCTGCCCGGTGTGCCGCCGTGAAATCGCCGTCGTGGCGGGCCGTTTCGCGCGGCACGACCCGCCCGGGGCGCGCGAGGCAGGGGAACTGGTCTCCTGTTCCGGTTCGCGGCAGCAGGCCCTGATCGGGGCCGTGGAGCCCGCGTTGGACGGTTACGTCGTGCCGGAGTTCCCCGGCCAGCTGCCGCTGTTCTGAGAACTCAGTTCCCGGCCACCGACTTCACGGCCACCGTGACCGGCGTCGACCCGCCGATCAGCTCCAGGGTCAGGCCGGCCGTCGCCGAGGTGTCCACCAACTCCGCCAGTACGGCGGCCACGTCGTCGCGGGTGACCGCGCCCCGGCCCGCGTGCGCCTCCAGCCGCACCAGACCGGTGCCCGGCGCGTCCGTCAGCGAACCGGGCCGCAGGATCGTCCAGTCCAGGGCGTCCTGCCGGGACACGTACGCGTCGGCCTCGCCCTTGGCCCGCAGGTACACGTCGAAGACGCCGTCGCCCCGGTGCGCCGGATCCGCGGCCATCGAGGAGACGACCACGAAACGGCGCACGCCCGCGCGCACGGCCGCGTCCGCGAACAACACCGCCGCGCCCTTGTCGACCGTCTCCTTGCGGGCCGTGCCGCTGCCCGGTCCCGCGCCCGCCGCGAACACCGCCGCGTCCGCCCCCCGCAGGAGCGCCGCGACCTCCTCGACCGACGCCGACTCCAGGTCCAGCAGCACCGGTTCGGCGCCGGCCGCCCGCAGGTCGTCGCCCTGCTCGGCCCTCCGGATGATCCCCACGACCTCGTCCCCGCGCGCGGAGAGCAGCCGCTCCAGCCGCAACGCGATCTGACCATGACCACCAGCGATGACAATGCGCATGTTTCAGACCGTACGCCCGAAGCCCCGCATCCGCTGCACGACTTCACGCGCCCCACGCGCCCGGGTGGCTCCGCCTGGCGCGCCGGTCCGGCTCGAACGTGCTGAGGGGAGCCCCCCTCCGCGGCGCGCGCTCCCGCGCCCCGGCCCGCGCGTCGGCGCCCGCGTTCCCGAGTCCCTCAGGACAACTCCCCACGCCCCTGCCGGGGCAGGCCCAGTTCCGCCGCCACCGCCGAGTTGCAGTACTCACGGACCGCGCTCGTGCGTGCCACCACGCGCCCCCGGTGCACCACGATCCGGCTGTAGGCGAGGGAGAGCGCGCCGGCCAGGTGGTCGCCGCGTACCGCGAGGAGTTCGGCGGGGAAGCCGGCCTCGACGCGGACCTCGGGAAGGCCGAGGGCGGCGCGGGCGGCGCCGCTCACGGCGTCGTAGGCGTCCTCGGGGCGCAGGCCGTGCCGGGAGGCCAGGAGGTAGGCGGCCTCCAGGGGGTCGCCGCGGCCGACGGGGTTCGACAGGTCGCGCAGGGCGCCGCTGCCCGCGGCGATCCGGACGCCGGCCGCGCGCAGCAGCCGTACCGGGGCCGTGCCGCGGCGGTCCACGGAACCGCAGCCGCCCTGGGGCAGGCAGACCACGGTGACCCCGGCCGCGGCGAGCTGGTCCGCGACCCGTGCGGCCACCTCGGCGGGCAGGCGCGCGAGCCCGGCGCACGGTCCCAGGATCACGCCGGGGCGCATGCCGGCGGTCATCGCCGCGAGCCTGGCCAGCCTCGCCGGGTCGGTGGCGTCCGTGTGCAGGTCGACCGGGCAGCCGTGTTCGGAGGCCACCTCCAGGACCGCCTCCGCGTAGCCCGTGGGGTCGGGGTCGAGGTCGGGGCAGCCGCCCATCACGGAAGCGCCCATCTTCGCGGCGTCCCGCAGTATGGCGAGCCCGTCGGCGCCGGCGATCCCGGTGAGCACGCGCGGCATCGCGACCGCCGTGAGCTCCGCGAGCCCGCGCAGCGAGCGGCGCGCCTGGAGGACTGCGGCAAGGGCGCCCAGCCCCTGGACGTCGCCCACGCGCACGTGCGCGCGTACCGCCGTCGCGCCGTGCCCCAGCTGCAACAGGGCCGCCTCCGTGGCGCGGCGCTGCACGTCCTCGGGTTCGTACGAGACGGGGCCGTCGTGTTCGGCGGAGAGCGCGGTGTCGCCGTGGGCGTGCGGTTCGGCCGGGGCGGGGAGCAGGAGGTAGCCGGTCAGGTCCACGCGCGTGCCGCCCGTGCGCGCCGGGCCCGGCGCCAGACTGCCTGCCGTGCCCACCGCCTCGATGCGTCCGCAGCCCAGCCGTACGTCCACGGTCCGGCCGTCGGTGAGCCGCGCCCCGCACAGCAGGAGTGCGGCGGGGTCGGGCCGGCCCGGGGAACCCTGCGGATTGGACGACGACGAGGGCGGCTGCGGCTGGCTGTCGGGCATCGCGCTCCATGAGGGTCGGTCCAGGCATGGGACTCAAGATCACGCAGAGTGAGTCGAGCCTAGGGTGGCGAGCCGCGCGGGGCGGGGAGGAGCGCAATAGTCGTACCGGAGCCGTCGGACCTGCGGGGAACGGTTCGGTACGCGCGCGTGGGGAGTGCCGGAAGGGGCCCGGGAGGCCGTCGTGAGCCGTGCGGAAGGGGCCGGGAAGGGCGGCGGGAAACGGATTTGGGCGAACGGCGGCCGAGCGTGTAATGTCTTCATCGCTCGCCCCAATAGCTCAGTCGGCAGAGCGTCTCCATGGTAAGGAGAAGGTCTACGGTTCGATTCCGTATTGGGGCTCTGGTGTGAGAGGTTCCCGTCGCGAGGCGGGGACTGATCTCATCAAAGCGGTGTAGCTCAGTCGGTAGAGCAAGCGGCTCATAATCGCTGTGTCACCGGTTCAAGTCCGGTCACCGCTACTGACGGTAGCCGATTGCGGGGTCGGTCCTTCGATCGGCTACTCTTCTATGCGTTAAACCATCCCACCCGTTCGTCAAGGAGCACTCACGTGGCTGCCACCGACGTCCGCCCGAAGATCACGCTGGCCTGCGTGGAGTGCAAGGAGCGGAACTACATCACCAAGAAGAACCGGCGTAACAACCCGGACCGTCTTGAGATGAAGAAGCACTGCCCGCGTTGCAACGCGCACACTGCGCACCGCGAAACGCGATAACAAACAGGCTCGTCCGTGAGGCCGTCCCCGACTCGGGGGCGGCCTCACGGCGTTTCGGCCGATGCCTTTCCCGCTACTTTGTGGGGCAGCACAGCAGACATCAGGAGGTGCCGGGCCAATGGCGCTCGACCAGTCCTTCGTGGGACGGACCTACCCACCCACCGAGCCCTACGAGGTGGGCCGGGAGAAGATCCGTGAGTTCGCCGAGGCGGTGGGTGACACCAACCCGGTGTACACGGACCCGGAGGCCGCCAAGGCGCTCGGCTACTCCGATGTGATCGCCCCGCCGACCTTTGTCTTCTCGATCACCTTCCGCGCGGCCGGCCAGGTCGTCGAGGACCCGCAGCTCGGCCTGGACTACAGCCGGGTGGTGCACGGCGACCAGAAGTTCGCCTACAAGCGCCCGGTCCGCGCCGGTGACCGACTGAGCGTCACCTCCACCATCGAGGCCGTCAAGTCCCTCGCGGGCAACGACATCATCGACATCCGCGGCGACGTCCACGACGAGGCCGGCGAGCTCGTGGTGAGCGCCCTGACCAAGCTGGTGGCCCGCGCGGCGGACGAAGAAGAAGGCGGGGCGTGAGGATCCGATGACGTCGAAGATCGCGTACGAGGACGTCGAGGTCGGCACCGAACTGCCGGCGCAGACCTTCCCCGTGACCCGCGCCACGCTGGTGCGGTACGCGGGCGCCTCCGGGGACTTCAACCCGATCCACTGGAACGAGAAGTTCGCCAGGGAGGTGGGCCTGCCGGACGTCATCGCGCACGGCATGTTCACCATGGCCGAGGCGATCCGGGTGGTCACCGACTGGACCGGCGACCCGGGTGCGGTCGTGGACTACGGCGTCCGCTTCACCAAGCCCGTAGTCGTCCCGAACGACGACCAGGGCGCCCTGGTCGAGGTCAGCGGCAAGGTCGCCGCCAAGCTCGACGACAACACCGTGCGCGTCGACCTGACGGCGACGAGCGCCGGGCAGAAGGTGCTGGGCATGTCACGGGCGGTCGTGCGGCTGGGCTGAGCCCGGCGACCCGGTAAGGGGTGCCCTCCATGGCGGGGCACCCCTTACGTGTACGGGACCGCCCCGCTCGCGCATGCGGCTCCTGGAACGCGGCGGTCGGACCCCCTTGACGTAGTTAGTGATTGAGTACTAACTTTCTCGCATGGTCAGGATGAGCGCAGAGGAGCGGCGCGAAAGCGTCATCCGCGCGGCGATCGCGGAGTTCGCGCAGAGGGGCTACTACGGCACCTCCACCGAGGCGATCGCCAAGCGGGTCGGGGTCTCGCAGCCGTATCTCTTCCGGCTCTTCCCGGGCAAGAAGGCGATCTTCGCCGTCGCCTCGCTGCGCTGCATCGACGAGATGTGCGATCTCTTCGAGAAGGCGGCCGAGGGGTTGCGGGACGAAGAGGCCCTGCACGCCATGGGTGAGGCGTATGTGCAGCTGATCCAGGAGCGGCCGGAGCGGCTCCAGATGCAGATGCAGACGTACATCGCCGTCGCGGCGGCCGAGGCGGAGGGCGAGCACGAGTTCGGCGAGCTCGTGCGGGCCGGCTGGGAGCGGCTGTGGGACACCGTCCACCTGATCTCGGGGGCGGACGTCGACCGCACCACGACCTTCCTGGCCAAAGGGATGCTCATCAACACCTATGCGGCCATGGGGTTTCCGCCCGGGCACCGGGTCTGGCAGGGGATGTACCAGGACGCCGGGACCACGGGGCGGCTGGACAAGTGCAGCGACGGGTGACGGGGCGGTCCGCCGTTCCCGGCCCGGGCCCTTTTTCACGGGCCAGAAAATTAGTGATCAATAACTAATCAGTGTCTCATCGACACAGAACACGCTCTGGGGGAGCGATGTCACAAGAGACCGCACGTCGCGGGGGCGCCGGATGGGCGCTCGTCATCACCAGCGTCGCCGGATTCATGGCGGCCCTGGACAACCTCGTCGTCACCACCGCCCTGCCGTCCATCCGCAAGGATCTCGGCGGAGCCCTGGACGACCTCGAATGGACCGTGAGCGCCTACACGCTCACCTTCGCCGTCCTGCTGATGTTCGGCGCGGCCCTGGGCGACCGCTTCGGCCGGCGCAGGCTCTTCCTCGTCGGACTCACCGTCTTCACCGGCGCCTCCGCCGCCGCGGCCATGGCGCCCGGCATCGACTCCCTGATCGCCGCCCGCGCGGTGCAGGGCGTCGGCGCGGCCGTCATGATGCCGCTCACCCTCACCCTGCTGACGGCCGCCGTGCCCGAGGCCAGGCGCGGGATGGCGTACGGCATCTGGGGCGCCGTCAACGGGCTCGCGGTCGCCTCCGGCCCGCTCATCGGCGGCAGCCTCACCGAACACGTGTCCTGGCACTGGATCTTCTGGCTGAACGTGCCGCTCGGCCTCGCCCTGCTGCCGCTGGCCCGCCTCCGCCTCGCCGAGTCGCACGGCACCGGTGCCCCGCTCGACCTCCCCGGCACCCTGCTCGCCAGCGGCGGACTCTTCGGGATCGTCTACGGCCTGGTGCGCGGCCCCGCCGACGGCTGGACCAGCCCGCTCGTGCTCACCGGGCTGTTCGCGGGCGCCGCCCTGCTCATCGGCTTCGTCCTGCACGGCAGCCGCGCCAAGAACCCCATGCTGCCGATGCGGCTCTTCCGCTCCCGCGCGTTCTCCGGGATCAACGCGGCCAGCCTGCTGATGTTCCTCGGGATGTTCGGGTCGATCTTCCTGCTCAGCCAGTACATGCAGGGCGTGCTCGGCTACTCGCCCACCGAGGCGGGCCTCAGGATGCTGCCCTGGACCGGCATGCCGATGATCGTCGCGCCGATCGCGGGCATCCTGTCCGACCGCATGGGCGGCCGTCCGGTCGTCGCGGCCGGACTCTTCCTGCAGGCCGCCGGGCTCGGCTACCTGGCCTACGTCGTCACCGCCGACGCCTCCTACGCGGCCCAGCTGCCCGGCCTGATCGTCAGCGGCATCGGCATGGCCCTGTACTTCGCCCCGGCCGCCAACCTGGTGATGTCCGCCGTACGCCCGAAGGAACAGGGCATCGCCTCCGGTGCCAACAACGCGCTGCGCGAGGTCGGCGGCGCGCTCGGCGTCGCGGTCATGTCGTCCATCTTCTCCGCCCAGGGCGGCTACGAGAGCGCCCAGAGCTTCGTGGACGGACTGAAGCCCGCCCTGTTCACCGGCTCGGCCGTGGTGGCCGTCGCCGGGATCGCCGCCCTGGCCATCCCCGGCCGGCGGCGGGCCGCGCGGCTCGTGGCCGAAGGCGAGCCGGCCCCGGCGCTGGAGACCGTGAGCGGCTGACGACCGCTGACCGCACGTGCGCGTGGGGCCCCGTCTCCGCCGGAGACGGGGCCCCACGCGCACGTGCGGCTCGTGGCGGCGGGGCCGCCGGCGGCGTCTCGTAGTCTTGGGCGCGTGCAGGAACTCCACGACGCCCCCCTCGCCCCCCTCACCACCTTCCGGCTCGGCGGCCCCGCCGCCCGGCTGGTCACCGCGACCACCGACGCCGAGGTGGTCGCCGCCGTCCGCGCGGCCGACGACAGCGGGACCCCGTTGCTGGTCATGGGCGGCGGATCGAACCTGGTCATCGGAGACAAGGGCTTCGAGGGCACCGCCCTGCGCATCGCCACCACCGGTTTCGAACTGCGCGGTACGACGCTGGAACTGGCGGCCGGTGAGGTGTGGACCGACGCGGTCGCCCGCACCGTCGAAGCCGGCCTCGCGGGCATCGAGTGCCTCGCAGGCATCCCGGGGTCCGCGGGGGCCACGCCCATCCAGAACGTGGGGGCGTACGGGCAGGAGGTCTCCTCGACCGTCACCGAGGTCGTCGCGTACGACCGGCGGTCCGGCGAGACGGTGACGCTGGCCAACGACGAGTGCGCGTTCTCGTACCGGCACAGCAGGTTCAAGGCCGACCCCGAGCGGTACGTCGTCCTGCGCGTCCGGTTCGGGCTGGAGGATGCGGGCGGGCTGTCGGCGCCGGTGCGGTACGCGGAGGCCGCGCGGACGCTCGGGGCGGAGCCGGGGGACCGGGTGCCGCTCGCCGACGCCCGCGAGGCCGTGCTCAAGCTGCGTGCCGGAAAAGGCATGGTGCTGGATCCCGAGGACCACGACACCTGGTCGGCGGGGTCCTTCTTCACCAACCCGATCCTCACGGACGAGCAGTTCGCCGCCTTCCACGCGCGCGTGCGCGAGCGGCTGGGCGACGTGGCCGAGCCGCCCGCCTACCCTGCGGGGGACGGGCGTACCAAGACCTCGGCGGCCTGGCTGATCGACAGGGCCGGGTTCGCCAAGGGGTACGGCAGCGGCGCGGCCCGGATCTCCACGAAGCACACACTGGCGCTGACCAACCGGGGCGGGGCCACGACCGAGGAGCTGCTGGAGCTGGCTCGGGAGGTCGTCGCCGGGGTCCGGGAGGCCTTCGGCGTGACCCTGGTCAACGAACCGGTGACCGTCGGCGTGAGCCTCTAGCGAGGCGGGCGCCACGGGCCGGGGGCTCAGTAGGCCACCCCCACCCCCTGTTTCACGGTCCCCGCGTCCTCGACCATCGCGAGCATCGCGTGGGCCACGTCCGCCCGCGCGATGAAGCGTCCCTTGCGCGGGAAGCCGCCCACCACCGTGCGGTAGGTGCCGGTCAGCGGCTTGTCCTGCAGGCGCGGCGGGCGTACGGAGGTCCAGTCGGTGCCGCTGCGGGACAGGTCGGCCTCCATCTCGCGCAGGTCGTCGTAGACCGGCTTGAGGACGGCGGAGACCAGGCCGCGCATGGAGCGGTCCAGGAGGCCGTCGTCCGGTTCCGGGCCCACCGGGGCGGCGCTGACCACCACCAGCCGTCGTACGGCCTCCGCCTCCATGGCGGCCAGGACCGTGCGGGTCAGCCGGGCGGCAACGCCGGCGTCGCCGCGGCTGCGCGGGCCCAGGCCGGACAGGACCGCGGTCCGGCCGGTCACTGCCGGGCGGATCACCTCGGGGTCGGTGAGGTCCGCGCGGACCACCTCCAGGCTGGAGCCGGTCACGGTCAGCCGGGCGGGGTCGCGGACGACCGCCGTGACCCGGTGGCCGGAGGCCAGCGCCTGACGGACGAGCTCCCGGCCTATCCCGCCGGTCGCGCCGAACACAGTGAGATTCATGACTGCTCCCGTTCCAGCACGGCAAAGGGTGGTGGGTGAGTATTCACTCACCCGTGCCTCCTCCTAGAGTGGGTAAGTATTCACTCACCAGTCAAGGCCCTTCGGGGAAGTCCGTCGAAGCCGCAGGAAGGGGCATGTGATCCTTGAATGCCATGGAGCAGAAACCGGCCCGGGTCCGCATCCTCGACGCCGCTCACGAGCTGATGGGCACCGTCGGGCTCGCCCGTGCCACCACCAAGGAGATCGCCAGGGCGGCCGGCTGCTCCGAGGCGGCCCTCTACAAGTACTTCCCCAGCAAGGAAGAGCTGTTCGTGCACGTGCTCACCGAGCGGCTGCCGCGGCTTCTCCCGCTCCTCGGCGAGCTCACCGTCGAACCCGGCCGGGGCAGCCTGGAGGACAACCTCACCCGGATCGCCCGGCAGGCCGCCCTCTTCTACGAGGCGAGCTTCCCGATCGCCGCCTCCCTCTACGCCGAGCAGCAGCTCAAGCGGAAGCTCGACGACAAACTGCGCACCATCGGCGCGGGACCGCATGTACCGATGAGGGCCCTGGACGGCTACCTGCGCGCCGAGCAGGCGCACGGCCGGATCCGGGCCGACGCCGACACGTCCGCGGCCGCCGCCCTGCTGCTCGGCGCCTGCGTCCAGCGCGTCTTCTCCTACGAGGCGACGGAGACCGGCGAGCGCCCGCCGGTCGACACGTTCGCCGCCCGCATCGCCCGCACCCTGCTCGGCGGGCTCGCCGCCACCGGGGCGTGACCGGGAATCAGGCGACCGGGGCCACCAGCCAGGCGTCGATGTCCGCCAGGAGCCCGGCCTGCACGTCCTCCGGTGCCGCCGAACCCCGGACCGACTGGCGGGCCAGTTCGGCCAGTTCGGCGTCGGTGAAGGCGTGGTGCACGCGCGCGATGTCGTACTGCGCGGCCAGCCGGGAGCCGAACAGGAGCGGGTCGTCGGCGCCCAGGGCCATCGGGACGCCCGCCTCGAAGAGGGTGCGCAGCGGGACGTCCTCGGGCTTCTCGTAGACGCCCAGGGCCACGTTGGAGGCCGGGCACACCTCGCAGGTGATCTCCCGGTCCGCCAGCCGCTTGAGCAGCCTCGGGTCCTCCGCGGCCCGCACGCCGTGCCCGATCCGGGAGGCGTTCAGGTCGTCCAGGCAGTCCCGGACCGACGCCGGGCCGGTCAGCTCGCCGCCGTGCGGGGCCGCCAGCAGCCCGCCCTCGCGCGCGATGTGGAACGCCCGGTCGAAGTCCCGGGCCATGCCCCGCCGCTCGTCGTTGGAGAGCCCGAAGCCGACCACGCCCCGGTCCGCGTACCGGACGGCGAGCCGGGCCAGCGTGCGCGCGTCCAGGGGGTGCTTCATGCGGTTCGCGGCCACCAGGACGCGCATGCCGAGGCCGGTCTCCCGGGAGGTCGTCTCGACCGCGTCCAGGATGATCTCCAGGGCCGGGATCAGACCGCCCAGGCGCGGGGCGTACGAGGTCGGGTCCACCTGGATCTCCAGCCAGCGCGAGCCGTCCTTCAGGTCCTCCTCGGCGGCCTCCCGGACCAGGCGCCGGATGTCCTCGGGCTCTCTCAGGCAGGAGCGCGCGGCGTCGTACAGGCGCTGGAAGCGGAACCAGCCCCGTTCGTCGGTGGCCCGCAGTCTCGGTGGTTCGCCGCTGGTCAGTGCGTCGGTGAGCGCCTCGGGGAGGCGTACGCCGTACTTGTCGGCCAGTTCCAGGACTGTCTTCGGCCGCATGGAACCAGTGAAGTGCAGGTGCAGGTGGGCTTTCGGCAGCAGCCGGACGTCTCGAACCGTCTCCATGAACTCTCCGTGTGCGCTAGGCTCCGCTCCGTGCCGAAAGGTGCCGGACAGGGCTTGTCCGCCGTTGGGTATCAGCCGAACGGGAAGCCCTCAGGGGCGGAGTCACTCCAGGATCCTGCCGTAGAAATCCTGGTCCAGGCAGCGAGTTTCCCGAACGGGCGCGTGCCTGAACGCACAAGCGGGCCCCCGGCTCGGCCGGGGACCCGCTTGTGCGCTGTGGGCGGTCAGCCCTTCGCCTCCGCCAGCAGCTTCTGCATCCGGCTCACGCCCTCGACGAGGTCCTCGTCGCCGAGCGCGTACGACAGGCGCAGGTAGCCGGGCGTGCCGAAGGCCTCGCCGGGGACGACCGCGACCTCGGCCTCCTCCAGGATCAGCGCGGCCAGCTCGACCGAGTCCTGCGGGCGCTTCCCGCGGATCTCCTTGCCGAGCAGCGCCTTGACCGACGGGTAGGCGTAGAAGGCACCCTCGGGCTCGGGGCAGACCACGCCGTCGATCTCGTTGAGCATCCGGACGATCGTCTGGCGGCGCCGGTCGAAGGCCTCGCGCATCTTCGCCACGGCCTCCAGGTCACCGGTGACGGCGGCCAGGGCGGCGACCTGCGCCACGTTGGAGACGTTCGACGTGGCGTGCGACTGGAGGTTCGTGGCCGCCTTGACGACGTCCTTGGGGCCGATGACCCAGCCGACCCGCCAGCCGGTCATGGCGTAGGTCTTCGCCACGCCGTTGACGACGATGCACTTGTCGCGCAGCTCGGGCAGGATCGCCGGCAGCGAGGTGAACTTCGCGTCGCCGTAGACCAGGTGCTCGTAGATCTCGTCCGTGAGGACCCACAGGCCGTGCTCGACGGCCCAGCGGCCGATCGCCTCGGTCTCGGCCTCGCTGTAGACCGCGCCGGTCGGGTTCGACGGGGAGACGAAGAGCACGACCTTCGTCTTCTCGGTGCGGGCCGCCTCCAGCTGCTCGACTGAGACCCGGTAGCCGGTGGTCTCGTCGGCGACGACCTCCACCGGGACACCGCCGGCCAGGCGGATGGACTCCGGGTACGTCGTCCAGTACGGGGCGGGGACGATGACCTCGTCGCCCGGGTCGAGGATCGCGGCGAAGGCCTCGTAGATGGCCTGCTTGCCGCCGTTGGTGACGAGGACCTGGGAGGCGTCGACCTCGTAGCCGGAGTCCCGCAGCGTCTTAGCGGCGATCGCGGTCTTCAGCTCGGGCAGGCCCCCGGCCGGGGTGTAGCGGTGGTACTTCGGGTTCTTGCAGGCCTCGATGGCGGCCTCGACGATGTAGTCCGGCGTCGGGAAGTCGGGCTCACCGGCGCCGAAGCCGATCACCGGGCGCCCGGCGGCCTTGAGGGCCTTGGCCTTGGCGTCCACGGCGAGGGTGGCGGACTCGGAGATCGCGCCGACTCGGGCGGAGACCCGGCGCTCGGTGGGAGGGGTTGCAGCGCTCATGGGGCCCATCGTTTCAGACCGGAAACCTGCCCGGCACGCCGGTTTCACGGACTGAACAACTACGGGCCGAACCATGAACAAGCGTGCGGATCCGCCCCCGGGCCAGGACGATCTTCCGTACGGTCGGCCCGGACTGCCGCTTTCTGTTCGACGCGGCGCCGCGGACCACGTACACTCTCCACTCGTTGGCCTCCAACAGCCGTGCCTGAGCCGGTGCACACCGGGCACCCGGTCGGATGCGGTACGTTGGGGACACAGCAAAGGGTCGTAGCTCAATTGGTAGAGCACCGGTCTCCAAAACCGGCGGTTGGGGGTTCAAGTCCCTCCGGCCCTGCTACACACACCGCCAGGATGTGTGCGCATGTACGTACAAGCATTGCACCGCCGTGCGGCTCCAGAAACCGGGCGCGGCACGGCCATGACCCGGGACCAGGTGAGGACGAATGACGGACGCCGTGGGCTCCATCGACACGCCTGATGCCGATGAGGTGCAGGAGTCCAAGAAGAAGGGCCGCAAGGGCGGCAAGCGGGCCAAGAAGGGTCCGCTGAAGCGTCTTGCCACTTTCTACCGCCAGATCATCGCGGAGCTCCGCAAGGTCGTCTGGCCGACTCGAAACCAGCTGACGTCGTACACCACCGTGGTGATCTTCTTCGTCGCCATCATGATCGCTCTGGTGACCGTGATTGACTATGGACTCAACCACGCGGCCAAGTACGTCTTCGGCTGAGCACAGAGCGAAGGGCGCCGTGGTACCGGCGCCCGTTTTCGCATGTTCCACCCCTATGTATCCAGGAAGAAGCAGCCATCGTGTCTGACCCGAACCTGAACGACGCCGTCGAGGCCGTCGAGCCCGAAGAGGCCGTCGAAGACGAGCTTGACATCGTCGAGGGCGCGGACGAGCAGGACGAGTTCGAGGCTGCCGAGGCCGAACTGGGGGAGCCGGCCGAGGAGACCGCCGTCCACGTCGAGGACGAGGACGCGGTGGAGGACGAGGACGCCGACGAGACCGAAGAGGTCGAGGACGTCGTCGAGGAAGAGCCCGCCGAGCCGGTCGACCCCGTCCAGGCGCTGCGCGAGGAGCTGCGGCTGCTCCCCGGCGAGTGGTACGTCATCCACACGTACGCCGGCTACGAGAACCGCGTGAAGACCAACCTGGAGCAGCGCGCCGTCTCGCTGAACGTCGAGGACTACATCTTCCAGGCCGAGGTGCCGCAGGAAGAGGTCGTCCAGATCAAGAACGGCGACCGCAAGACCATCAAGCAGAACAAGCTGCCCGGTTACGTGCTCGTCCGTATGGACCTGACCAACGAGTCCTGGGGCGTCGTCCGCAACACCCCCGGCGTCACCGGCTTCGTCGGCAACGCGTACGACCCCTACCCGCTGACCCTGGACGAGATCGTCAAGATGCTCGCGCCGGAGGCCGAGGAGAAGGCGGCGCGCGAGGCGGCGGAGGCCGAGGGCAAGCCGGTGCCGCAGCGCAAGGTCGAGGTCCAGGTGCTGGACTTCGAGGTGGGCGACTCGGTGACGGTGACCGACGGTCCGTTCGCCACGCTGCAGGCGACGATCAACGAGATCAACCCGGACTCCAAGAAGGTCAAGGGTCTGGTGGAGATCTTCGGGCGCGAGACGCCGGTCGAGCTCTCGTTCGATCAGATCCAGAAGAACTGAGGTAGTTACCTCAGCAGCGGGTCGGTGGGGGCTGTTCGCGCAGTTCCCCGCGCCCCCTTCGGGGCGCCCCGAAGGACGTCCGTGTCAGGTCAGGCGCCTTTTTCCGGCCCCTGACCTGCTCGGTTTTTGGCCGCGCATCTATACCCGTTATCGTTGTGCGGTATGCCTGCGTTCGGGTTGGTCCCCTCGCGTAGGCAGGACCCGAAATGAAAGGACCCGGAGAGCTATGCCTCCCAAGAAGAAGAAGGTCACGGGGCTCATCAAGCTCCAGATCAACGCCGGTGCGGCGAACCCGGCCCCGCCGGTCGGCCCCGCGCTCGGTCAGCACGGCGTCAACATCATGGAGTTCTGCAAGGCCTACAACGCCGCGACCGAGTCGCAGCGCGGTTGGGTCATCCCGGTGGAGATCACGGTCTACGAGGACCGCTCCTTCACCTTCGTCACCAAGACCCCGCCGGCCGCGAAGATGATCCTCAAGGCCGCTGGTGTCGAGAAGGGCTCCGGCGAGCCCCACAAGACCAAGGTCGCCAAGATCACCCAGGCGCAGGTCCGGGAGATCGCCCAGACGAAGCTTCCCGACCTGAACGCCAACGACCTGGACGCCGCGTCGAAGATCATCGCCGGCACCGCCCGTTCCATGGGCATCACGGTCGAGGGCTGAACCCCACCTTCGTAGAACCACCGTGGTAGGGCCTGCTCGGCCCGTACACCACGACTCCTTCGGAACACACAGGAGCAAGTTGTGAGCAAGCGCAGCAAGGCTCTCCGCGCTGCGGACGAGAAGATCGACCGGGAGAAGCTGTACGCCCCGCTCGAGGCCGTCCGTCTCGCCAAGGAGACCTCCACGACCAAGTTCGACGGCACCGTCGAGGTCGCCTTCCGCCTGGGTGTCGACCCGCGCAAGGCCGACCAGATGGTCCGTGGCACCGTGAACCTCCCGCACGGCACCGGCAAGACCGCCCGGGTCCTGGTCTTCGCGACCGGTGACCGTGCCGAGGCCGCGCGTGCCGCGGGCGCCGACATCGTCGGCGCCGACGAACTGATCGACGAGGTGGCGAAGGGCCGTCTGGACTTCGACGCCGTCGTCGCCACCCCGGACCTCATGGGCAAGGTCGGCCGCCTCGGCCGCGTCCTCGGCCCGCGTGGTCTGATGCCGAACCCGAAGACCGGCACCGTGACCCCGGACACCGCCAAGGCTGTGACCGAGATCAAGGGCGGCAAGATCGAGTTCCGCGTCGACAAGCACTCGAACCTGCACTTCATCATCGGCAAGACGTCCTTCGAGGACGACAAGCTGGTGGAGAACTACGGCGCCGCGCTGGAGGAGATCCTCCGTCTGAAGCCGTCCGCCGCCAAGGGCCGCTACATCAAGAAGGCCGCGGTCAGCACCACCATGGGCCCCGGCATCCCGGTCGACCCGAACCGCACCCGCAACCTCCTCACCGAGGAGGACCCGGCCGCCGTCTGAGCCCCGCGCTCGGTCCGGTAGCCGCGTCAGGGACGCGACACCAACAGGACGGGCCCCGCAACCGAGAGGTCGCGGGGCCCGTCCTGCTGTTTGAGCGACTCCCGGCGCGTTGTCGGTGCCCTGGGTTAGCGTCGGGGTACGGGACCGGGGGACGGGACCTTCATGGGGGTGGGCGGGATGAAGAGCAGGCGAGTGCGTCGTACGGCCGTCTCGGTCGCGGTGGCGGCCGCGCTGACCGGAGTGGCCGCCTGCAGCTCGGCGGCAGGCTCCGGGAGCTCGGGAGGGTCCGGGGGCTCCGGCAAGGAGGACAGGGCCGGTGCCCGCGCCGCGACCAGGGTCAGCCCCATCGCCGCGCTGCGCTCCGCGGAGAAGTCCACCGACAAGGCCGACTCCGCCCGGGTCCGCTCCACCACGACCATGGGCTCCCTGCTGTCCATGACGACGGACGGCAGCCTCGCCTGGGACGACGGCATATCCGGCACCGTCACCATCACCTACACCGGCGGCAGCACGGCCGAGCTGATGCGCAAGCTCGGTACGACGTCGATGGAGGCCCGCTATCTGCCCGACGCCTACTACGCGAAGATGGGTGACACGTTCGCCGCGCAGACGGGCGGCAAGCACTGGATCCGGTACGGGTACGACGACCTGGCCTCCGTCGCCGGCGGCTCGGGTGCCCTGCTCAAGGACCAGATGCAGAACACCACGCCCAACAAGTCGGTGCAGATGCTGCTGGCCTCCGGCGACGTGCGGAAGGTCGGCGCGGAGACGGTCGACGGCCAGGCCACCACCCACTACGCGGGCACCGTGGACGTGGCCGACCTGGCCGGGCGGAGCAGCAGCCTCACGGCGGGCCAGCTGGCCGCCCTGAAGAAGCAGCTCACCCAGGCCGGCGTCAGCACCGAGACCGTCGACATCTGGGTCAACGACCAGGACCTGCTGGTCAAGAAGACCGAGAAGGCCGCCACGGCGACCGGCACGATGACCCAGACCGCGCACTACAGCGACTACGGCGTGAAGGTCAGCGCCCGCAAGCCCCCGGCCGGCGACACCGAGGACTTCGAGTCGCTGCTCAAGAAGCAGGGCGCGACCGGGCTGACCTCCTGAGCGGTCGGCGGCAGGGGACCGATTTGCTCGACGGCGCACAGGTCCCGTACTCTTCCGGAGAAGCCAAAGACCGCTGGTCGTTGCCGTGTGCTCGTAAGAGGGTGCGGTGGCCGAAGGATCCGCTGAACCGCGGACGACCCGCGCAGGTGACTGTGGAAGTGCTCCCGGAGCCGCATGCGTCGCGTATGTGATTTCGGTCGAGCTACGCCCCGTGCGCCTGCGCCGGGGCGTTTCGTTTTTCCCGGCCCCTTCTGAGCGGTCCTCATCACCCGGAAGGAGGCCGACGCTCTATGGCAAGGCCCGACAAGGCTGCCGCGGTAGCCGAGCTGACGGAGCAGTTCCGTAGCTCGAACGCCGCCGTGCTGACCGAGTACCGGGGTCTCACCGTGGCGCAGCTCAAGACGCTGCGTCGTTCGCTCGGTGAAGACGCCCAGTACGCCGTGGTGAAGAACACGCTGACCAAGATCGCGGCCAACGAGGCCGGGATCTCGACGCTCGACGACCTGTTCAACGGTCCGACGGCGGTTGCCTTCATCACCGGTGACCCGGTGACGTCGGCGAAGGGTCTTCGTGACTTCGCCAAGGACAACCCGAACCTCGTCATCAAGGGCGGTGTCCTTGACGGCAAGGCGCTGTCCGCCGACGAGATCAAGAAGCTTGCGGACCTCGAGTCCCGCGAGGTTCTGCTCGCCAAGCTGGCGGGCGCCCTGAAGGGCAAGCAGACGCAGACTGCTCAGCTCTTCCAGGCGCTCCCGTCGAAGCTCGTCCGCACCGTGGACGCGCTTCGCGCCAAGCAGGACGAGCAGGGCGGTGCCGAGTAACTCGGCTCGCGAAATGACCGCCGCCTGAGGCAGCCCGCCGAAGGCAACGGTCGTAGCGGGCCGAACGTACGCCCGCCAGACATGTACATACGGCACCAGCCGAATTAGTGGAAGGAAAGCCATCGTGGCTCTCACCCAGGACGAACTGCTCGCCGAGTTCGAGACGATGACCCTGATCCAGCTCTCCGAGTTCGTGAAGGCGTTCGAGGAGAAGTTCGACGTCACCGCCGCCGCCGCGGTTGCCGCCGCCCCGGCCGGCCCGGCCGCCGCCGCCCCGGTCGAGGAGGAGAAGGACGAGTTCGACGTCATCCTCACCGGCGCCGGCGACAAGAAGATCCAGGTCATCAAGGTCGTGCGTGAGCTGACCTCGCTCGGCCTGAAGGAGGCCAAGGACCTCGTGGACGGCGCCCCGAAGCCCGTCCTCGAGAAGGTCGCCAAGGACGCCGCCGAGAAGGCCGCCGAGTCCCTCAAGGGCGCCGGCGCCTCCGTCGAGGTCAAGTAACACCTCCGGGGTCGTCCAGACCCCTGTGTGCTGAAACACCCCCTCGGGGGCTGTAACGCGCAGACCGCGAAGAGCGATCATCCATCCGGGTGGTCGCTCTTCGGCGTTCCCGGGAGGCCGACCACGGTTGCCTTGCACCCGTGACGGCGGGGGGTATGGTGATCTTCGTCGTGTCCCTGGCGCACCGGGTTTGCGCAAGGGGGCCTTGACGAACCGCACGCAGCGCGCAATTCTCAGGACGCGTCGCCAGAACGGTCCGAATCCGAGGCATGGATCGGCGACGAAGAGGGCAGTATCAACGTGCGTTGAGGGCAGGCATGACGCAGGCGTTGACGATGAAGAGGGTCTCAGAAAATGGGGACTGGACATCAGTGTGCCAAGTGGCTACACTGACCCTTTGCGCTGCCTGTTAGCTATCCCCTGCCCGTCACCAGGGGTCTGCCCTCACCCGAATGCCGACGACCGAACCTCCTCTGAACTGGGGTTTCTGTCTCTGTGTCCGGGAAGGGACCGGGGAGCGCGTAGTGAGTCCGAGCCCTCGGAAGGACCCCCTCTTGGCCGCCTCGCGCACTGCCTCGAACGCGAATATGAACAACGGCGCCAGCACCGCCCCGCTGCGCATTTCCTTTGCAAAGATCAAGGAGCCTCTCGAGGTTCCCAACCTGCTCGCGCTGCAGACCGAGAGCTTCGACTGGCTGCTCGGCAACACCGCCTGGCAGAGTCGGGTCGAGGAGGCTCTGGAGTCCGGTCAGGACGTCCCCACCAAGTCCGGTCTGGAGGAGATCTTCGAGGAGATCTCCCCGATCGAGGACTTCTCCGGGTCGATGTCGCTGACGTTCCGCGACCACCGCTTCGAGCCGCCGAAGAACAGCATCGACGAGTGCAAGGAGCGCGACTTCACGTACGCCGCCCCGCTCTTCGTCACGGCCGAGTTCACCAACAACGAGACCGGTGAGATCAAGTCCCAGACGGTCTTCATGGGCGACTTCCCGCTCATGACGAACAAGGGCACCTTCGTCATCAACGGCACCGAGCGTGTCGTGGTGTCGCAGCTGGTCCGTTCGCCCGGTGTCTACTTCGACTCGTCCATCGACAAGACGTCCGACAAGGACATCTTCTCCGCCAAGATCATCCCCTCCCGGGGTGCCTGGCTGGAGATGGAGATCGACAAGCGCGACATGGTCGGTGTCCGCATCGACCGCAAGCGCAAGCAGTCGGTCACCGTGCTGCTCAAGGCGCTCGGCTGGACCACCGAGCAGATCCTCGAGGAGTTCGGCGAGTACGAGTCCATGCGCGCCACCCTGGAGAAGGACCACACCCAGGGCCAGGACGACGCGCTGCTCGACATCTACCGCAAGCTGCGTCCGGGCGAGCCCCCCACGCGTGAGGCCGCGCAGACGCTGCTCGAGAACCTGTACTTCAACCCGAAGCGCTACGACCTCGCCAAGGTCGGCCGCTACAAGGTCAACAAGAAGCTGGGCGCGGACGCCCCGCTGGACGCCGGTGTGCTGACCGTCGAGGACGTCATCTCGACGATCAAGTACCTGGTCAAGCTGCACGCGGGCGAGACCGAGACGGTCGGCGACAGCGGTGGCACGATCGTCGTCGAGACCGACGACATCGACCACTTCGGCAACCGTCGTCTGCGCAGCGTCGGCGAGCTCATCCAGAACCAGGTCCGTACCGGCCTGGCCCGTATGGAGCGCGTCGTCCGCGAGCGCATGACCACCCAGGACGTCGAGGCGATCACGCCGCAGACCCTGATCAACATCCGGCCGGTCGTCGCCTCCATCAAGGAGTTCTTCGGCACCAGCCAGCTGTCCCAGTTCATGGACCAGAACAACCCGCTGTCGGGTCTCACCCACAAGCGCCGTCTGTCGGCTCTTGGCCCGGGTGGTCTCTCCCGTGAGCGGGCCGGCTTCGAGGTCCGTGACGTGCACCCGTCGCACTACGGCCGCATGTGCCCGATCGAGACCCCCGAAGGCCCGAACATCGGCCTGATCGGCTCGCTCGCCTCCTACGGCCGGGTCAACGCGTTCGGTTTCGTCGAGACCCCGTACCGCAAGGTCGTCGACGGCCAGGTCACCGACGAGGTCGACTACCTGACCGCCGACGAGGAGGACCGCTTCGTCATCGCGCAGGCCAACGCCGGCCTCAACGACGACATGCGCTTCTCCGAGGCCCGTGTCCTCGTCCGCCGCCGTGGCGGCGAGGTCGACTACGTCGCCGGTGACGACGTGGACTACATGGACGTCTCGCCGCGCCAGATGGTGTCGGTCGCGACCGCCATGATCCCGTTCCTGGAGCACGACGACGCCAACCGTGCCCTCATGGGCGCGAACATGATGCGCCAGGCCGTGCCGCTGATCAAGAGCGAGTCCCCGCTCGTCGGCACCGGCATGGAGTACCGCTCCGCGGTCGACGCCGGCGACGTGGTCAAGGCCGAGAAGGCCGGTGTGGTCCAGGAGGTCTCCGCGGACTACATCACCACCGCCAACGACGACGGCACGTACATCACGTACCGCCTGGCCAAGTTCGCCCGCTCCAACCAGGGCACCTCGGTCAACCAGAAGGTCATCGTCCTGGAGGGCGACCGGATCATCGAGGGCCAGGTCCTCGCCGACGGTCCCGCCACCCAGAACGGCGAGATGGCGCTCGGCAAGAACCTGCTCGTGGCGTTCATGCCGTGGGAGGGTCACAACTACGAGGACGCGATCATCCTGTCGCAGCGCCTCGTGCAGGACGACGTCCTCTCCTCGATCCACATCGAGGAGCACGAGGTCGACGCCCGTGACACCAAGCTCGGCCCCGAGGAGATCACCCGGGACATCCCGAACGTCTCCGAGGAGGTCCTCGCCGACCTCGACGAGCGCGGCATCATCCGCATCGGCGCCGAGGTCATCGCCGGTGACATCCTGGTCGGCAAGGTCACCCCGAAGGGCGAGACCGAGCTGACGCCGGAGGAGCGCCTGCTGCGCGCGATCTTCGGTGAGAAGGCCCGTGAGGTCCGTGACACCTCGCTGAAGGTGCCGCACGGCGAGACCGGCAAGGTCATCGGTGTGCGCGTCTTCGACCGCGAGGAGGGCGACGAGCTGCCGCCGGGCGTGAACCAGCTGGTGCGCGTCTACGTCGCGCAGAAGCGCAAGATCACCGACGGCGACAAGCTCGCCGGCCGGCACGGCAACAAGGGTGTCATCTCCAAGATCCTGCCGATCGAGGACATGCCGTTCCTGGAGGACGGCACCCCGGTCGACATCATCCTCAACCCGCTCGGTGTGCCGTCCCGAATGAACCCGGGACAGGTCCTGGAGATCCACCTCGGCTGGCTCGCCAGCCGCGGCTGGGACGTCTCCGGTCTCGCCGACGACTGGGCCCAGCGGCTCCAGGCCATCGGCGCCGACCAGGTCGCCCCGCGCACCAACGTCGCGACCCCGGTCTTCGACGGTGCCCGCGAGGACGAGCTGGCGGGTCTGCTCCAGCACACCATCCCGAACCGGGACGGCGACCGCCTGGTGCAGCCGACCGGCAAGGCGCGGCTGTTCGACGGCCGCTCCGGTGAGCCGTTCCCGGACCCGATCTCCATCGGCTACATGTACATCCTCAAGCTCCACCACCTGGTCGACGACAAGCTGCACGCCCGGTCGACCGGCCCGTACTCGATGATCACCCAGCAGCCGCTGGGTGGTAAGGCGCAGTTCGGTGGCCAGCGCTTCGGCGAGATGGAGGTGTGGGCCCTCGAGGCCTACGGCGCCGCCTACGCGCTCCAGGAGCTGCTCACCATCAAGTCCGACGACGTCACCGGCCGCGTGAAGGTCTACGAGGCCATCGTCAAGGGCGAGAACATCCCCGAGCCCGGCATCCCCGAGTCCTTCAAGGTCCTCATCAAGGAGATGCAGTCGCTCTGCCTGAACGTGGAGGTGCTGTCCAGCGACGGTATGTCCATCGAGATGCGTGACACCGACGAGGACGTCTTCCGCGCGGCGGAGGAGCTCGGCATCGACCTGTCCCGGCGCGAGCCGAGCAGCGTCGAAGAGGTCTGACGGGAGTCCGGCGGGCCCTGAGCCATCAGGGCCCGCCGACCCCCAGGCCCCCGTTTCAGACCTGAAGACTCACAACCCTGAGAGGGATTGACGCATAGTGCTCGACGTCAACTTCTTCGACGAGCTCCGGATCGGCCTGGCCACCGCGGACGACATCCGTCAGTGGAGCCACGGCGAGGTCAAGAAGCCCGAGACGATCAACTACCGCACCCTCAAGCCGGAAAAGGACGGGCTCTTCTGCGAGAAGATCTTCGGCCCCACCCGGGACTGGGAGTGCTACTGCGGCAAGTACAAGCGCGTCCGCTTCAAGGGCATCATCTGCGAGCGCTGCGGCGTCGAGGTGACCCGCGCCAAGGTGCGCCGTGAGCGGATGGGCCACATCGAGCTGGCCGCGCCCGTCACGCACATCTGGTACTTCAAGGGTGTCCCGAGCCGGCTGGGCTACCTGCTCGACCTGGCTCCCAAGGACCTCGAGAAGGTCATCTACTTCGCGGCGTACATGATCACGTTCGTCGACGAGGAGCGCCGCACCCGCGACCTGCCCTCCCTGGAGGCGCACGTCTCCGTGGAGCGCCAGCAGGTCGAGAACCGCCGGGACGCCGACCTGGAGGCCCGCGCCAAGAAGCTGGAAAGCGACCTGGCCGAGCTGGAGGCCGAGGGCGCCAAGGCCGACGTGCGCCGCAAGGTGCGCGAGGGTGCCGAGCGTGAGATGAAGCAGCTGCGCGACCGTTCGCAGCGCGAGATCGACCGCCTCGACGAGGTGTGGACCCGCTTCAAGAACCTCAAGGTCCAGGACCTGGAGGGCGACGAGCTCCTCTACCGCGAGCTGCGTGACCGCTTCGGCACGTACTTCGACGGCTCGATGGGTGCCGCGGCGCTGCAGAAGCGCCTGGAGTCCTTCGACCTCGACGAGGAGGCCGAGAAGCTCCGCGAGATCATCCGCACCGGCAAGGGCCAGAAGAAGACCCGTGCGCTCAAGCGCCTCAAGGTCGTCTCCGCGTTCCTGCAGACCAGCAACAGCCCCAAGGGCATGGTGCTCGACTGCGTGCCGGTCATCCCGCCGGACCTCCGCCCGATGGTGCAGCTGGACGGTGGCCGCTTCGCGACCTCCGACCTGAACGACCTGTACCGCCGTGTGATCAACCGCAACAACCGCCTGAAGCGGCTTCTCGACCTCGGCGCGCCCGAGATCATCGTGAACAACGAGAAGCGCATGCTCCAGGAGGCCGTGGACGCCCTCTTCGACAACGGTCGTCGTGGTCGCCCGGTCACCGGTCCCGGCAACCGGCCGCTGAAGTCCCTGAGCGACATGCTCAAGGGCAAGCAGGGTCGTTTCCGTCAGAACCTGCTCGGCAAGCGAGTCGACTACTCGGCGCGTTCCGTCATCGTCGTCGGCCCGCAGCTGAAGCTGCACCAGTGCGGTCTGCCCAAGGCCATGGCGCTGGAGCTCTTCAAGCCGTTCGTGATGAAGCGCCTGGTCGACCTGAACCACGCGCAGAACATCAAGTCCGCCAAGCGCATGGTGGAGCGCGGCCGCACCGTCGTGTACGACGTCCTCGAAGAGGTCATCGCCGAGCACCCGGTGCTGCTGAACCGTGCGCCCACCCTGCACCGCCTCGGCATCCAGGCCTTCGAGCCGCAGCTGGTCGAGGGCAAGGCCATCCAGATCCACCCGCTCGTCTGCACCGCGTTCAACGCGGACTTCGACGGCGACCAGATGGCCGTGCACCTGCCGCTGTCCGCGGAGGCGCAGGCCGAGGCCCGCATCCTGATGCTGTCCTCGAACAACATCCTCAAGCCCGCCGACGGCCGTCCGGTGACGATGCCGACCCAGGACATGGTCCTCGGTCTGTTCTTCCTCACCACCGACGGTGAACTCCGTGACACCAAGGGCGAGGGCCGCGCGTTCGGCTCCACGGCCGAGGCGACCATGGCGTTCGACGCCGGCGAGCTGGCGCTGCAGTCGGCGATCGACATCCGCTTCCCGGTGGGCACCATCCCGCCGCGCGGCTGGACCCCGCCGGCCGTCGAGGAGGGCGAGCCGGAGTACCAGACCGGTGACACCTTCCGGCTGCGCACCACCCTGGGCCGCGCGCTCTTCAACGAGCTGCTGCCCGAGGACTACCCGTTCGTCGACTACTCGGTGGGCAAGAAGCAGCTCGGCGAGATCGTCAACGACCTGGCGGAGCGCTACCCCAAGGTCATCGTGGCGGCGACGCTCGACAACCTGAAGGCGGCCGGCTTCTACTGGGGCACCCGCTCCGGTGTCACCGTGGCCATCTCCGACGTCGTCGTCCCCGAGGCCAAGAAGGCGATCGTCGCCGGCTACGAGGCCCAGGACGAGAAGGTCCAGAAGCAGTACGAGCGCGGTCTGATCACCAAGGAAGAGCGCACTCAGGAGCTCATCGCGATCTGGACCAAGGCGACCAACGAGGTCGCCGAGGCGATGAACGAGAACTTCCCCAAGACGAACCCCATCTTCATGATGGTTGACTCGGGTGCCCGAGGAAACATGATGCAGATGCGGCAGATCGCCGGTATGCGTGGTCTGGTGTCGAACGCGAAGAACGAGACCATCCCGCGTCCGATCAAGGCCTCGTTCCGTGAGGGCCTGTCCGTGCTTGAGTACTTCATCTCCACGCACGGTGCCCGTAAGGGTCTGGCCGACACCGCCCTGCGTACCGCCGACTCGGGTTACCTGACCCGTCGTCTGGTGGACGTCTCGCAGGACGTCATCATCCGCGAGGAGGACTGCGGCACCGAGCGCGGCCTCAAGCTGCACATCGCGGAGATCGGCGCGGACGGCGTGCTGCGCAAGGCGGACAACGTCGAGACCAGCGTGTACGCCCGTGCGCTGGCCGAGGACATCGTCGTCGACGGCGTGGTGCTGGCCCCGGCCAACACCGACCTCGGTGACGTGCTCATCGACGAGCTGGTCGCCCGTGGCGTCTCCGAGGTCAAGACCCGCTCGGTCCTGACCTGCGAGTCCGCCGTCGGTACCTGCGCCATGTGCTACGGCCGCTCGCTGGCCACCGGCAAGCTGGTCGACATCGGTGAGGCGGTCGGCATCATCGCCGCCCAGTCCATCGGTGAGCCCGGTACCCAGCTGACGATGCGTACCTTCCACACCGGTGGTGTGGCCGGTGACGACATCACCCAGGGTCTGCCGCGTGTCGTCGAGCTCTTCGAGGCCCGTACCCCGAAGGGTGTCGCCCCGATCTCCGAGGCCCAGGGCCGCGTGCGGATCGAGGAGACCGAGAAGACCAAGAAGATCGTCGTCACCCCGGACGACGGCAGCGACGAGATGGCCTACCCCATCTCGAAGCGTGCCCGTCTCCTGGTCAGCGAGGGCGAGCACGTCGAGGTGGGCCAGAAGCTCACCGTGGGTGCCACCAACCCGCACGACGTGCTGCGCATCCTGGGTCAGCGTGCCGTCCAGGTCCACCTGGTCGGCGAGGTCCAGAAGGTGTACAACTCGCAGGGTGTGTCGATCCACGACAAGCACATCGAGATCATCATCCGGCAGATGCTGCGCCGCGTGACGATCATCGAGTCCGGCGACGCCGAGCTGCTGCCCGGCGAGCTGGTCGAGCGCTCGAAGTTCGAGCACGAGAACCGTCGTGTGGTCCAGGAGGGCGGTCACCCGGCCTCCGGCCGTCCGCAGCTGATGGGTATCACGAAGGCGTCGCTGGCGACGGAGTCGTGGCTGTCCGCGGCCTCCTTCCAGGAGACGACCCGAGTCCTGACGGACGCGGCGATCAACGCCAAGTCCGACAGCCTCATCGGTCTGAAGGAGAACGTCATCATCGGTAAGCTCATCCCGGCCGGTACGGGTCTGTCCCGTTACCGCAACATCCGGGTCGAGCCGACCGAGGAGGCGAAGGCCGCGATGTACTCGGCCGTCGGCTACGACGACATCGACTACTCGCCGTTCGGCACGGGCTCCGGCCAGGCCGTTCCGCTGGAGGACTACGACTACGGTCCGTACAACCAGTAGTAGTTGGTTCTGAAGGGCGGTCACCCCGTTTCGTACGGGGTGACCGCCCTTCGGCGTTCCGTGCCCTGTCAGCGCGCGGTGATCTCCAGTGCCGTGACGACCACGGCCGCCACGGCGGCCAGCGCGCCGATGCTCGTCAGCGGCCACCGGGTCCGCTCCAGGGCGTCCAGCCGCCGCTCGTGGTCGGCGAGCTGCCTGTCGGTCTGGTCGCTGCGCTGGACGAGGAGCGCGAGCGCGCCGTCGACGCGGGCGAACCCGGCCTCCAGCGTGCCGCGCAGCCGCTCCAGTTCCAGGGCGACGGTGATCGGGTCGTTCGGATCAGGGTCGGTCATCGGCACCCCCCGTCCGCAGCCACGAGGGCAGCAGCGCCTGTACGGCGGGCACGGCCATCGCCCGGGTGACCGCGGCGGCGACGGCGAGCGCGCCGGCGGCCCAGGGCAGGGTGTCCGGGATGCCGGCGGCGTCGACGACCGCCGGCAGCAGGACGCACAGGCCGACGGCTGTCTGCACGACGGTGCGCAGGGTGCGCCTGGTCGGTTCCGTCACGGGTCAGACCTCCTTCACGAAGGGGACCTTGAGCGCCGCCCAGGACTTCGCCCCCGGCCAGCCGTCGGCCGAGGAGCCGGTGTAGCCGAGCCTGCGCTGCCACTTCGCGTACGACGCCCGGTCGGCGTCGGTCCACTGGGGGCCGGGACCGGAGGTGTACGCCGAGCAGCCGCTCGCGACCAGCCGCCTGCCCATCGCGGTGACGATCGCCGACTTCGGGTTCTTCCTGAACCACTCGGCGCCGGGGAAGGGCTGGTGGGCGGGGGTGCCGGGGGAGGGCACCCGCGTCGCGAGGCGGGCCGCGACCCGGCTGCGGAAGTCGGCCATCGCGAAACCGCGCGGGTCGATCTTGGTGTTCGTCCACTCCTTGTGGCCGATGACCGACCGGGCGCTCCAGCCGTGCGCCCGGCAGAGCGCGGCCGACGCCCGGACCATGGTGTCCAGCTGGACGTCGGGCCAGGGGTCCTTGCCGTCGCCGAGGTTGACGCACTCGAAGCCGTAGAAGTGGACGTTGCCGTCGGTGTCGTTCTCGTCGGGGGCGGGGAGCGAGGCGCTCTCGGCGACGACGGCGGCGAGGACGTCGCCGTCGCCGCTGCCGGCGTGGTTGGCGCGGCCGTTGCCGACGAGGTGGACCGTGCCGTCCTTGGCGATGACGCCGTGGCAGAGCGGGCCGGGCAGGTCGGAGCGGCCGTTGAAGCACATGCTGACGGAGGTGGTGGTGCCGGAGGTGACGGTGTGGTGGATGATCACGCCGTTCACCGGGCCCCAGGCGCCGTGTCCGGCCCTGTTGTGGGTGCGCCAGCCGTCGTGCTCGACGACGGGGACGCCTTCGGCCTGGAGGGCCGACAGGAGGGCGTCTGCGGAGAGGGGTGTGGCCATGGGGTGCCTTCCTGGAGGGATGCGGGCACGAGAAAACCCCGGCCGGAATCGGCTCGGGGCGGGGTCTCGGTGCGAGGTCTCGGGGTGCGGCGGGGCGGAGCGCTACTCCTCCGCGGGCGCGGGGTCGGCCGGCGTCGTCTCCGTCGCGGAGTCCGCCGGCAGCGGGATCTCCTCGCTGGGAGCGGAGGCGTCCGCGCCGTCCCCCGCTCCGGGGTCGGCCGGTTCCTCCTCCGGCGGTTCGGCGACCGCCTCGGTCACCTCCGTGGGCGACGCCGTCCTGGACTCCGGTGCCAGGTACTCGGCCAGCCCGGCCGCGACCGCGGCCGCCAGCCGGGCGAGCTGCTCGTCGTCGAGGGTGACGGGGACGGGATCGGTGGCCGTCTCAGACATACGCGGACTCCATGATCTCGCCCCAGGTGAGGCCCGAGGCGGTGAGTGCGGACAGGGTCGGGAAGGCGGCGGTGACCGCCGCGTACGTGGACAGGGTCACCACGGGCGGGGCGTCGGGGGCGTCGGGGGTCAGCCCGTAGTCGGCGGGCGTGCCGTTGGGCTCGGTGCCGCGCAGGGTCAGGGTCTGCTGCACGCCGCCGTCGGCCGCTGCCGTCGTGCTGATGCCGATCACCCAGGCCAGGGTGTCCAGGAGGGTGCCGGAGGTGTCGGTCAGCCTGATCACGTCCCCGAGCTGCACCCGGGGGTCGTACAGCACCTCGACGTCCCCGATGACCGGCACCGGGTACGCCCCGGCGGCGTACAGCGTGTCGGCGATGGCCTGGGCGGACGCCAGGTCCTGGATCCAGTCGGTGCTCTCGCCGGTGTGCTCCTGGCGGCCGTAGAACCGCTCGCTGGCCGTCCCCGCCACGTAGGCGACGGCCGACCGGTCCACCGGATCCGCCCGCGGCTTGAGCGTCTCCAGATAGACCGACCCGGTGCCGTCCTTCTTCGCCGTGTACAGGGCCTGCGAGGTGCGGTTGGTGAACCGGACCACCAGGTAGCCGTCCTCACGGCGGGTCAGGACGTCGACCGCGCCCTTGACCGCCGTGGTGCCGGCCTTGGTGGTGGCGAAACGCACCTGGCTGCCGGCGGTGGTGACCGAGTCGTCGTCGGTGCTCGGCGGACCGATGTCGAACTCCTCGTCCGCCATGACGTACGACACCGTCAGCGTGCCGTTCGCCGGGACCGTCCGCACGACGGTGTCGGAATACGTCGTGCCCGAGTCGACGCCGAAGTCCTCCCAGATCTTGGCCGGCTGGCTGACGTAGTTGCGGCAGGCGTCGATCTCCTCGGTGAGGGTGAGCGAGGCGATGTCCCGTACCGAGGTGAGGGTGAGGTCCGCAGCGGTCGGTGTGGTGGCGAAGCGGGTGTGGTTGCGCCAGCGGAAGATGCCCCGCTCGTCGAACTCGGCGGTCGACATGGTCGCTCTGGCGATCTGCCCGACCACCTCCCACTGCGAACCGGACACCCGCGGCACCGAGTACAACGGCACCACCGCGTCGTCCAGTTCGACGGCCTTCGTCCACGTGTCCGTCTGGTCGAAGACCGGCGCCGTGGGCATGGCGGTGAGCCCGCTGGTGAGCTGGATTCCCTCGACGGCCAGGTCGGTGACGAGTTTCAGCTCGCGCAGTTCGGAGGCCGGCTGGATCCCGTAGTCGTTGGTGATCGTGTACAGCGACCCGATGAACACCGTCCCGTCCGGGCCGGTCAGCCGGGGCTGCACGGTCGGGTAGACGGTGGTGCCCGTGGTGACGGTGTCGATGAAGACACCGATGTGCCAGACGCCCCTGAGCGCCTGCACGGAGGTGATGTTGTTCCAGTTGGCGTTGAGGAACGCGCCGTCGGTGGTGCCCGAGCCGACCGTGAGCTGCCCGGTCGCGAAGTTCACCTGGAGCCGCAGGGTGCCGGTCGCACCGCCGGTGCGGTCGAGTACCAGGTCCATGCGGACGGTGTCGCCCGGTCCGGTCGCGGGATTGACCCATGCCTCCAGCAGCAGCCGGCTCCCCGGCACCGTGACCCGGGAGCGCGGGAACCAGCTCGCGGTGACGCCGGTCTTCAGCGGCAGCAGCGCCATCGCGTGCGGGGCACCGTCCCGCGTCCAGGTGTACTGGTCCGCCTCGGGCAGCGTCTCCGGCTGGCCGTACGGGGTCGCGAAGCCGCCGTGCAGGGTGGCGTGGACGAGGGTGAGCGGCCGGCCCTCGGCGAAGTCCGGGTAGCGGGGCGGCGGGCTGGAGCACACGCCCGCCTGGCGCAGCAGCTCGTCCACGCACCAGGTCGCGGTGGCCACCGGACGGCCCAGCCGGAATCCGGCGTACGGCTTCGGCAGCAGCGCCGGTCCGCGCAGCCGCTCGGCGCCGTCCAGCGCGGTGAGCTGCACGGTGTCCGTGCCGGCCTGCGCGGACCGGGTACGGACGGTGCCCCGGAACGCGGGCAGTGCGGCGCCGCCTCCCACGCTGCCGCGCTGTACGACCGACTGGCCCGGGCGGGCGACGTCCCCGGTGGTCCGGTCGGCCCAGGGGGCGTACAGGGTGGGCGCCGGGGTGCCGTTCCCGCCGGACACCTGGAGCTGGAGCTGGGCCGCGGACGACCCCGCGAAGGCCCGCATCGCGGGCGGCAGATCGGTGGCGTACGACCGCTCCAGCTGCCAGGACTGCATCTGCGCGGAGACGTCGGTGCCGCCGAGCCGGGTGCTGTGGGCGGTCGTGCGCTCACCGGCCGCGAGCGCGGCGGTCGTTGTGGCGTCAGCCTGCTGCACCGGACACCTCCACCAGGTCGAGACCGATGTTCCGGTACGGCAGCGGGCGGCCGGGGGCGTCGCTGTAGTTGGTGATGGCCAGCGGGGGGAGGCCGTCGCCGGGTACGCCGTCCTCGGCGGTGCCGCCGTAGGTGAGGCAGGCGCCGGCGAGGGAGTAGGTGCCCGCGGCGCCGGGGGTGGCGGTGGGGGTCGCGTAGACGGCGTCCGCGGGGGCCGTGCCGGTGACGAGGGGGCCGTAGGCGGTGGACGAGCCGAGGTAGCTGCCGTCCGCCTTCTTGTAGTCGATGCCGACCTTGGCGGTGGTGCCGAGCGCGGCGATCGCGGTCGGGGCGCGGAAGGAGACGACCAGGCCCGGGGCGACCGGGAAGGTCCCGGCGGTCGCCGTGCACCGCCAGGCCACCGCGCTGGTGGCGTCGGCGGCGGTGAAGCCAAAGGTTCCGGCGGCCGTCGTGCTCTCGGCGACGGTGCCCGTGGACGTCGTCCGGAACCACTGGGCGAGCCCGGTGATGTCGGTGGCGCCGGACACGCCGCGGCCGAGGGCCTGCGCGGGGGCGAGAACGTTGCCGGCGGCGGGGTCGAAGACGTACACCGGCCCGGAGCCGTCGACGCGGCGGGCGAGCCGGTCCAGGACGCGGGCGTGGGCCGGCGCGAGCAGGTCCCAGGACAGCTTGAGGCGGCGGACGGGGGCCTGGTTGCGGGTGACGGTGACCCGGCCGCCGAGCGACTTGAACTCGCTGACGCCGAGGTCGGCACTGCGGTCGAAGGACTTGGCTGCCTGGTCGATCTCGGTCATGGAGCCGGGGCGGCCGATCCAGAGGTTTCCCATGGGGACTCCTGAAGGTTCCTGGCGGAGGGCATGAAAAAAGCCGACGGGGTGGCCGTCGGCGTACGTGTGCGGGGGCTCCGGTTCCGCTAGCGGCGGGCGAGCTGGCGCCGGCCCAGGAACACCGCGCGGGCGATCTCCTGGGAGTCGACCTGGACGACGACCGGGCGCTCGGCGAGCTTCTCCACGGCCGCGGTGAGGGTGCGCAGGCGGCCGCCGTGGCCGAGCATGCGCTCCAGCTTGGACAGCGGGATGACCGCCTCGTTCTCGCCGGCCTCGCCGAGCAGGGCGAGGGTGCCTCCGCTGCGGGCGGTGACGATACCGCCGGTGGCGAGGTGCGGGACCGGGACGCTCAGGCGGGGGAAGCCGAAGGAGCGGCCGCCGAACTTCGGGACCCAGTCGGGGATGCTGATGTGGATGCCGGCGAGCGCGCCGAGCAGGCCGTTCAGGGCGGTGGCGAGGCCGGTCATCGGGGCGAGCATGGCGTTGCCGAGGCCCCGCAGCAGCGGGCCGGCGTTCTTCACCAGGCTGCCGACGGCCGTGCCGATGTGCTTCATGGCGTACGAGACGCCCTTCTGCAGCAGCGCGGTGATCTTGTCCATGTTGACGAACTGGGCGATGAGCGGGGTCAGCAGTGTCATCACCAGCCCGAAGGGGCTCGCCGACATGGCGAGATTCAGACCCTTCTGGGCGAGGGAGGCGCCCTTGAGGCCCTTGCCGAGGCTGCCCATCGACCTGCCGCCGGTGTCGGCGTTCTTCGCGGCCTTTCCCACGGACGTCTCGACCGCGTCGGCCTGCTTCCTGACGCTCTTCAGCTCACCCTCGGCACCCTTGGCGGCCGACTTGAGCTTGTCGAAGGACGACTTGAGCCTGTCGGTTCCGCTGCGGGCCTTGCCGAGGCCACCGTCGGCTCCGCCGGCCCCCGACTTGACCTTGTCGAGTCCGCCGCCGCTCTGGGTGGCGGAGGTCCTGAGCCTGGCGAGGGAGGTGGACAGCTGGTCGGAGCCGGTCTTGACCCTGGTCATGGACGGGACGGCCTGTCCCGCCGTCGTCCTGATGCGCCCGACGGCGGTGTCCGCGGTGCCGACGCTCTGGCGCAGCGAACCGGCGCTGCCGGACGCCTGGGTGAGGGCGGTACGGAATCTTCCGATGCTGGTACTGGCCTGGTTCAGTGAGTTCGCAAGACCCACGATGCCTCATCTCCTTGGGTGTCGGGGGCGTTCAGAGGACGCCTTCGAGGAGCTTGACCCGCTCTTCGAGCACGGCGAGGCTCTTGTTGGCCCGGGTCGCCTGGCCCGCGGCCCGCTGGGCGCTGCTGGTGGCGCTGCGCAGCAGGTTGTCCGCCCGTCTGGCGTCCTCCTGCGCCTTGTGGGCGGTGTCCTGTGCCTGGCGGGACGTGGTCCTGGCGCGGTCGACGTGGAGTCTGATGTCCTTCTCGAACGTCTCGACGCGGCTCTCCACGGTCGCGATGGCCTGCCGGGCGGCTTCTTCCGCCTCCTTCTTCGCTTCCTTCTCGGCCTTCTCGGCCTCCTTCTTGGCCGCGTTCTGGCGGCCGTGGAGGAGGTTGTTCAGGGAGAGGTCCGGTCCGATCTGTTTGCCGGTGAACGTGAACCCCTTCTCGTCCCACTTGAGGAGGGAGTGATCGATCTTGAGGAACTGGCTGCTCGTGGTGACGGCCTGGGCCTGGATGTCCTTGACCCACTCCGTCTTCAGCTGGGGAATGTGGTTGTTCAAGAAGGTGACCGCGGTCGCCTGGGCCTGTTGCGCGGCCAGGACGCGTACCTGGTTCGGATCGTAGGGAGCGGCACTCGAACCCATGGAGCCTCCTCGCGGGAAGTGGACGAGCCGGTGGACAGAAAAGAGACCCCTGACCGTGGGCCGGTCAGAGGTCGGAGGTGTGATCAGGGGCTAGGCGACGGCGGCTGCGACGGCGGAGGCGACGAACCAGACCGTGAAGACGACCGTCAGCGGTGCCAGGAAGGCGAGTGCGATGCCGTGGAACCTGAGGGAGGAGTCCAGGAGGCTCGCCAGTTCCGCCGTGGCCGGCGAGTCGGGGGCGTAGACGATCTTCACGGTGTCGCCGCGCGTCACCGAGAGGCGCCGCACGGGCAATGAGTCCGCGCTGTGCTCCGTACCGTCGGGCAGCGTGTAGGTGAAATGCACGGACACGTTGTCCTCGTGCCAGGACAACGACGTGCACAGAGCTTCCGTCTCGACTCCTGACGCCTTCAGGTGCCGGGCCGCCCGGCGCTTGCGGTACGAGTGGATGCTCAGGCCGCCGAAAAGGGCGGGAATGAGGGCCAGGAACACCAGCCCGAACACGTTGCCCATCGAGTGTTCCCCTCCGTCACCCGCGCGGCCGGACCGGCACACGGCTCATGATGGCCGAGGTGATCACGGTTGTCGATGGTGAACAGCCATCACATGAACCCCGTCGGTCACGACGGTTCGTCATGAGGATGCGGGCGGGCGGCCGATGGCCGGGAGGGGTCGGGGAAGGCGAGGACCGTGGCGTCGGTGGGTGAGGGGCGGGGTGCCGAGGTCCGGGACGTCTCCGCCCTGCGGCGCTCGTCGTGTTCGCCGCGGTCCCGCCAGCCCTTGCCGTACGCCCTGAACTCCCGCTGTTCGATTTCCGTCCGGGTGGTGATCACGAGGTCCGGCGGCAGGGGGCGGCCCTTGAAGTGGGCTGCCAGTACCTGCCGCAGTTCCGCGACCGCCTCGGTGTCGCACTGTTCCTGTGCCGTGCCTTCGTCCCGTGCCATGAGGCCCCCCGTCACTCCGTGCCGTCCGGATCCCCGGACACCTTGAATCGAACATGTGTACGGGATGTGGAAGGATACTCCGCGCACCTGTGTGCGGGAGGGTGAAACCGGGGGCGGTTCAGGCCACTTCGTACGTCCCGCCGATACGCATGACGTTGCCGCTCGCGTAGGCCGTGCCGAGCACGCCACCGCTGCCGAGCTGGGTGGCGGTGGAGCTGGAGGAGGAGGCCGGACCCCAGAGCGTGAACGACGTCGCGCCGGTGCTCGCCCCCGGCTGGCACGAGATCAGTGCGCGGCCTCCGCTGACCGCCGCCACTCCCTGGAACTGCGGCAGCCCGCCCAGCGCACCGGCCGTGACCGGGAGGCCGAAGCTGTAGTTGCCGCTGCCGTACGTCGTCGCCGCCCCGAAGGTGATCAGTGTCGTGAAGTGGCAGACCTTGCCGACCACCGCGTACTTGCCGGTCAGCGTGCCGTCGCCGATGGACGGGTTGGTGGTGGTGGCGGTCCAGGTCGGGGTGTACGTGTTCCAGACGCCGAGCGCGATCCATGCCGAGCCCGTGTAGTAGCTGAGGGTGCCGGGGGTGGACAGCCAGGCGACCATGCCGGCCACCGGAGTCGTGACGGCCGCGTCCCGGTCGGTGGCCGCCGAGTAGCGCAGGATCGTCCGGCCGTCGATGCCCTCGGCCAGGGACTGGAGGTGGAGGGGGAGGTTCGCGGTGTCGGTGGGCTGGGGGTACGGGAGGTTGCCGAGCGGGGTGTAGAGGGTCATCGTGCGTCACTCCTGCGATGGGATGCCGGGATGCCGGCGGTCAGTTGAAGAACCGGGCCAGTTCGGCGGGGCCCGGGTTGTGGACCTCGGTGGCGGCGGCCTCGGGGCCGGGTTCCGGAGCGGCCCGCTCCGCCCCTGGCCGCGGGACCGGCCTCGGGTACTCCAGCGGTTCCGCGTCCTCGTCCCGGTGGACGGTGGCGAACATCCAGTTCGCCTCGGCGAGTTGGTCGACGACGGCGGCGAGCAGATGGTCCGTGACCGACCAGTCGGTCGCCTCTCCGTGCAGTTCGCGCAGGGTCGCGCTGTCGCGGGGCAGCCGCCTGACCAGCACCGCGAGCCGGCGGGAGGAGAGCCGGCCGCGATGCCAGTCGAGCAGGTCCACGCCGTAGTGGCGGAGCAGGTCCGCCTCCAGCGCCTCGGCGTGCTCGTCGACGAACTCGCCGAGGCTCAGCCTTCCCCCAGGCCGAGCCCGGTCTCCTTGCCGTACGCCTCCAGGATGGCGGCGATGTCCTGCATGGTGACGTCGAGGAGGTCGAAGCGGGTGAACTGGGCGTCGCCCAGCAGCACCCGCAGCAGGCCGTCCACGTCGTTGTCGTCGAGCTCCCGCAGGGCACGGGCCGTCCTGCGGGTGAGCTCGGTCGGGAGGGTGAAGGTGTCACCGTCGACGGTGAAGGACCAGGTCCGGCCGAGCGCCTCCTGGCGCTGGGCGCGAGCGGCGCTGACGTCGAAGGGCATGGGGCGACTCCTGTGCAGAGGAAGGTGGTCGGCGCGGGCGGGCCGGGGCGCGGAGACCTCGGCCCGCCCGCCGGGGAGGGGACGGCTCAGGAGACGGTCGAGTACGACGGGTCCTTCATCAGGAAGGACGCCAGCGGCTTGGTGTTGTCGACCGCCAGCGCGGTGAAGGTGACACCGAGCTTGATGGAGGCCGTGCGGGTCAGCGACAGCTCCTCGGTCTCGGTGACCTGGCCCCGGGCGACGACGAAGCGGTACGTGACGTCGGTGCCGTCGGAGAACTCGATGCCGAGGGCCTTCTCGTTGAACTTCGGGTCGGCCGACAGGTCGTACTTGTAGATCCCGGAGTTGGCGGCGGTCTCCGCCACCGCGTCGCCGCCCATGAAGAACGGCAGCGTGTCCTCGTTCAGCTGGAGCAGCTGGAACTTCACGGTCAGGTCGCGGTCCGAGTAGATGAACCGGGCCGGGGAGACCGACTGCCAGGTCTCGACCGGGTCGAGCTTGTCCTTCTTCGCGAGCTTGATGCCGTCCTGGGAGGTGTAGCCGAGGTCCTTCCAGCCGGCGGCCCACGCGGTGCTGACATCGGTCGGCGCGGACGTGCCGACCGGGGCGACCAGGATGCGGCCGGTACCGGCGACGCGGATCTCGTTGGCGTTGCTGCCTGCCATGCGTAACTCCTCTGAATGGGTTGGTTGTCGCGTCGTTGCGACGCTGTGCCGTGCCGGGGCATGGCGAAGGCCCCGCCGTACGGTCCTGTCGGCGGGGCCTGTTCGGGGGAGCGGGCCGGATCCGGCCCGCTCGGAAGAGGGCTTCGAACCGGTGGATCAGGCGGGGCGGATGTGCAGCCGCACCGTCGCGTAGTAGCGGTTCGCCGCCGAGCGGTTCCAGTCCGGCAGCCAGCGCGGACCGTCGGCCTCGACCACCTCCGTGACGTGCGCGGTGCCGTATGCCGTTCCACGCAGCGCGAGGACGGCGGAGCGGACGAGCAGGGCCAGGGTGTGCGCGGTGGTCTTGTCGGGGCCGTAGACCTCGAAGTCGACCAGCGGCTGGTCCAGGTGCTGGTCGTCGATCCAGGCCCCGCCGGCGCGGGAGACCAGGACGACCTGCTGGGTGCCGTCGAATCCACTCGGCGGGACGTTGTCCACGGTGGCGGCGGCGAGTTCGGTGCGGTCGGTCAGGAAGTCGACGACGAGTCGCTCGACATCGGGGAAGGTGACCGTCGGATCGGCCACGGGGTGACCTCCCTTCGCGGAGGGATACCTGGTGTGTCGATGGGTGTGCCCGTGGGCTGCGGCGGGCTGTCGTCCCGTCGTGGGCACAGCTCCGCCGCTGCGCCAACTGTGACACGTTGCGAGCGCGCGCGCAACAAGGGGGGGATTTGCGAGGTCGGGCGCCGTTCGTCCAGGACGCGGGGAACTCCGTGCGGTGCCCGCTGTCGGGGGTGCCTGCGCCCGAGGCGTGGGGGTCGCGGTCCGTGCCGCGTCCGGTTCGGGCGGCCGAGGCCGACGCCGGGGGCCGTCCGGGCGCCTCGGCCGCCGGTCGGCAGCGGCCCGTCGGCGGGAGGCGGGAGGGTGCTGCGGCTGGTCGAGGCGGTGTCGCGGTGGTGGGGGCCGCCCGGGCGGGGCGGGGTGGTGGGCCGGTGTGGTGCGCGGTCGTCGTGCGGGTCGTGAATCAGTGACGGGCTCGGCGGGCCTCCGTCAGCGCGTCCGTCCAGCCGGCCGCGTAGGCCCGCGACTCGCGGGTGAGCAGTTCCTCGTACAGCCGGTCGAGCAGCGCCTCGCGGTCGGGCGCGGGGAGGTGCAGGAGGTGGGCCAGGCGGGTGTAGGTGTCGATCGGCTGATGCGGGAAGTTGCTCGTGCCAGTCGCCATGTCGGCCTGCTTTCCGGTCTGTCCGCTGGGCTGGTGGTGCGGAGGTGCGCGACGGACGCGTTCGAGCGCCTGTTCGAACTAGTGTACGAGTAATCTCATGGTGTCGCTCCGTGTCTGCCGAAGTCGATTTGTTTCACTCTCCGTTGCAGCCCGGTCCGGACCTGCGGCGATGCGGGGGCGCAGTGGATGTTGTGTCAGGTCCGTGGAGTAGGATCCGGCCGTTCTCCCGTCGGTGAATCGAAAGTGAACGGTGCGGCCTGACAACGGACCTGAGGGCCTGTCATACGACGGTGGACGGCCACAGGGCGGCCGTCCTCGCGCGGGGGGCGCGATGGGGCAGGGACGAGAGCAAGGCCTATGGGGTGGACGGGGACGCGGACGCAGGTAACGCGCGGCAACGGCACGTGATCGACTGGCTCGAACAGGCCCCCGATCTGCCACATCTGATCGCTCGTGTCTCCGAGCTGGTCCTGAGCCTCGACCACGAGCCCCGGGACCTGGTGATCCTTCCGCGCGCCGAGCTCGACCGGCGCGAGACGGCCGCCTACAGCGCCGGCTGGGCCGATGTGGTCGACGAGCGGCTTCCGGCCGTACGGCGGGCGTACGAACAGCGGATCACCGCCGCCTATGTGCAGGGGCAGGAGGATGCCCGGACCGGGCGGCGGCTGCGGCGCGCCCGACGGCCGGAGGGCGAGCGGGAGCGCGAGTACGGCAGTGAGGTCATTCCGCTGCCCTACGTCCGACTCCTGCGGCCACCGTCCGAATTGACGCGGGTAGAGCAGCGCGGGGAGCGGGAGCGGTCCGTCGCCGACGGGACGCCCCGGGACGGCGGTGCCCACGGAGTCGCGGACGCGGCCGGCATCGCTGACGCGGGTGACGCCGCCGACCGTACGGATGCCGGGCCCGGAGCGGACAGTCTGCTGTCCGCGCGCGAGGTACGCGAGAAGCGCGCGGTGCCCGCAGCCGAACGGCGTTCGGTCGTGCGGCGGAACGGGCGGCCCAGTGTGCCTCCGCTGAAGCGTGATGCTCCGGGCGGCGGCCGGGACAAGGGGCGTCGGGCGGACGGCAGCGGGGAGCGGGATCAGCAGGAGCCCGCCGATACGGCCGGTACCCGGCTCTCCGACAGGGCCAGAGCCCTCGCCGACGAATTGGAGGAGCGGGCCTCGGGCCGGCGCCGGGACGAGTGAGCGGGCCGACCGGCGTGCCGTACGGACGGGCCGGTCGGAGAGGTGGGCCGGTCGGAGAAACGGGCCGGTCGCGCGGCCGGCGGCGCCGAACAAGTGGGCGCCCGGTGCCGGGTCCTGACCGGTTGCCGGTGGTTTCCCGCTGTCGTGCGCGCCCGTCACGGCGGGGTTCGGCACGGCGGGTGGGGGCATGGGTTCGACTTCGGCGGGACGTGCTGCGCCACCCCCGTGAAGCGCACCCGTCGGCCCACGGGTGTCCTCGACGGCGCGTCCGGCGAAGGGGCGTTCAGTCCGCGGTCGACCTCGCCGCGTCCGCCGGGTGGTCGTGGATGTCGTTCGGCAGGAACTGTTCCACCACCCGGACGAACATCTCCCTTCGGTCGGCCGGTACTCCCAGCAGGTCGGCGACCTCCTCCAGCGTCGGCCGGCGGCCGAACTCCGCGCTCGGTGCCGGGGAGGCCAAGTGGTCGTGCGGGTCGGCCAGTTCCTCCGCCGTCAGGCGGCCGGAGCGGATGAGCATCTCGCGGACCTGGACACCCAGTACGCGGGCGAGCCGGCGTGTGGTCTCCAGGTCCGGCATGCTCTGGCGCTGCAGCAGGCGCGTGACGGCGGCCCGGTGCACCCCCGCCTCGTCCGCTATCCGCGACTTGCCGCCGCCGCGCGGGCTGTCGATGTCGTAACCGCGGTCGCGCATCAGGTCTTCGACCCACGCGGCGAACGCGTCCAGATCCTGGCTGGTCATCTGAGGGCTCGCTTCCTTTGGAGGGCAGAAGTTTAGCTTGCTTGCGCGCACAGAATTACGTGCTCTCGTGCAAGCACTGAGGAAAGTCTCCGCAATACGGGGAGATTCGGTGGCCGGGTATGCCCGAGTGATCCAGATCCTTCCGTGATCTCCGGAATGGGTCAGTGGCATATTTGTTGCGGGCGCGCGCGCAATCTGTAAGTCTTGACGGCGCTCGCCTCACACCAGCCCCACCGGAGCCACATTGGGAGGCCCCATGACCGTCACCGGCAGCTCGTGCCCACCCCCCGCCTGGCAGGCCGCAGCCGCCTGCGCCGGGCTCCCGCCCCGGGTCGTCTTCTCGAAGAAGGTCAAGGAGGCCGCGCCCGCCCTGCGGGCCTGCGCCCGCTGCCCGGTCCGGCGTGACTGCGAGGAGGCCGTCGCCCCCGCCGCCAACTGGTTCGACGGCGTCTGCGGCGGCCGGCTGTGGCGCCGCGGGCGCCCCGTGGAGATCCCCGCGCACCTCCTCCCGGCCATGCGGAGTCCGGTCGTCCAGGGCGCCCTGCGCCGCGGAGGCTCCGTTGCCTGACCGTCGCACGACCCCTGCACACCCACCCTCCGAAGACCGCACCGCCGACAACGCGCCCGACAACGCGCCCGACAACGCGCCCGACAACGCAGCCCTCTGGATCGGCCTGCTCCTCCGGCAGTTCCCCGAGCTGGCCGTCGAGCTCGCTCCCGGCCGTGGCTCCGCCGGGGCCCACCGGGCCGCGCCCGCCCCGCCCCCCGCCGACCTCGCCGATCGGCTCCGGGAGGAGCGCGCCGAGGCGCTGCTGCTCCAGCAGGCCCACGGACTCGTCGCCCCCGGTCACGGGGCCGCGCCGCTGCGGCTGCACATCTCGGACACCATCCGCGACATCACCGACGGGGTGGTGGAGCTGGAGGAGGCGGTGCGGGACCGGCTCGGGCTCCCGCGGGTCCGCCGCGCCTCCGTGCCCGAGCGGCTGCGCCGGATCGTCGGGCTCCTCGACGGCGTCGCCGCCGACCCCGTCCTCGCCGCCCACGTCCGGGACGAGACCCGCCGGATGGCCCGGCGCTGCGCCCGCGCCCTGGGCGACACCGAGACCGTCGTCCGGGTCTCCGGGCGCTGCCCCTGGTGCGACTCCGTCTCGCTGCGCGCCTTCCCGGACCGTGCCGCCGTCCTCTGCGTCAACCCGGCCTGCCGGTGCTCGGACCCCGACTGCGGCTGCCACGACGACCCGGCCTACCGGCACACCTGGGACGAAGGGGAGTGGAGCCACCGGTGAAGGCGACCCAGGGTTCCCCCACCCTCATCCCCGGGCCCCTCGCCGCCCAGGAGGCCGGCGTCGCCCCGGCGACCATCCGCAAGTGGGTCCAGCTCGGCCACCTCACGGCCGCCGGCAAGGCGGGCCGGGCCGCGCTCTTCCGCCTGGAGGACGTCTTCGCGGCGGAACGCGCGGCAGCCCGCCGCCCGTAGCGGATCCCGGAGTGGAGTCCGTGGCGGATTCCGGAGTGGAGTCCGTGGCGGATTCCGGAGTGGAGTCCGTGGCGGATTCCGGAGTGGAGTCCGTGGCGGATTCCGTGGTGGATTCCGTAGGGGATCCCGTAGGCCGGGTAGCCCGCCCCGGCCTACGGGATCCCCAGCTCGAAGATCACGTAGTGCGCGTACCACCCCGACGCCACCGCCGCCGTCGAGAAGAACACCAGCAGGCTCGGCCACTTCAGCCGCGCCATCGCCGCCGCCGGAGCCAGCAGCAGCGGGAAGACGGGGAGCAGGTAGCGCGGGGTGTTGCCGAACATCTGCTGGGTGCCGAGGACCGTCACGATCGAGGCGAGGGTGTACGCCATCAGCACCAGCGGCGGCCGTTTCCGCAGCAGGAGCGCGACGAGGAACGGCAGCGCCACCACCACCTGCACGGCGATGAGGTCCGGGACCGAGTAGGCGAAGAGGTAGTCGCCGTGCCCCACCGCCACGTTCCGCAGCACGTCCAGGGTGTACGCGCCGAAGTCGAAGTAGTGGGCCCAGGCCTCGCGCTGCAGCGAGAAGTACGCGCCCGGGTCGCCCATCGACCAGCCGACCCAGGCGATGTAGGTGAGCAGGCCGAGGGGTGCGGCGACCGCCGCGTACAGCGGGGCCGCGACGCCCTGCTCCCGCCTGCTGTCCCGGCGCAGCAGCGTCACCAGCGCCGCCAGGCCGACCGCGCCGATCAGCACGGCCGCCGTGGGACGGCACAGGCCGGACAGGAAGGCGAGCAGGCCCGCCGTCACCCAGCGGCGTTTCATCACCGCGTGGCAGGTCCAGGCGGCGATCGCCACGAACAGGGACTCCGTGTAGACCGCCCACTCGACGCCGGCGGCGGGGGCCACCGCCCACAGGCCGGCCGCGACGGTGCCGGCCCGGGCGCCGGCGAGCAGCGAGACCACCGCGTAGATGCCGGCCGCCGCCACGAACGAGCACACCACCGAGACCGCGATCGCCGCCCCGTACAGGCCGAGGCCGGTGACTTCCGAGACGGCCCGGACCAGACCGGGGTAGAGGGGGAAGAACGCGACCGAGTTCTGCTCGGCGCTGAACTGGCCGCCCGGGGCGAGGGGCTGGAGAGGCTGGGGATGGTAGCCCTTCTGCGCGACCTGGAGGTACCACCAGCCGTCCCAGGTGGACAGGACGTCCCACCAGTGGGCGCCGCCGCCGAAGCGCGGGTCCTTGGTGCGGTAGTCACCGGCGGACGTCAGCAGCCAGGCGAAGACGAGGAGGCCGGTGAGCTTGGCGGCGCCGTAGAGGGCGAGGGGCGGGAGGTAGGGGCGGGCGGCCGGGGGGAGGCGGAGAAGGCGCTGCGGTTTCGCGATGGTTGGCGCGGTGTCGCTCTGAGCTGCGCTCATGACTGTGAAGCCCCCATAAGGAATGCGCCGCGCGCAGTGCCGCGAATGGCTTTCGGGCGTCTGCGGGTCCGTCGTGGCTGGTCGCGCGGTTCCCCGCGCCCCCAGGGGGCGCGTTGCAGGAGCCCGGCGATCAGAAGATCTGATCAGCGTCGCACAGCTGTGAATCCGATCGGGGTCAGCTCGCGCCGCTCTCCGTTCGCGTGTCGTTCGTCTCCGTGGTATATCGGAAGGTGCTCCAAAACCCCAGCTCACGCCCCCCGCAACCGGTCCCCGTCCTTTTGTTTTGACCGGAGTGATTGCGCTGGGTACGCTCAGACCTTGTGCCTGGGGTGTGCCCTGACCCTCGTGCGTGCCTTCAAACCGCACCGGAGTGACGAAGCGGCCACCGCGATCCGCGCCCCCTTCTGCCTTGCGGCAGGAGGTCGCGGAATCCGACACACCCGACCGCGTGGGTCGGCGACGTTCCAGGTTAGCTTCACCATCGGCACACAGAAACCGGAGAAGTAGTGCCTACGATCCAGCAGCTGGTCCGCAAGGGCCGGCAGGACAAGGTCGAGAAGAACAAGACCCCCGCACTCGAGGGCTCCCCTCAGCGCCGGGGCGTCTGCACGCGTGTGTTCACGACCACCCCGAAGAAGCCGAACTCGGCCCTGCGTAAGGTCGCGCGTGTGCGTCTGACCAGCGGGATCGAGGTCACCGCTTACATTCCGGGTGAGGGACACAACCTGCAGGAGCACTCCATCGTGCTCGTGCGCGGCGGCCGTGTGAAGGACCTGCCCGGTGTTCGCTACAAGATCATCCGCGGCTCGCTTGACACCCAGGGTGTCAAGAACCGCAAGCAGGCCCGCAGCCGCTACGGCGCCAAGAAGGAGAAGTAAGAATGCCTCGTAAGGGCCCCGCCCCGAAGCGCCCGGTCATCATCGACCCGGTCTACGGTTCTCCTCTTGTCACCTCCCTGATCAACAAGGTGCTGCTGAACGGCAAGCGCTCCACCGCCGAGCGCATCGTGTACGGCGCCATGGAGGGCCTGCGCGAGAAGACCAGCAACGACCCGGTCATCACGCTGAAGCGCGCGCTGGAGAACATCAAGCCGACCCTCGAGGTCAAGTCCCGCCGTGTCGGTGGTGCGACGTACCAGGTTCCGATCGAGGTCAAGCCCGGTCGCGCCAACACCCTCGCGCTGCGCTGGCTCGTCGGCTACTCCCGCGCCCGTCGCGAGAAGACCATGACCGAGCGTCTGCTCAACGAGCTTCTCGACGCTTCGAACGGCCTCGGTGCGGCCGTCAAGAAGCGCGAGGACACGCACAAGATGGCCGAGTCCAACAAGGCCTTCGCGCACTACCGCTGGTAGTCGCTACCCACATCGAGACCGAGAGAAGACCGAAGCCTTATGGCTACCACTTCACTTGACCTGGCCAAGGTCCGCAACATCGGGATCATGGCCCACATCGACGCGGGCAAGACGACCACCACCGAGCGGATCCTGTTCTACACCGGTGTGTCGTACAAGATCGGTGAGGTCCACGACGGCGCTGCCACCATGGACTGGATGGAGCAGGAGCAGGAGCGTGGCATCACGATCACCTCTGCTGCCACCACCTGTCACTGGCCGCTCGAAGACGTCGACCACACCATCAACATCATCGACACCCCGGGCCACGTCGACTTCACCGTCGAGGTGGAGCGCTCCCTGCGCGTGCTCGACGGTGCCGTGACGGTGTTCGACGGCGTCGCCGGTGTCGAGCCCCAGTCCGAGACGGTGTGGCGTCAGGCGGACCGCTACGGCGTGCCGCGTATCTGCTTCGTCAACAAGCTCGACCGGACCGGTGCCGAGTTCCACCGCTGCGTCGACATGATCAGCGGTCGCCTGGGCGCCACGCCGATCGTCATGCAGCTCCCGATCGGTGCCGAGGCCGACTTCAAGGGCGTCGTCGACCTGGTCACGATGAAGGCCTTCGTGTGGTCCGCCGAGGCGGAGAAGGGCGAGATGTACGACGTAGTCGACATCCCGGCCACCCACACCGAGGCTGCCGAGGAGTACCGCGGCAAGCTCGTCGAGACCGTCGCCGAGAACGACGACGAGATCATGGAGCTGTACCTGGAGGGCCAGGAGCCTTCCGTGGAGCAGCTGTACGCCGCGATCCGTCGCATCACCATCGCGTCCGGCAAGTCCGACGGCGTCACCGTCACCCCGGTGTTCTGCGGTACCGCGTTCAAGAACAAGGGCGTCCAGCCCCTGCTCGACGCGGTCGTGCGCTACCTGCCCTCCCCCCTGGACGTCGAGGCCATCGAGGGCCACGACGTGAAGGACCCGGAGGTCGTGGTCAAGCGCAAGCCGTCCGACGAGGAGCCGCTGTCGGCGCTGGCGTTCAAGATCATGAGCGACCCGCACCTCGGCAAGCTCACCTTCGTCCGGGTCTACTCGGGCCGCCTGGAGTCCGGCAGCGCTGTGCTGAACTCCGTCAAGGGCAAGAAGGAGCGCATCGGCAAGATCTACCGCATGCACGCGAACAAGCGTGAGGAGATCGAGTCGGTGGGCGCCGGCGACATCATCGCCGTCATGGGTCTCAAGCAGACCACGACCGGTGAGACGCTGTGCGACGACAAGGCCCCGGTGATCCTGGAGTCCATGGACTTCCCGGCCCCGGTCATCCAGGTCGCCATCGAGCCCAAGTCGAAGGGCGACCAGGAGAAGCTCGGCGTCGCGATCCAGCGCCTGGCCGAGGAGGACCCGTCCTTCCAGGTCCACTCGGACGAGGAGACCGGCCAGACCATCATCGGTGGTATGGGCGAACTGCACCTCGAGGTGCTGGTCGACCGTATGCGCCGTGAGTTCAAGGTCGAGGCCAACGTCGGCAAGCCGCAGGTCGCGTACCGCGAGACGATCCGTCAGGCCGTCGACCGCGTCGACTACACCCACAAGAAGCAGACCGGTGGTACCGGTCAGTTCGCCAAGGTGCAGATCGCGATCGAGCCGATCGAGGGCGGCGACGCCTCGTACGAGTTCGTGAACAAGGTGACCGGTGGTCGTATCCCGAAGGAGTACATCCCTTCGGTCGACGCCGGTGCGCAGGAGGCCATGCAGTTCGGCATCCTCGCCGGCTACGAGATGACCGGTGTCCGCGTCACGCTCCTCGACGGTGGCTACCACGAGGTCGACTCCTCCGAGCTCGCCTTCAAGATCGCCGGCTCGCAGGCCTTCAAGGAGGCCGCGCGGAAGGCCAAGCCCGTGCTCCTCGAGCCGATGATGGCCGTCGAGGTCACCACGCCCGAGGACTACATGGGTGAGGTCATCGGCGACATCAACTCCCGCCGTGGTCAGATCCAGGCCATGGAGGAGCGGGCCGGTGCCCGCGTCGTGAAGGGCCTCGTGCCCCTCTCGGAGATGTTCGGTTACGTCGGCGACCTGCGCAGCAAGACGTCCGGCCGGGCCAGCTACTCCATGCAGTTCGACTCCTACGCCGAGGTTCCGCGGAACGTCGCCGAGGAGATCATCGCGAAGGCCAAGGGCGAGTAGCGGACCGCGTTCCACGCACCCCGCACACACGCTTTAGGCTTGACCCCGGAGCCTCACGGGTCGTTCCTCCGCATTCGTGGCGGAACGACCCGGGGCCCGGGACCCAACAGCAAAGATCACCTGGCGCCGATCGAATCAAGGCGTACAGAACCACTCCCAGGAGGACCCCAGTGGCGAAGGCGAAGTTCGAGCGGACTAAGCCGCACGTCAACATCGGCACCATCGGTCACATCGACCACGGTAAGACGACCCTCACGGCCGCCATTACCAAGGTGCTGCACGACGCGTACCCGGACCTGAACGAGGCGACCGCGTTCGACAACATCGACAAGGCGCCCGAGGAGCGTCAGCGCGGTATCACGATCTCCATCGCGCACGTCGAGTACCAGACGGAGACCCGTCACTACGCGCACGTCGACTGCCCCGGTCACGCGGACTACATCAAGAACATGATCACGGGTGCCGCGCAGATGGACGGCGCGATCCTGGTCGTGGCCGCCACCGACGGCCCGATGCCGCAGACCAAGGAGCACGTCCTCCTGGCCCGCCAGGTCGGCGTTCCGTACATCGTCGTCGCCCTGAACAAGGCCGACATGGTGGACGACGAGGAGATCATGGAGCTCGTCGAGCTCGAGGTCCGTGAGCTCCTCTCCGAGTACGAGTTCCCGGGCGACGACCTGCCGGTCGTCAAGGTCTCCGCGCTGAAGGCGCTCGAGGGCGACCCGGAGTGGACCCAGTCCGTCCTGGACCTGATGTCCGCCGTCGACGAGGCCATCCCGCAGCCCGAGCGTGACGTCGACAAGCCGTTCCTGATGCCGATCGAGGACGTCTTCACGATCACCGGTCGTGGCACCGTCGTCACCGGTCGTATCGAGCGTGGTGTCCTCAAGGTCAACGAGACCGTCGACATCATCGGCATCAAGACCGAGAAGACCACCACCACGGTCACCGGCATCGAGATGTTCCGCAAGCTGCTCGACGAGGGCCAGGCCGGTGAGAACGTCGGTCTGCTCCTCCGTGGCATCAAGCGCGAGGACGTCGAGCGCGGCCAGGTCATCATCAAGCCGGGCTCGGTCACCCCGCACACCGAGTTCGAGGCGCAGGCCTACATCCTGTCCAAGGACGAGGGTGGCCGCCACACGCCGTTCTTCAACAACTACCGTCCGCAGTTCTACTTCCGTACGACGGACGTGACCGGCGTCGTGACCCTCCCCGAGGGCACCGAGATGGTCATGCCGGGTGACAACACCGAGATGAAGGTGGAGCTCATCCAGCCCGTCGCCATGGAAGAGGGCCTGAAGTTCGCCATCCGTGAGGGTGGCCGCACGGTGGGCGCCGGCCAGGTCACCAAGATCAACAAGTGATCTCGGCCCGCAAGGGCTGACCAGGCAGGTCCGAAGGGGCCCGTACGACTCCGGTCGTACGGGCCCCTTCGCCGTCCCGTGCCGTCGTGCGGGTTCGAAACTATTCGGCGCCCACGACCCCTGGTTCACGTGGGCCACCCACCCCACCATTTGTCATGCCGATGACCAAATTCGGGGTGGAGGGGTGAGCCATGTCTGTCAGCCGCAGGGCTGTGCTGGGCGCGGGAGCCGCCGCGGTGCCGGCGCTGTCGTCCGGGAACGCGTGGGCGGACGCGGGCGACGGCACGGGGGTGCGGGGGACGGACCCGGGCGCGTACGTCTCCTTCACCGGCGGGGCGTTCCCGCTGGTCGGCGCCCCGGTCGTGGTGAGCGCCGACGACCACCCCGGAGTCGTACGGGTGGCGGGCGACCTCCGCGACGACATCGAGCGGGTGACCGGGGTACGGCCGGCCGCGACCGTCGCCCGCCGTGCGGTCCTCGTCGGCACGATCGGCCGCAGCCCGCTGATCGATGGCCTGGTGGCCTCCGGCAGGCTGGACGTGACGGGGATCCGGGGCCGTTGGGAGACCTCGCTCCAGACGGTGGTCGACCATCCGATGCCCGGCGTCGACCAGGCGTTCGTCATCGCGGGCAGCGACCCGCGCGGCACCGTCTTCGGGGCGTACGACGTTTCGTACGGCATCGGCGTCTCGCCCTGGCACTGGTGGGACGACGTGCCCCCGGTCCACCGCGACGAGGTGTGGGTACTGCCGGGCCGCCACACCCAGGGGACCCCGGCCGTGAAGTACCGCGGCTTCTTCCTCAACGACGAGAACCCGGCGCTCGGCACCTGGGCCCCGGCGTACTTCGGCCCGGGCAAGGCCCCCGGCTACCCCGGCGGCTTCACCGCGGACTTCTACGCGAAGGTCTTCGAGGTGCTGCTCCGCCTGAAGGGCAACTACCTCTGGCCGGCCGTCTGGGGACGGGCGTTCGCGGAGGACGACCCGGAGAACCACCGCAGGGCCGCCGCGTACGGTGTTGTCATGGGCACGTCTCACGAGGCGCCCATGATGCGCGGGATCGAGGAGTGGAACCGCCACGCGACGGGCGGCACCGACCCCTACGGGGGCACCGGCGAATGGTCCTACCTCCGCAACGCCGAGGCGATCCGCGCCTACTGGCGGGCCGGTATCCAGCGCATGGCCGAGCAGGGCTTCGAGGGTGTGGTCACCCTCGGCATGCGCGGCAACGGCGACACCGGCCTCCCCGACGGCGACGGCATCGAGCTGATGCGGGAGATCATCGCGGACCAACGGCAGATCATCGAGGAGGTGACCGGGAAGCCGGCCGCCGAGACCCCGCAGGTGTGGACGCTCTACAAGGAGGTCCAGCGCTACTGGGACCGGGGGCTCCGGGCGCCCGACGACGTCACCGTCGTCCTGACGGACGACAACTGGGGCAACATCCGCAAGCACCCCTCCCCAGAGGAGCCGCGCGACGGCGGGTACGGCCTCTACTACCACTTCGACTACGTCGGAGCCGGCCGCAACTACAAGTGGGTCGACACCGCCAACCTCCGCAACGTCTGGGACCAGCTCCACCAGGCGCACGCCTACGGCAACCACGGCCTGTGGGTGGCCAACGTCGGCGACCTCAAGGGGAACGAACTCCCGACGGAGTTCTTCCTCACCTACGCCTGGAATCCGGACCGTTGGCCCTTCGACCGGCTGGCCGAGTGGGAACGCGGCTACGCCCGCCAGAACTTCGGCGCGGCGGCGGCTCCGGAGATCGCCGAACTCCTCGCCCACTACGGCCGGTTGCAGGCACGCCGCAAGCCGGAACTGCTGAACCGCCGGATCACGCTCGCGGACGACGGCCAGGTCGTCTACGACGACCGGCAGACGCCCTTCTCCTTCGGCCACGACGAACTGGACCGGGTGACGGAGGAGTGGCAGGAGCTGGGCCGCCGGGCGGCGCGGATCGCCCGGCGGCTCCCGCCGGCCGCCCGGGACGCGTGGTTCGAACTGGTCGGATACGAGGTGACGGCGACCGCGAACCTGTACGCGCTGCGGGCGGCCGAGTTCACGAACCTGCTCTACGCACGGCAGGGCAGAGCCGCGACGAACGCCCTCGCCGCACGGGCCGAGCAGGCCCTGGACCGGGACCTCGCCCTGGCCGACCGCTTCAACTCCCAGGTGGCGGGCGGCAAATGGCGGGGCTTCCAGACCCAGCCGCACATCGACTACGGGGACGTGGACCGGTACGGCCCCAACGCGCCCTGGCAGCAGCCCGAGAAGGACAACGTGGCGCTCCCGGACGTCCTGTTCCCGGCCGTACGACGGATCGAGGTGCCGGAGGCCGCGGGGCTGGGGGTGTCGGTGGACCCCGACGGAGGATCCATGACCCTGCCCCCGTTCAGCCCCCACCAGACCCGCCCGCAGCAGTACGTCGAGATCTTCAACCGGGGCCGTACGCCCTTCGACTACCGGGTGACGGCGTCGGTGCCCTGGCTGACGGTGGACCGTCCGCGGGGGCGGGTGACCGAGCAGGTCAGGGTCGAGGTGCGGGTGGACTGGTCGCGGGCTCCGGCCGGCCGGTCCGCCGGGGTCCTGACGGTCGGCGGAGCCGGCGGTTCGGTGGCGGTGGAGTGTGTCGCCGAGCAGCCGTCTCCCCGTGGCCTGCGGGGGTTCGTGGAGGCGGGCGGCTATGTGGCGATCGACGCGGAGCACTACGACCGGTCGGCCGGACAGTGGCGCCGGCTGGCCGGGATCGGCCGCACCGGCGCCGGGATGACCGCGTGGCCGGTGACGGGCGGCTGGGGCGACTCCCGGGACTCCTGGCCCCGCCTGGAGTACGAGGTGAGCCTGCTGTCGGCCGGCGAGGTGACGGTGTGGGCATACCTGTCCCCACGCAACCCGGCGCTGCCCACGGGCTCGGGCCTCCACTACGCCCTGTCCTTCGACGACGACGAACCCCGGCGGGTCGACATCACCGCCGGCGCCGACGACGGCCTCCTCAACACGGTGTGGGCCCGCAACACCTCCGACCACGTCAACCGCAACGCGACCCGCCACACCCTCGCGTCCTCCGGGACCCACCGCCTGAACTTCTGGTCGGTGGATCCCACGGTGGTGCTCCAGCGACTGGTCCTCGACACGGGCGGCCTGACACCGACTTGTCTGGGGCCGCTGGAGAGCCGGCGGCTGTAGGGGCGGGCGGATCAGCGGACGGACCGCAGCAGCTCCACCGCCCGGTCGAAGGCCGAGTCGCGTCCCTTTGCGAACTCCTCTTCGGTGAAGACCGGTTCGCTGATCCGTGGCGGGATTCCGGTGCCGTCGAAGGTCGTGCCGGTGCGGGTCAGGTACTCCTCGTTCGGGAGCCAGACCGCCATGCCGTTGGGGAGGGTGCGGGTCATGACGTCGGAGAAGACGCCCTGGGTCGGCTGCCCGATCCGGACCGTGCGGCCCGGGCGGTCGGTCAGGGCCTGGGTGAAGGTCTCGCCGGCGCTGACGGTGGAGCCGCCGGTGAGGACGGCGACCGGGCCGGTGTAGCGGGGCCCGGCGGAGGGGACGACGGGGATCGGCTCGGGGCGGGTGTGCCCGGCCGGGTCGGCCGGGTCGTTGCGGGCGCGCTTGGAGTAGGCGACGTACGGCGTGTCCGTGAGGCGTTCGGCGATGCGGATGCCGAGGGCGTCGGAGCCGCCGCCGTTGACGCGGAGGTCGATGACCAGGCCGCGGAGGGCGCGGGTGCGGGCGGGGGTGAGGACGGTGTCGAGCGCCCGGTCGAGTTCGGCGAGCTGGGCGGTGTACGACGGGTTGTCGCGGTCGTACCCGTCGAAGCTCGCGATCCGGAGGTAGCCGAGGCCCCGCTGCTTCAGGTCGGCGTACGTGATGAGGCCCCCGGCGAAGTCCTGCCGGTGGGTGGCCTGGGCGAGGTCGCGTTCGACGACGAACTTCTTGACCCTGTCGTTGAGTTCCTCGGTGGGAACGACGGTGCCGGGCCTGGGCACGCCGTAGTGGCGGTCGCCGTCCAGGACGAGGATGTGCGCGTCGTGCAGCGGGGTGATCATGCGGCTGAAGATGTCGAAGAGCCGGGCCCGGGAGGTGTCCTTGTGGACGAGCGGCCGGTAGCGGTCGCGTACGGCGTGCCAGTCGATGCCCTTGGCGGCGAAGAAGGGGTAGTTCTCCTCGAACGACTGCCAGAAGACGTCGAAGGCGGTGCGCGGGTCGGTCGCGGACGGGCGGGTGCACGCGGCCGGCAGGGAGCCGATCCGGCGCAGCTGCCGGTGCCCCACCGCGACGTCGACGCCGAAGCGGGCGTGTTCCCCGTCCGGGGCGGGCCGCACGCTGATCACGGCGCCTTCGACGTCGTACGTCCCCGGCTCCGGGGCCGCCGTGGCGAAGTAGCCCTTCAGACAGCTGACGGCGGTCGTCTGGTACTCCTGCGCACCCTGCCCGTCGATGGCGAGCACGGTCCCGTACCCGTCCATGCGCCACAGCCCGGTGGCGGCGGTGGTGGCGGCGGTGGTGGCCGGTGCCGCCGCAGCGGCCGGTACGGCCAGGGCCAGGGCCAGGAGAGCTGCTGTGGTCCCGACGGTGTTGCGCACGATGGCGTCCTTCCCCCTGCACACGAGTGACGTTTCCGTCCTTCACGGTGCCGGACGCCGGCCGGCCGCCACCATCCGGCAGCCGGGTGGGTCGGGGGTGGGGACAGCCTCAGGCCTGCGGCGCGAAGAGCAGGTTGCGGGTGTGCGGCGGCCGGGGTTCGTTCCAGGGCACCAGCGCACCGTCGTGCTCGGCGATCCAGTGGACCTCGTAGCCGAGGGGCTCGAACTCGGCGATGAGGTCGTCGAGGGAGGCGTCGACCAGGGCCTCCATCACCAGGGTCGGCCGGTCCCGCTTCAGCACCTGCCGGGCCCCGTGCAGCACCGACATCTCGTGCCCCTCCACGTCGATCTTGACGAGGTCCAGTTTGGTCTCCGCGAACACCTCGTCGAGGGTGAGCAGCTGGATGCGCTTGTGCTGGGCGTCGGGGGCGCCGCCCTCCAGGGTGGAGCCGGTGGAGAGCAGGTTCCCGGAGAAACGGACGCTGATGTCGGCCCAGCCGGGTTCGCTGGAGACGCCGGCCTGGTGGAGCTTGATGTTCTGGACGCCGTTGGAGCGGACGTTCACCGAGAGCCGGGCGTGGATCTGGTCGACCGGCTCGAAGGAGTGCACCTTCGCCTTCGGGTTGGCGTGCGCGGCGATCATCGAGAAGTAGCCGACGTGGGCGCCGACGTCCGCGATGGTCGAGCTCTGCGCGGCCAGCCGCGACCAGGCGGCGAGCGTGCCGGGTTCGTAGCCGAACGCGCCGTTCCACAGCGTGTCCATGGCCACCGCATCGTCGTTCACGCAGAACATCACAAACGGCGGACAGTACGGCGACTGGATCTCCACGTAGCCCCGGTACGGGAACTTCTTGCGGTGCACGCGGATGATGTCCCCGGTGGCGACCGGCCTGACCGACGGTGCGTGGGCCAGCATGCGGGCGTTGGCGGCTTCGACCTCGGAAATACGCATTGGGCGATGGTAAAGCCAGGGTTAGAGAATGTCACAGGGTTTGAAAATGATCAGTGAGGGAAATTCACAGGTTTCCGCGAGCCGAATTTCCGGAGATTGTTCATCTCGAATTACCTGGAATTAACCCGTCCTTTTACTTGGGCTGCGCCGCGGGAGGTGACGCGGTCGTGGGCTTCGGAGTGACCTCGCCTCGGGAACGGCAGGCCGGGTGCGCGAGGGTCTGTGATCTGTGCTTTGAGGAGTTGCGCGGGGTCGGCTCCGGGAGTGTTCGGCCAGTACCTGGCAGGTGCTAGCCGAAGCCGCCCCAGTCGTCGGACTCGCGCGCTCGGCGATCTTCTTCGCGCCAGGACTCGAAGGTCGCTGGATGTTCGATGCCGAGACCAGCGTTGAGCGGCGGCTTGATCCGGCCGCTCAGCAGGTTGACGAGGAAGTCGGCCATCCCGTGCGGGTAGTCGTGCCAGCCGTGGGAACGAGTACGGACGGCCACGGCCCATCGGTCCGGATCGCCGTCCGCGCAGCGCCAGTAGAAGTCGTCGGCGCTGTCGGTGGAAGCCCACAACAGCACGCCGTCGGTCGGCGGGTAGGTGCGCTCGTAGAGCAGGTGGTCGACGTAGGGGTAGCCGGGGAACGGTGGGGCGACGACGCCCAGCGTCTCGTTGATCGTGCCCATCCCGTAGGCGGCCACGAAGTCCCGATAGTCGCCCGGAAGGCGCCACCCGAACTCCGTGTGCACGCGATCCCAGTCCACCGCGTCGCCGCCGTCCGGCGGTGCAGGCATGAGTTGCAGCAGATGTCCGACGGCTGGACGATCGAGGCCGGTGCCGCATCAGGCGACGTTCGCCCTGCCGGCGACCTCGCGTAGACGTTCGCCAGCGGCGTGCTTGTGCCGCCGGCCGAGCACCCCCGTCGTCATCGATCCCCCGGCGAAACGGCGTTCCGGCCGACGCGCCGACCTCGTGATGCGGTGTCAGCTCAAATGCCGGGTGAAGAACCTCAGCGAGTCGTCCACTTCGAACGACGGCACATCCCCGTGCTTGCCGGTGTTGGCGTGCAGCGTCTTCTCGGATGAGGCCAGCGCGTCGAACAACGCCAGGCTCTGGTCCCGGGGAACCAACTGATCGTCCCACTGGAGCACGAACTGCACCGGTGCAGTGATCCGCGCGGCGTCCTCGGCCAGACCGTGCACGCCGAGCAGGCCCAGCACCGCGGCTCGGATGCGGGGTTCGGCGACGATGAGCGGGATGCCGAGCCCGCAGCCCATCGACATGCCGCAGTAGCCCCCCGGGCCGACGCCGACCTGGTCGAGGCGCTGGACCGCGGTCAGCACGGTCTGCCAATCCGCGACGGCCCGGGGGGCCAGATGGCTGTGCATGTCGGCGACCAGCGCGCCCGGGTCCTCACCGGCGGCCAGGCCGGCCCGCATGTCGGCCGCGATCCGGCCGAACTCCTCGTCCTGGAGCCGGTCGCCGTGGTTGGGTGCGTCGATCGCGACGACCGCGAAACCCTCGGCGGCGTAGCGGCGGGCGCGGGCCACGTTGCCGGGGGCCGTCTTGTGCTGCCTGCCGCCGTGGCCCAGCAGAATCAGGGGACGAGTTCCAGAGGCGTCTTCCGGCGTCCACAGCACGCCGGGGATCTCGTCGAGGACGAAGAACTGCTCGGTGACGCCGTCCGACGACGTCTGGGAGGTGAAGCGCATCAGCGTTTCAAGCCTTTCGGGATGCCTTGTGCGGGCGCTCCCTAGACCATGCAAAGGAGGGAGCCCCGACCTGTCACAGCGTTGATCGGTCTCACCTCCCTGGACTCGCATGCGTGCACGGCGGCGCCGAAAATATCACAGAGACCAACGGCTGCTCCCCGCCGGGCAAACGGTGCCTGATACGGCACCGGTGTGCTCTGCTTGCCCTGGTCGTCACCGTCTCGCGGCGGATCGCGGGACGGTCAGTTCGGCCCAGACGGTCTTGCGGGGGCGAGGTCCCAGGGAGACGCCCCAGCGGTCGGCGAGGGTCTCGACGATCAGCAGTCCGCGACCGTTCTCGTCCTCCCCGGAGGGGAGTTGCAGGCGGGGGCGGCGCTCCTCGCAGGTGTCCGTCACCTCGATGCGGACCGTGTTCCCGACGACGTACATCAGCAGCCGGAAACCACGGCCCGCCGTCCGCCCGTGCGTCGCCGCGTTGGCCGCCAGTTCCGCGACGACGTGCGCCGCGTCCTCCAACGGCAGCCCCCACGACCGAAGTTGCTCGGTCGCCAGCAGCCGCGCCAGCCGGGCTCCTCTGCGCGTGGGTGACAGCAGCACGCCGAAGTTGCGGATCGGGCAGTCGAGGGGGGTGGAGATTTCCTGGTTCACATCACTCAGCGTGGCTGCCTGCGCCTACCGTGAACAGTGACGGAGTCGTTGCGTACAGTCACTGTCCACCGCTTGTCCGGCGCTGTCCGGGCTGTCGGACGCGGTCGTACGGGTAGGGCGTCGTCGAGGCACGGTCGTACGACGGAGGGGTGCGGGATGAGCGTGGACGGCGCGGTCGGGCGGCTCAGGAGCGAGGCGGACGAGCCGGGTTGGGAGGTGGATCCCGATGACGAGTGGGGCGTCGCGGTCATCGCGACCGTCGGGCGGCAGCTGAAGCTGCGGCGGGAGGCGGTGGGGATGCGGGCCGCCGAGTTCGGGGTGGCGGTCGGGTACGGGGAGGACTTGGTCTACAAGATCGAGGGCGGGAAGCGGATTCCCCGGCCGGAGTATCTGGACAGGGCGGACGAGGTGCTGGGGGCGGGTGGGCTGCTCTCGGCGATGAAGGAGGACGTCGGGCGGGTCCGGTACCCCAAGAAGGTGCGTGACCTGGCGCAGTTGGAGGCGAGGGCGGTCGAGCTCCAGCTCTACGACCCGCTCAACATCCACGGGTTGTTGCAGACGCCCGGATACGCCCGCGGGCTGCTCCTGATGCGTCGACCGGCGTACACCGGGGACGAGGTGGAGCGGTTCATCGCCGCGCGCGTGGCCCGTAAAGCCGTCTTTGAGCGGGACCCTGCTCCCGAACTCAGCTTCGTCCTGGAGGAATGGACGCTACGGCGTCCGCTCGGCGGGCGGGCGGTCCTCCGTCAGCAGCTGGAACACCTGTTGGAGGCAGGGCAGTTGCGGAACGTCGAGCTTCAGGTGATGCCGATGGATCGTGAGGAACACGCGGGACTGGCCGGCGGAATCGAGGTGCTGAAGTCCGAGGACGGCTCGGCGGTCGGGCGCTCGCAAGCAGTGGCCAACGGCCGACCGGTGTCCGATCCGAAGCAGCTCCGTATCCTTGAACTGCGGTATGGCATCATCCGGGCCCAGGCACTCACGCCGCGTGAGTCGACGGCCTTCATCGAACAACTGCTGGGGGAGACATGATCCGCAAGACCACGGCCGAGGACGCCTCCGGTCTGACGTGGTTCAAGAGCAGCTACAGCAGCAGTAGTGAAGGCGACTCCTGCGTCGAAGTCGCCACCACCCCCGCCACCGTCCACGTCCGCGACTCCAAGAACACCGCGACCCCGTCCCGCGGCCCCCACCTCGCCTTCCCGCCCGCCACCTGGGCGGCCTTCCTCTCCCACGCGGTCGCCGCCGACGAGTGAGGTACGCCCGCGAGCTGTTCGCGCCGCTGGGGGCGGTGGTGGCCGTGGGCGCGCTGAACGCCACCGGTAGCTGGTCGTTCGCCGATGTCTCGGTCGGGGCGTTTCTGGAGAGCAGGCGGGAGCGGTGGGACAGCCTGTTCGCCGCCGTCTGCTCCCTCTGCGCCTTCGACCGCGACGAGGCCCGGGCAGCCGCCGCAGAGACGGGCTGCTTCCGCGACTACGACCTGTCCGCGCCGCTCCTCGTCCTCTGGTCGGCCGGAGTGACCGGGGTCGAGAGCCTCCACGACCCGTCGGCGTCGGTCGTGCGCCGCATGTGCCGCATGGCGGCCGACCTCCAACTGACCGAGTTCCTGGACATGGTGGTGGCGGTCGCCCTCGACGCCGGTACGGACGCCGCCTCGGGCGCACCCCAGGTGATCGAGATCCTCGCCGCTGCCTGCGCCCTGGCGGACCCGACCGGGAACGTCACCCCGCACGACGTCCACCGCATGTGGCGAGTCGCCCGGTTGCCGTCCGCGCTCCGCCCGGACGGGCCCGTACCGGACCACGTCAGGACAGGTCTCCGGTCGTACGACGGGACGCTGGAGGAGCTGCTCGGCGGCGGCCCGCCGGAGCGCGGATACCGCTACGTCGGTTCTGCCGAACTAGCCGCCACGGCACGGCGGTCCATGGGTCCCGGCACTCGGATCTCCGCCGTGGCCGACTTCGAGTCGTGGGCCGGACGGCAGTCACCGGCGGAGCTGGCGGAGCCGTTCACGTACGTCGTCGGCACCGACGGGCTGCTACGGCTGGCGCCCCGCCGGAGCGAGCACGTGGCCTGCGCGGACGGAGCGGCCGTACTCGGCGCCGGGGAGATCACCTTCGTACGCGAGGCGGGGGAGTGGGCGGTCGGCGAGGTCAGCAACCAGTCGACGGGCTACTGCCCTGACGTCACGTCGTGGCCCGCGGTGGCCCGCGCACTCGACCGTGTTGCGCTGCGCCGCCCCGGTGCCTTCACCCACGAGGTGGTGTTCCGCCGCTGCCCGGCCTGCGCGGAGCACAACATCGTGCGGGAGGCAGACTTCGTCTGCGTCTTCTGCGGTGGCGAACTGCCGCAGGAGTGGAACGTGGACGACGCCGCCCGTCCAGACGCCCGTTCAGACGGCCGCTCAGACGGCCGCTCAGACGGCCGTTCGGACGGCTGGTGAGGTGTCGAAGCGGATCTCCGCCGCCGGAGCCACCGTGACCGACCGCCCCGCGTACTGGATGACCGAGAGGATCCCGTTGTGGTGGGCGACGATCTGCGCGGCCGTCGACTGGGTGCCGGGCGGGCGTTCCGTCGTGGTGTGGCCGTCGGCGGCGAGGACGAGGCCGTAGCCGCCGGAGAGGGTGCTGCGGCCGGTGGAGTCGACGCAGAGTCGGAGGTGAAGCCGGTGACGACGAGACGGCGTGGCGCGTGTCCGGCCAGGACCTTGTCGAGCGTCGTGTCGAGGACGACGTCTCCCGGCCGGGGCGTGAGCGGCGGATGGAAGTCGAGCCGCTCGGCCGGCACGCCGGTGAACCGCTGACGCAGGTGGACGACCGGTACCCCGGCCGCGCGGGCCCGCGCGGCGAGGTCGGCGACCCGCTCCAGGCACGCCTCGCCGTCGTGGGCGTCCTTCAGCATGCGCGCTGCACGTCGATGACGAGCAGTGCGGTGTCCGGCATGTCGTCAGTCCGCCCCCGGAGAAGGCGGGTTACTCCGCCTTGTTCCCGCCACCGCTCGGCGGTTGCTGTTGCGGGCCCTCCTGCCGTACCGCGTCCTTCGCCTTCTTCGCGAGGTCGTCGTCCAGTTTCTTGAACTCGCGGACCACGGTGTCGGACATGTCGGCGAGGGAGTCGATCTGCTTGGTGATGTCCTCGCGGCCGTCGTGCCAGTTGGACTCGAAGTCGTCGAGGGCGTCGTAGACGGTTCCGCTGCCGACGTCGTCCTTGTAGGACTCGAACATCTTCTTGGTGTGGTTGAGGCGTTCCTTGATGGAGCGCAGCTTGCGGCCGTAGTCCTCAAGTTCGCTCAGCGGTATGGCGAGATCGCTCTTGCCTTTGCCCACGTGACCGTCCCCCGTTCGCGCGTCTCGTAGTCTGGGCCGCACCGTATATCAGATCATCGGGGGAGGGGTGGCGTACAGCATGGCCCGCTACATGGAGACGCTCACGATCGAGCGCGGCGGTTTCCGGATCAAGGTGCCGGAGTCGTGGTGGGAGTTCGACGTGCGGCCGGAGTCGCGGGACGACTCGATCCGGCGGATGGTGAACGAGCGCGTCGCCCAGCACCCGGAGCTGGCGCAGTACCGGGACACGTACGTCGGCTTCCTGCGCAAGTCCGCGGCCGACGCGTGGAAGTCGGGCGCGATGTACTGCGGCTGCATGGCGGAGAGCTTCGGCGGCGACACCCCGATCACCGGCTCGGTCACGGTGTCGCTGGTCGGCGGCCGTACGCGCGACGGAGCCCCGCTCTCCAACGACCCCGCCGCCATCGCCGCCCAGCTCGCGCCCAAGGAGGCCCACCGGGAAGGTGACTCCTGGCGCAAGGTGACGACCGTCGACATCCCCGGCGTCGGCCCCGCCGCCCGCACCTACGGCATCGAGGACATCCCGGTCCCCGAGGACAGCCTGGGCCGCACGATCCGCGCGGTCCTCATGCAGACGTTCATCCCGGTCCCCGGCCAGGAGGGCAAGGTCGCCCTGGTCGCCGGCAGCAGCCAGGTCCTCGACCTCGCCGACTCATTCTTCGACATCTTCGACGCGATCACGTCGACGTTCCGGTTCGCGGACTGAGCGAGTGAGCCGACTGAGGGGACCGAGCTTCTCGGCGGTGGGCGCGTGCGTGTCCGGCGCGGTCAGGACATCATCCTGTCCCGCAGGAACCGGGCGCCCTCGGCGGAGCCGGCCATGGGCAGGTCCCCGGCGGTGATCAGACCGACCTGGGCGAGCACGGCTGCCTGGTCCCAGTAGATCCGCTCGCTTGCCATCAGGCCGTCTCGGAACTTCACGACCACCACCAGCGCCACATCCACGGTACGTCCGGTCGCGGCCAGCCCCGGCAGCAGGAACGGGATCTCCTGATCGTGCGTCATCCGCATGACGATCTCCTCGACGAGGAAATCGCCGCCCACCGACCGGTCCGCCGTCTCCACGGTGGTGTTCTGCGGAATGCCGGGAATGAAGACGTCGCGGTAGTAATCCCGAAGGTGGTCCTTGCCGAAGCCGCCGCTCATCGTCGGCAGATGCATCACGCTCGCGTCATCGACCATGGTGGACACCGCCAGGTCGGCGTCCCTGACGACGAACTCGTACTCCGTGTGCTGCTCCCACAGCGCGACCATGTCCTCTTGGCTCATGCCGTCGTCTCCTTCCGAGATCTGTCCCGGCCGGCCAACGAGCGCCACCGGGGCCAGGATGCGGTTCTGCCGCCTGTCTTCACCTCGAACGGCCGTTCCTAGTAAGTTCGCGTGTGCACAGGTTTGTTGACGGGGCGTACGCGACGGGGGTTGCGGGATCATGGCGGGGTACCGACCGGCGGACTGGCAGCCACTCGATCTCGAC
>NZ_JBICZC010000018.1:0-262143 GCF_043201715.1 Streptomyces sp. NPDC048291
CTGGCCCTGCGGAGTAAGACCACCGCCCTGCGCATATCTCATGCCCACGGCGTACCGCAGGGATCCAGCAATGTCAGCCCCGACAACTGAACGGACAGGTCAGTAACAGTCGCCGCCGAGTCGGACACCCTGGGCGTCCAGGTCCGTGCCCTGCTACTCGACTCAGCCCAGGACGACTCGGAGGCCGTCGCGACGGTCGTCACACTGGTCTGCCAGGGCGATTTCGCCGAGCACTACCCACGTCAGGCCCTCGTGCGCCTGCGGCACATCCTCGACCGGTCCGAGACGGACGAAGCCGTACGGACAGCGCAGGAGGCGCTGCGGGACATCGCCGCACGCGACGGCCAGCTGCCGCGGGTGTGGAGCACCGTCATCAAATGGGCCACTGAGAAGAAGCACCTGGCCGGACGCCGGGCCTTCCTGTCGCTCCTGGATCCGCGGGTGGACCCGTACTTCTGCAAGTGATGCTGGCGGCGGCCGAACAGAAGGAAGACATCAAGGAAGCGCTCCTGGACGGCTGGAACGCGACCTCGGCCGACACCCGGGTCGAAGCCGAATGCCTGCAGCTGCTGACCGCCTGGGCCGAGGCGCGGAAGGCAGCGGACATGCCGACCGAGCTCCCGACGGACCTCCTCAACCAGATCATGCTGGGCCACCTGGTCGCCTCCCCGGTCGCCGCGCTCATCTTCGGCGAACCCGGAGTCGCCGACGGCGAGGCGGTCATCGACCCGCGCAAGGACCTCCGGCGGCCCCCGATGCTCTCCTCCCTGATCACCACGCACGAGCGCGCCTCGGCGGAGTCCTGACCCATGGCCTCCACACGATGGTCGCGCCGACGCGCGCGCAAAGCGGTGCGGCGCGGACCGACCCGCTTCGAGGTCCGACTGCGCAGTGCCTGTCCCGACATCGGCTTCACCGCCCGGATCACGGCCACCGTCCTCGCAGAGCCGCCCTACCCCAGCCCCGTCGAGGAGATCGCGGGCGCCGTGCGCACCATGCTCAGGGACGCTGCGAGCAAAAACCCGAAGACGTGCGACCCGGCCGACCTCGCCTCGGCGCGGGATGTCTGTGGCCAGCACCTCGCACGGGTGCGTCAGCTGCCCACCGACCCTCCCATCGAGTTCACGGCCGAGCTCACACTCGGCCTGCTGCCCGACGACCGGGCCGCCGCGACCGCGCTGCTGTCCGCTCAGCGTCGGCAGGCCGTGACCGACATCCTGCGGCGGCAGAAGACCGACGCACTCGCCTCCGAACTGGCCTACCCCGCCGCCCTATTGGCTTGATGAATCGAGCGGGACAACGCCGACTGGTCCCAACTTCCACCTCTTCGCGAACGAGGTGAACACGGTCGCGGACGTGTTCGCCCGGCATCGCCCCGAGGATGTTCGCGCCGTCGAGCATGCCACGCGACTTGCCCTCGACGATGCCTTCCCAGGGCGTCGTCCGGTCCTGGTTTGCGAGATGTGAACATGCCGCAATCGTACGAAGGCAGACCGCCGTGGTGCGGTGTCACCAGGCACCCACTCCGCCGTACGCCTCCCCCACCTCGGGCCGTACGAATGTCCCGAGCGGGATCACCGTCCGGTCTGGCGTGTCGCGCATGACGGTTCTGATCATCGGCGGGAGCGGCTTCCTGGGGGCCGAACCGGTCCGGCAGGCGGGCACCGCCGGACACACGACGGCAGCCACGTACGCGACCGGGCCCGGCGACGGCGGCCGGACCGTATGGCATCACCTCGCTCTCCGGGATCCGGCACGTGTCGGCACCGTCCTGGCCGAGGCCACACCGCGGATCGTCATCAACGCGTCCAGCGGTCGAAGCGATTGGGCGGTCACAGCCGAAGAGCCGGTCCGGCTCGTGCCGACCTGGCCGCCGCCCCCTTCAGTCACTCGGGTGGTCGATCCTGAGTTTTTTGATCGTTTCTACGATGCCGTGGACGAATCGATCCGTGTTGCCGCTGCCGCTGGACTCGGTCAGCCGCAGCGACCGGGCCCCGTACTGGAATTCCGCCTTCGAGTAGGTGGCCGAGGCCCCTGTCTCTCCGGTGACCACCCACTCCTCCCGAGTGGTGAGGGAGACGACGAGCCCGTCGATGCCGTCGTAGTGAACGAACGGCACGGATCCATTGGCACGCACATACATTCCCCGGTCGGTCAGCATCGCCCAGTCCCTGTGGCGCCGGAGGAGCGACGAGCGCAGTTGCACGGCGGCGAGTGACATTTCCGTGTCCGCCACCCGGCACCGGCCCCGCAGTTCCGTGTGGTCCCGGACGGCGGCCTGCTCGGGGCTGAGCAGGAGATCCTTGTCGCTCAACAGGATGCGCAGGGCGTGGGCGAACATGGGCGGTCGGGCTCGTCGGGAGTGTAGGAAGGCATCTACGGCGGAAACCCTGTAGCCGTTGCTGAGGAAACCGACCTGTCTGAAGTAGGGCGGGCGCACACCGAGGCAACGCTCGGGATCGGACATCCTGTCGACGAGGTCGGGGAGTTCCCGGTCCACCTGTGCCATGTCGTAACCCCGGCGCTCGTGTCCGAAGGTTCGCAGGGCACGCAGCAGGGCGAGTTCATCGGCCCCGGTCGCGGCCGTGAGCGTGGCCTGCGAGTGCTGCGGGGAGGGGGTGGGGGCCAGGACGAAGTCGCCCGCCTGATGCCGCAGGGGCCGGGCCGGTTCCGGCCGCCGGCCGCGGGCGAGGACGAAGTCGCCCGCGTGGTGCCGCATGGACTGGGTCGGTTCCGGCAGCCGGTCGCGGGCCAGGGCATCGGCCGTACGGGCGAAGTGGTCGCGAAGTGTCCAGCTCTCACCCGGGCCGGGTGTCTCCCGCTCGATCGCGTCGATCAGGTACTTGGTGAAGTAGGTCTGCGCGTGCGACGTCTTCGGGTCGGATTCGTACCAAGCGGTCCGGTAGGCGCCGCTGGCGGCCATGGTGAACGCGCCCGTTCCGCCCGTCCGGTCGATCAGATTCCTGGAAGGGAACGCCAGACTGGCCTCGGGCCGCGCCGCCCAGCCCGCGAAGCAGCAGTCCAGAATCACGATCTTCGTCCGCGCGTCGCATGCGCGCAGCGCGGAGCGCACGTCGGAGAACTGTAGCCCGAGCGTGGTGCACCGCGAGCCGGACTCGGGCGATTCCCCCAGGGCCAGGCACAGTTCGTCGTCGTGGAGCTGCCCGTGTCCCACGAAGTAGAACAGGGCGACGTCCAGGGCCTCGCCGAACGCCGTCATCAGCTGATCCGGTAAGGAACCCCGCTCGGATGTGTCGCGCAGCACCTCGACCCGCTGCTTCGGCCGACCGCACAACGGGCCGGTCAACAGCCGCGCCATCCGCTCCAGGCTGGTGCGCGCCGCCGGTACCGAGGGCAGGTGCCGGTAGTGTGACACGCCGATCAACACCGCCCGCGAGCGGGAGTAGTCGCGCAGTGGGCCGCGGTCGCTCATCGAGGAGCCCCTCAAGCACCGGCTTGATCTCGTCGATGTTGGACGCTTCGAGGACGAACGGCCTGCCTTTGAATGTCGTCTCGATGCGGAGACTGGTGCGCCGCGAGCGAATGAAGTCGGGCAGGGTCCGGATCGCCTCCACCGCGGTGGTGCCGCCGGCGACCAGTGTCAGCACGTCCCACGCGCCGAGTTGCCCCGGCTCCGGCGTCCTGGCGACGACGGCCACCTCGACCCCGGGCCGCCCGAGCAGCCAATCCCGCAGCGACCACAGGTGAGACGGGTCGGAGACCGCCAACTGAACTTCCACCGTGCCGTGTTGGCGTGCTTTTTCCGGCAGCACAGAATCCTCCGGCTGATCGACTTCCAAGCCAGGCCGACATCGTTCCAGAAAGCACGACTTCGGCGGACGGAATTGGACAGACTGCCCGCGACGCTCGGTCACTCCACCGAGGAACACGCGAGGGCGTGCTGCTGCCAACCGGCACGGCCGGCGCCTCTCGCGTGTGCTGCTTGGCGACTTCCCGCGTCAGCGCGCGGCGCGGGAGTCGCCGTCGAGAGGCGCGGGGGCGGGTGGCGGGACCGGCTGTCCTCCGCCCGGAGCACCCTTGAAAACTGGAGTCCGCGACGACGAACCACTCCTGGCCGTTCCAACAGCCGATCTGCGCGTCGAGGGCCGCGTGGGCCTCCTCGAACACCTGGACGCGTTCAGTGATTTCGAGGTCCACCAGGCCGTTGACGAGTCGTTCCCGGGCCGTGCCGGCAAGCGTCCCGCAGCTGGCGAGCAGAACCTGGTACCGGCTGGTGAAAACCAGGGCGTCCATGCCCTTGGCGTTGCCCTGGGAGCGCAGGACACTCGCCGTGTCCGTGGCCCAGCTGAGGTACCGCAGGGGCGCCTGTAAGCGTTCGCCTCTGGAAGCCGGAGGTTGATGGCGTTGGCATGGATCTCTGCGAGTAGGCGGCGGATGTTTTTCCGGTCAGCCCCCGGTCGGGGTGTTATGAGCATGGCGCTGATCCTGTCAGGGAGGACCGACAGCGTCGTCCTGGCAGGGACTGCCCTCACCGACTGTGGAGTCCACGCCACGCAGCGTACGCACCGACAGGAGCCGGGCCTCCTTCTCCGCGTCTTTGATGCCACTGATCAAGGAGTGCCGGACGCCGTAGTTGCGTGGGGTGAAGGTGCGGTCCAGGCTGGTCACGTGGATCAGGTATCCGCCCGCCTCCGCCTCGTCGACCAGGGCCACGCCCCGGCCGGTCTCACGGGCGCGCCTGGACACCTCCCACGGCACGAGCACGTCGCCGGGTTCGCCGGAGGCGCCGGACGTCAGGTCGGCCAGCAGCTTCTCGAAGTCGTCGCGCACTTCGGCAGCGATGTTGTCGCGGTGCTGGTCGGTGATGCTGCGCACGGTCTAGCCCTTGCCTTTGGACACACGCACGTACTCGCGTGCTGCCCTTGTCACGGTTCCCGTGGCCATAGCCCCTCCCCGTCCCTTACGGTCGCGTTATGTCACCTTCACAGTCACCCGTAGGTGTGATCATGACCGTGGACGACGACCCGGGGGTCTCCCGTGCCGTCGCCCGGGACCTGCGGCGGCGCTACGGCGCGTCGTACCGGATCGTGCGCGCGGAGTCCGGGGAGTCGGCGCTGGACGCGCTGCGGGAGCTGAAGCTGCGCGGCGACCTGGTGGCGGTGATCCTGGCCGACTACCGGATGCCGCAGATGAACGGCATCGAGTTCCTGGAGCAGGCCCTGGACGTGTACCCGGGCGCGCGCCGGGTGCTGCTGACCGCTTACGCGGACACCAACGCGGCGATCGACGCGATCAACGTCGTCGATCTGGACCACTATCTGCTCAAGCCCTGGGATCCCCCGGAGGAGAAGCTCTACCCGGTCCTGGACGACCTGCTGGACGCCTGGCGGGCCAGTGACTACCGGCCGGTGCCGGCCACGAAGGTGGTCGGCCACCGCTGGTCGGCGCGGTCCTCGGACGTGCGGGAGTTCCTGGCCCGCAACCAGGTGCCGTACCGCTGGTACTCGGTGGAGGAGCCGGAGGGGCAGCGGCTGCTGGCCGCGGCGGAGGCCGACGGGGCGCGGCTGCCGCTGGTGATCACGCCGGACGGTACGCCCCTGGTGGAGCCGGAGGCCCCGGAGCTGGCCGCGCACGTGGGCCTGGCGACGACCCCGACGGCGGACTTCTACGACCTGGTGGTGATCGGCGGCGGTCCGGCCGGGCTCGGCTCGGCGGTGTACGGGGCGTCGGAGGGGCTGCGGACCGTGCTCGTGGAGCGGTCGGCGACCGGCGGGCAGGCCGGGCAGAGCTCGCGGATCGAGAACTACCTGGGCTTCCCCGACGGCGTGTCGGGGGCCCAGCTCACCGGCCGGGCCCGGCGGCAGGCCACCAAGTTCGGCGCGGAGATCCTGACCGCCCGCGAGGTCACGGGGCTGGAGATCAACGGCGCCGCGCGGGTGGTGCGGTTCGCGGACGGCTCGGCGGTCGCCGCGCACAGCGTGATCCTGGCGACCGGGGTGCAGTACCGGCAGCTGGAGGCCGAGGGCTGCATCGACCTGACCGGCTGCGGGGTGTTCTACGGCTCCGCGCTCACCGAGGCGACCTCCTGCCAGGGCCAGGACGTGTACATCGTCGGCGGCGCCAACTCGGCCGGCCAGGCGGCGATGTACCTGTCCCGGTTCGCGAAATCGGTGACCCTGCTGGTCCGCGGCGCCGACCTGTCGGCGTCGATGTCGTACTACCTGATCCAGCAGATCAACGAGGCCCCGAACATCGCCGTGCGCAGTCACACCGTGGTGGACGCCGCGCACGGCGTGGAGCGCCTGGAGCAGCTCACCCTGCGCCATGTGCAGAGCGGGGACCGGGAACAGGTCGACGCCCAGTGGATGTTCGTCTTCATCGGGGCGGCACCGCTCACCGACTGGCTCGGCGACACGGTGCTGCGGGACGAACGCGGGTTCATCCTGGCCGGGCCGGACCTGACCGTCGACGGACGGCCACCGGCCGGCTGGGAGCTGGACCGGCCGCCGTACCACCTGGAGACCAGCATTCCCGGCGTGTTCGTGGCGGGCGACGCACGCGCCGAGTCCGCCAAGCGTGTCGCGTCCGCCGTCGGAGAAGGAGCCATGGCAGTGATGCTCGTCCACCGGTATCTGGAGCAGTCATGAGCGGGCAGCTGATGCCGTGCAGCCCGCGGGAGATCGGCGCGCTGTTCCTGTTCGAGAAGCTGGAGCCGGAACAGCTCGGGCGGCTGTGCGCGGCCGGCCGGGTGGAGCTGTTCCAGCCGGGCCCGGTCTACACCGAGGGTGAGCCGGCCACCTGTTTCTACGTGATGGTCGAGGGCACCGTGGTGCTCTCCCGGCAGGTCGGCGGCGACGACGTCGAGGTGACCCGGACCTCGCAGGCCGGGGTGTACGCGGGCGCCATGCAGGCCTACCTCGGGGACCGGGTGCGGCAGGCGTACAACAACACGATGCGGGTGACCGAGCCGACCCGGTTCTTCGTGCTGCCGTCCGACACGTTCGCGGAGATCATGCAGGACTGGTTCCCGATGGCCGTGCACCTCCTCGAGGGCCTGTTCTTCGGTGCGAAGAACACCCAGGCGGCGATCGGTCAGCGCGAACGGCTGCTGGCGCTCGGCTCGTTGTCCGCCGGGCTCACCCACGAGCTCAACAACCCGGCCGCGGCGGCCGTGCGGGCCACGTCGACGCTGCGCGAGCGGGTGGCGAAGATGCGGCACAAGCTCGCCATCATCGCCGGCGGGCCGTACTCGCGCGAGCAGTTGGCGGGCCTGATCGAGATCCAGGAGCGCACGGCGGAACGGGTCGCCAAGGCGTCCTCGCTCAGCCCGCTGGAGACCGCCGACCGGGAGGACACGCTCACCGACTGGCTGGAGGACCGCGGCATCGAGCACGGCTGGGAGCTCGCGCCGACCTTCGTGCAGGCCGGTCTTGACGTCGACTGGCTGGAGCAGGTCGCCGCCGCGGTCGACGAGGAGATCCTGCCGAACGCGGTCGGCTGGCTCAACTACACCATCGAGACTGAGCTGTTGATGAACGAGATCGAGGACTCGACCACCCGGATCTCGAACCTCGTCGACGCGGCCAAGCAGTACAGCCAGCTGGACCGGGCGCCGTACCGGGTGGTGGACGTGCACGAACTCCTCGACAGCACCCTGCTGATGCTGTCCGCGAAGATCGGGCAGGACATCCGGGTGGTCAAGGAGTACGACCGTACGGTCCCGCCGGTCCCCGCCTACCCCGCCGAGCTCAACCAGGTGTGGACCAACCTCATCGACAACGCGGTCTGCGCGATGAAGGACGGGGCAGGCGAGGGCGACGGGCACGGCACGCTGACCGTGCGGACGGCGCTCGACCACGAGCAGCTGCTGGTGGAGTTCCGGGACACCGGGAGCGGGATCGCCCCGGAGATCAAGGACCGGATCTTCGACCCGTTCTTCACGACCAAGCCCGTGGGGCAGGGCACGGGGCTCGGTCTGGACATCTCCTGGCGGATCGTCGTGAACAAGCATCACGGCACCATGCGGGTGGAGTCGGAGCCCGGCGACACCCGGTTCCAGGTGCTGCTCCCGCTGACCGCCGAGACGCCCGAGGAATCCGAGACACCTGTGGAGGCAGTATGAGTGGCGACACCTCGATAGACCCGAACGTCGCACCGAGCGGCGCCGGGTGTGTGGAGTGCGACGCGGCGGGGGGCTGGTGGTTCCATCTGCGGCGGTGTGCCCAGTGCGGGCACGTCGGGTGCTGCGACGACTCGCCCGCGAAGCACGCGACGGCGCACTTCCGTGACACCGGGCATCCGGTGATCCGTAGTTACGAACCGGGCGAGGGGTGGTTCTGGAACTACGCGACGGAGGAATTGTTCGAGGCCGGGCCCGAGTTGGCGCCGCCGGTGAGTCATCCTGCGGAGCAGTCGGTGCCGGGGCCTGCGGAGCGGGTGCCGGAGGACTGGGCTCGGGTTCTGCGGGGCTGAGCGTCCAGGGGGGTGGGGGTGCTGTGGTGACGGCGGCTGCGGGTTCGTCGTGGCTTGTCGCGCAGTTCCCCGCGCCCCCCAGGGGGTTTCGCCTTGCGCTTCTTGCGAGGATGAGGGTGTGTCGCAGAGATCTTTCGGTAGCCCTCTGATCGGGCGGGACGAGGAACTGCTTCGCCTCGGCGGAGTACTTGAGCAAGCCCGCAACGGGCGTGGGCAAGCCATGTTGGTCGCCGGGGACGCGGGGGTCGGGAAGACCAGGCTGCTGGACGAGGTGGCGCTCAGGGCGGCCACGGACGGGGCCACCGTCGTCACCGGGCACTGTGTCGATCTCGGGGACGTCGGGCTGCCGTACCTGCCGTTCACCGAGATCCTCGGGGTGCTGGCCGCCGACGGGCGGTACGCGGAGGTGCTCGCCGCGCATCCTGTCGTGGGGCGGCTGCTCGGGGCCGGGTCGGACTCCGCCCGCGACGCGGATGCGCGACTGCGGCTCTTCGAAGGGGTCGCCGGGCTGTTCGGCAACCTGGCCGCCGAACAGCCCTTGCTGCTGGTCCTGGAGGATCTGCACTGGGCCGACCAGTCGTCGCGTGACCTGCTGCGGTTCCTGCTCAGCCGTGGGGTGCTGCCCCGGCGGCTCGCCGTGCTGGCCTCCTACCGTGCGGACGATCTCCATCGGCGCCATCCGCTGCGGCCGTTGCTCGCCGAACTGGTGCGGCTGCCCGGGGTGGAGCGGCTGGAGGTACGGCCGCTCGGGGACGGGGAGGTGGCGCGGCTGGTGCGGGCGCTGGAGGAGCGGCCGCTGTCCGAGGCGACCGTGCGGGACATCGTGGAGCGGGCCGAGGGCAACGCCTTCTACACCGAGGAGCTGGTGGCAGCCGCCGACGCGGACGGGATGCCGACCGGGCTCGCCGATCTGCTGCTGATCCGCGTCGAGCAGTTGTCGGAGACGGCCCAGCAGGTGCTGCGGACGGCCGCGGTGGCGGGGCGCAGGGTCGGGCACGACCTGCTGCGGGACGCGGCCGGGCTGCCGGAGGACGAGCTGGAGACCGCCCTGCGGGAGGCGGTTGGGCGGCAGTTGCTCGTCGCCGGGGACGGCGACACGTACGCCTTCCGGCACGCCCTCGCGCGCGAGGCCGTCTACGGCGATCTGCTGCCGGGGCAGCGGGCGCGGCTGCACGGCACGTACGCCGGGCTGCTCGCCACGCGCGGGGGCGGGGCGGCGACGGCTGCCGAGCGGGCGCACCACTACCGGGAGAGCCACGACCTGCCCGAGGCGCTGGCCGCGTCCGTGGAGGCCGCGGGTCACGCCCGGCGGATGGGTGCCCCGGCGGAGGAGCTGCGGCATCTGGAGGCGGCCCTGGACCTGTGGCCGGCCGTGCCGTGCGAGGCGCGGCCCTCCGGCGAGGGCCTGGACCCGGTGAGCCTGACGCTGCGGGCGTCGGCCGCCGCCGCACACTCCGGGGACGCGCACCGGGCGGTGTCCCTGACCCGGGCCGCGCTGGCCGGGACCGGCCAGGACGCGGATCCCGAACTCGCCGCCCGGGTGCGCTACACCCTCGCCGGGAACCTCATGACCGTCGACAACCTCGCCGCCGCGTTCGCCTACAGCAGCGAGGCACTGGCGATGATCCCGGCCGAACCGCCCTCCCGGACCTGGGTGTGGGCGGCGGCCACCCATGTCATGGCGGCCCGGCAGGTCGGGGACGACGCGACCGCGTTGCGGGTCGCGCGGCAGGCTCTGGAGGTCGCCGAGCGGATCGGTGCCACCGCGGCCCGGGCCGACCTGTTGATCTCGCTGGCCCGGCTGGAGGGCGGCGGGCGCCGCTCCCCGGAGGCTCGGGAACGGCTCCGGGAGGCGCGGGAACTGGCCAGGTCGGCCGGGGACACGCCGGTGGAGATGCGGGCGCTGTTCAGCCTGGCCATCGGCTGCTTCGAGTCGGGTGAGCTGCGGGAGTGCCTGCCGTGGATCACCGAGGGCCTCGACCGGGCCCGGCGGTCGGGGCTGCTCTCCTCGCCGTACGCGCTGGAGATGCGGTACCTGCGGCTGCTGGTGCTCTTCACGCTGGGGCGGTGGGACGAGTGTGTGCGGGTCGCCCGTGCGGATCCGGCGCCCGGTTTCGCCGAGGGGCCCGTCCTGTACATAGCGCTGGCCCGGGGCGAGCCGGACGTCGTGGCGCGGGCCGGGGCGCTGCTCGGGGAGCCGTTCGACTGGATGGGCACGTTCGTCGGGGGGATCGTGCTGACGGACGCGGCAGCGCTGCGGGGTGATCCCGAGGAGGCCGTGGCCCGGGCGCGGGACGTGGTGGCGGTGCTCTCCGACGAGTTGGGGCGGGCGCCGCACGTGACGGTCCGGCTCGCCGCGCTCGCGCTGGCGGCGCTCCCGGACCGGGCGACGGCCGAAGGGCACGGCGACGGGAGCCCGGACCGCTGGGCCGGTGCCGCCGGTGAACTGGTGGAACTGGCCCGGTCGGCGGCCGTGTCGCAGGGTCCGGAGGGGCAGGCCTGGCTGGCGCGCGCCGAGGCGGAGTGGGCCCGTGCCGTGTCCGGGCCGGACGTGGCGGCCTGGGAGAAGGCGATGGCCGCGTTCACGTTCGGCGATGTGTACGAGACGGCCCGGGTGCGGCTGCGGTACGCCGAGGCCCTGGCGGCCGACGGGCGGCGGGCCGAGGCCGCGGAGCAGGCGCGGGCGGTCCGGGAGACCGCGCTGGCGCTGGGGGCCGTGCCGTTGCGGGGGCGCGCGGACGCGGTGCTGGGCCGGTCGGCGCCTGCGGAGAGCACGGTCCCGCCGCTGACCGCACGCGAGCGGGACGTGCTGCGGCTGCTGGCGCTGGGCCGCAGCAACCGGCAGATCGGCGAGGAGCTGTTCATCACCGGCAAGACGGCGAGCGTGCATGTCTCCAACATCCTCGCCAAGCTGGGCGCGGCGAGCCGTACGGAGGCGGTGGCGATCGCCTACCGGGAACGCCTGATCACCCCCGAGCCGACGGCCCGGGGGTGATCGGACGGGGGTGGTCCGGTTGTCTCAGCGGTCGCAGTCCAGGCTCGCCAGGTCGACGGAGTCGGCCATGGCCTGCATTCCCTTGTCGTTGGGGTGGATGTGGTCGCCGCCGTCGAGGAACGGCATCATCCGCGCCTGGTCGTAGGGGCTGCGCAGGATCCGGTCGAAGTCGGCGATCCCGTCGAACTCCCCGCTGGTGCGGATGTACTGGTTGACCTGCCGGCGTACCGCCTCGCCCGCCTGGTCCCACTCCGGCCAGCCCTCGAACGGCCCGACGGTCGAGGCGACCACGCACTTCCCGGCCGCGTGCGCCCGCCGGGCGATCTCCCGGTAGCCGGCGATCAGGTCGGCCGCGGTGACCCCGGTGTGGGCCTTGATGTCGTTGACCCCCTCGAAGAGGAAGACGGTTCGCAGACCCGGCTGGCCGAGGACGTCGCGGTCCAGCCGTTTGAGGGCCGCCTGCCCGGCGCCGTCGGCGAGGACCTGGTTGCCGGAGATCCCCTCGTCGGCCACGCCCTTGACCTCGGTGTCGGCCTTCTGCAGCCGGCGGGCGAGGTAGTCGGGCCAGCGCCGGTTCTGGTCGCTGGTAGACGCCCAGCCGTCGGTGATGGAGTCGCCGAGCGCCACCACGGCCCCGGTGTCCGGGTCCTTCGGCCGTACCGAGACCGAGTCCAGGTACCACCAGGAGCCGGTGGTGTCGGTCCAGTTGGCGGCGCTCTCCTCGGCGGTGTGGTCGCCCTGGGCGAGGTAGGAGGTCTGCATGGCCATGCCGTGGCCGGTGGCGGGTCCTGCCGCGTCCGGGCTGTGCAGACTGACGACCAGGTTGCTGCCTGCGGGCAGGGTGCCGGGCAGCGGGTCGCTCCACGCGGTCGCGCCGGCCGGCACGGTGACCGTGCGGGCACCGTCGAAGGTCAGCCGCCTGTTGCTGCCCGGCTTGAGGGCGGCGCCCGCGCTCTGCAGGCCGGCGTAGACGCTGTCCAGGGTCAGCGGGCGGTCGCCGAAGGCGTTGGACAGCCGTACCCGCAGGTCGCTGCCGGCCGCGCTGGTGTGCACGACCAGCCGGTAGCCGCGGTCGGCGGTGCCCTGCCCCAGCTGGTCGGCGCTGGCACCCCAGGTGACGACGTCGTGCCGGGCGGAGGCGGTGGATCCGGCGGCCGGCTGCGCGGACCGGGCGGAGGGCTGCGCGGACGACCGGCCGGAGGGCTGCGCGGAGGCCGGGCCGGACGACTGGGAGGAGAACTGGTAGGAGGACGGTGACACGGGAGTCGCCGTGGCGGACCCGGTCTGGCAGGCGACCGTGGTCAGTAGGACGGCGGCGAGGCCGAGGAGCCGTGCGGACCGGCCGGTCACCGCGCCAGGTCCTTCAGCGTGACGGAGGCGCCGGGCTTCAGCGTGATCGTCCGGCTCCTGCCGCCGTAGGCGACCGTGGTCGTACGGCCGCCGACGCTGCGGATCCGGGCCTCGGTCGGCTTGCCGTCCCGCCAGCTCAGGTCGACGACGAAGCCGCCGCGGGCGCCCGCTCCGGTGACCTTGCCGGAGGCGGCCCAGGCGTCGGGCAGGGCGGGCAGGAGCTCCAGGTGGCCGGGACGGGAGTACAGCAGCATCTCCGCGATCGCAGCCGGCGTACCGAAGTTCGCGTCGATCTGGAAGATGCCGCGGCCTCCGCCCATGTCCATGATGTCGAAGAGGTTCGACGCGCTGCCGTTGCTGCCGTTCACCGACGGCTTCAGGTTGTTGACGACGAGCTGGTAGGCCTTCTCCGCGTTCTTCAACCGGGCCCAGCACAGGCTGCGCCAGGCGTTGGACCAACCGTAGCTGTCCATCCCGCGGGCCGTCAGCAGAGCCGTGGCACCGGCGAGGATGTCCTTGGGCGTGGAGTCGTCCGGGCGGATCCGGTCGCCGGGGAAGAGGTTGATGAGCGGCGAGAGGTGGCGGTGGGTGGTCTCGCCGAGGTTGTCCGGGGACATCCACTCCTCCAGCCAGCCGGTCTTGGGGCTCACCACCGGCAGGTAGAGGCGGTCGCGGAGCCCGCCGACGGTGCCCGCGTATCCAGCATCCCTCTTCAGCTCGGCCGCCGCAGTACGGAAGTTCCCGAACAGGGTCCAGACCAGTTCCTGGGCGTAGGTGATGCCCTTGGCGTCCAGCGGCCCCTGCTCCGGCGACCAGTCGCTGTCGGCGATCAGCACCTCCCTGCCGTCGTCCAGGGTGGTGGTGAGCAGCCGCGCCTCCCAGAACTCGACGGCGCCCTTGAGGAGCGGGTAGATCTTCTCCAGGTGGGCGCGGGACTGGGTGAACTCGTAGTGCTCCCACAGGCTCTGGCAGAGCCAGGCGTTGCCCGCCGGGTGCCACCACCAACCGCCTCCGCCGTAGGGGTTGGTGGAGATGGCGACGGTCCAGCCCGCCACCTTGCCACGGGAGTTGCGGTAGCGGTTGCGGGAGTCCTGGAACAGCCGCTCGGTGGTGTCCTGCCAGGACGGGAGCTGGTCGACGCAGTAGTCGGTGAAGGCGTCGAAGCACTGGGACAGGCCCAGCCGGTCGGACAGCCAGTAGTTCATCTGGACGTTGATGTCGGTGTGGTAGTCGCCCATCCAGTCCGGGTCGTTGCCGTCCAGCCAGAGGCCCTGCAGGCCCATCGGGAGGCTGTCGCGCGACCCGGCGACCATCAGGTACCGGCCGAACTGGGCGTAGGCGGCCTCCAGTTCGGGGTCGGGGTCGCCGGTGGCGGCGCGGGCCTGGACACGCGCCCAGGTGTCCAGCTCGCGCTGGTCGTCGGTCGAGGTGCCGAGCGACAGGTCGAACCGGCCGAACAGCGCCCGGTGGTCGGCCGCGTGGGTGCGCAGCAGCGAGTCCGCGGAGTGCCGGGCGGCAGCGCCGGCCTTGGTGCGGGCCAGCGCCACCGGGTTCAGCGACGGGTCGCGGTAGCCGGCGGCGGCGTCCGGCGCGTAGTCGGTGCCGCCGCTGAGGACGACGGTCAGGTCACGGCAGTCGCTGAAGGTGATGTGCGAGCCGCTGACCCGCACGCTGCCGCCGCTGCCGTACGCCCGGACGGCCGCCCCGTACTTCAGCCCGTTGGCGAAGGACCCGGCGAACGACTCGGCGGTGCCGCCGGTCTCCCCGTGGGTGCCCTCCAGGGTGATGGTGCCGGTGTAGCGCCCGCCGCCGTCCTGGCCGAAGTGCACCACGATCACGTCGTCGGGCCGGCTGGCGAAGACCTGCCGCCGGTACGTCACCCCGGAGCGGACGTAGGACGCCGTCACCACGCCGTTGTCGAGGTCGAGGGTGCGGCGGTAGTCGGAGACGGAACCCAGGTCGTGGTCGGGTATCTCGACGGTGAGCCGGGCGAGCAGGGTGAGCGAGCCGAAGTCCGCCCGGCCGTACGGGAACTGGCCGTCGGAGTCGAGGGTGTCGTTGAGCCGGCCGGTCCACAGGGTGGCGTCGGTGACCAGGAGGAGCTCACGGCCGGAGTCGTTGCTCGCGAGGGCGCCGAGCCGGCCGTTGCCGACGGGCAGGCCCTGCGTGATCATCGAGCCGTCGTCGGCGGGCGCCTGCCACCAGAGGTGGTGGCGGGGCGTGGTGAGCGGCTCGGAGGACCGCACCGGGGCGGCGGAGGCGGTGAAGGAGGGGAGTGAGGCCAGGGCCCCGGTGGCGGCGGCCAACGCCAGAAAGCTGCGTCTGCTGGGGTGGTTGTCCATGGGGTTCCAATCCAACGTCCGTGAGGGGTGCGCCCCCTTGGGGGCGCGGGGGAACTGCGCGACCGGCCCCCACCGGCCCGCAGTTCCCGAACGACGCACTTGACCGAGACGACTACCGAGGCGACTTGGGAACGTCGATCCGGTCGACGTCCGGCGCGTACCCCGACCCGCTGTCGAAGCTGATGGTGTTGGCGCCGGCCTTCAGGGTCACCGGCACACTCACCGACGCCACGGTCCCCCAGTCCCCGGTGGACGGGAACTTGTGGCCGGTCCCGGCCCCGGAGTCGGCCGCGACGGTGGCAGACCGGGAGTCACCGCTGATGTAGGCGACCTTCACCAGGTACGTGCCGGCCTTGTCGACGACAACGTTGTTGAAGGTCAGCTTGCCGCCCTGGTACAGGTTTCCGACCTTCTTCTGCCCGGAGCAGGCGTCGCACCCGGCGACGGACGCGTTGCCGCTCAGCGTGTTGCCGCTCGCCTCGGCCTCGTACCCGGTGGACGCCAGCGCGCTGCCCTTCGGCGTCACGGTGAACAGGCGGGAGCCGTGCGCCGGCAGCGCCTCGGTGATCTTGTTCTGGAAGCTGCCGAGGTCCTCCTTGTTCCAGACGTCCCGCACCGACGCCTTGCCGCTGAAGCCCAGCGCCGTCCAGTCGGCGGTGACCGCCGAAGGCGAGCCCGCGAGGTTGAACAGGGCGACGGTGTACGTGCCGTCGGCGTTCTTCGCGGCCCAGACCTGCTGCGGGTCGGACGGGGTGACCGGCCGGGCCGGCGGGTTGTCGCTCTGGTCGATCGCGATGACGTCGCGGTTGGTCAGCAGGGAGACGCCGTAGTCGTCGAGCTTGGTGAGGTCGTCGCCGGTGAACAGCGGCGACTTGGCGATGGCCCAGAGGGTGGCGTAGCTCTGCCGTTCGGCCTTGGTGAGGCCGTCCATCGCGCCGTTGCCGACATCGAGGGAGTCGAGGTCGTTCCAGCCGCCGGGGCCCGCCTTGCCGGTCCAGGCCGGGGTGTCGTCCCAGCGGTCGTCGACCGAGTTCTCCCAGCTGACGAGGGTGTTGCAGTAGCACTCGACGTCGGTGTCGATGCGCCAGCCGTTGGTGTACTTCTGCCAGTCGGCGGCGTGCCCGAAGTCCAGGGACCAGGAGGCCTCCAGGTGGATCGGGCGGCCGGTGGCGGCGATCGCCTGGTGCCAGGCGGCGACGTCGGCGACGTTGTCGTACTGGTCGCCGCTCTTGCCTGAGCCGGGGCCGACGCCGTCGAGCTTGAGGAAGTCGTAGCCCCAGCCGGCGATCAACTGGGCCTGGGAGTCTATGTACTTCTGCGCGCAGGGCTTGTCGAAGTCGAGCTTGTACGAGCTGTCCCAGCCGTTGGTGGTGCGCAGGTCGTCGTAGACGACGTCCGCGGTGGTGCAGCCCTCGGCGTTCCAGATCGGCGTCTTGCCGTCGCCGTAGGCGCCCTTCTCCAGGCCGGCCGGGAGGTAGATGCCTGCCTTGAGGCCCTTGGCGTGGATGTGGTCGGCGACGGCCTTCATGCCGCTGGGGAAGCGGGCGGGGTCGGCCTTCTGGCGGCCGTACTGGTCGTAGCCCTGCTTCCAGTTCCAGTCCATCCACCAGCCGGCGTCGATGTTGACGTGGTCGTAGCCGTACTTCTTCAGCTTGCTCGCGAGGGCGTCGGTCTGCTTGAGGACGTTCGCCTCGGTGAGGTAGCTGTAGTCGCCCTTGTCGTTGAGGCCGGGGTACTTGGACGACTGCATGCTCCAACTCGACCAGCCCATGTAGGGCTTGGCCGCGATCGGGGCGGGCGTCTGGGCCTGCGCGGCGGGCACGGTGGCCGCGCAGGCGGCCGTCAGCGCCAGCACGAGGACGGTTCTCAGCCCGCGTACGGGCAGGGCGGAATTCGAAGGTGACCGCATGGGCCCTCCAGGGTTCGGGGTCTTGGGCGGCTCAGCCCTTGCCCGTCGGTGTGGGAGAAGAGGTGATGAAGGACTGGATCGCGGCGGCCGCGGCCCCGCGCGCCCACTCCTCGAAGGCGAGTGGGCGGGTCTGTACGTCGCTCTGCGCGGCGGAGCCGAAGGCCGCCGCGGTGAACGAGTCGAGGATCTGCTCGGCGAAGAGGTCGTAGGCGGCGAGTCCCTCGCCGGAGATGATCACGCGTTCGGGGCCGAAGAGGTTGGCCACCGTGGCGATCCCCCGGCCGATGGCCTCGCCGGCCCGGGCGTACACCTCGCGCGCCCCGGGCACGCCCTCGTGGGCGAGGGCCAGCGCCGCCGCGGAGTCGGCGACCTGACGGCCGGTCACCTCCCGCATGCGGGTGACGATCGCGGCGTCCCCGGCGATCGCCTCCACGCAGCCGCGGTTGCCGCAGTGGCAGAGGGGCCCGGCCGGGTCGATGGCCACGTGCCCGATCTCCCCCGCCACGCCATGCGCCCCGGACACCACCCGGCCGTGGACGACCAGTCCGCAGCCGATGCCGGCGCCGACGGTGACGACCGCGAAGTCGGAGAGCCCGACCCCGGCGCCGAACCACTGCTCGGCGACGGTCAGGGCGCGGACGTCGTTGTCGACGACGACCGGCAGTCCGGTGGTCATGGCGGCGAGTTCGGCGAGGGCCACGTTCCGCCAGTCGAGGAAGGGCGAGTAGCGCACCACCCCTTCGGAGCGGTCCACGTCGCCGGAGACGGCGATGCCGAGGCCGAGCACGGGGGCGCCGAAGTCCTCGGCCTCGGTGCGCAGTTCGTGGGTGAGTTCGGCGACGGAGGTCAGGACGGCCTTGGCGGCGCGGTCCGTGACCGGCAGCCGGCGGGCCAGCAGGATCCGGCAGCACAGGTCGGTGAGGACCGCGATGACCTCGTCGCCGGTCACCTTGACCCCGATGAAGAGTGCGCGTCCGCCGTCCACCCGTACCAGGTTGGCGGGGCGGCCGAGGGAGGGCCGGGCCTCGCCGTCGGCGTCCTCCGCCAGGTACCCGGCCGCCAGCAGCGGCCGGACGGCCTTGGTCACGGCGGCCGGCGACAGGCCGGCCCGGCGGGCCGCCTCCAGCCGGGTGAGGGGGCCGTGGGACAGGACCGTGGTGAAGATCTGCGAGACGGCCGGCGTGTGGGCCGGGAACGTCTCGGCATGGGAGGTGGAGCGCATGGCCGGGAACTTAGGTGGCTTATTTTCCGCTGTCAATAAAAGAAACAGGAATCACCTGATGGTTGACTGTGAGGCTCCCGTGGCCTTCAAATGGCGGGTGAAGCGGGGGCGTTGACTCGTCTTCCACCGGTACGGCCGATCCGGGTGCCCGGCCCCCCGACGGGGCACCCGGATCAGCTTCGGGGCACGCCCGTCAGTGGCGGGCGGCCGGCGTGTCGGCCTCGGTCACGTTGACCGCGGCCCAGGCCCGGTCGACCGTGCGGTACTCGGCGCTGCTCGCGCCGTAGAGGTCCGTGGCCGCCTTCAGCGTCGCGATCCGCGCGTCGTGGAAGTCGGTCGAGGAGACCATGTACCGGGTCAGCGCGCGGTAGAAGATCGCCGTGGCCTTGGCGCGGCCGATTCCGGTGACCGTGGACCCGTCGTAGGTCGGTGAGTCGTAGGTGGTGGCACCGATCGTCTTGCGGCCGCTGCCCTCGGCGAGCAGGTAGAACGCGTGCGAGGAGACGCCGGAGCCGGCGTGCACCTCGGCATCCGCCGCCTCGGGCGACCAGTAGTCGACGGTGCCTTCGAGGCGGTCCAGCGAAGGGTGGTCGAGGCGGCGCAGGAACTTCTGGCGCAGGCCCAGCTTCTCGCCCAGCAGGTAGTTCGGCGGGTTCTTCGGGTTGTTGGCGAAGAACTCCACGCCGGAGCCGAAGACGTCGGCCAGCGACTCGTTCAGCGCGCCCGGTTCGCCGTACTGGTTGCCGTCGTCGTCCACGCGGGTCGGTTCGAGCTTGGCGGTGGCGTCGACCACGCCGTGGGTCAGCTCGTGGCCGGTGACGTCGAGGACGACCAGCGGCTTCTTGATCTCGGTGCCGTCCCCGTCGCCGTACAGCATGCAGCCGCAGGTGGAGTCCCAGAAGGCGTTGCCGACCTTGTTGCCCCAGTGGACCATGGCGCGGGCGGGCTTGGAGTTGTTCGCTATGCCCTTGCGGCCGAAGGCCTTCTTGTAGAAGTCCAGGGTCTCGGTGATGCCGTACTGGGCGTCGGCGGCGGCGCTGCCCCGGCTGGTGGTGGTGCCGTTGCCCCAGCTGTCGGTGGTGCTGGTGAACTTGGTGCCCTGGCCGAAGCTCTCGGTCTCCCGGCCCTTGGCGTCCCGGGTCTCGGTGCCGTAGCGGGTGGGGTCCTTGAGCAGGAAGCTCTTGCGGGCGGTCTGCGTGGTGGTGAGCGGGACCTTGCCGACGAAGAGGGACCTGCCGGAGCCGTGGGCGGTCGCCGGGTAGTGGGCGGCGGCGGAGACGGACGCTCCGGTGAGGGCCTGGGCGCGGACGCCGGTGCCGAGGACCGGGTCGAGGGCCTCGCCGCGGCTGCGGAGGGTGTCGAGCAGCCGGGGCGAGAGGAACTCGTCGCTGTCCGGCGTGTTGCTGCGGACCCTGCCGGTGAGGGCGTCGACGACGACCGTGCTGGAGCCGTCGGAGCCGTCGACCGCCACCTGGTAGGCGAGGGCGGCGGCGCCGTTCCGGGCGTCCACCACGAGCTGCGCCGGGCCGGGGTCGCCGCCGGCGGCCGCGGCGGCCTTCTCCTCGGCCTGCCGGGCGGTCAGCTTCGCCTCGGTGGCGGCGGGCCTGACGGTGTGGTCGGCCGCGCGGGTGACGCCGGTGTAGGCCAACCGGCGGGAAAGATGGACGACGAGGTCGCCGCCGAGCACCGGCATCCCCCGGTGGGTGCGGACGAAGCGGACGTGGCGTGCCCCTTCGGGGTCGATCATCACGTCCTGGGGCTGGAGCTCGTCGCCGGCACCGACTCCGGTCGCCGCGGCATGGGCGAAGGCCGCGGTCCGGGCCGCGGCCACCACCTGCGCGGTTGTCGTGGCGGAGGCCACGGCCTGCTGTCGTTCCCCCGTCGCGGGACCGGCGAAGGCCGTACCGGCCAGGCCCGTGGCGGCCGTCGTCACGGCGACGGCGACCGCCACGCTGCGTATGTGCGCACTACGCACTGATCAGGGTTCCTTCGTTCGAAGACGGTCGTGGTCACCAACCGCCTTGCGGCAGGGCGCTGTTGGGCGCCGAGGGGGCTGGTCGGGCCCCGGCCGCAACCCTTACGGACGAATCATGTCCATGTAAAGCGCAATTCGTCGCTTTTCTTGCTTTTCATGGCAATACTTGACGAACCCGCACCGCACGGTGATCGAGGAGTGACCAACTGTGCGTCGGCTGTGGAGATGTGACGGGATGCGAGAGGGTTCCCCGAACCCGATGTGACTCATCTCGCATCGAAGACAGCACAGAGAGGAGCAGGTCCGAATGGTCTCGGCAATGGTGTGCAGAAGTGCGGTGCTCGGGGCGGTGACGCTGTCACTGCTGGCGGTCCCGGCCCAGGCGGCACCCCTGAAGACGGCGGCGAAGGCCCGGACGGCCGCCGCCCTCCCGGCGCCCGACACCGCGGGGCTGACCGCGGTGCTGCGCTCGGTGGTGGCGAAGGGCGCGCCCGGCGCGATGGCCCGCATCGACGACGGCACCCAGGTCTACCGGTCCGCCCAGGGCATCGCCGACCGCGCGAGCGGGCGGGCCCTCACCACCGCCGACCGCTTCCGGGTGGGCAGCGTCACCAAGACGTTCTCGGCGGTGGTCCTGCTGCAGCTGGTGGACGAGCACAGGCTCGCCCTGGACGCGCCGGTCAACCGCTACCTGCCGGGGCTGCTGCCGGACGACCGCATCACGGTGCGGCACGTGCTGAGCCACCGCAGCGGGCTCTACGACTACACCAACGACATGTTCGCCAGCAGCGTGTCCGGCTTCGAGGCCGTGCGCAACAAGGTCTTCACCTACCGCCAGCTGATGGACCTGTCCCTCAAGAAGGCGCGCACCAACGCGCCGGGCGCCGCCTACTCGTACTCCAACACCAACTTCGTGGTCGCCGGGATGCTGATCGAGAAGCTCACCGGGCACAGCGTGCGCACGGAGTACCAGAACCGCATCTTCAAGCCGCTCAAGCTCGACGACACCTTCTACGTCCACCCCGACACGAAGATCCCGGGCCGGTACGCCAGCGGCTACCTCACCGCGGACCGGGCGGGCGCCGCGCCCGTCGACGCCACGAACCAGACGGTCTCCTGGGCGCAGAGCGCGGGCGCCATCATCTCCAGCGCACGCGACCTCGACACGTTCTACTCGGCGCTGGTGCGCGGCAAGCTGACGTCGGCCGCCCGCCTCGCGGAGATGGAGCGCTTCACCCGCGTCAACGCCAACACCTCCTACGGCCTCGGGCTGCGCCGCCGCGACCTGTCCTGCGGGGTCTCGGTGTACGGCCACACGGGTGCCGTACAGGGCTACTACACGTACTCGTTCACCAGCAAGGACGGCAAGCGCAGCCTCACCGCGCTCGCCAACGCCTCCAACAGCTCCGACGTGCTCAACACGCTGGCGTCCACGCTGGAGCCGGTGTTCTGCGGCAAGCAGAAGTCCCCGCGCAGCGCGACCGTGCCGCTCGAACGCGAGGACGTGGCGCCGGCCGCCCCGCGGGAGCAGTAGCGCCCCGATCCCCGCAGGGAACCTCGCGCCCGGGCCGGACGTTCAACCGGCGACTCCCCCACCGGGCGCGAGGTTCGGCCCCTGACCGCGTAGAGGCGGCGCGATGAGCGAGCTGGTCCCCGGGGGCAATCTGCCCCTTCCGGGCGGCGCGCTGACGCTGCGGGTGCCCGGTCCCTTCGACGTGTCGGCGCTGATCACCGACGACAGCGGCAAGGTCGGCGGCGACGCCGACTTCGTCTTCTACAACCAGCCGGACGCACCCGGCGTGCGGCTGCGCGGCGACACGCTGACCGTCGAACCGGCCCTGCTGCGGGCGGGCGCCGAGCGCGTCACCCTCACCGTCACCGCCGCCGAGCCGGGCACCCCGCTCGGCCGGCTGCCCGCCGCCACCCTGCACGTGACCGACCGCCTCGGCCGCACGCTGGCCCGCTTCGCCCCGGCGCGCCCGCAGACGGAGACCCTGCTTCTGCTCTCCGAGATATACCGCCGGGGCACCGGCTGGAAGCTGCGCGCGATCGGCCAGGGGTACGCGGACGGACTGGCGGGGCTCGCCCGGGACTTCGGGGTCGACGTGGTCGAGGACCGGCAGCCCTCCCCCGGCTCCCGCGCCACCATCCCGGCCCAGCGCACGGCGGCCTCCCCGGCCCGCCCCTCGACGACCGCGCTCCCCGATCCGGACGGCCTGCTGGGCCTGGTCAACTCCGCCCGCGCCGGGGCCGGCCGCCCGCCGGTGGCCCCGGACGCCCGGCTCACCTCCGCCGCCCTCGCGCACGCCACCGCGATGGCCGACGCGGGCCGGCTGGCCGGCGAGGGCCCCGACGGCGTCTCCGTCCACCAGCGGATCAGCGCCACCGGGTTCGCCTACGTCACGGTCGGCGAGCACCTCGTCTCCGGCCCCCGCACCCCGGCCGAGTTCGTCGAGTACTGCCTGCGCGGCGAGGACGCCCGGCGCACCCTGCTCGACCCGGCGTTCACCCACGCGGGCCTCGCCCACGCCCGTGGCCCACGGGGCGGGGACACCTACTGGACCGCCCTGTGGGCCAGACCCCTCACCCAGGCCGAGCTGACCCGCACCCGCGCCGAGGTCGTCGACCTCACCAACCGGGAGCGCACCCGGGCCGGGCTGCGGCCGCTCGCGGTGGATCCGCAGCTGGCGACGGCCGCGCAGGCGTACAGCACGGACATGGCGACCCGCGACTTCTACTCGCACACCTCGCCCGAGGGCACCCAGCCGTGGGACCGGGCCGCCGCCGCGGGCTCGCGGCGGCGCACCATCGGCGAGAACATCGCCTGCGGCCAGCGCTCCGCGGCCGAGGTGGTGGACGGCTGGATGAACAGCCCGGGCCACCGGGCGAACATCCTCAAACCGGACTTCACCCACATAGGCATCGGCTTCGCCGGGGGCGGCCGGGCCGGCACCTACTGGACCCAGCTGTTCGGTGCCTGAACCGGTACACACCGTGATCTTGGCGGAACGGGTCCGTCCGGGACACCATGCCCGACATGAAGGGTGATCTCTTTTCCAGTCAGCACATGGTGGCCCCGGCGCTCGAGCCGGGCATGACGGCCGAGAACGCGAAGTGCCTCAGGTACACGGTCAACGGCGAGATGTACGCCCGCCAGGGCGCGATGATCGCGCACCGCGGCAACCTGAAGTTCGAACGCAAGGGCCAGGGCGTCGGCGGGATGCTCAAGCGCGCGGTCACCGGCGAGGGGCTGCCGCTGATGTCCGTGCAGGGGCAGGGCGAGGCCTGGTTCGCACACGAGGCGCAGAACTGCTTCATCGTCGAGATAGAGCCGGGCGACCAGTTCACGGTGAACGGCCGCAACGTGCTGTGCTTCGACGCCACGCTCTCGTACGAGATCAGGACGGTGAAGGGGTCCGGCATCGCGGGCGGCGGCCTGTTCAACAGCGTGTTCTCCGGACACGGCAGGCTCGGCCTGATCTGCGACGGCAACCCGCTGGTGATCCCGGTCTCGCCGCAGGCACCGGTGTACGTCGACACGGACGCGGTGGTGGGCTGGACCGCGCACCTGCAGACCTCGCTGCACCGCTCGCAGTCGATCGGGTCGATGCTGCGCGGCGGTTCCGGCGAGGCGGTCCAGCTGATGCTCCAGGGCGAGGGCCATGTCGTGGTCCGGCCGAGCGAGGCGACCCCGCAGAAGGCACAGCAGCACTGACCCTCGGCGCCCTGGTCCGAGTGTCCGGCCGCCGCGGCCGGTCCGGGTTGACCAGGGCGGTCCGGCCGGGTGAGGGTGCGAACGGCGCGGACCGTCACTCCCGCGCCGGAAGGGTGAACCGCCTTGAACGGCATCATCGGCATCTCGGACATCGAAGCCGCGGCCCGGCTGATCGAAGGACATGTCGTCCGCACTCCCACCGTGCCCAGCCCCGGCCTGTCGGAGCTGCTCGGCGCGCCGGTCACCGCCAAGCTCGAACTCCTCCAGCGCACCGGCTCCTTCAAGGCGCGCGGTGCCGCGGCCAAGCTGCTGTCGCTGACCGAGGCCGAGCGGGCGGCCGGCGTGGTGGCGGTCAGCGGCGGCAACCACGGCATCGCCCTCGCGGTGATGGCGGCCGCCCTCGACGTGAAGGCGACGGTGGTGATGCCGCGGACGGCGCCCGCACGGTCGCTCGCGCTGGTGGCGGAGTCCGGGGCGTCGGTGCGGCTCACCGACGGCATGGCCTCGGCGTTCGAGCTGCTGCCGCGGCTGCGGGACGAGGGGCTCACCCTGGTCCATCCGTTCGACGACCCGGTGGTGATCGCCGGGCAGGGCACGGTGGGCCTGGAACTCGCCGAGGACGCGGACGACGTCACCGACGTGATCGTCAGTATCGGCGGCGGGGGTCTGATCGCGGGCGTCGCGGCGGCCCTGCGGGCGCGCCGCCCCGGGGTGCGGGTGTGGGGCGTGGAGACGGCGGGCGCGCAGGCGATGTCCGAGGCGGTCGCGGCGGGCGCTCCGCTGCCGGTCGAGGTGTCCTCGATCGTGACCACGCTCAGCGCGCCGTCCGTGTCCCGGCTGACGTACGACCATGCGGCGGAACTGGTGGAGGAGGTGCTGGTGGTGCCGGACCGGGAGGCGGTGCGGGGCAGTCTGGAGTTCGCCGAACACGCCAAGGTGTGGGCCGAGCCGGCCGCGGGCTGTCTGCTGCCCGCGGCCCGGCAGGTTCTGGAGCGGGTCGGCGCCGGGGCCCGGATCGGGCTCGTCGTCTGCGGGGGCAATGTGACGCACCAGGAGATCTCGGAGTGGACCGCGCGCTTCGGGCTGGACTGACCAGCGGACCGCAGCCGGGCTTTTACCGTCGGTTACCCGCAGGTCGAAGCCCGGTCATTCATTGTTTTCCTGAAGTACCCGGACGGTGCGGCCACTTGAATAAAAGGCAAGAACGGTCCCCGAGTTGCAGATTCTTTGAACAAACCCAGGTATGTCCCGCGTACCTCTGGTCAATGACGAGGCAGGGGTTTCAGCGAGGGATGACGATGGTCAAGGCGCATGTCTCCGCACAAGAAGTGGTCGCAGGAAGGTACCGGCTCCTCGAAGTCGCCGACCGCGAGCCGAACCGCGTCAGCTGGTACGCGGAGGACGTGCAGGCCGAGCGACCGCGCCTGGTGACCGAGATCGCGTTTCCCGAGGCGCCCACCGAGGACACCGTGCGCCGGGCCACCACCCGCATCCTGCGCTCCTCGGAGGTGATGAGCGCGCTGCGGCCCGGCCGGGTCGCCATGGTGATCGACGCCTTCGAGGAGGCGGGCGCGCTGTGGACGGTCACGGAGCTGATCGACGGCACGCCGCTCAGCGAGCTGCTCGTCCAGGAGTCCACGTTCAACTACGTACGGGCCGCGCGCATCGGTCTCGAGGTTCTGGACGTCCTGGAGGCCGCGCACGCGGACGGCTACACGCACGGCGAGCTCAGCCCCGGCCAGATCTTCGTCCGCGACCGGGGCCCGGTGGTCATCACCGGGTTCGGCCTGGCCGGCGCCACGCTGGCGCCCCGGGTCACCGCGCCGTCGTACGCCTCGCCGGAGCAGGCCCGCGACGAACGCATAGGCCCCGCCGCCGACCTGTGGGCGCTCGGCGCGATCCTCTACACGATGGTCGAGGGACGGCCGCCGTTCCGGGACCGGGGCAAGGCGGAGGCCACCCTGAAGGGCGTGGACCGGCTGCCGTTGCGCACCCCGCTGCGGGCCGGTCCGCTGACCCAGGTGGTGCAGGGGCTGCTGCGGAAGAACTCCCGTGAACGGCTGAACCGGACAGTGGTGCGTCAGGCACTGACACGTGTCCTGGACGAGGACCCCGACACGGCCGAACAGCCCGCGCCCGTCTCCCGGCTGCGCGGCGCCTACGTGGCCGCCCGGGCCTCCGGGTGGAGCAGGACCACCATGATCGGCGGGACCGCGCTGGCCGTGGTGACCGTCTCGGTCGCGGTGCTGGCCGCGACGCAGGGTCTGCCGGGCGCCACCTCGGCGGGCTCGGCCCCCACCGCCTCGGCCACGGCAGGCGACCCGGCCAACCGCACGGACGGCAACACGCCCGGCACCTCCACCTCGCAGACGGCGTCCCCCTCCCCCACACCGTCGGCATCCGCCTCCGCCTCCGCCTCCGCGTCCACGTCCCCCTCGGCGACGGCCACGGCCGGTGCCCTGCCGGCCGGCTTCCACCGCTACACCGCCCCGGAGGGGTTCTCCGTGGCGCTCCCGACGGGCTGGAAGCGCCTCGACACCGCCCGGGACGACGTCGCCTACCGCGTCACCTTCGGACCGGGCGGCGACGACCTGCGCACCCTGGCGGTCACCTACAGCACCGACGCGGGCCCGGACCCGGTCGCGATCTGGCGGGACGACGTAGAGCCGGGGCTGGAGAAGCTGGACGGCTACCAGCGGGTCGGCCAGATCCGGGCGACCACCTACCAGGGCCGCAAGGCCGCGGACATGGAGTGGGAGTCCGGCACGGGTGCCGACCGGGTGTACACCTTCGGCCGGGGCTTCCTGCTCGGCGGCGGCCGCAGCTTCTCGCTGCGCATCACGGCGCCGGCCGCCGACTGGGACGACGCCGCGGACAAGCTCGCCATGAAGACCTTCCTGGCGACGTTCCGCGGCTCGGCGAGCTGAGCCGGGGGGGGCGCCGCGCGGCACCCGGCCGGACTTCGACGGTCCGGAAAACCCCGGCCAATGGGTCGATATAGGCTGCCCGTCGGTACGTACGCAGTTCGGCAGCCTTCAGGAGTGTCCTCCGTGACCCTAGCGATCGACCCGTCCGAGACGTCCAGCGCGTCCCCGGCTCCCCTCTCCGATCTGGTGGCGCGGGACGCCCGCGAGTTCGGTGCGTATGTGCGGACCGGAGGCTGGACGTTCGGGCTGATGGTGGCCCGCAGCGTGCGGCCGGGAGGGCAGGGGACGGAGGAGACGGCGAAGGTGTCGGCGAAGGAGTTCGCCGAGCTGGCCGGCTGCTCCGCGGAGCGCGTCATGCGCTACTACAAGGCCTGGGACAAGGCCGCCGACGACGGCATGGTCCCGCACTTCGAGGCCCTCGCACCGGGCCAGGAGGTGGAACTCCCGGACTCGGACGTCTGGTTGACGTACTACGTCTCGCGCAGCAGTGCCGGCTCCGAGCGCGGTACCGCCATCGCGGAGGCCGCCGAGGCCGAGGGCATCCGGCCCACCAAGGCCCTGGAGGTCGCCGAGAACCCCACCGCGCTGCGTGCCGCGATCCTCGCCGACCCGTCCACCGCGCGCGCCGCCCGCTCGGCTCTCCTCGACCGCATCAAGGAGGACCCGGACCTGCAGACCGTGCTGGCCCGCGACGTGGTCCGCACCGCCGACCTGAAGAAGGCCGTCGCCACCGAGAGCCGCTCGGCCGACCGCATCGGCTACGTCCGGCAGATCGCCGAGTCCGGCCAGATCAAGACCCCGGCCGGGCAGACCGTCGACGCGCCGTCGGAGCTGCGCCAGGAGGCCGAGCGCCATCTGTCGCTCCTCGACGAACTGGACGACGACGAGGACACCGGAGAGTGGGCGACCGAGGCCTACGACACGATGAAGAACCTGGTCGTGGAGGCGGTGGAGGCCGACCCCGAACTGCGGGTCCAGGAGAAGCGCACCAAGTTCTACAACAGCCTCCAGAAGGCGACCAAGGCGTTCGAGGAGCTGACCTTCGACGACGCCCAGGACTTCTACGAGGACGACATGGTCCAGCGCCTGGAGGACCTCCAGCTGGCCATCGGCTCCTGCCTGGCCGCGCTGCGCGGCACGAACGGCACGCAGGACTCGTAGGACCGTAGGACCCGTAGGGCAATTCCGCTCAGGATTGAGCGTTTTTCCCGTGGGAGGGGTACTAGAGGGCACCAAGCCGATCGTTCTCGGAGGCCACTCGCGTGAACCCCATCGTGCACAGGACCCTGGTCGTACAGCTCCGGGCGGACGGGACGGGCCGCTGTCCCGTCCTCGCCCATCTGTCGTACGACGCCGGTGACCCGTTCGCCATCACCGCGGTGTTCACCCTGGACGGCCGGGTGCTCGCCCGGTGGCGGCTGGACCGCGAGATGCTCAACGACGGGCTGAGAGAGCCGGTCGGGGTCGGGGACGTCCGGCTGCGTCCCGTGCGGCAGGGGCGCTGGAGGGAAGTGCGCATGGATTTCCTCGGCGACCCCCTGCCCGGCGGCAGCCGCCACCACGCGGTGGTCTTCGCCTGGGCGCCCGCACTGGCCTCCTTCCTGAGCGACACCTACCTGGCCGTGCCGCCCGGCCGGGAGGAGGTCCCGGTGGACGACGTGCTCGCGGAGATCCTCGCCACCGGCTGAACAGCCGTGCTCGGCCCGGCCGGGAGCGGCAGGGCTGCGCTCCCGGCTCGTACCGCTGCTACCAGCGGGTTTCCACCTGGTCCTTGATCCGGCGGTCGTACAGCTCGCGGATCGCGGCGACCGTTTCCCCGGACAGCTCCGGGAGCCGCGCGGCGGCCGCGTTGGCGCGGGCCTGGTCCGGGTTGCGGGCGCCCGGGATCACCGTGGTCACGCCTGGCCGGTCGATGATCCAGCGCAGGGCGAGCTGGGCCGGGGTGTACCCCTCGGGGGCGAGGGCGGCGAACTCGGCGGCGGCCTCGACGCCCGTCGCGTAGTCCACGCCGGAGAAGGTCTCGCCCTGGTCGAAGGCCTCGCCGTGCCGGTTGTAGGTGCGGTGGTCGTCGGCCGCGAAGACGGTGTCCTTGGTGTACTTGCCGGACAGCAGCCCGGAGGCGAGCGGCACGCGCGCGATGATGCCGACGCCGGCCGCCCGCGCGGCCGGGAGCACCTCGTACAGCGGCTTCATGCGGAACGGGTTGAGGATGATCTGCACGCTGGCCACGCCCGGGCGGGCGATGGCGGTGAGGGCCTCCGCGCTGGTCTCGACGCTGACGCCGTAGGCGGCGACGCGCTCCTCCGCGACCAGGGTGTCGAGGGCGTCGTACACCTCGTCGGAGGAGTAGACGGGTGTCGGCGGGCAGTGCAGCTGCACCAGGTCGAGGCGGTCCACGCCGAGGTTGCGGCGCGACCGGTCGTTCCACGCGCGGAAGTTGTCCAGGACGTAGTTCTCCGGGATCTGGTCGACCCGGCGGCCCATCTTGGTGGCCACCAGCACCTCGAGGTCCGGCCGGCCGCGCAGGAAGGCGGCGATGGTCTGCTCGCTGCGCCCGTCGCCGTACACGTCGGCGGTGTCGAAGAAGGTCACCCCCGACTCCGCCGCCGTCTCCAGAACGGCGAGCGCCTCCTTGTCGTCCACCTCGCCCCAGTCGGCACCGAGCTGCCATGTGCCGAGGCCGACGACCGATGCCCGCTGTCCCGACCTGCCGATTACGCGTTCGTCCATGGCGTCAGTCTGTCATCCGCCACCGACAACGGTGTCACGGGCCGGTCCGTCCGGGCCCGCCCCGAACCCTCACGGGGCGCCGAAGTAGTGGCCCTCCTCCAAGTCGGCGATCAGACCCGGGTGTTCCGGCTTCCAGCCCAGGAGCTTCCGGGTCCGCTCGCTCGATGTCGCGTTGTCCACGGCCGCCGGCATGCCCAGCCAGCCGAAGTGGGCCTGCGCCTCCTCCGCCGGGATGCTCTTCGGCGGGACGTCGAGGCCGCGGCCCACGGCCGCCGCGATGTCCTTGAAGGGGATTCCCTCGTCGGCCGCCGCGTGCAGGCCGGTGCCCGCCGGGGCGGACTCCAGGGCCAGCCGGAACAGGCGGGCCGCGTCCAGGCGGTGGACGGCCGGCCAGCGGTTGGTGCCGTCGCCGACGTACGCGGCGAAACCCTTGCCGCGGGCGACGTCGATCAGCCGGGGCACGAAGCCCTGGTCGCCGCGGCCGTGCACGGTGGGCGCCAGGCGGACCACCGCGCTGCGCACGCCGCGCTCGGCCAGGGCGAGCGCGGCGAGGTCGGAGTCGGCGCGGTAGGTGCCCGGTACCGGGGTGTCCTGCTCCGTCGCCACACCGTCGACCGAGGCGAGCATCAGGGTTCCCGAGGTGACCACGAAGGGCCGGTCCGAGCCCGCCAGCGCGGCACCGACCGCCTCGATCACGCGCAGGTCGCTCTCCGCCGCGCGGGTGAGGTTCGGGAAGTCGTCGTGGTTGAAGGCCAGGTGGATCACGCCGTCGGTACCGGCCGCGGCGCGGGCCAGGCCCTCGGGGTCGTCGAGGCTGCCGCGGTGCACTTCGGCGCCCGCCGCCCGCAGGGTCCCGGCCGACCTGTCGGAGCGGGCGAGGGCGAGGACCCGGTGGCCCGCGCCGAGGAGTTCGGGGATGACGGCGGAGCCGACGAAGCCGCTGCCGCCGGTGACGAATACCCGCATGGTGGATGCTCCTTCGAGGGAGGGGGTGGTGCCTCCATCGTTCGGCCAGCGGGCGGCCGGCGTCCAAAGCCTGTTTCGAAATGCGCAATGCGTTTCAGGCATCGGCGCAGGTGATCGGCCTTATCCTGGGGACATGGCTGATCCGGCTTCCGTCCCTGACCTCGATCTGCGGATCGTCCGGTACTTCACCGTGGTCGCCGCGGAGCGGCACTTCGGGCGGGCCGCCGGCGTCCTGCACATCACGCAGCCGGCGCTGAGCCGGCAGATCCAGCGGCTGGAGCAGGTGCTGGGGGCCCGGCTCTTCGACCGCACCCCGCAGGGTGCCCGGCTCACCGAGGCCGGCGAGGTGTTCCTGCCGCGGGCGAAGGCGTTGCTGCGGGCCGCGGGCGAGGCCGCGGCCGTCACCCGGGCCGCCGCCGAGCCGAGCCGGATCACCGTCGGGTACATCAACGGGATCTTCGTCACCCCGGCCGTGCGGGACCTGCGCCGCCGCTTCCCGGACGCCGACGTGCGGACCCTGCACCTCGACTGGGGCGAGACGCGCGACGCCCTGCTGACGGGGCGCGTGGACGCGGCGGTGACCCGGCTGCCGCTGCGCACCGACGGGTTGCGGGTGACGGTGCTCCACGACGAGCCGCGCGTGCTGGTGGTGCCGCTGGACCACCGGCTGGCCGGGAAGGAGTCGGTCACGCTCGACGACATCGCCGACGAGCCGCTGCCGCGGGGGAAGGACCCGCTGTGGAACGCGTTCTGGCGGATCGATCCGCGGCCGGACGGCAGGCCGGCGCCCGACGGTCCGCTGATCGGCGCGGTGGAGGACAAGTTCGAGTTCGTCGCCGCCGGGCAGGCCGTGGCGATCGTGCCCCTGGTGCCCGGCGCGACCGTCCGCCCCGACCTCACCGCGGTCCCGCTGCACGGCGTCGAGCCGAGCCACGTGGTGCTGGCGACCCGCGCCGGGGACGGCAACCGGCTGACGGCCGCCTTCCGCAGGTCGGCCGAGGCGCTGCTGACCGGACCGGCGCGGGAGCCGGACAGCCTCTAGGGGGTCAGCTGGGTCTGGACGGCGGGGCCGTAGCGGTCGGCGATGCCGTCGATGTCGCCGGCCGCGGAGTCGCGCAGCCGCGGGCCGCGGGCGATGCCGTACATCACGCCCAGGCCGATGAGCTGGGCGACGGCGAGTTCGGCGCGCAGGTCCGGGTCGGGTCCGGTGAGCCGGGCGGCGAGGGCGTCGATCACGTGGGCGCGGAAGTTGGCGCGCAGCACCTCGCCGTGGTCGCCGTGCAGGGGTGCGAAGGCGATGCGCAGCAGCGGGTCGGCGCCGCGGTCGCGCTGGCTCTCCAGGACGTGCCGGACCATGTGCCGGCCGAGGTCCTCCAGGGGTGCGTCCAGCAGGGCGGCGGCGTCGGCGTCGAAGGACATGACGCGGGCGAACAGGCTGTCCTTGTTGCCGAAGTACTTGAGGATCAGCGGTGCGCTGACCCCGGCGCGTTCGGCGACGTCCTTGAGGGTGATGTCGGCGTGCGCGTGCCGGGCGAGGAGGTAGCGGGCGGCCCTGAGGATGGCCGCCTTGGTGGCCTCGGCGTCCCGGCGTGCGGGGGCCGGGGCGGCTGCGGGGGTGGCGGGCGCGGGCGTGGCGGCTGCGGGGGTGGCGGGGCGGGTGTTCACGGCACTCATGCTCCCTCCAGCGCGCCGTCCCTGGCGCTCGCGGCCCGGCCCCGGGCGCGGGAGGTGTCGTCGGGGCTCTTGTCGCCGGGGATGGAGAGGGCGGCGGCACCGGCCGCGAGGGCGACGACGCCGGCCATCGCGAAGGCCAGCAGGTAGCCGTGGAGCGTGGCGATCGGGGCGCCGCCGACGAGGCTGGTGTGGTGGGTGAGGACGGCGGCCACGGCGGCGCTGGAGGTGGCCTGGCCGATGGTGCGCATGAGGACGTTGACGCCGTTGGCGGAGGCGGTCTGGCTCGCCGGCACGGCCCGCAGGATCAGCGTGGGCAGCGCCGAGTAGGCGAGGGTGGTGCCGGTGGCGACGACGGTGGCGCCCAGGATGATCATCCACAGGTCGCGGCTGTCGGCGATGCGGACCACGTATCCGCAGGCGATGACCGCGGTGCCGAGGGCCAGGGTGATGCGCGGGCCGCGGGAGGCGGAGATCCGGGCGGAGACCGGTGAGAAGAGCAGCATGGTCACGCCGCCGGGGAGCAGGCACAGGCCGGTGGCCACGATGGACAGGCCGAGGCCGTATCCGGTGGCCTTCGGCGCCTGCACCAGTTGGGCGGTGACGAGGGAGTTGGCGTAGAACGCGAACCCGGTGAGCAGGGCGGCGACGTGCGAGAGGCCCACCCGCGGCCGGGTCACGAGGTGCAGGTCGACCAGCGGCTGCTCGGTCCGCAACTGCTGCCACCACCACAGGGCCAGCACGACGACGGTGGCGGCGAAGAGCCCGAGGACGCGGGGGCTGCCCCAGCCCCACTGGCCGCCCTGCGAGACGCCGAGCAGCAGGCAGGTCAGTCCGACGGCCAGTCCGAGCGTCCCGAGGACGTCGAACCGGCCGCTCTCGCGCACCGGCGACTCCCGGACCGCCCACCAGACGCCCGCGACGCCCAGCGCACCGAGGAAGCTGGTCAGCCAGAACATGGTGTGCCAGTCGTAGTACTGCACGACGAGCGCGGCCAGCGGCAGGCCCAGCGCGGCGCCGATGCCGACGGTGGAGCTCATCAGCGCCACCGCCGATCCCCGGCGCTCGGGCGGGAGTTCGTCGCGCAGGATGCTGATCGAGAGCGGTACGACGGAGGCGGCGGCACCCTGCAGGGCGCGGGCGACGATGAGCACGGTGATGTCCGACGACAGGGCGCACATCACGGAGCCCACGGTCATCAGCGCGAGGGCCCCGGTGAGCACCCGGCGCTTGCCGTACATGTCTCCTGCCCGGCCCAGCACCGGGGTGAGGACCGCCCCGGCGAGCAGGGTCGCGGTGACCGTCCAGGAGACGGCACCGGGCGAGGAGTGGGTGAGCCGGGGCAGGTCGGGCAGGAGGGGGACGACCACCGTCTGCATGACGGCCATGAGGATCCCGCCGAAGGCCAGCACCGGGATGGTCAGCCGCTGCCGCAGCGGGGGCGGGGCGGCGGCCGGTCCCGGGTGACCGGCTGTCGGGGCGGGCTGGTCCATCGGCACTCCTGCGGCGGCGCGAATGAAGAGGTGAATACCTATTCACCCTATCGGGTGAATGACCTTTCACCCAATCGCGCCGCGGCCGTATACCGCCTACGACCGGACGTGCAGGGCGCGCGCCGCCCGCGGCCCGATCCACCGCTTGAGCCTGCGCAGCACTTCGAGCCGCCCGGCGGCCTTGTCGAGGCCGTAGTAGAGCTGCGGCGGGACGTAGGGGAGCAGCGGTGAGTGGCGCTGCCCGAGCAGGGCGAACATGCGGTGCGGGGGCAGGCCGATGTAGCGGGGCAGGTTCTCGTACCACTGGGCGCTGAGCCGGGCGGCGCTCTGCGCGGAGACCAGTTCGGCCCTGCGGCGCCGTTCGTAGGCCGTGAGGGCCTCGGGCAGGACGGCGTGTTCGCGCAGCGCGTCGGCGAGGCACATCGCGTCCTCCAGTGCGAGGGTGGTGCCCGCGCCGATGGAGTAGTGGGTGGTGTGGGCGGCGTCGCCGAGCAGGACGAGGTTGCCGTGGTGCCAGGTGCGGTTGGTGAGGGTGCGGAAGGCCGGCCAGGCCGCCGAGGAGCCGCCGGTCAGCGGGTGGCCGTCGAGGATGCCGGCGAACAGCTTCTCCAGCAGGGTCAGTTGGCCGGCCTCGTCCATCGCGTCGAGGCCGAGGCCGGCGAGGGTGTCCGGGGCGCACTCGATGACGCAGGTGCTGTGCCCGTCGTCGTACGGGTAGCCGTAGCACCAGACCCAGCCGTGCTCGGTCTCGGCGAACGCGAAGGTGAAGGAGTCGAAGACCCGGGTGGTGCCGAGCCACACGTAGTGGTTGCGGCCCTCGGTGGCCTCGGTGCCGAAGTGGCCGGCGTGCCGGGTGCGCAGGGCGCTGTGGATGCCGTCGGCGGCGACGACCAGGTCGGCCTCGGGGAGGTCCCCGGGGGTGATCTCGTCCTCGAACTCCAGTCGGACGCCGAGGCCGCGGGCGCGGTCGGCGAGGATCTCCAGGAGGCGGTGGCGGCCGATGCCGTGCCCCACGTCTCCGGGCTGCCGGGCCACTTGGTCGCGGACGTGGGCGACGCCCTGGGTCCAGCGCACCGAGCTCGCCTCGACGGCCCGCGCCGACTCGGGGTCGTAGGTGTGCAGCCGGTCGAGCAGGGCGCGCCAGTAGGTGACGCCCCAGCCGTAGGTGGAGCCCTCGGGGTTGCGTTCGTGGACGGCGATGTCGTGGGACGGGTTCTGCCGCTTGAGCAGGATCGCGAGATACAGGCCGGCGGGCCCGCCTCCGACGCAGACGACCTTCACGCACACACCCCTGGGTTTCACCGAACGTGGTCAATTGGCACCGGAGGGTAGCAGCGCGGAAACGCCCGGCCGGGTTTTCGAATCGCGCCAGATTGACGCCGTGAGCCACACCACCCGGACGGCGGACCACGGAGAAAGATCACCGGCAAGCGGCGCGGCCGCGCAAGGAATTACCCGTTCCGGGTCCGGCCGGGCCATCACCACAGCAAGATCATCTTCGTTCAATCTTGTATGACATGTGACTGATTGTCCTGATCGTAGCCAACCCGATCCGGGCGATTTCTCCCGCTCCGAGACCGCCGGATAGGCATACGGGGTCAGCACCCGCACCCGTCACAGGAGCATCCGCATGCCCGAACTCACCCGCCGTCGCGCCCTCACGGCGGCGGCCGCCCTCGCCGCCGCGGCCGGCACCCAGGCCCTCCTCGCGCCCGGCGTCTCGGCCGCCGGCCACTCGCACGAGGGATCGCTCGAACCCTTCGACGAGGTCTACAAGGGCCGTCGAATACAGGGCCGACCGGCCGGCATGGACGGCATGGACGGACTGAAGGGAATGGGCGGCGGTCACCACCACGGACACGGCGCCGGATACGCGGTGTTCGTGGACGGGGTCGAACTGCACGTGATGCGGAACGCCGACGGCAGCTGGATCAGCGTGGTCAGCCACTACGACCCGGTCGCCACCCCGCGCGCCGCCGCCCGCGCCGCGGTCGACGAGCTGCAGGGCGCCGCACTGCTGCCCTTCCCCGCCAACTGACCACCCGCACAAGGAGTTTCCCGCACATGACCGTACGCAAGAACCAGGCCGCACTGACCGCCGACGAGAAGCGGCGGTTCGTCGCCGCCGTCATCGAGCTGAAGCGCGGCGGGCGTTACGACGACTTCGTGCGCACGCACAACGCCTTCATCATGTCCGACACCGACGACTCCGAGCGCACCGGCCACCGTTCGCCGTCGTTCCTGCCCTGGCACCGCAGATTCCTGCTCGACTTCGAGCAAGCCCTGCAGTCGGTGGACGCCTCCGTCGCGCTCCCCTACTGGGACTGGAGCGCCGACCGGACCGTCCGTGCCTCGCTGTGGGCGCCGGACTTCCTCGGCGGCACCGGGCGCAGTTCGGACGGGCGGGTGACGGACGGGCCGTTCGCCGCCACCGGCGGGAACTGGCCGGTCAACGTCCGCGTGGACGGCCGCACTTATCTGCGCAGGTCGCTCGGGACCGGCGTGCGCGAGCTGCCGACCCGGGCCGAGGTCGACTCGGTCCTGGCCATGGCGGCGTACGACATGGCGCCCTGGAACAGCGCCTCGGACGGCTTCCGGAACCATCTGGAGGGCTGGCGCGGGGTCAACCTGCACAACAGAGTCCATGTCTGGGTCGGCGGGCAGATGGCCACCGGGGTCTCCCCCAACGACCCGGTGTTCTGGCTGCACCACGCCTTCGTCGACAAGCTGTGGGCCCGGTGGCAGCGCCGGCACCCGGAGGCGGCCTACGTGCCGGGCGGCGGCACGCCGGACGTGGTGGACCTGGACGAGACGATGAAGCCGTGGAACGACGTGCGGCCGGCGGACCTGCTCGACCACACGAGGTTCTACACGTTCGACACCCTGGAGGCCTGACGAGGCCCTGCATCAGGCCGCCGTATCAGGCCTCGGCCGCCGCCCGGCACTCCGGGTGTCCCCAGCCCTGCGCGTTCTTGGCGATGGACTCGCCGGCGTCGTAGGAGCGGCCGCACAGGCAGCGGCCGGGGAACTTCGCCTTGATGGTGCGGGCCGAGGAACCGCCCGCCGCGCTCTTGCGGGGTGCCGCCTTGCGGCGCGGGGCCCCGGCGGAGGCGGCGGGGGCCTGTGACGGCGGCGGTGTCGGGGAGCCGAGGGCGCTGCCCGCGGCCTCCTGGACCGTGGCCGCCTGGCTGGCCGCGCGGTCGGCGAAGTCGTTCAGCGGGTCGCCGTCGACCTGGTGGGCGGGAACGTACCGGAAGTCGACCGCGCGGCCGTCGAGGAGTTCGTCGATGCGGACGACCAGGTCCTGGTTGGCGACCGGCTTGCCCGCGGAGGTCTTCCAGCCGTTGCGCTTCCAGCCGGGCAGCCAGGTGGTGACGGCCTTCATCGCGTACTGCGAGTCCATCCGCACTTCCAGCGGCACGTCCGGGTCGGTGGAGGCCAGCAACTGTTCCAGGGCGGTCAGTTCGGCCACGTTGTTGGTGGCCCTGCCGAGCGGCCCGGCCTCCCAGCGGGCGGGCGTCGCCGCGTCGTCGGACACCACCCAGGCCCAGCCCGCCGGTCCCGGGTTTCCCTTAGAAGCCCCGTCGCACGCGGCCACCACTCGTTCACGCATGGCCCCGATCATGCCACGGCCGGGCGGGGCGCCCGGCCGTGGTCCGGGATCCGCCCAGGTCAGACGTCCGAGGCCGACGGCATCCCGCCCTCGGTGGTCGTGACGTCGATCACCGAGAAGTTGGCGCCCTGCGGGTCGGTGAGCGCCGCCATCCGTCCGAAGGGGCTGGTCATCGGCCCGAAGCGCAGCACCGCGCCGAGCTTCGTCGCCTTGGCGACGGCCTCGTCGCAGTCGGCGACGGTGAAGTACACGTTGACGTACGAGGGCACCTCGGGCGGGAAGTCGCCGGTCATCCGCATCCGGCCGAGGACGGGCTGGTCACCGAGGCTGAACGTGCGGAAGTCGACGTTGTCGTCCTCGATCTGCCGGACCGTGTAGGGGAAGACGCCCGCGAAGAAGGGGTCGGCCTTCTCGGGCTCGCGGGTGAAGACCTCCGCCCAGCAGTAGGCGCCGGGCACGGCCGTGGCCTCGAAGCCCTCGTGGACGCCGCCCTGCCAGATCCCGAAGACCGCGCCGCTGGGCTCGCGGGCCAGGCACATCGTGCCGAAGTCGCCGACCTGCATCGGCTCCATCAGCACCTCGCCGCCGTTGTCCCGGATCCTCGCGGCGGTGGCCGCCGCGTCCGGCGAGGCGAGGTACAGGCACCACTGCGACTGCCCCTCCTGACCGGGCATGGGCGGTACGACGGCGGCGACGGCCTTTCCGTCCGCGTAGGCCTGCGTGTAGTTACCGTACTCCGAGGACGACTCGCCGAAGGTCCAGCCGAGGACCTCGCCGTAGAAGCTCTTGGCCCCCGCCAGGTCGCTGAACATCGCGTCGGCCCAACAGGGGGTTCCTTCAGGTTGTACCGCCATCGCCGCGGCCCTTCCGATCGAGCGGGTTCTCCCGGTTCCTCACGCTAGCCACCGGGAGGTCCGACCGCGCGCCGAACGCCGGACTCCGGCGGAGACTGGAAAGTGAGTCGGCGGCCTTCGGCGGACGGGGCGCGGTATGGCGGACGTGATGCGGGCGTGGTCGGTGGCGCGGCCCGGGCCGGTCGAGGGGGATCCGCTGCGGCTGGTCGAGCGGCCGGTGCCGGTGCCCGGGGCGGACGAGCTGCTGGTGCGGGTGCGGGCCTGCGGGGTCTGCCGCACCGATCTGCATGTCACCGAGGGTGATCTGCCGGTGCACAGGACCGCGGTGACGCCGGGGCACGAGGTGGTCGGCACGGTGGCGGGGACGGGCGCCGGGGTGGCGGACTTCGCGGTCGGCGACCGGGTCGGGGTGGCCTGGCTGCGGCGCACGGACGGGGAGTGCGCGTACTGCCTGCGGGGCGCCGAGAACCTGTGCCCGTACTCGGAGTACACGGGCTGGGACGCCGACGGCGGCTACGCCGAGTACACGACCGTGCCGGCCGCTTTCGCCTACCGGCTGCCCGGCACCCTCGACGACGTCGCGCTCGCGCCGCTGCTGTGCGCCGGGATCATCGGCTACCGCGCGCTGCTGCGGGCGTCGCTCCCGCCGGGCGGGCGGCTCGGTCTGTACGGCTTCGGGGGCAGCGCCCACCTGTGCGCGCAGCTGGCGCTCGCCGAAGGCGCCCGGGTGCATGTGCTCACCCGGGGTGCCGAGGCGCGGCGGCTGGCCGTGGAGCTCGGCGCGGCCTCGGCGCGGGACGCCTGCGAGGCGCCGCCCGAGCCGCTGGACAGCGCGATCCTGTTCGCGCCGGTCGGCGACCTGGTGCCGGTCGCGCTGCGCGCCCTGGACCGGGGCGGGGTGCTGGCGGTCGCCGGCATCCACCTGAGCGACGTGCCGTCCCTGAACTACGAGCGCGAGCTGTTCTACGAGCGGGAGTTGCGCAGCGTCACCTCCAACACCCGTGCGGACGGCCGGGAGTTCCTCGCCCTCGCCGAGCGGCACGGCGTGCACGCGACCACCCACGCCTACCCGCTGTCGGAGGCCCCGCGGGCGCTGCGGGACCTCAAGGCCGGGCGCTTCGACGGGGCCGCGGTGCTGGTGAACGACCTTTCCTGAGTCCAATCCCGGCGCGGCCCCGGGCGTGAGAGCGGGCGACCGGCGCACGATCGACAAACACAACCCTTTCCACCCCGAACTCCAGGTTTGCGCAACTAAGGCATGCAACCGCCCCTTTCGCGCCGTACCCGTAGATCACCAAGGCTGTTTGGCTTGTCCGTGCGCACCACCACCTCGCACACCACCGACCCTCCGGGTCACCGTTGTTCACCTCTCTGCTGGAGGGAATGTGTCCACACCGGACAGCGTCATCGGTTCCGCCGTCGACGAGCCCGAGCCGGATCCGACCGCCGACGGGCAGCTCACCAGCCTGAGCACCCGGGCGGCACGCCAGCTCGCCACGACCACCAAGTCCGAACCGCAGATGCAGGCCATCACCTCCCGGTGGCTGCTGAAGACACTGCCGTGGGTGGACGTCAAGGGCGGCACCTACCGGGTCAACCGGCGCCTCCAACTGCGCACCGGGCGGGGCCGGGTGAGCTTCGAGCACAACGGCGGGGACGACATCCGGGTCATCCCCCGGACCCTCACCGAGCTGCCGATCCTGCGCGGTTACGACGACCTGGACGCGCTGACCCAGCTCGCCGACCGCTTCCAGCCCCGCGAGGTGCGCGCCGGGCAGGTGCTCTTCGAGGCGGGGCAGCCGGTCACCGAGACCTACCTGGTGGTGCACGGCCGGTTCATCCGGTACGCGGCCGGCAAGTACGGCGAGGAGGAGGTCGTCGGGGTCGTCACCGACGGCGACCAGATGGGCGACGAGGCGGTCGGCCAGACCGATCCCCTCTGGCTCACCTCGGTCCGCGCCGAGACGGCGGGCGTGGTCCTCGCGCTGCCCTGGGCGGTCGCCGAGGAGATCATGGACCGGGTGCCGTCGCTCGGCGCCCACCTCCAGGCCTACGTCGACCGGCAGCGGCTGCCGATGAACCGCAAGGGCGAGGCCGAGGTGCCGGTACAGGCCGGCCACACCGGCGAGCCGACTCTCCAGGGCGGCTTCGTGGACTACGAACTCGCGCCGCGCGAGTACGAGTTGTCGCTCACCCAGACCGTGCTGCGGGTGCACTCCCGGGTCGCCGACCTCTACAACCACCCGATGGACCAGACCCAGCAGCAGCTGCGCCTCACGGTCGAGGAGATCCGCGAGCGCCAGGAATGGGAGCTGGTCAACAACCGGGAGTTCGGACTCCTGCACAACATCGACTACGGGCAGCGGATCAGCTCCTTCACCGGTCCGCCGACCCCGGACGACATGGACGAGCTGATCTCCATGCGCCGCAAGACCAAGGTGATCCTGGCGCACCCCAAGGCGATCGCGGCCTTCTTCCGGCAGTGCAACCGGCGCGGCCTCGTGCCCCCGTCCACCAACGTCGACGGACACGAGATCCCGGCCTGGCGCGGGGTCCCGATCTACCCGTGCAGCAAGATCCCGATCAGCGACGACCACACCAGCAGCATCATCGCGCTGCGCACCGGCGAGGCCGACCAGGGGGTCATCGGCCTCTACCAGACCGGTATCCCCGAGGAGTTCCAGCCCGGCCTCAACGTCCGCTTCATGGGCGTCAACGAACAGGCCGTCGTCAACTACCTCGTCACCGCCTACTACTCGCTCGCCGTCCTGGTCCCCGACGCGGCCGGGATCCTGGAGAACGTCCAGCTCGGCCGCACCGCCGACTGACGGCCTGGAGCACATCCATGACCACGACCACCACCTCCTACGCCCTGCCGGGGCCGCCGAACATCGCGGAGCGGCTGCGCCCGGCCCGGCGCACCGGGGCGGTCCCCGGACTGCGCTACCGGCCGGCCGTGCCCGCCGACCCGGAGAAGGCCGCCGAGCTCGACCGCCGCCTCGAAGCCTGGGCCCGGGAGCTGGAGCTGTTCCCGGCGGCCTGGAAGGGGGACTTCTCGGACTTCCAGTTCGGCCGGGCCGTCGCCCTCCAGCACCCGGGCGGCCTCGACCTGGACCGGCTCACCGCCGCCGGCAAGCTGCTGCTCGCCGAGAACATCGTGGACTCCTGCTACTGCGAGGAGGACGAGGGGCGCGGCGGCTCCCGGCGCGGTCTCGGCGGCCCGCTGATCATCGCCCAGTCGGCGCTCGACCCCTACCACGGCATCCCGGAGCTGGAGGAGGAGTGGCGCGAGGGCATCCGGGCCACCGGACCCCTGCGGTCGTACCACTTCGCCCTCACGGACTTCGCGGCCTTCGCCACGCCCAGCCAGACCGACCGGTTCGTGCACGACATCGCCCGGCTGCACCTCGGCTATCTCGGCGAGGCCGCGTGGATGGAGACCGGGTACGTGCCGCGGGTCTGGGAGTACCTGGTGATGCGGCAGTTCAACAACTTCCGGCCGTGTCTGTCGATCGTGGACGCGGTGGACGGCTACGAACTGCCCGAGCCGCTCTACGCCCGCCCGGAGATCCAGCGGATCACCGCGCTGGCCTGCAACGCCACCACCATCGTCAACGACCTGTACTCCTTCACCAAGGAGCTGGCGAGCGACCCGGACCACCTGAACCTGCCCCAGGTGGTGGCCGCCAACGACCGGCGCGGGCTCAAGGCGGCCTATCTGAAGTCCGTCGACATCCACAACCGGGTCATGGACGCCTTCGAGGAGGAGTCGGCCGCCCTGTCCGCCGGCTCGCCGCTCGTCGCGCGCTACGCCGAAGGACTCGCCGCCTGGGTCGCCGGCAACCACGAATGGCACGCGACCAACACCAACCGCTACCACCTGCCCGACTACTGGTAGCCACCGAACCAGACCGAAACACCGTCGGAAACACTTCGAGGAGAACCTGTTGACCACCGCCCCTGTCGCTCGGAAGACCACCACGTCAGCCCCGGTGCCGACCCAGTCCAGGTACCAGAACAGCGTCGCGGAGTACTGGAACGCCGAGGAGAACCCGGTCAACCTCGAACTCGGAAAGATCGACGACCTGTACCACCACCACTACGGCATCGGTGAGGCCGACTGGTCGGTGCTCGACGAGACCGACCCCGCGCTGCGCAAGGAGCGCGTCACCAGTGAGCTGCACCGCCTGGAGCACGCCCAGGCCGAGTTGCTCGCCTCCCATCTGGGCGCCCTCACGCCGGCCGACCGGGTCTTCGACGCGGGCTGCGGCCGAGGCGGCGGCAGCATCGTGGCGAACCTGCGCTACGGCTGCCACTCCGACGGCGTGACCATCTCCGCCAAGCAGGCCGACTTCGCCAACGGGATGGCCCGCAAGCGGGAGGTCGGCGACAAGGTCCGCTACCACCACCGGAACATGCTGGACACCGGCTTCGAGACGGGCGCGTACGCGGCCTCGTGGAACAACGAGTCCACGATGTACGTCGAGCTGGAACTGCTGTTCGCCGAGCACGCCCGGCTGCTGCGCCGCGGCGGCCGCTACGTGACGATCACCGGCTGCTACAACAACACCTACGGGCAGGCGTCCCGCGAGGTGTCCCTGATCAACGCGCACTACATCTGCGACATCCACCCGAGGTCGGAGTACTTCCGGGCGATGGCCGCCAACCGCCTGGTGCCGGTCCACGTGGAGGACCTCACCGCGGCGACGATCCCGTACTGGGAACTGCGCAAGCAGGCCGACCACCTGGTGACGGGGATCGAGGACGCGTTCCTCACCGCGTACAAGAACGGCAGCTTCCAGTACCTGCTGATCGTGGCCGACCGGGTCTGACCCGGCGGCGTGTGCCCGAGGGGGCGGTGTCCGCGGACACCGCCCCCTTCCCCGTACGGCTCACTCCCCCGCGTAGGCCTTCTTCAGCGCGGCGATGTCGAGCTTGCCCATCGCGTACATCGCGCGCGTGGTCCGCGTGGCCTTCTCCGGGTCGGCGTCGCCGATCATCTCGATCAGCCCGTCCGGGATCACCTGCCAGGACACGCCGTACCTGTCCTTGAGCCAGCCGCAGGGCCCGGGCTCGCCGCCGTTCTCGGTGAGCTTGGCCCAGTAGTGGTCGACCTCCTCCTGGCCGTCGCAGTAGATCTGGAAGGAGATCGCCTCGGTGAACCTGAACTGCGGGCCGCCGTTGATGGCGACGAACTTCTGCCCGTTGACCGTGAAGTCGACGGCCAGCACGGACCCCGCCTCCCCCGGCCCGGCCTCGTTGTACCGGCCGACCTTCCCGATGCTGGAGTTCTTGAAGATCGACACGTAGTAGTGGGCGGCCTCCTCGGCCTGCCCGTCGAACCAGAGACACGTGGTGAATCCGTCGGCGGTCATGAACACCTCCTGGAGCGTGGAACGGGTCATCTGTACCGACCCCCGCTCGTCGAGAAACTAATCGCTCAGCGCCCCGCCAGGGGCGCGGGGCTGTATCGCATGTGCGGCTCCGCCGCGCGGGCGCGACCAGCCCCCACCGACCCGCAGGCAACCGACGACCCGTTGCGCCTAGCATCCCCACCATGATCTCTTCGTCGCCGGACATCACGCCCTTCCACATCGCCATCCCCCAGACCGACCTCGAAGACCTCCACGCCCGCCTCGACCGCACCCGCTGGCCGGCCGAGCTCCCCGGCGCGGGCTGGGCGTACGGCGTCCCGACCCCGTATCTGCGCGAGCTCGCGCACTACTGGCGACACGAGTACGACTGGCGGACCGCCGAGGCGGAGCTCAACGCATTGCCCCAGTTCACCACCACGATCGACGGCACGAACGTGCACTTCGCCCACGTCCGCTCCCCCGAGCCGAACGCCACCCCGCTGATCGTCACCCACGGCTGGCCGGGCTCGGTCGTGGAGTTCCTGGACGTGGTCGGACCGCTCACGGATCCCGCGGCGCACGGCGGCGACCCGGCCGACGCCTTCCACGTGGTGCTGCCGAGCATCCCGGGGTTCGGGTTCTCGGGGCCGACCACGGAGTCCGGCTGGGAGGCGGGGCGGGTCGCGGACGCCTGGGCCGAGCTGATGCACCGCCTGGGCTACGAGCGGTTCGGCGCGCAGGGCGGCGACTGGGGCGCGGCGATCTCCCGGGAGCTGGGCCGCGCCCATTCCGGCCGGGTGATCGGCGTCCACCTCAACCTGCTGCCGGGCGCCCAGCAGGCCACCGAGCCCACGGCCGAGGAGCTCGCGGCGCTGGATGCCGAGGAGCGGGCCAACACCCTCGACTCCTGGGACCGTTGGGCCGCCTGGTCCAAGGAGAGCACCGGGTACGCGATCCTCCAGAGCACCCGCCCGCACACGCCCGGCTACGCGCTGACGGACTCGCCGGTGGGTCAGCTCGCCTGGATCGTCGAGAAGTTCCGGGAGTGGACGGACTCCGCGGAGCTCCCCGAGGAGGCGGTGGACCGGGACCGGCTGCTGACCAACGTGATGCTGTACTGGCTCACCGGTACGGCCGCGTCCTCCGCCCGCATCTACTACGAGCGGGCTCACGCCACCGGCGCCCGGGCCGCCGCCCCCGCCGAACCGTCCACGGCACCGACCGCCCTCGCCCTGTTCCCGGCCGAACCCCAGCGTCCGCTGCGGCACAAGGCGGACCGCACGGAGAACATCGTCCGATGGACGGAGTTCGACCGGGGCGGGCACTTCGCGGCGATGGAGGAGCCGGATCTGCTGGTGGGCGACGTCCGGGCGTTCTTCCGGCAGCTGCGGGAGCAGGGCCAAGGCTGAGGCGCCGCCGAAAAGCGCTGGCCCCGCGGCCGGGGGCGCCTGCATCCTGCCCTGCGTGGACGCACTGGAATTCAGGGTGAAGGACCCGGGCCTGCGGGACATCTTCGACCAGGACGCCGAGCGGTACGAACGGGCCCGGCCCCGCTACCCCGCCGCGCTGACCGAGGAGCTGGTCCGGGTCACGGGGGCCGCGCCGGGCGTCCGGGTGCTGGAGATCGCCCCGGGCACCGGCAAGCTCACCGTGGACCTGGCCGCGTCCGGCTGCTCGGTCACCGGCGTGGAGATCGGCCCGCGCATGGCCGCCGTGGCCCGCCGGCGACTGGCCGCGTTTCCCGCGGCGGACGTGGTGGTCGCGGCCTTCGAAGAGTGGGAGCTGCCGCCGGAGCCGTTCGACGCGGTGGTCTGCGCGACCGCCTTCCACTGGCTCGACCCGGCGGTCCGGGTGCCGAAGGCGGCCCGGGCGCTGCGCCCCGGCGGGCTGCTCGGTGTCGTCTCCACTCACCATGTGGCGGGCGGCACCGAGGACTTCTTCGTCGAGGTCCAGGAGTGCTACGAGCGCTGGGATCCGGCCACCCCGCCGGGGCTGCGCCAGACCCGCGAGGCCGACCTCGCGACCGACACGGGCGAATTCACCGGCTCCCCGTACCTCACGGACGTCGCCCTGCACGGCCACGCCCAGGAGATCACGTACACCACCGGCCAGTACCTGGACCTGCTGCTCACCTACTCGAACCACCGCGCACTCCCGGAGACCGCCCGGAACGGGCTGCTCACGGGCGTCCGGGACCTGATCGGCTCCCGGTACGGCGGTGCCGTCACGAAACGGTACTGGCACGAGCTGATCACCGCCGTACGCGTCGGGCCGTAGGCACCTCGTCCGCGGACCGCCACCGGCGGTTTTCCGCCAGGGCGGGAAACAGGACGCATGCGTCGCGTCACCCCGGGTACCCGAGGATCGAGGCACGCATGAGACGTTCGGTTCCGGGTACCCGGACCGGGCGACACCTGGACAGGGCCGGGACGACACCGGCCGAAGAGGCAGCCGCCGCAACGTGAGTGACCTGGGAGAGGACATGAACACCGCCGGGATCCGGTCGGAAGCAGTGAACACCGCTCACCCTGTCGAGGCACGGACGCCGCAGGGGGCACTGCCAGGAATCGAGGACCCGAGGACCGTCGCCCCGCGCGACGCACGTGAGCTGTCCCGCCAGTTCTTCCAGCGGATCAGGGAGCTGGAGGAGGGCACGCCGGAGTACCAGTACGCCCGGAACACGCTCATCGAGATGAACATGTCGCTGGTGCGGTTCGCGGCCGGACGGTTCCGCAACCGCGGCGACGACATGGAGGACATCGTCCAGACCGGGATGATCGGCCTGATCAAGGCCATCGACCGGTTCGAGCTGTCGCGCGAGGTCGAGTTCACCTCCTTCGCGCTGCCGTACATCGTGGGCGAGATCAAGCGGTTCTTCCGTGACACCACCTGGGCGGTGCACGTGCCGCGCCGGCTCCAGGAGCTGCGCGTGGAGCTGGCCAAGGCGCGCGAGGAGCTCTCCAGCCGCCTGGACCGGGAGCCGACCGTCGCCGAGCTCGCCACGCTCATGAACCTGTCCGAGAACGAGGTGGTCGAGGGCCAGCTGGCCGCCAACGGCTACAACTCCTCCTCCCTGGACGCCGCGCTGACCGGGGACGGCCCGGAGGACGGCGAGGCGGTCCTGGCCGACTTCATCGGGGTCGAGGAGGACGGGCTGCGGCTCGTGGAGGACTTCCAGTCGCTTGCCCCGCTCATGGCCGAGCTGAGCGAACGGGACCGGGAGATCATCCATCTGCGGTTCGTGGAGGAGGCCACCCAGGCGGAGATCGGCGAGCGGCTCGGCTGCTCCCAGATGCACGTCTCCCGCCTGATCAAGCGGATCATCATGCGGCTGCGTCAGGGGATGCTGGGCGAACTCGGCTGCGCCTGACGGCGGCGTCACGGGCGCTGCCCCGCACCGGCGCGCGGGGCAGCGCCCGTGGCGACTCACCGACTCACGGCCCACGGCTCACCAACTCACTGAGGGAAGAGCTCACTGAGGGAAGCGCACCAGCGCGCGCACCCGTTTGCCGACCGGCACCCGTTCGGCGATCACCTCCGCGGCCACGGCGTGGACGATCTCCAGCCCGTGCCGGCCGACCCGCTCGGGGTCCCTGGGGAAGCGCCGGGGCAGGGTGGCGCTGCTGTCGTACACGGAGACCAGGACCGCGCTGTCCGTGCCCTCCAGTTCGAGGATGTACGGGCCGTTGCTGTGCCGGTCCGCGTTGGTGACCAGCTCGCTCACCACGAGGAGCAGCTCGCCGTCGGCCCGGGGGTCGATCTCGGCGCACCACTCGGTCCTGAGCTGCTCCAGGAAGCCGGCCGCGAAGTCCCGCGCCTCGGCGATGCAGCCGGGCTCGCCGGTGTAGTGCGCCGCGCGCCGCAGCGGCTCCACGGGTACGTCGAAGCCAGTCGGTATCACTGCCCCGCCCAGGTTTTCGATCATGCGTGTCTCTCCAGGAGGCCGGCTCGGCCTGTCGCTGTTGCATCCATGCTCGTACCCCGAGCGGGCTCCGGCAGTCCCCAGGGGTGTTCGCCGACCGCGCACACCGCACGTCGCGCTGGTCACAGCCCCGGCGAGCCGGCGCCTGCCGAGCCGGGGGGTGCCTGCTGGGCCGGGGACTCCGGCGCGGCGGGGGACAGCGCGGACTCCGGGCCGGGCGACCCCGGGGACGGCGGGCCCGGCTGCTGCGCCGAGGAGGGCGGCCCCGGGGAGACGGGCCCCTGCGACGCGGGCGGCTGCGACGCGGGCGGCTCGCTCTTCGGGGACTCGGTGCGCGGGGACTCGTTGCCGTGCTTGGGGGGCTCGGACTTCGGCGGCTCGGACTTCGGGGGTTCGCTCTTCGGTGACTCGTTCTTCGGGGGCTCCGACGAGGGGGCCTCGGAGGACGGAGGCTTCGAGCCCGGCGACTGCGAGGACGGGGGCTTGGAGGCCTGCGACGGCGACTCGGAGGAGGGCGGCTTCGAGGACGGCTTCCCGGACGGCGACTGCGACGGCGCGTTCGAGGACGGCGGGCTCGACGAGGGCGAGTTCGACGACGGGGGTTTGGAGCCGTGCCCCGGGCTCGCCGGCGTCGACGGGCCGGACGAGGCCGGCGGGCACGGGGTGGTGCCGGGCGGGCAGCCGTGGTGGCCCGGCGGGTTGATGGGGTCCGGATTGGCCGGGGGCCTGGCCGGGCGGTCCTGGTGGCCGGTGTGGTCGCCCCGGTGGCGGCCGAACCAGTCGTCGTGCTCGTGGTCGAAGACGACGAACACCTTGACGATCTGCGCGGCCGGTGCGACGACGACCACGTTCGCGGGCCGGTACGCGGCCCAGGCGGCACCGGTGGTCCTCGGCGTGGTCCGCTGCGCGACCGGCGGGGCCAGCGGGTTGCCGCAGGCGCACCGCAGCCGGGGCACGCCGTGCCCGTCGACCAGGACGGCGGTACCCGACTGGAGGACGGACTGGTAGGTGGTCGCCTTGCCGTCGCGGTAGCCGTGGGCGGTGACCCGGGTGTCCGCGCGCAGCTGTACGGGGGTGAGCGAGCGCAGGTAGGCGGGGACGCCGGACGGCTGGACGCCGACCTGGGAGGCGAAGGCCCTGTTCCGGGACGGTGAGGACTGGAAGTACCTGATCTGCTGTTCGACGTCGCAGCTGGCGCTGTTCTTCGTGCCGCTGTAGAGGCCGGGCGCCCCGCCGTCCACCCCGCGGACCTCGTTCGCCGTCGCCGTCGACCCGGCCGGGGCAGCGGACAGCGGCGCCGCGGAGCTCTTCTTGGCGGTGGACTCGGTGAACGGGTCCTGGCCCGAGCTGTTGGCGGCCTGCAGGAAGACCTCGCCGCGTTTGCCGGAGCTGTCGCCCGAACGGGTGAGGACCACGACCAGGGCGGCGGCGACCACCACGGCCGTGGTGAGCGTCGCGACCCGGGGCGCAGACCTCCACCACGGCCGGTGCGGCTCCCCGCCCCGACCGTCGCCGCCGGGCGGCTGCGAGGGGGGTCCGGGAGGCGGCCCGGAGGCCCCGGACAGGGGGCCGGAAGGAGGTCCTGTGGGACGGCCGGACGACGGCGGTTCGACGCTCACGCGCTCATCTCCCCAGTGCGGTAAACGGCATTCATGAAAAATGCCTCAATTGGGGCATGTCGAGCCCAATGTGCGCCGGTCCGGTACCGCCCGCAAGCCGACGCGGACGGACCACCCGGCGGGCGGCGGGCACGGGGGTTGCCTAGCGTGACAGCGTGCGTCCCCGAATCGCCTCCGAGCGGCCGGTGGCCGCGCCGGCCGGCCGGTCCGCGGCCCGGCACGGCTGGCCGCAGGCCCTGGCCGTGGTGCTGACCGCGTCGGTCGCCATGCTCGTGCCGGCCGCCGTGGGGCTGTGGGCGGCGGGCGCGGCCGACCTGCCGAAGGGCGCGTTCCTGCCAGTGGTCCTGGCGACCGTGGTGACGGCGGTCGGCGGCGCCGTCGAGCTGTCCGGGAACGCGGGCGAACTGGCCCGCACGAACGCCGGGCTGACGGTCGTACCGCTGTCGGTGACGCTGGTCGGGGCGCTGGTCGCCGCCGGGGGATTCCTGCGTCCGCTGCGACACCGGGCGGTGGCCGGGGCCGGGGAGCTGGCCGGGTGGGCGGCCCGGCTCGCGGTGCTCTGGCTGCTCGCGCTGATCGGGCTCGCGTCCGGTGCCCGGCACACCTTCGCCGTGGACGTGGGCAGCGGCACCCTCGGCGATCTCACCGACGTGCTCGACGCGGCACCGCACGCGGGCTTCACGACGGATGTGCCGGGGACGGCCGGGTTCGGGCTGCTGTGGCTGGCGGGGATCCTGCTGCTGGCGCTGCTGGTGTCGCGCGGGGCGCCGCTGCCGGGGCGGCTGCTGCGCTTCCAGGCCTCGGTGCGCCCGGCGGCGTACGCCATGGTCGTGCTCGTGCTGGCGTACGTCGTGCTGGCCCTGGTGGCCGCCCTGGCCACGATGGCGACCCGCGGTCACGCCCGGGAGACCCTCGCGGTGATCCTGCTCGGGCTGCCCAACCTGGCCTGGCTGGCCCTCACGCTCGGGCTCGGCGCCACCTGGAAGGGCAGGGTCGACGGCCCGTTCGGGCTGCCGGTGCCGAAGGTGCTCGCCGAGGTGCTGCGCACGCCGGACGTCTCGACCCTGAACCTGCGCACCGTCACCGCCCACGACGGCCGCTGGTGGTGGCTGGCCTGGGTGGCCGCGGTGCTGCTGCTGGCCGCCGCGTTCCTGATGGCGGCCCGCTCCCCGGCCGGGATCCGCGCCTGGCAGCACGCCCTGCACCTGGCGGTCGCGCTGGGACTGACGATGCTGACGCTGTGCCTGATCGGACGGATCTCCGCCCACTACGGCCTCTCCCTGCTCGGCATCGGCGACCTGGGCGGAAATCTCTCGGGCGAACTGCTGCTGGAGCCCGTGCTGTGGTCGGCGGTGGGCCTGGGCGTGCTGTGGGGGCTGGTCGCCGGGTTCCTGGGCGCGCTGCTGGCCCGCCCGGTGCACCGGCGGGGCGAGGTGGCCGCCTGAACGCGGGCGGCAAGGCGCTGCCGGCCGTCAGCGGCCGCCGTCGGGGGTGACCACCCGGGTCGGATCCCGGCCGGGGCCGACGCCGCCCGGCCCTGCGCGGTCGGTGACGTACGTGGACAGCCGCCGCCCGTCGCCGTAGAGCCAGCGTCCCTCGGCCGGGTCGTACAGCCACATCGACTCCCCGTCGACCACCACGCCGATGCGCAGCCCGTGGGTACGGCCGCGGAAGGACTCCCCGTCGAGGCCGCCGACGGCCAACTCCTCGACGGCGGCCCGGTAGCCGGTGAGCGCCTCGGCGGCGCGGGCGAGAAGCGGGCGCGGGTCGGTGGCCTCGGTGGGCTGGCCGCCGGTGACGGGCGGGTCCTGGGGTACGGCTATGAGGTAGCGGCCGTCGACCCAGGCGGACCAGCCGTTGGCGCAGCTGATGTGCGCCCAGTCGCCATGCCGTTCGACGAGCTGGACGGGCAGCAGCGCGTCGAGGGGCACGGTGGGCCGGCCCGGGTCGGGGGCCTCCCAGGCGGGCATGCCGTCGCCGGGGACGACATGGGTGGGCCGGAAGCCCGGCGTGGTCGTCATCGGTCGCCTACTTCCGCATCACGGCCGGCTCGTGGCGGCGCAGCAGCCGGGACAGCACCCAGCCGAAGACGACCGCCAGCACCACCAGCATGGCCATGTTCCGCAGCCAGACGCCCGCCGAGTGCCGGAAGAGGGGGTCGTCGGTGAAGGAGCCGGGCACGATCCGGTGCAGTTCGACGGTGCCGGCCATGGCGCCGAGCGCCCACCGCGAGGGGACCAGCCAGGCGACCTGTTCGAGGCCGGGCACGCCGTCCAGCTTCAGCAGGGTTCCGCAGAAGACGACCTGGACGACGGTGAGCAGCACAAGGAGCGGCATCGTCACCTCCTCCTTGCGGACCAGTGCGGAGATCAGCAGGCCGAGCATCATCGCGGTGAAGGAGAGCACGGCCACGGCGACGGTGATCTCCAGCAGGGGCGGCATCAGCACCCCGTCGCCGCCGGGCGCGTTGAGGTCGACGCCGGCCAGGCCGACCTGGGTGAGCACGATCGCCTGGAGCACGGTGATGGCGCCGAGGACGACGACCTTCGACATCACGTACGCCGATCTGGGCAGTCCGACGGCTCTCTCCCGCTGGTAGATGACCCGTTCCTTCACCAGCTCGCGGACGGCGTTGGCCGCGCCGGTCAGCACCCCGCCCACGCACAGGGTGAGCAGGGCGTTGGTCGCGGTGTCGAAGGTGAGCTTGTTCCCGGCGACGGCCCGGGCCATGGCGCCCATCACGAACGGCAGCCCGATCATGATGGCGAGGAAGGTCCGGTCGGCGAGGAGCGCGGCCGTGTAACGCCGTACCAGGGTGGAGAACTGGGCGCTCCAGCTGCGCGGCCTGGGCGGCGGGGCGGCGGCCACCGGCCCGGAGCGCGGCAGCACCGGCTGGGCGCTGGAGTTCACGATGTACTTCCGGTGGTACGACGAGGCGCGGTACTCCCCCGCCCAGTCCCGGCCGGTGTCCCGCTCGAACGCCTCGAAGGCCTCGGGCCACTCGCCGAACCCGAAGAAGCCGAGGGCGTCGCCGGGCGGGCCGAAGTAGGCGGTCCGGCCGCCCGGGGCGAGGACCAGGAGGCGGTCGCAGACGTCCAGGCTGAGCACGCTGTGGGTGACGACGATGACGGTACGGCCGTCGTCTGCGAGGCCGCGCAGCATGTTCATCACCGAGCGGTCCATGCCGGGGTCGAGTCCGGAGGTCGGCTCGTCCAGGAACAGCAGGGACGGCTTGGTCAGCAGTTCCAGGGCCACGCTGACCCGCTTGCGCTGCCCGCCGGAGAGGCTGTGCACGGGTTGTTCGGCGCGCTGTTCGAGGCCCAGTTCCCGGATGACCTCGTCCACCCGCTGCCGGCGCTCGGCCTTCGCGGTGTCCTCCGGGAAGCGCAGTTCGGCGGCGTAGGTGAGGGCGCTGCGCACGGTCAGCTGGACGTGCAGGATGTCGTCCTGCGGGACCAGGCCGATGCGCTGGCGCAGTTCGGCGTAGTCGCGGTAGAGGTCGCGGCCGTCGTAGAGGACCGTGCCGTGCTCGGCGGGGCGCTGGCCGGTGAGGGCGTTGAGCAGGGTGGACTTGCCGGCGCCGCTCGGTCCGACCACCGCCAGCAGGCACTTCTCGCCGACCGGGAAGGAGACGTGGTCCAGCAGGATCCTGCGGCCGTGGTCGACGGCGACGGTCAGTTCCTGGACGTCCAGGGAGACCTCGCCGGTGTCGACGTACTCCTGCAGTTCGCCGTCGACCAGGCAGAACGCGGAGTGGCCGATGCCGACGACGTCCCGGGGGCCGAGCGGGGCGCGCGTGACCGGGCCGCCGTTCAGGTAGGTGCCGTTGTGGCTGTCGAGGTCGACGATCTCGTGGCTGCCGTCGGGGTCGGTGCGCAGTTCGGCGTGGTGGCGGGAGACGATCAGGTCGTCGACGACGACGTCGTTGTCGGGGGCGCGGCCGATGCGGACCGTGCGGGCGGGGAGCCGCCGTACCGAGGAGGGCTGCCGGAAGGTGCCGGTCCGGGCGGGCATGGAGACGGCGGAGGGACGGTCCGTGGCGGGTGCGGGGCGGCCGCTCAGGACGGCGGACGGGCCGTCGGCGGGGCTGCCGAAGCGGATCACCGTGCCCGGTCCGACCTCCCACTCGCGGATACGTCGGCCGTCGGCGTAGGTGCCGTTGGTGCTCTGCTCGTCCTCGAGGGTCCAGTGGCCCTCGTCGGGCCGCAGCACCGCGTGGTGCCACGAGACCCGGGCATCGTCGATGACGATGTCGCTCAACGGGTCCCGCCCGACGTGGTAGTCGCGGCCCGGGCTCATCACCGTGGATCCCGTGTCGGTCTCCAGGACGAGTTCGGGCGCCGTCGAGGCGACCGGCCGCTCCACCATGGGCAGAATTCTACCGATCCGCCCTCTTCTGTGCCTGGTCAGGGCCTCCCGGGCGGCGGCTGTCAGGTGTCAGGCGACGGGGACGACGAGAGCGGGGATGGTGCGCTGCATCCGCAGGGCGTCGATGGACTCGGCGAGCAGTTCGTACTCCGTGGTGTCGTCCTGGAGCGCGATCCGCACCAGCCGCCCGCCGGCCAACTCGTCGGCGACCAGCTCCTGCCGGGCCGTGTCGGCGCACCAGGCGCGCAGCAGCCCGGGTATGTCGGAGACGGTCTCCGCGACCGGGACCAGCGCCCCCTGCGGGAACCGGGGGTTCTCGGGTAAGGGGTCGAGGCGTTCCGCGATCCAGGAGGCCCGGTCCCGTAACCACCACAGCGCCAGTGCCAGGGTCGGCGCACGGTAGGTGCCGAGCGGAACGCCGATGCGTTGCCCGCCGCACATGCCGTATGCCGTGACGTGGCACAGGAATTCGTCGTGCACGATCACTCCCCCGTAGCTCGCCGGTGTGCCGTCGCGGCCGGGTTTCCGTGCGGCTCCTGTGCGGTGAAGTGCTCCTGACATTCGAGTATGTTCACTTTCGAAACACTGTCACCACACCTTTCCGGCCAGTCTCTTGGCATATTCCCCCTGCGAATTGGCCGAAATGCGCGAGCTGCACCGGCCGGCCTTCGTTTCCCGAGGGCCGATCGGCCCGTGGCACGGACCGGGGCATGGTGGCGCCGGCGGCTCGACGCAAGCCGCGCTCCCTCCCCTGACCAGCGGTGACGACCTCCGCGAGGATTGATCCGGCGGACCCGCGAACACCGACCGTTACCAGGCCGCCGGCCGGCGGCCGTTTCGAGTTCTGGAACGCCACCGGGCCGCAGGCGCCGGCCGAGCCGACCGCCGCTGCCCGGCCCCGGAGGGCGGTGGCGCCGCCCCTCCCACGGCAGATGTCGCCGTACCTTGCCAGGTCACGGCCGTGATCACGGCGGTGCACGAGCGGTTCCCGGGCCGCGTGGTCCGCCCGGTCGGGGACGCCGACGGCCGCCATGAATCGGGCCGCCCAGGCCGGGAACCGGCGTACTAGGCGGAAGGTCCGGCTCCGGTGGCCGGTTTTGGCACGGTCACGCTCAGTGAGGACGGTCGGATCCTCCGGGAACGGGCTTTCGCGATGCGTTCCCACGATGAGTTCCGGCGATGAATTTCCGCGCTCGCGGCGGTCTCCTGAAGGAGAGAGACCACTGCGACCGGAGGACCGTTCATGAGTACGACCGCGCTGCTGGACGTGGAATTCACCGCCGTACTGCGCCGCAGCCCGGCCAGGGGCGGCTGGACCTATGTGGTCTGGCCCGAGTCCGCCGTGTTCTTCGGCACCCGGGGGCTGGTGAAGGTCCGGGGCACGGTCGACGGGCACCCTTTCCTGAGTTCCTTCATGGCCCTGGGCGACGGCACGCACAAGCTCCCCGTGCGGGCCGACGTCCGCAGGGCGATCGGAAAGGGCGAGGGGGACGCGGTGTGCGTCCGCCTCACCGAACGGATCACCGGTTGACCAGCGGTTGATCAACCGCTGGTCAGCGGCTGACGATCGCGTCGATCCGCGCCAGTTCCTCCACGTCGAAGTCGAGGTTCCCGATGGCGCCGACGCAGTCCTCGACCTGCTGCGGGCTGCTCGCGCCGATCAGCGCGGAGGTCACCCGGCCGCCCCGCAGCACCCAGGACAGGGCGAGCTGGGCCAGCGTCTGGCCGCGCCCCTTGGCGACCTCGTCGAGGTCGCGCAGCTGGGCGACCAGGTCCGCGGTGACCGCGTCCGAGTTCAGGAACGGGCTGTCGCTCGCGGCCCGCGACCCCTCGGGGATGCCGTCGAGGTAGCGGCCGGTGAGCAGGCCCTGCTCCAGCGGGGAGAAGACGATGGAGCCGACCTGGAGCTCGTCGAGAGCGTCCAGCAGGCCCTCGGTCTCCGGGCGGCGGTCGAGCATCGAGTAGCGCGGCTGGTGGATGAGGAGCGGGGTGCCGAGCTCGCCGAGGATCCGGGCGGCCTCGCGGGTCTGCTCCGCCGAGTAGTTGGAGATGCCGACGTAGAGCGCCTTGCCCTGCTGGACCGCCGAGTGCAGGGCACCCATCGTCTCCTCCAGGGGAGTCTCCGGGTCCGGGCGGTGCGAGTAGAAGATGTCGACGTAGTCCAGGCCCATACGGGTCAGGGACTGGTCCAGCGAGGAGAGCAGGTACTTGCGCGAACCCCACTCGCCGTACGGGCCGGGCCACATCAGGTAGCCGGCCTTGGTGGAGATGACCAGCTCGTCGCGGTAGGCCGCGAAGTCCGCCTTCAGGGCCTCGCCGAACGCGGACTCGGCGGCGCCGGGCGGCGGGCCGTAGTTGTTGGCGAGGTCGAAGTGGGTGACGCCGAGGTCGAAGGCGCGGCGCAGGATGGCGCGCTGGGTCGCCACGGGCCGGTCGGGCCCGAAGTTGTGCCACAGGCCGAGCGACAGCGCGGGGAGCTTCAGGCCGCTGCGGCCGCTGCGGCGGTACGGCATGTCGGCGTAGCGGTCGGGGTGTGCGGTGTACAACGCGACTCCAGAGGGGTTGCCACAGGATCTACCGATGCCACTCTTTCCCGAGCCCCGTGCAGTGGTCCAACAGGAGAATCCGATGGAATTGTGCGGCTAGTCTTCTCAATCATGGAACTGCGCCACCTCCAGCACTTCGTCGCCGTCGCCGAGGACCAGCACTTCACCCGGGCGGCCGAGCGGCTCATGGTGTCCCAGTCGGGTCTGTCCGCGTCGATCCGGGCCCTGGAGCGGGAGCTGCGGGCGCCGCTGTTCGTGCGGACCACCCGCCGGGTGACGCTGACCGAGGCGGGCCGGGCGCTGCTCGGCGAGGCGGAGCGGATCCTCGCCCAGGTGCGCTCCGCGCACGAGGCGGTGGCCGCCGTGCAGGGCGTGCTGCGCGGCACGCTGGCGCTGGGCACCGAGCAGTGCATCGCCGGGGTGCACGTGGCGGGGCTGCTCGCCGCGTTCCGTCGCCGCCACCCGGACGTGGAGATCCGGCTGCGGCAGGCCGGCTCGGGCGCGCTCGCCGAGGAGGTGGCGGCGGGCCGGCTCGACCTGGCCTTCGCGTACCGCACCCAGGACGACACCGACCAGCTCCGCTCGGTGTCGCTGACGGGGGAGCCGATGACCGTGCTGTGCCATCCCAGCCACCGGCTGGCGACGGCCGGCGAGGCCGTGACCCCGGAGGACCTCGGCGGCGAGGTGTTCGTCGACTTCCACCCGGACTGGGGCCCGCGCCGCACCACCGACGCGGCGTTCGCCTCGGCGGGCGTGCGGCGGACGGTCGCCCTTGAGGTCAACGACGTGCACAGCCTCCTCGACCTGGTCGACGAGAACCTCGGCGTCGCCGTCGTACCGCGCCACTTCCGCCACAAGCGCCCCGCGCTGACCGCGCTCGCGCTCAAGGACACGGACGAGACCGCGTACGAGACGGTCGCCCTGCTGCCGCCCGAGACGGCCACCAGCCCGGCGGCCCGGGCGCTGATCACCCTCCTCGAAACAGGGGGTCTGGCAACACCCCCGGACGGGGCCTGCCCCTCCTGACCCGGGCCGCCCGTCGCCGCAGACTCGTGGAAGTCCACGACGACGACGGGGAGTTCGGAGATGGCGGAACACACACGGCGTACGGTGCTGCGCGGGGCCGCGGGCATCGCGGCGGCGGGCGCGCTGACGGGAGCGGCGGTCCGGCCGGCAGCGGCGGCACCAGCGACGGCTGAACCGACGGATCGTCACTATCCTTTCCTGGAGGGCGCCTTCGCCCCGGTCACCGAGGAACTCACGGCCTTCGACCTGCCGGTCACCGGCCGTATCCCCGGTGACCTGAACGGCCGTTACCTGCGCAACGGCCCGAACGTGCTCGGTCTCGAGGATCCGCGCGCCCACCACTGGATGCTGGGCGCGGGCATGGTGCACGGGGTGCGGCTGCGCGGCGGGCGCGCCGAGTGGTACCGCAACCGCTGGGTGCGGTCCGCGCAGGTGACGGCGGAGCTCGGGGAGACCTACCCCGGTCCGGTCCCGCCGGACGACTTCGCCTGCAACACCCACGTCGTCCCCTACCGGGGGCGGATCCTCGCGCTCCAGGAGAGCGGCCCGCTGCCGTACGAACTCGACGGCGAGCTCAACACCGTGGGCAGCTACGACTTCCGGGGCACCCTGGAGGGCGCGTTCACCGCACACACCAAGTACGACGCGCACGCCGACGAGTTGCACGCGATCGCCTACTACCCGACCTGGGACCATGTCCGGCACCTGGTCGTGGGCCCGACCGGCCGGCTCGCCCGCACCACCCGGATCCCGGTCCGGGACGCGCCGATGATGCACGACTTCGCGCTCACCGAGAAGCACGTGGTCGTCTTCGACGTCCCGGTCACCTTCGACGCAGAGGCCGCCGGGGCGGGCGCGCCGGTGCCGTACGTGTGGAACCGTGAACACCCGGCCCGGGTGGGCGTGATGCCCCGGTCCGGGGGCGCCGTCCGGTGGTTCGGCGTCGACCCGGTCTTCTACTCGCACACCCTCAACGCGTACGACGAGGGCTCGTCCGTGGTGATCGACCTGACGACCTATCCGGCGCCGTTCGACGTCGCGAGCGCCACCACCGACGGACCGCACTCGGTGGGCACCGCGAGGCTGGAGCGCTGGACCGTCGACCTGCGCCGCGGACGGGTCGGCAGGCGCACGCTCGACGACCGCCCGCAGGAATTCCCGCGCGTGAACGAGGAGTTGGTGTCCCGCCGGCACCGCTACGGCTACTCGGCGGCGGCTGCCGAGATGTCCGTCGCCTATCTGGCCGGCGACGGCAACCCACCGGACCGCGCCTTCTCCAACGCCCTCTTCAAGCACGACCTCGCGCGCGGCACGGCCGAGGTGCACCGGCTGCCGCGGGGCGCGGCGGCGGGTGAGGCGGTGTTCGTGCCGGGCGAACACGGGCGGCGGGAGGACGACGGGTACGCGCTCGCCTACGTCCACGATCCGGACCGGGGCGCCGCCGACCTGCTGATCCTCGCCGCGCAGGACTTCACCGGCGAGCCGCTGGCCCGGGTGCACCTGCCCGGCCGGGTGCCGCTGGGGTTCCACGGAAGCTGGATTCCGGACGCATGACGACCGGCGATGCGCGATCGTGGTCGTATGCATGCAAGGGACATCCTCATCGACGGCTTCGGCCGCATCCAGGAAGAAGTCCATGCCGCCCTCGACGGCGCCGGCTCCGACCTGCTCAACAAGCTCCCGGCCCCCGACGCCAACTCCATCACCTGGCTGGTCTGGCACCTCACCCGGATCCAGGACGACCACGTCGCCGACGCCTTCGACCTCGACCAGGTGTGGCTGACCCAGGGCTGGGAGAAGCGTTTCGGCCTCGGCCTGCCGCCCCGTGACCACGGGTACGGCCATACGCCGGCCGACGTCGCGAAGGTCACGGTGGACTCCGGGGACCTGCTGACCGGCTACCACGACGCGGTGTACGAGCAGACCCTGGCGGTGCTGCGCGAGCTCCCGGCCAAGGACCTGGAGCGGATCGTGGACACCCGCTTCGACCCGCCGGTCACCCTGGGCGTACGGCTGGTGAGCGTCCTGTCCGACGATCTCCAGCACGTCGGACAGGCCGCCTACATACGGGGACTGCTTCAGAGCGCGGCGGCGTAACCCGGCAGGACGACGTCCTCGACGAGGGCCCTGCGCTCGTCGAACGGGATGAACGCGCTCTTCAGGGCGTTCACCGTGACCGTGCGCAGGTCCTCGACGGTCCAGCCCGCCTCCGCCACCAGCAGGGACATCTCCCGGGTCATCGTCGTCCCCGAGACCAGCCGGTTGTCGGTGTTGAGGGTGACCCGGAAGCCCAGCTCCTTCAGCGCGGTGATCGGGTGCTCGGCGATGGAGGTGGCGCAGCCGGTCTGGAGGTTGGAGGTGGGGCACATCTCCAGGGCGATCCGGCGGTCGCGCACCCAGCCCGCGAGGCGGCCGAGCTTGCCGTCGACGATGTCCTCGGTGATCCGGACCCCGTGCCCGATGCGCTGGGCGCCGCACGCCTGGATCGCCTGGTGGATGCTGGGCAGGCCGAACGCCTCGCCGGCATGGATGGTGAAGGGCACGCTCTCGCCCCGCAGGAGCTCGAAGGCGTCGAGGTGGTCGGCGGCCGGGAAGCCGTCCTCGGCGCCCGCGATGTCGAAGCCGACGACACCCGCGTCCCGGTAGGCGACGGCCAGTTCCGCGGCCTCGCGGACCCGGTCGAACATGCGCATCCCGCACAGCAGGGTGCCGACGCGGACGGGCGTGCCCGCGGCGGCGGCCTTCGCCATACCGGCGGCGAGCCCCTCCTGCACGCTCTCCACGACCTCGTTCAGCGTGAGTCCGCCCCTGACGTTCAGCTCCGGGGCGTAGCGCACCTCGCCGTAGACGACACCGTCGGCGGCCAGGTCCAGGACGTACTCCTCGGCGACCCGGCGCAGCCCCTCCTTGGTCTGCATGACGGCGAGGGTGTGCTCGAAGGTGGCTATGTAGCGGACCAGGTCACCGGAGTTGGCGGCCTCGACGTACCAGGCGGCCAGCTCGTCGGGGTCGGTGGCGGGCAGGGTGTGACCGGCCTCGGCCGCGAGTTCGACGAGGGTGGCGGGGCGCAGGCCGCCGTCGAGGTGGTCGTGCAGGACGGCCTTGGGGAGGCGACGGATCACGTCTGCGTCTACGCGCGTAGCGGTCATGGTGGGGCTTTCCTCGGCAGGTGGTTCGGAGTGGTCGGTCAGGCGGCGGGCTGGAGCAGGTCCCAGCGGTTTCCGTAGAGGTCCTGGAAGACGGCGACGCTGCCGTACGGCTCGTGCCGCGGCTCCTCGAGGAAGGTGACGCCGGCCGCGGTCATCCGGGCGTGGTCGCGGGCGAAGTCGTCGGTGTGCAGGAAGAAGCCGACCCGGCCGCCGGTCTGGTCGCCGACGCGGGCACGCTGGTCCTCGTCCTTGGCGCGGGCGAGCAGCAGTCCGGTGCCCTGCCCCTCCCCGCCGGGCTCCACGACGACCCAGCGGGACCCGTCCGGGCGCGGCGCGTCCTCGACGAGCCGGAACCCGAGGGCCTCGGTGTAGAAGCGGATCGCCTCGTCGTAGTCGCCGACGACAAGGGTGACCAGGGCGACGCGTCGCATGGGGGGCCTTTCGGTGGAGCGGTTAGCGGGAGAGGTTATACGTAAAACTTGCCGGATGCCAGTCCGGCTTTCCCTGGGGGGACCCTTTGAAAGGCGTTGCCTGGAGCGCCCCTCCGGGGGCGCGGGGAACTGCGCGACCAGCCACGACGGACCCGCACCCGGCGACGACCGGCCGCCCCCCTACCGCTCCGCTTCCCCCTGAGCGACCTCCACCCGATGATGAAAGTCGGCCATCCCGGTCACGGACGCGACACACGACACCCCGGCGCAGGCCACGAGCAGTACCGCGACCCACCCCCCGGCCCGCCGCCGCCCCCGCGGCGCCAGCAGCGCCTCGACCCGCCGCGGCACCGGCCCGGACGCGGCACCCGGCACGAACGCCGGCCGCTCCGCACCCCCGCCCTGCCCCGCCAGCGCGGCCCGGGCGATCGCGCGGGCCGTCAGCCGCCGGTCGCCCACCGCGCTGGCCGCGGCCTCGTCCGCGGCCCGCTCCGCGGCCAGCCGGATGACGGCCCGGACCCCGCGCAGCGCCGGATGGCAGTGCGCCGCGAGCTCGGCCGCGGCGAGGAAGTAGTGGTGGCCGCCCGCGTTGTGCGCGCGTTCGTGCGCGAACAGCGCCTCCCGCTCGCTTCCGTCGAGGCTGCGCAGCATCCCGGTGGTGACCACGATCCGGTGCGGCCTGCCGGGCAGCGCGTACGCGTCCGCGCACGGCGAGTCGACCACGCACAGGTCACCCGCGGCGGGCCCGCGCCCGGCCTCCGTGCGGGCCGCGCGGAAGGCACGGACCTGCCGGAGCACCGACCGTGCGAGCGTGCAGGCGAACACGGCGAGGCCGCCCACCGACACGGCGGCCAGCGGCAGCACGTAGCGGTCGGAGGCGGTGTGCAGTGGCTGGATCAGGTCGCCGAGCGCGGCGAAGAACGGCAGCCTGAGCAGCCCGGTGAGGACGAACGCGCCGAGCGCGGCGAGCGAGCACCCCGCGAGGGCGACGGCCGAACCGGTGATCGCCCGGAGCGCGACGGCCGGGGCCAGCCGGTCGAGGGCCCGGCGGGCCAGGGGCGGCAGGGCGAACGGCAGCAGCAGCGGCAGGATCAGGAGTGCGATCATCATCCACCGGATTGCTCGTCGGCTTCGAGCAGGACGCGCAGCACCCGCTCGTCGTCGGGGCTGAGCTGGGCGACGAACCGGGCGAGCACGGTCTCCCGGTCGGCGTCCCGGTCGAGCTCGGTGTGCATCCGCTTCGCGGTGAGGCCCTGTGCGTCCTGGACGGGGACGTAGGCGTAGCCGCGACCCTGCCGGTGCCGTTCGACCACGCCCTTGTCGTGCAGCCGGGTCAGGATCGTCGTCACCGTCGTACGGGCCAGGTCGGTGCCGAGGCTCCGCTGTACCTGGCCGGGGGTCTGGGGCGCGCCGGCGGCCCAGAGGGCGGCCATGACACTGGCCTCCAGTTCGCCGGCCGGCCGGCGTTCGTCCTTCGGGTCGGCCATGGAAGGTTCCTCACCCCTTCGTCGTCCTCGGTCCTGGGACCGTCTACGGCAGTGTAGTCAGCCGGGCGGCGGCCGGCGCCCGTGAATCCATTATGGGCAGCCCCGTCGCGGGAAGGGGCCCGGTCGCCGGCCGGGAGCCGCCTCGTGCGCGCGTCCCCGGGGGCCCGTACCGGAGACCTAGGACGCGGGCCCGAGGCGTGGCGCGGGTCCGGCCGGTAGCTTCGCGGCCATGAAGATCACGAACCCGGCCCGCTCCCCCGAGCGGCGCAGGCACGACGTGCTCGCCCGCCTGGAGCGGGAGACGGACGTCTGGGTGGCCACGGCGGACGACGACGGGCTGCCGTGTCTCGTGCCGCTCTGGTTCGTCTGGCACGCGGACGCGGTGTGGCTGTCCACCCGGATCACCAACCCGACCGGTCGCAACCTGCGGGACGGCGGCCGGGCCCGGCTCGCGCTCGGGGACACGCAGGACGTCGTGCTGCTCGACGGCGAGGTGACCGTCTTCGCCCCGGCCGACGTGCCGGAGGCCGCCGGGGCGCTGCGGGCGAAGACGGGCTGGGACCCGGGCGGGGACGGCCCGTCGTACGCGTTCTTCCGGATCCGGCCGTACGCCGTGCAGGCCTGGCACGGGACGCACGAGCTGCGCGGCCGGCAGCTGATGCGGGACGGGGTGTGGGCGGTCTGAGCCGGACCGTCAACCGGCCTTGCCGTGCAGGGTGTTGAGCCGGGCCAGCTCGTCCTCGGTGAGCCGGATGGCGCCGGCCGCCACGTTCTCGGCCAGGTGGTCCGGGTTGCCGGTACCGGGGATGGCGAGCACGTGCGGGCCCTGGTGCAGGGTCCAGGCGAGGCGGATCTGCGCGGGGGTGGCGTCGTGGGCGCGGGCGACGGCGAGGACCTCGTCGTCGTGGTTCTCGGTGGCGCCGCGCGCCCCGGCGTCACCCGCGACGGCGAAGAACGGCACGAAGGCGATGCCCCGTTCGCCGCAGACGCGCACCACCTCGTCGGTGGCCGGGTTCGCCGCGTCGAGTCCCCAGCGGTTCTGCACGCACACCACGGGGGCGATGGCCAGCGCCTCGTCGAGGTGGCGCGGTTCGACGTCGGAGACGCCGAGGTGCCGGATCAGCCCGGCCTCGCGCAGTTCGGCGAGGGCGCCGAAGTGCTCGGCGATCGACTCCTGGCGCATCCGGCGGAGGTTGACGACGCCGAGGTGGTCGCGGCCGAGCTGGCGCAGGTTCTCCTCGACGTGCCCGCGCAGCTGGTCGGGGCGGGCGGAGGTGCCCCACTCCCCGTGGTAGTCGCGGTAGGGGCCGACCTTGGTGACGATGACCAGGTCGTCCGGGTAGGGGGACAGGGCGGTGTTGATGAGTTCGTTGGCGGAGCGCAGGGCGGAGAAGTAGAAGGCCGCCGTGTCGATGTGGTTCACGCCGAGCTCGACGGCCCTGCGCAGGACGGCGATCGAACGGTCGCGGTCGCTCGGGGTGCCGTGGTGGAAGGCGGCGCTGCCCGTCAGCCGCATCGCGCCGAAGCCGAGGCGGTGGACGGGCAGGTCGCCGAGTCTCCAGGTGCCGGAGGCGTCCGCGGTGATCGTTTCGGAGGTCATCGACGGAGTCTGGCACACGATTCCGACGACGCTCCCGGCGATCCCGACGACGGGATCGGCACCGGGTCAGCAGTAGAGGTTGCCGCCCGTCGGGACGCCGAGGATCTGGGTGAACCTCTGGTAGGCGCTGACCCGGCTCTGCACCTGCGCCGGGTTCTTGCCGTCGCACTCCAGGGAACCGTTGATGGAGCGGATGGTCTGGCCGAAGCCGGCCTGGTTGACCATGGCGTTGTGGCCGGTCATGGTGCCGGGGCCCTTCTGGGCGTTCCAGTACCAGAGGCCGGTCTTCCAGGCGACGGCGGAGTTGTTCTGGACCTGCCACGGATTGTCGAGGAGGTCGATGCCGAGCGCGTCGCCCGCGGCCTTGTAGTTGAAGTTCCAGCTGAGCTGGATGGGGCCGCGCCCGTAGTAGGCGGACTGGCCCGCGGGGCAGCCGTAGGACTGGCTCCGGTCGCAGTAGTGCGAGTAGTTGGCGGTGTTCTGCTCGACGATGTAGACCAGTCCGCCGGTCTCGTGGCTGACGTTGGCGAGGAAGGCGGCCGCCTCCTGCTTCCTGACGGTGTCGCTTCCGGTGTTGGCGAAGGCCGGGTAGGCGCTGAGGGCGGCGGTGAGGCCGCTGTAGCTGTAGAACGAGTTCCGGCTCGGGAACATCTGGTTGAACTGCGCCTCGCTGACGACGAAGCCGGCGGCGGAGGCCGAGGGGGCCGCCTGGAACACCAGGACGGAGCCGCCTATGGCAAGCGAGGTCAGGAGTGCGGCGATACGGCGCCTCGACACGGATCAACTCCTTTGCGGAGCACGGCCGCGCCCCTGGAAGGGGGTGCGGCCGCGGTGGGGGGTGTGAGGCACACTCAACTGCTTTGGTCTGTACCAGTCAAGGGTGTAGACCAGTCAGCCGGCCGCCGGTCCCCGGCCCATGACGGCGGTCCGGCCCGGCCGCGTCGGTGCGGCCGGGCCCGGAGAGCGGTGGAGGGTCAGCTCAGGGGCTTGGCGAGGACCGCCTTGCGGTGGCTGAACGTCTCGATGGAGTACCGGCCGTGGTAGCTGCCCATACCGCTCTCCCCCACCCCGCCGAACGGCAGGTCGGAGACGGTGAGATGGGCGAGCGGCAGGCCGTGGCCGAGGGCTCCGGAGGACGTCTCGGCTGCGATCCGCTCCCGGGTGGCGTCGGACTCGCTGAACACGTAGAGCGCGAGGGGTTTGTCGCGGTCGTTGATGAAGCCGATCGCGCCGTCGAGGTCCGGGACGGTCACGACGGGCAGGATCGGGCCGAAGATCTCCTCCCGCATCACCGGGGAGTCCGGGTCGACGTCGGCGAGCACGGTGGGCGCGATGTACCGGGCGGCCCGGTCGGTGTCGCCGCCGACGGCCACCCGGCCCGAGCCGAGCAGACCGCTGAGCCGGTCGAAGTGGCGCTCGTTGACGATCCGGCCGTACTCGCCGGACTCCTTGGGCTCGCTGCCGAACAGCCCCTGGACGGCCTCGGCCAGGGCGGGCTCCAGGGCCGCGGCCGTCTCCGGGTCGGTCAGGACGTAGTCGGGGGCCACGCAGGTCTGCCCGGCGTTGAGGAACTTGCCGCGCGCCAGCCGCTGCGCGACCACGGTGAGGTCGGTGCCGCGGTCGACGAACGCCGGGGACTTGCCGCCGAGTTCGAGGGCGACCGGGGTGAGGTGCTCGGCGGCGGCGCGCATCACGACCCGGCCGACCACGCCGTTGCCGGTGTAGAAGATGTGGTCGAAGCGCTCGGCGAGCAGGGCCGTGGTCTCGGGGATGCCGCCCTCGACCACGGCGACCGCCTCGGTGTCGAGGTAGGCCGGGAGCAGCCGGGCCAGCGCGGCCGAGGTCGCGGGGGCCAGCTCGCTGGGCTTGGCGACGACCGCGTTGCCGGCGGCGAGCGCGCCGGCCACGGGGGCGAGCAGCAGCTGGGCCGGGTAGTTCCACGGGGCGATGACGAGGACGACGCCCAGCGGGTCGTACTGCGTCCAGGCGGTCGCGTCGTCACCCAGGTGCTTCGGGACCGGCGCGGACTCGGGGCGCAGCCACTCCGCCAGGTGGTCGAGGGTGTGGTCGATCTCCCGGACGGTGAAGTCGATCTCCGTGCCGTAGGCCTCGCGTGTGCTCTTGCCCAGGTCCGCGTGGAGGGCCGCGGCGATCTCGTCGCCGCGCTCCGTGAGCATGGCGCGCAGCCGCCGGAGCTGACCGGTGCGCCACTCGACGGGCTTGGTGCGGCCGGTGCGGAAGGTGGCCCGCAGCCGGGCCACGATGTCGGCGGGCTGCTCGGGGGTGGGCTGGTTCACGGGTGCCTCGCTGGTGATGGGCTCGGGCCGCAGGGCCCGACCGGGGTCTCGACGATCAGATGCATATTGCAACCTTTCATGGACCGAAGTAAATTCCGGCAGCCCGAAACCACTGGGTTTGACGAAGGTCACATCGGCGCGACCGGCGGGTTCGCACCGGCGCCGTTCGAGGTGTACCCGTTCGGGCAGGCCCCCGGACCGACATCCCGTACCGCGAAAGAGGAGCGGCTGGCGCTGCGGGCGGAGGCGTTCGCGCTGATGCGTACGGCCACGACGGCGGCCGTGGTGACGGGCGGCGGCCGGGCGATGTCGTTGCACCACCGCGCCCAACGGCTGGCCAGGGAGGGTCTGTTCCTCCTGGTCCAGGGCCAGACGAGCGAGTCGCGCACGGCGCATCTGGCGGACCTCGCGCAGCGGAACCGCTCTGTTCGTTGACCCGACTACCGGATGCGCACGTTGCGCATCGCACAGCACAGTGCGCCAAGTGGAACGTGACCTCTTGACCCGTCGGCCCTCTTGGCTGGACCATGTTGCGTATCACTCATGTCGTTGCGCAATGCGCATCAGGGAGGATGTCATGTCCCCTCGACCGCAGCCCGGCCGCGAGTTCGTCCTCACCCTTTCCTGCCCCGACCGGGCCGGTCTGGTCCACGCCGTCACCGGGTTCCTGGTCGGCCACGGCGGCAACATCCTGGAGAGCCAGCAGTTCGACGACCGGGCCGAGGACCGCTTCTTCATGCGGGTGCACTTCGACGTCCCGGCCGGCGCCGGCTCGCTGGAGGAGCTGCGCGCCGGTTTCGTCCCGGTCGCCGAGGAGCACCGGATCACCTGGCGGCTGACCGACGCGTCGACCCCGATCCGCACCCTCATCATGGTGTCGAAGTTCGGCCACTGCCTGAACGACCTGCTGTTCCGCAGGTCCACGGGCGCGCTCAACATCGAGATCCCGGCGATCGTCTCCAACCACCGCGACTTCGAGCCACTGGCCCGGACCTACGGCATCCCCTTCCACCACATCCCGGTGACGCCCGACACCAAGGACGAGGCGGAGGCGCGGCTGCTGCGCCTGGTCGGCGAGCTGGACGTCGACCTGGTGGTGCTCGCCCGGTACATGCAGATCCTCTCCGACGACCTGTGCAAGCGGCTGGACGGCCGGGCCATCAACATCCACCACTCGTTCCTGCCGAGCTTCAAGGGCGCCCGGCCCTACGTCCAGGCGCACCGGCGCGGCGTCAAGCTGGTGGGCGCCACCGCGCACTACGTGACGCCCGATCTGGACGAGGGCCCGATCATCGAGCAGGACGTGGTCCGGGTGAGCCACTCGCACGCCCCGGACGAACTGGTCGCGCTCGGCCGTGACGTGGAGGCCCAGGTACTCGCCCGCGCCGTGCGCTGGCACAGCGAGAGCCGGGTACTGGTCAACGGCCGTTGCACGGTCGTCTTCCGCTGACGTCACGAAGGGCGGGCCCGCAACCCGGTGGGGTGCGGGCCCGCCCTTCGTGGTGCCTCACACGTGTTCCACGGCCGCGTCCAGCAGCCAGTCCACCAGGTAGCCGGCGAAGGAGGAGCGCACCAGCACCCAGAACCCGGCCCTGGTCTCGTCCCGTGCCACCAGGACGACCTGGGTGCGGGCCAGCGTGGTCTGGGCGCAGCGGCCGGGGCCGAACGCGCGGGGGTGGAGGTCCAGGGCGCAGCCGTGGGCGAGCAGGTCGCGGGCGCGCGGGCCGCCGACGAGGAGGGTGGTCCGCTGGGCGGAGACGTCCGTGACGGTGACGGCGGCCTCCGCGTCCGCGGCGGCCGTACGGATCCTGCTTTCCAGCTCCCCCTCGGTGCCCGGCCTACCCACCACCAGCCATTCGTCGGGGCCGAGCCAGACGGCGGTCACCTCCCCCGCGTGCACCACGGTGTCGGGTTCCAGGGGCAGTTGCACGCCCAGGGCCAGCCCGACGGCGTCCGCCGCCGGGCTCTTGGCGTCGAGACGGACGTTCACCTGGGCGAGGAACGGGAGTTCGGCGAGGCGGAGCGCGCCCCTTGAGGAGCGGGTCACGGCGGCCAGCCGGGGTGCGGCGTCGGCCAGGGGGCTGCGCCGGGATGCGGTCGGGGCGGTGTCAGCCATCGCGGCGGGCTCCCTCGGGGTCGTAGAGGACGGGGCTTGCGACGGTCACCGGCACGAGCTGTGCGCCGACGGGGGCGTAGAGGCGTTCTCCGATGCGGTCCCGGCCGCCCTTGACCAGGGCGAGCGCGAAGGTCCGGCCTAGGGCGGCGCTGCGGTAGCTGGAGGTGACGTGGCCGAGCATCGGCACGGGCGGCGGGGGCAGTTCGCTGTCGGCGACCAGGTGCGTGCCCTCCGGGAGGAAGGCGGCAGGGTCGTCGGTGAGGAGGGCGACCAGGTGCTTGCGGTCGGCTCGGACGGCGTCGGCACGCGCGTAGGAGCGCTTGCCGATGAAGTCGGGCTTCTTCTTCGACACCGCCCAGCCCATGCCGAGATCCTGCGGGGTGACGGTCCCGTCGGTGTCCTGGCCGACGATCGGGTAGCCCTTCTCGGCGCGCAGTACGTGCATGGTCTCGGTGCCGTACGGGGTGATGCCGTACGGGGCGCCCGCCTCGTACAGCGCCTCCCAGAGCGCGACCGCGTGCCAGGGCGACACGTTGATCTCGTAGGCGAGTTCGCCGGAGAAGCTGATCCGGCAGACGCGGGCGTCGAGGCCGGCGACGGTGGTGTCCCGCCAGGCCATGAACGGGAAGTCGTCGTTGGCCACGGCCAGTTCGGGCGCGAGCGAGCCGAGGACGGTGCGGGACCGGGGGCCGACCAGGGCGACGGTCGCCCACTGCTCGGTGACCGAGGTGCAGTGCACCCGCAGGTCGGGCCACTCGGTCTGCAGCCACTCCTCCATCCAGTCCAGGACGGCCGCCGCGTTGCCGGTCGTGGTGGTGACCAGGAAACGGTCGGGGGCGAGCCGGATGACGGTGCCGTCGTCGAACACCATGCCGTCCGGGCGGCACATCACGCCGTAGCGGATCATGCCGACCTTCAGGGTGCTCATCATGTTCGTGTAGAGCAGGTCCAGGAAGCGCCCGGCGTCCGGGCCCTGGACGTCGATCTTGCCGAGCGTGGAGGCGTCCATGAAGGCCACGCCCTCGCGGGCCGCGCGGCACTCGCGGAGCACGGCGGTCGCCATGTCCTCGCCGTCCTGCGGGTAGTACCAGGGCCGCTTCCACTGCCCGACGTTCTCGAAGAGCGCGCCGTGCCCGGCGTGCCAACCGTGCAGGGCGGTCGTACGGACCGGGTCGAGGAGCGCGCCGCGGTCGCGCCCGGCGAGGGCGGCGAAGGAGACGGGGGTGTACGGCGGCCGGAAGGTGGGCAGGCCGAGCGCCGAGACGTCGACGCCTAGGAGTTCGGCGACGACCCCGCTCGCCAGGAGTCCGCCGGTCTTGCCCTGGTCGTTGGCGGTGCCGGCCGTGGTGTAGCGCTTGGTGTGCTCCACCGAGTGCAGGCCCGCGCCGGTCGCGCGGGTCAGGTCGGCCACGGTGACGTCGCGCTGGAGGTCCACGAAGCGGGGGGCCTCGCCCGGGACGGTGAAGACCGGCATGGGCGGGGTGTACGGCTGCGCGGCCACGGCGGGGAGGGCGGGCGTCCCGGCTGTCCAGCCCTCCGCCTCCACGGCGCGGGTGCCGGCCGCCGTGCCCTGGACGAGGGCCGTGGCGAGGTCGTGGGTTCCGTTCACGCCACCCGCCGTCTCGACCGCCTGACGGCAGCTGTCGGGGACGAAGGTGCCGAGTTCCCCGTCGTGGCGGAGCCTGCCGCCGGCCTGGCTGTACAGGTGGGCGACCGGGTTCCAGCCGCCGGAGACGAGGAGGAGGTCGGCGGTGAACTCGCGTGCGGGAAGCGTGCCTTCACAGGGGGCGACGGTCACGGCGGTGAGACGCTCGGCGCCTTCCGTGCCGGTGACCGCGTGGCCCGCCAGCACCTCGATGCCGGCCGACCTGGCGCGTGCGGCCCACTCCCCCGGGTCGGGGCGCGTGTCGACGATCGCCGGGACGGTCACTCCGGCCGCGGCGAGGTCGAGGGCGGCGGCGTAGGCGCTGTCGTTGGTGGTGAACACGACGGCTCGACGGCCGGGCAGGACGGCGTAGCGGTGGAGGTACGTGCGGGCCGCGGCGGCCAGCATCACGCCGGGCCGGTCGTTGTCGCCGAAGGCGAGGGAACGCTCGTGGGCGCCGGTGGCGAGGACGACGCGCCGGGCACGGATCCGCCAGACGCGTTCGCGGGAGACGTGCGGCGGGGAGGCGGCGCCGAGGTGGGCGGTACGGCGCTCCACGGCGAGGAGGTGGTTGTCGTCGTAGTGGCCGAAGACGGTGGTGCGGGGCAGGACGCGTACCTCGGGGGCCGCTTCGAGGCGGGCGCGGGTCGCGGCGACCCAGTCGAGGTGCTCGCCGCTGCCGAGCAGGCTGCCGCCGGGTTCCGGCTGGTCGTCGGCGAGGATGACGCGGGCGCCGGTGGTGGCGGCCGCTGCTGCCGCGGCGAGGCCGGCGGGGCCCGCGCCGACGACCAGGACGTCGCAGTGGGCGTGTACGGCGTCGTACCGGGCCGGGTCGGGGGTGGTGGCGAGGCGGCCCTGGCCGGGGAGGCTGGTGGCGACCAGGCCGTCGTGGAGTTCCACGGTGGTGGCGGGGAGCATGGGTTCGGGGAAGGGGGCCTCGATCTGTACGACCGCGTTGGGTTCCTCGACGCCGGCGGAGAAGATGCCTCGGGGGCGGCCGAGCCTGATGCTGGTGGCGGCCTGGACGACGCCGTTGGCGAGGAGGGCGGAGGCGAGGGTGTCGCCTCGGTAGCCCTGGTATTCGGTGCCGTCGAAGGTGAAGGTGAGGGGGGTGGTGCGGTCGATTCGGCCGCCGGTGGGGGTGCGGTGGGATTGGTCGCCCCCGCCGCCCCTACCCGTCCCGTCCTGAAGGGGCGCTGCCCCTTCCACCCCGCCGGGGGCTGCGCCCCCGGACCCCGCTTCGGCCTGAACGGCCTCGTCCTCAAACGCCGGACGGGCTGACAGAAGCGGCGTCGGCCGAGAAGGTCCCGCCGGACGGGCTGAGAGAAGCGGCGTCGGCCGGGAGGGTCCCGCCGGACGGGCTGAAAGAGATGGCGTCGGCTGAGTTGGCGCCGTAGGGCGTGGCTCGCCCGGTCGGTATACCGTTCGGATCTCGTTCGTCGACGTGTCGCGTACCGCGTTGAACCATCTCCGGCAGCCTGCCGCGTGGCTCCAGCGCTCCGCGAAGGGGCCCTTGGGGTTGTCGCGGAAGAACAGGTACCGCGCCCACTCCTCGTCGGTGAGGGAGGCCGGGTCCTCGGGGTAGGCGACGTGGGCCTGGCCGCCGTAGTGGAACTCGGTCTCGTCGCGGGGCCCGCACCACGGGCAGGGGATGAGCAGCATGGTCGGGCTCCCTAGTGGGCCACCGCGGCAGCGCCGTGCTCGTCGACGAGCGCGCCGGTGGTGAAACGGTCGAGCGAGAAGGGGGCGTTGAGGTGGTGGGGGCTGTCGTGGGCGATGGTGTGGGCGTAGACCCAGCCGACCCCGGGGGTGGCCTTGAAACCGCCCGTTCCCCAGCCGCAGTTGAGGTACAGGTTGTCCACCGGGGCGAGGCCCACGATCGGTGAGGCGTCGGGGCTGACGTCGACGATGCCGCCCCAGGTGCGCAGCACGTGGGCGCGGGCGAAGACCGGGAACAGTTCGAGGGCCGCCGCCATCTGCTCCTCGATGATGTGGAACGCGCCGCGCTGGGTGTAGGAGTTGTACGCGTCGATGCCCGCGCCCATCACCAGCTCGCCCTTGTGCGCCTGGCTGACGTACACGTGCACCGCGTTGGACATGACGACGGTGGGGTGGACGGGCTCCAGGAGTTCGGAGACGAGGGCCTGGAGCGGGTGGCTCTGGAGGGGGAGGTCGATGCCTGCCATCGCGGCCAGGACCGAGGTGTGGCCGGCCGAGCACAGGGCCACCTTGCCGGCCGCGATCGGGCCGAGGTTCGTACGGACGCCGACGACCCGGCCGCCCACCACGTCCAGCCCGGTGACCTCGCAGTTCTGGATGATGTCGATGCCGGCCGCGTCCGCGGAGCGGGCGAAGCCCCAGGCGACGTAGTCGTGCTTGGCGATGCCGGCGCGGGGCTGGTAGGTGCCGCCGAGGACCGGGTAGCGGACGTCGGGCGAGGTGTTGACGATCGGGCAGACCTCTTTGACGCCGTCCGCGTCGAGCCACTCGGCGTCGACGCCGTTGAGGCGGTTGGCCTCGACCCGGCGGACGCTGTCGCGGACGTCCTGGAGGCTGTGGGCGAGGTTCAGGACACCGCGCTGGGAGAAGAGGATCGGGTAGTCGAGTTCCTCCTCCAGACCCTCCCAGAGTTTCAGGGCGTGTTCGTAGATGCCCGCGCTCTCGTCCCACAGGTAGTTGGAGCGGATGATCGTGGTGTTGCGGGCCATGTTGCCGCCCGCGAGCCAGCCCTTCTCCAGGACGGCCACGTTGGTGATGCCGTGGTTCCTGGCCAGGTAGTGCGCGGTGGCGAGGCCGTGCCCGCCGCCGCCGACGATGACGACGTCGTAGGACCGCCGGGGCTCGGGGGTGCGCCAGAGGAAGTCCGGGTGGTCGGGGAGGTCGGCGCCTGGGGTGCGGGGGCTCATCGGACGGCTCCGTCGGGCGAGTGGGCGTGCGAGAGATGGGGGTAGAGCGGGTGCCGTGCGGCCAGTGCCTCGGTACGGGCGCGCAGGCCGGATACGTCCGGCTCGGGCTGGAGGGCGAGGGCGATGACGTCGGCCACCTCGGCGAAGTCCTCCGCCGTGAAGCCCCTGGTGGCCAGGGCGGGGGTGCCGATGCGCAGGCCGGAGGTGACCATGGGCGGGCGCGGGTCGAAGGGGACGGCGTTGCGGTTGACGGTGATGCCGATCTCGTGGAGGAGGTCCTCCGCCTGGCGGCCGTCCAGCGGCGACTCCCGCAGGTCGACCAGGACGAGGTGGACGTCCGTGCCGCCGGTGAGCACCTTCACCCCGGCCGCCGCCGCGTCGGGTCGTGTCAGGCGCTCGGCGAGGACGCGGGCGCCGGCCAGGGTGCGGGCCTGGCGTTCGGCGAACTCGGGGGTGGCCGCGACCTTGAAGGAGACGGCCTTCGCCGCGATGACGTGCTCCAGCGGGCCGCCCTGCATCCCGGGGAACACCGCCGAGTTGATCTTCTTGGCGAGCTCGGCGTCGTTGGTGAGGACGACCCCGCCGCGTGGTCCGCCGAGGGTCTTGTGCGTGGTCGTGGTGACCACGTGGGCGTGCGGGACCGGGCTCGGGTGCAGCCCCGCCGCCACCAGGCCCGCGAAGTGCGCCATGTCGACCATGAGCAGTGCGCCGACCTCGTCGGCGATCCGGCGGAAGGCGGCGAAGTCGAGCTGCCTGGGGTACGCCGACCAGCCCGCGATGATCATCTTCGGCCGGTGTTCCTTGGCGAGCCGCTCCACCTCGTCCAGGTCCACGAGGTTGTCGGTCTCGGAGACGTGGTACGGCACGACGTTCAGCATCTTGCCGCTGTAGTTGAGGCGCATGCCGTGGGTGAGGTGGCCGCCGTGCGCGAGGTCGAGGCCGAGGATCGTGTCGCCGGGCTTCAGCAGGGCGAAGAAGACTGCCGTGTTGGCCTGGGCTCCCGAGTGCGGCTGCACGTTGGCGAACCCGGCCCCGAACAGCGACTTGACCCGCTCGATCGCCAACCGTTCGGTGACGTCGACGTGTTCGCAGCCGCCGTAGTAGCGGCGGCCGGGGTATCCCTCGGCGTACTTGTTCGTCGCCACCGACCCTTGCGCCTCCATCACGGCGACGGGTGCGAAGTTCTCGGAGGCGATCATCTCCAGAGTGGACTGCTGCCGCTCCAGCTCACCACGGAGCGCCGCATGGACTTCGGGGTCGAGCTCGGCCAGGGGCGTGTTCAACGCGTTCATAGGGGCTTCCCGATCCTTTCAACGACCTTGGCGAAGCGCCCCGTAAGGGGCGCTGGGGGTCCCCCCGGCCGAAGGCTGGGGGAGGAACTGCGCGACCAGCCACGACGCACCCGCAGCCGAACAACGACGCCTCCCGGATCCGTCACCCACGGAGACGACTCATCGCCGGATCGAACAACGGCTCCTCGGCCACCACGGCCTCCACCCGCTGGTCGAAGTACCCGATCTGCACCCCGGTCCCCGGCACCGCCAGCTCCACCGGCAGCCACGCGTACGCGATCCCCTTGCCGATCGTGTAGCCGTAGGCCGCGCTGGTCACGTAACCCACCGCCCGCTCGCCGTCGTACACCGGCTCCTTGCCCATCACCACGGCGGCCGGGTCCGCGATCGTGAGGCAGCTCAGCCGGCGCCGCACGTCCGCCCCGCGCCGCCCCAGCGCGTCCCGCCCGACGAAGTCGCCCTTGTCGGGCTTGACGGCGAAGCCGACGCCGGCTTCGTAGGGGTCGTGCTCGTAGGTCATGTCGGTGCCGAAGGAGCGGTAACCCTTCTCCAGCCGGAGGCTGTTGAAGGCGCCGCGGCCCGCGATGATCCCGCCGAGCGGCTCGGCCGCCTGCCAGAGGGTGTCCCACAGCTTCAGCCCCTGGTCGGCGGTGGTGTACAGCTCCCAGCCGAGTTCGCCGACGTACGACAGCCGCATCGCGGTGACCGGCACCGAGCCGATGTAGGCGCGCTTGGCGCGGAAGTACTTGAGTCCGTCGTTGGAGAAGTCCTCGTCGGTGAGCGGCTGGAGGACCTCGCGGGCAAGGGGCCCCCACAGGCCGATGCAGCAGGTGCCGGGGGTGATGTCCCGGACCTGGACCGTGCCGTCCGCCGGCAGTCGCCGCGCGAACCAGTCGAGGTCGAGGTTGCCGTTGGCGCCGACCTGGAAGAGGTCGCGGGCGAGGCGGGCGACGGTGATGTCGCTGCGGATGCCGCCGTCGTGGTCGAGGAGCAGCGTGTACGTCACCGAGCCGACCGACTTGGCCACCTTGCCGGTGACCAGGCCCTCCATGAAGGCGGCGGCGCCGGGGCCGCCGACCTCCAGCCGCTTGAGGGCGGTCATGTCGTACATCGCGACGGTCTCGCGGGTGACCTGGGCCTCGGCGCCGACGATCGGCGACCAGTAGCGGGCGGCCCACTCGTTGGGGGCGGGGATCGAACGGCCCTCGACCAAGCGCGCGTTGGCCTCGTACCACTGGGGGCGCTCCCACCCGTTCGCCTCCAGGAAGAACGCGCCGTGCTCCTGCTGGCGGGCGTGGAAGGGGCTGGTGCGGATGGGGCGCGGTTTCCCGGACGGCTGGAGGGGGTGGAGGATGTCGTAGACCTCGACGAAGTTCTGGCAGTCGCGGGCGAGGACGTACTCGGGGGCGAGCTGGTGCGGCTCGAAGCGGTTGACGTCGCACTCGTGCAGGTCGAAGGACGAGCAGTGGCCGTCGACCAGCCATTCGGCGACCGCGCGGCCGACGCCCGCGGAGTGGGTGACCCAGACGGCCTCGGCGACCCAGAAGCCCCTGACGTCCGGGGACTCGCCGAGCAGCGGGTAGCCGTCGGTGGTGAAGGAGAAGAGGCCGTTGATGCCCTCCTCGATCTTGGCCTCGCGGGTCGCGGGGAGGAGGGAACGGGTCTCGGTCCAGGCGTCCTCGAAGTCCTCCTCGGTGAACTTCAGGACGGAGGGCATCTGGTCGGCCTCGTCGACGGAGAGGATGTCGTCGGCGGAGACCGGCATGGGCCGGTGACCGTAGTAGCCGATGCCGAGGCTGTCGAAGCGGTCGCGGTAGTAGAGGTCGGCGTCCTGGTGGCGCAGGATCGGGCGGACCGCCTCCTCGGTCTGGCCGGCCAGGGCGGGGACCGGGCCGGTCCAGGCGAGCTGGTGGCCGAGCGGGGTGAGCGGGAGGTTCATGCCGACCATGCGGGCGATCTTCGGGCCCCAGATGCCGGCGCAGCAGACGACGATGTCGGCGGGCAGTTCGCCCTGGTCGGTCAGCACGGAGGTGACCCGGCCCTCACTCTGCCGGACGTCGAGGACCTCGTGGCGGGCGAGGAAACGGACGCCGCGTTCGGTGGCCCGGCGGATCTGGGCCTCGACGGCGAGGACGGCCTTGGCGAGGCCGTCGGTGGGGACGAGGAGGCCGCCGAGCACCCGGTCCGGGTTGACCAGCGGGTGCTGTGCGACGCACTCCTCGGGGGTGAGGATCCGCGCCTCGACGCCCCAGGCGGTGATCCAGCCGTGCCGGCGGTGCAGTTCGGTGAGGCGCTCGGGGGTGGTGGCCACTTCGAGGCCGCCGACCTGGAGGAAGCAGGGCTCGCCGTCGACGTCGAGGGAGCAGAACTTCTCGACGGTGTAGCGGGCCAGCTCCGTCATGGTCTTCGACGGGTTCGTCTGGAAGACCAGGCCCGGGGCGTGTGAGGAGGAGCCGCCGGTGGCCGGGAGAGGGCCCTGGTCGACCACGGTCACCTCGGTCCAGCCGCGTGCGGAGATCTCGTCCGCGAGGGCCGCTCCCACGACGCCCGCTCCGATGATGACCACTCGGGGTCCCGCCATCGCCCAACCTCCGAACTTGAGACCGGTGCAGTTGCTTTGTGCGCAACGTGATTCAGGCTGCGCAACTCAATGTGCCCGTCGCCGAGGAGGGGTGTCAAGGGGGCGGCGACCCGGCGGATCAGCTCCCGGATCAGCCCGGTCGCGGACGGAAAACGGCAACGCCCGGCGGGCGGCGCGCACAACTGCGCACCGCCCGCCGGGCGTCCCGGAACGACTGCTCCCGCGGCCTCCGCTACTTCAGCCAGGCCTTGACCTTGTCGGGGTTGGCGTCGACCCACTTCTTGGCCGCCGCGTCGTCCGACATCTTGTCCACCGCGATGTACTTGGCCACGGTGTTCTGGTCGTCGTTGGTCCAGTTGAAGTTCTTCACCAGGTCGTAGGCCGGGCTGCCCGACTTGGCGAAGCCGGCGCTGACGATCTTGTCGAGGTCGTAGACGGGGTAGTCGCAGGCGACCTTCGCCGCGTCGGCGTCGCAGCCCGTCGTGTACTTCGGCAGGGAGACCTTCTTCAGCGGCACCTCGGACAGGAACCACTGCGGCTCGTAGAAGTAGCCGATCAGCCACTGCTTGTTCTTCTCGGCCGTTCTGAAGGCCTGGATGAGCGCGGTCTCGCTGCCCGCGTACACCACCTTGAAGTCCAGCTTCAGGTTCGTCACCAGGGCGGCGTCGTTGGTGACGTACGACGGGTCGCCGTCGAGCAGTTGGCCCTTGCCGCCGGACTCGGAGGTCTTGAACTGGGCCGCGTACTTGTCGAGGTTCTTCCAGTCGAGGATGTCGGGGTGCGCCTTGGCCAGCCACGGCGGCACGTACCAGCCGATGATGCCCTTGTTTCCGGTGGAGCCGGCCTCGACGGCCGTCTTCTGCCCGGTGATGTACTTCTTCTTCAGATCGTCGTGGCCCCAGTTCTCCAGGACGGCGTCGACCTCGCCGGTCCCGAAGCCCTGCCAGGCGATCTCCTCCTTCAGGTCCTTCTTGTCGACCGTACAGCCGAGGTTGTGCTGCGCGACGTACGCGACGACCGCCGCGTCCGCCTCGTAGCCGACCCAGGGGTTGACGGCCAGGTTGAAGGTGCCGCACTTGCCGCCGGAGGACGTCGAGCCGGCGGAACTGCTGTCGCCGACCTTCGCCCCGCCGCAGGCCGTGAGAGTGAGGCCGAGGACGGCCAGGCCGGCCGCGCCGGCTCGCCAGTGTTGTGCCATGGTGTCGAGCTCCTTATGCCCTGGTGCGTCGTGCCGCAGCCTGAGTGATCCGGTCGAACATGACTCCGAGCAGTACGATGGCGAGCCCTGCCGCCAGCCCCTTGCCGTACAGCTCGCCCTGCGAGAAACCGGCCACGACGTCGTAGCCGAGGGCGCCGGCCCCTACCAGGCCGCCCACCACAACCATCGACAGCACGTAGATCAGACCCTGGTTGGTCGCGAGGGTCAGGGCGCTGCGTGCCATCGGCAGCTGGACCTTGGTGATGATCTGCCAGGTGTTGCACCCGGCGGAGGTCGCCGCCTCCACGGTGGGCGCGGACACGTTCCGCACCCCGTCCGCGATGATCTTCACGGCGACGGGTGCCGCGTAGACGACGGCCGCGACGATCGCCGTGAAGCGGGTGGCGCCGAAGAGCGCCAGGAACGGCACCAGGTAGACGAACGGCGGCATGACCTGTGCCGCGTCCAGGGTGGGCCGGATCAGCCGGTCCACCAGCATGCTGCGGCCCATCCACACGCCGAAGACGACGCCGACCAGCATCACCAGGACGGTGGCCACGGCGGTCGAGGCGAGGGTGGTCATGCTGTCCGACCACAGGCCGGTGCCGACCAGCAGCCCGACGCAGGCGCCCGCCGTCGCGCCGGCCCGCCAGCCGCCGAGGACCGCGCCGAGCCCGACCAGGACGGCGCCGACCAGCCACCACGGGGAGTCGGTGAGCAGGGTCTGGAAGGGGTTGAGCAGACCGTTGGTGAGGGCGTCCCGCAGGGCGTTGGTGAGGCCGGACAGGTGGTCCTGCAGCCAGGTGGTCGCGGTGTCGGCGGCGCTCGCGATGTGGCTGCCGACGGTGCCGTCGCCGGGGAACTCGGCCGCCCAGACGTAGGTGTGGGAGAGGTAGACCAGGACGACGGCCGCGATCCCGCCCGCTCCGAGCAGCGGACGGCGCCACGTCACGAACCGTCCGTCCGTGCGGCGGGTCTCGGTGCGGGCGGCGGCGGCCGTGGTGACCCGGTCGAGCACGATGGCCATGACGACGATGGCGAGGCCCGCGTTGAAGGCGGTGCCGACGTCGAGCGACTGGAGGGCCTGGACGACGGTCTTGCCGAGGCCGGGCGCGTCGATCAGGGCGGCGATGGTGACCATGGCCAGGGCGGCCATGATGGTCTGGTTGACGCCCATGACGACCGTGCGCTTCGACATCGGCAGCAGCACCTTCACCAGTTGCTGGGTGCGGGTGGTGCCGAGCGAGTCGGCGGCCTCCACCGTGGTCTCGGGGACCGAGCGGATGGCGTGCGCGGTGATGCGGATGGCGGGTGGCGCCGCGTAGATCACCGTGGTGATGACGGCGGAGGCGCCGCCGATGAGGAAGATCAGGGTGAGCGGGGCGAGGTAGACGAAGGTCGGCATCGTCTGCATGAAGTCCAGGAAGGGCGTCATGATCCGGTTGAACCGGTCGGAGAGCCCCGCCCACACACCGAGCGGGATGCCGATCAGCAGGGCCACCAGGACCGCCGACAGGGTCAGCGCCAGGGTGTCCATGCTCTCCTGCCACAGGCCCTGGAGCCCGAAGAAGGTGAACCCGGCGACGGCCAGGAGGGCGACCCGCCAGTTGCCCACGGCCCAGGAGACGTAGCCGGTGATGCCGACGACGCCGAGCCAGCCGATCTGCGGGACCGGGCGGCCGTCGGCGGGCTGGGAGATCAGCGACTGGACGAAGGTGACCAGGTTGTCGATGACCAGCCGGATCTCGTTGAAGAAGTAGAGGAAGACCGGGTTGGAGTTGCGGTTGGCGCCGATGCTGTCGTTGACGTCGTTCAGCCAGCGGTGCAGGCCGGTGAGGTCGGCGGCGGCCAGGGTCAGCGTCTGCCGGCCCCGGAACGCGGCGAAGAGGACGAGCCAGACGACCAGGATCGCGGCCACCACCATCGGGCGGCTGACCTTCCTGCGGAACGTCGCGACCGGCGCGGCCGCGTCGGCGACGGCGGCCATCAGACGCCGCCGTCCTGCCCGGCGACGACCGCGAGGATCTCCTCGTCGCCGACGATGCCGAGCAGCTTGCCGTTCTCGACGACCTTGACCGGCTTCTCGGCGGCGAGCACCGCGCGGGTCGCCTCGCGTACGACCACGTCCGGGCCCAGCTCCGGTCCGTCGAGGGCGTCGTCGGGCTCGGCGGGCCGCATGATCCAGCGCAGGGTGAGGACGTCACCGCGCGGCACGTCCTTGACGAAGTCCCGTACGTAGTCGTCCGCCGGGGCGCCGACGAGTTCGTCGCCGGTGCCGCACTGGACCGTCTTGCCGTCCCGCATGATGAGGATGCGGTCGCCGAGCTTGAGCGCCTCGGAGAGGTCGTGGGTGATGAACACCATGGTCTTGCCGACCTCGTGGTGCAGCCGGATGACCTCGCTCTGCATGTCGCGGCGGATCAGCGGGTCGAGCGCGGAGAACGGCTCGTCGAAGAGGAGGACGTCCGGGTCGCCGGCCAACGCCCGGGCCAGGCCCACCCGTTGCTGCATGCCGCCGGAGAGCTGGTCGGGGTAGGAGTTCTCGTAGCCGGCGAGGCCTACGAGTTCGACGGTCTCCATCGCGCGCTTCGCGCGGTCGGCCTTGCCCATGCCCCGGATCTCCAGGCCGAACGCCACGTTGTCGACGACCTTGCGGTGCGGCAGCAGGCCGAAGTGCTGGAAGACCATGGAGAACTTGCTGCGCCGCAGCTCGCGCAGGCGCCGGGCGTCGGCGTCCCGGATGTCCTCGCCCTCGAAGACGATCTCGCCGGCGGTGGGTTCGATCAGCCGGGTCAGACATCGCACCAGGGTGGACTTGCCGGACCCGGACAGGCCCATGACGACGAAGACCTCGCCGGGCGACACCTCGAAGCTGACGTCCCGGACGGCGGCGGTGCAGCCGGTTCGGTCCATCAGCTCGCGGCGGGTGAGGCCGCACAGCTCCTCGGAGCCCGGCACCTCGTCGGCCTTCGGCCCGAACACCTTCCACAGCCGGCGCACGGAGATGACCGGGGTGCGGTCCCGGGGTTCCTCGGACGTGTCGCGCTGCTGCGACGCCTCGGTCTGGGCTGGGGGCATGGTGGGGACCTCTCTTCGGCGTCAGCCGCGGAACCAGTGCTGCGGCCGGGGTTGGATGTTCTGCCAGACGTGCTTGGGCTCTCGGTACTCGTCCAGGCCGGTCGGTCCCAGCTCGCGGCCCACGCCCGAGTGCCCGAAGCCACCCCATTCCGCCTGCGGCACATAGGGGTGGTAGTCGTTGATCCACACGGTGCCGTGGCGCAGCCGGCGGGCGACCCGCTGGGCCCTGCCCGCGTCCTGCGTCCAGACGGCCCCCGCGAGGCCGTACTCCGTGTCGTTGGCGATGCGGACGGCGTCGTCCTCGTCCCGGAAGCGCTCCACGGTGAGCACGGGTCCGAAGGACTCCTCGTGCACCACGCGCATGTCCTGCCGGCACTCGTCGAGGACGGTGGGCGGGTAGTAGAAGCCGTTCGCGAGCGCGGGGTCGTCGGGGCGAGCGCCGCCGCAGCGCAGTACGGCGCCCTCGGCGATCCCCGCGGCGACGTACGCCTCGACCTTCTCGCGGTGCTGCGCGGAGATCAGCGCCCCGGTCTCGGCCTCGGGGTCGAAGGGGCCGCCGAGCCGGATGAGCCGCGCGCGGCGCACGACCTCGTCGACGAAGGCGTCGTGGATCGGGTCCTCGACGATCAGCCGCGCCCCGGCCGAGCAGACCTGCCCCGAGTGCAGGAAGACGGCGGTGAGCGCGAAGTCGACGGCGGTCTCGAAGTCGGCGTCGGCGAAGACCACGTTGGGGTTCTTGCCGCCGAGTTCCAGGGCGACCTTCTTCACCGTGGCGGCGGCGGTGGCCATGATGTGCCGGCCGGTGTGCAGTCCGCCGGTGAAGGAGACCATGTCGACGGCCGGGTGCTCGGCCAGCGGTGCGCCCGCCTCGGCTCCGGCGCCCAGGACCAGGTTGGCGGCGCCGGCCGGGAGTCCGGCCTCCGCCAGGGCCTTCATCAGGAGGATCGCGGTGGAGGGGGTCAGCTCGCTGGGCTTGAGGACGACCGTGTTCCCGGCAAGGAGGGCCGGGGCGACCTTCCAACTCGCCTGCAGCAGCGGGTAGTTCCACGGGGTGATCAGTCCGCAGACGCCGACGGGTTCGTAGGTGACCCGGCTGAGCGCGTCGTCGCGGCCGGTGTCGACCACGCGTCCGGCGCTGGTGCCGGCGATGCCGCCGTAGTAGCGGAGGCAGGAGACGACGTCGGCGATGTCGTACTCGCTCTCCACCAGGCGCTTGCCGGTGTCCAGGGACTCGGCGCGGGCGAATTCCTTGGCGTCGCGCTCGATGATGTCGGCGGTGCGCAGGAGCAGCGCGCCGCGCTCGCGTTCGGGGGTGTGCGGCCAGGGGCCCTCGTCGAAGGCGCGCCGGGCCGCGCTGATCGCCGCCTCCGTGTCGGGGCGGGTCGCCTCGGAGACCTTCGCGACGAGGGTGCCGTCCGCAGGACAGCGGATCTCACGGTGGCCGCCGGCCACCGCCGCGCGCCATTTCCCATCCACATACAGATCTGCCACGGCCGCGCCCTTCGAGCCCGAATTCGTTGCGCATTGTGCATTGGATTGCTTTTGGTGGAACACCCTGACCGAATGTACTGACAGCCGTCAAGGGCTCCGCGTATCCCGATTCGGCCGCGAAAACGGCACCGTCGGGGGGTGGGTCAGCCGCCCAGCCGGTCCAGCAGCGCACGGCGCCACCGCTCCGTCTCGGCGACCTGGTTGAAGGTGAACAGATGGAGGCCCGCCACGCCCGCCGAAGGGGCGGTGAACGCCGCCGCGCCCCGGGCGAGCAGCCGCTCGGGGTCGTATCCGCCAGGCGTGGCGAACCGCAGGAACCAGGAGGCGTGCCCGGCGAGGAAGCGGGTCGACTCCCCCACCCCGATCTTCGTCGCCATGGACAGCAGCTTGGCCCGCTGGACGGGCCCGGCGACGCCGACGTACACGGGCAGGGTGACGTCACGGCGCCGGATCCGGGCGAGCCAGTCGCCGAGCACGCGCGCGTCGAAGCAGAGGTTGCTGACGATGTAGGTGGCGTGCGCCCGCTTGTCCCACATCGCCTGGATGGTGAGGTCGTCGTGGATGAGGGGATGGCTCTCCGGATAGCCGGTGATCCCCGTCCGCGCGAAGGGCCTGCCCGTCTCGGTGAGCCGGCGCAGCACCGGCAGCGCTCCGTCGTACGGCCCGGCGGGCGGATCGGCGTCGCCCGCCGGGACGAAGAGGTCGTCGACGCCGGCCGCGCGCAGCCGCTCGGTGACGTCCTTGAGATGCGTGTCGTCGCGGAGCAGGCGCCCGGGGACGTGCGGGACGACCCGGTAGCCGTGCGCCGTGAGCCGCTCGGTGAGGGCGAGGGTCGGTTCCAGGCCCTTGACCGGCGACGCCGTGACCGTGACCACGACGTCGTGGGGCACGTGGGCGAGGACCTTCTCCTCGGTCTCCCGCGCCGGCAGTACCTCGTAGCGGACGTGGGCGAGCAGCGCCCGCAGCGCCTCGGCGCCCATGGCGGTCTACCCGGCCTGCTTCTGGGCGTCGCGGAGCCGGTAGTACACGGCCTTGGAGGGCGGCAGCGGGTCGTTTCCGAGGATCAGGTCGGCCGCCTTCTCGGCGATCATCATCACCGGCGCGTAGATGTTGCCGTTGGTGACGTACGGCATCACCGAGGCGTCCACCACCCGCAGCCCTTCGACTCCGTGCACCCGCATGCTGCCGGGGTCGACGACGGACATCTCGTCGGTGCCCATCTTGCAGGTGCAGGACGGGTGCAGGGCGGTCTCGCCGTCCTTGGCGACCCAGGCGAGGATCTCCTCGTCGGTCGCCACGGACGGGCCGGGTGAGGTCTCGCCGTCGTTGTAGGCGGCGAGCGCGGGCTGGTTGAGGAGGTTGCGGGCGACCCTGACCGCCTCGACCCACTCGCGGCGGTCCTGCTCGGTGGAGAGGTAGTTGAAGCGCAGGGCCGGGTGTTCGCGGGGGTCCCTGCTCCTGATCTTCACCGAGCCCAGGGCGTCGGAGTACATGGGCCCGACGTGGACCTGGTAGCCGTGGCCTCCGGCGGGCACCGAGCCGTCGTAGCGGACGGCGATGGGCAGGAAGTGGAACATCAGGTTGGGGTAGTCCACGTCGTCGTTGCTGCGGCAGAAGCCGCCGGCCTCGAAGTGGTTCGTGGCGGCCGGGCCCCTGCGGAAGAGCCACTGCAGGCCGATGAAGGGGGCCCGCCACTTCGCCAGGTACGGCTGCATGGAGACCGGCTGCTTGCAGGCGTACTGGATGTACACCTCCAGGTGGTCCTGGAGGTTCTCGCCGACGCCGGGCAGGTCGTGGACGACGTCGATGCCGAGGGCGGTGAGTTCCTTCGCGTTGCCGACGCCGGAGAGCTGGAGCAGCTGCGGGGAGTTGATCGCGCCGCCGCAGAGGACGACCTCCTTGGCGCGGACCTGCTGGAGGGCGCCCTTGCCGCGCCGGTACTCGACGCCGACGGCCTTCTTGCCCTCGAAGAGGACGCGGGTGACCAGCGCGCGGGTCTTCACGGTGAGGTTGGGGCGCTTCCTGGCGGGCTTGAGGTAGGCCTTGGACGCCGACAGCCGCCGTCCGCGGTGGACGTTGCGGTCGAACTTGGCGAAGCCCTCCTGCCGGTAGCCGTTGACGTCGTCGGTGGGCGCGTAGCCCGCCTCCTCGGTGGCCTTGAGGAAGGCGGAGAAGAGCGGGTTGGTGGCCGGGCCGCGCTCCAGGACCAGCGGGCCGTCGTGGCCGCGGAACTCGTCGTCCGGGTCGGCCGCGAGGCAGTTCTCCATCCGGCGGAAGTACGGCAGGCAGTGCGCGTAGTCCCAGCTCTCCATGCCGGGATCGGCGGCCCAGCGCTCGTAGTCCATCGGGTTGCCGCGCTGGAAGATCATGCCGTTGATGCTGCTGGAGCCGCCGAGCACCTTGCCGCGGGCGTGGTAGATGCGACGGCCGCCCATGTGCCGCTCGGGTTCGGACTCGTACTTCCAGTCGTAGAACCGGCTGCCGATGGGGTAGGTAAGCGCCGCCGGCATGTGGATGAAGACGTCCCACGGGTAGTCGGGGCGGCCCGCCTCCAGGACGAGCACCCGGTTGCCGGGGTCCGCCGAGAGCCGGTTCGCCAGTGCGCTGCCGGCCGAGCCGCCGCCGACGATGACGAAGTCGTACTGCAAGGGAGCCATGGTGCCTCGTCTCGCTCGCGCCGTCGATTGCGCGGAATGCTAGTACGGGTATCGCTATACGCACCAGGTTGCGAACAACGCAACTTGTAAGATCTTTGTTCACATCGCGTTACTTGGAGGGTGTTGTTTACTGCGCGTATAGTTTCGCTATGAGCAACTTCAGTCCGGATACCGAAACGAACGGCTCATCTTCTGGTGGCGTGCAGTCCGTCGACCGCGCCATCAGCGTCCTGGAGATCCTGGCCCAGCGCGGCGAGGCGGGGGTCAGCGAGGTGGCCGCCGAGATCGATGTTCACAAGTCGACCGCGTTCCGGCTGCTCGGCGCCCTGGAGGCGCGCGGTCTCGTGGAGCAGTCGGGCGAGCGGGGCAAGTACTCGCTCGGCTTCGGCATCGTACGCCTGGCCGGCGCCGTGACGGGACGCATCGACGTCACCCAGCAGGGCCGGGCCGTGTGCGAGCGGCTGGCCGAGGAGATCGGTGAGACGGTCAACATCGCGGTGATGCAGGAGCACTACGCGATCAACCTCTACCAGGTGCGCGGCGCCGCCGCGGTCAGCGCGCACAACTGGGTCGGCCAGCTGACCCCGCTGCACGCCACCTCCAGCGGCAAGATCATGCTGGCCCACGTGCCCGCCAGGGAACGCGCCGCGCTGATCTCGGACGGGGGCCTGAAGAAGCTCACCCCGCACACCATCTCCTCGAAGGCGAAGCTGGAGAAGAACCTCGCGGAGGCCCGGGAGCGCGGTTACGCCTGGACGCTGGAGGAGCTGGAGATCGGGCTGCACGCGATGGCCGCGCCGATCCGGGACCGGGACGGGGCGGTCATCGCCTCGATCAGCGCGTCCGGGCCGTCCTACCGGTTCACCGAGGAGCGCATGCACGAGCTGGCCCCGGTGCTGGTCAAGGGCGCGGAGGAGATCAGCCACCGGATGGGGTACCTGGGCTGAGCGCCCGCGGGACGTGCCCGGGATGCGCCCTCGGTCGTCCGCGGCGCCGTCGTGGCTGGTCGCGCAGTTCCCCGCGCCCCTTCAGGGCGCGGGAACCGTCATTCCGGCTGCCGGGTGCCGAGGCGTTCGTCGACCCAGTCGTGGAAGGCGCCGATGTGGTGCTCGCTGGGCACCAGCACCCCGCCCTTGGCGTACAGCCGTGAGCTCATGCCGGGCTGGGTGCGTTCGCAGGCCTCGAAGTCCTGGCGGTTGACCCGGTCGAAGAGCTCCACGGACCGGCTGACGTCCTTGCCGCTCTCGACGACGTGCGGGAGGTAGAGCCAGTCGCACTCGACGATGGTGCGGTCGACGGCCACCGGGTACATCCGGTGGAATATCACATGGTCCGGCACCAGGTTGATGAACACCTGCGGTTTGACGGTGATCGCGTAGTACCGCCGGTCCTGGTCCGCCGAGACCCCGGGGATGCGGTCGAGCCCCTCGGATCCGTCGACGGTGAAGCCCTGGACGTCGTCGCCGAACTCGGCGCCGTGCCCGACGTAGTACTGGGCCGCGTAGCCGTCGGCGAACTCGGGCAGCACCTCGGTGAGTTCGGGGTGGATGGTGGCGCAGTGGTAGCACTCCATGAAGTTCTCGATGATGAGCTTCCAGTTGGCCTTCACGTCGTAGACGATCCGCCGGCCGACGGAGAGGTCCTCGACGCCGTAGCGCTCGATCGACTCGACGTCGCCCAGCCGCTCGACGGCCGCCCCGATCACGTCCTCCTCGAAGGACGGCGGGTTCTCCGCGAGGCACACCCACACATAGCCGAGCCACTCCCGCACGGCCACGTCCACCAGGCCGAACTCGGTACGGCCGACGTCGGGCATCTTGGTGAGGTTGGGCGCGGCGACGAGCTTGCCGTCGAGGCCGTAGGTCCAGGCGTGGTACGGGCACTGGAAGGCGCGTGCGACCTCGCCGGTCTCCTCGGTGCGGAGCTTGGCCCCGCGGTGCCGGCAGACGTTGAAGTAGGCGCGGATCGACCGGTCCCGGGCCCGGGTGACGAGGATGGACTCGCGGCCCACGTCGACGGTGCGGAAGGCACCGGGCTTCGGCAGGTCGGATGCGCGGGCCACGCAGAACCACATCGTCTCGAAGATGCGCTCCTGTTCCTGGGCGAAGATCCCGGGATCGGTGTAGGCGGAGCCGGGGAGGGTGGCGATGAGGCTGTCCGGCAGGCTGGTCGAGGTCACGGTGCACTCCTCGGAGAACGTCGCGGATCGGTGGGGTGGCGCGGGCGCCGGGTCAGGACGCGGCGGTGCCGAACTGCTTGCGGGCCCGGGTGAACAGCCGCGGCTGGTTCATCCCGAGCACGGCGACCTGCCGGCCCGCCCGCCGGTACACGGCGAGGAAGCTGCGGTCGTCGGTCGAGCCCTCCTCGACCGTCACGCTGTCGGCCCCGGCGGCGTGACCGACGAACTGGATCTTCACGCCGTACTGGTCGGACCAGAAGTACGGCGGCCGGGGTGCCCCCGGTTCCCGCGCGCCGTGCGCGAGCAGCGTGGCGACGGCGGTGTCCGGGCGTTCCAGCGCGCCGGTCCAGTGCTCGACCCTGCGGTGGGTGCCGGTGTGCGGGTCGTACCAGTTGGCGCAGTCGCCGACGGCGACCACCCCGGCCACGCTGGTGCGTCCGTCGGAACCGCACTTCACGCCGTTGTCGAGTACGACGCCGGAGCCCTGCAGCCACTCGACGCAGGGGTTGGCCCCGACGCCGACGACGACGGTGTCGGCGGGCACGCTGCGGCCGTCCGCGAGCAGCACCGCCGTCACCCGGCGCTCACCGCTCAGCCCCTTCACCCCGACCCCGCACGACAGCCGTACCCCGTGGTCGGCGTGGAGCGCGGAGACGACGGCGCCCATGGTCTCGCCGAGCGGTCCGGCCAGCGGGGCCGGGGCCGCCTCGATCACGGTGACGTCCAGGCCGAGGGCGTACGCGGTGGAGGCGACCTCGGCGCCGACGAACCCGCCGCCGATCACCACCAGTCGGCCGCCCTGCGCGAGGTCCTCCCGCAGCGCGCGGGCGTCGTCGAGGGTGCGCAGCGTGTGGACCCCGGCGAGCCCCTCGGTGCCGGGCAGGGTACGGGCGGCGGCGCCGGTCGCGACGACCACGCCGTCGGCGCGGACCTCGCTGCCGCCGGCTAGCCGGACCGCCCGGCGGGTGCGGTCGAGACCGACGGCCCGGGAGCCGAGCAGCCACTCCGCCCCGAGGTCCTCGTCGTCGCGCTCCAGCGCCAGGTCCGCCTCGCCGAGGGCTCCGGCCAGGAACTCCTTGGACAACGGCGGCCTGTCGTACGGGCGGTGGGGTTCGTCGCCCACGACGACCAGCCGGCCGTCGTACCCCCGCTGCCGCAGCGAGCGCGCGGCCGAGAGTCCGGCCAGCGAGGCACCCACCACGGCGACGGTCCTCACGCCGCGCCCCCGGCGAGGCGGGCACTGACGCACGGCGGCAGGTTGGGCGCGTCGGCGGAGAGCCGGACGTAGACCGTTCCGTCCTCCACGACGACCTCGTGGGTGCGCACCGGGCGCTTGGCCGGGGGTGCGTCCACGGCGCCGGTGCGCAGGTCGAACTTGGAGGCGTGCAGGGGGCATTCCACCTCGCAGCCCTCCAGCCAGCCGTCGGCGAGCGAGGCGTCCTGGTGGGTGCAGGTGTCGTCGATGGCGAAGAGCTCGCCGTCGTCGGTGTGGAACACCGAGACGGGCGGATCGATGTCGAGCCGGTGGGCCTCGCCTCGCGGCAGATCCGCGAGACGGCACGCGGGAATCATCATGACACCTCGGTGCGTATAGCGAAACGGATTGCGGTTAGCGCAACGTCAGTCTGGGGGCCGCCGCGAAGCGTTGTCAAGGAGTTCATGCGCCGGTTCGCACGGGTCACGGCCGTGCTCCCACGGGCACGCCGAAGCGCCCCCGAAAGCATGCGTGAGCAGGGCGAACAGGCCCCGTGTGAAGTGCGGGTACGGCCCTGCCCCGGTGCCGTGACCGGGGCAGGGCCGCTTCGCGGGCGGGCGGTCAGAGACCGCGGCCGTCCGTCACAGGAGCACGACCGAGCGCAGCACGTCACCGTGGTGCATCCGCTCGAAGGCCTTCTCCACCTCGTCGAGCTGGATGGTCTCGGTGACGAAGGCGTCCAGCGGCAGCCGCCCCTGGAGGTGCAGGTCGATGAGCATCGGGAAGTCCCGGGTGGGCAGGCAGTCCCCGTACCAGGACGACTTGAGCGCCCCGCCGCGGCCGAAGATGTCGAGCAGCGGGAGTTCCAGCTTCATCTCGGGGGTGGGTACGCCGACCAGGACGACGGTGCCGGCGAGGTCGCGGGCGTAGAAGGCCTGCCGGTACGTCTCGGGGCGGCCGACCGCCTCGATGACGACGTCGGCGCCGAAGCCGCCGGTCAGCTCGCGCACCGCGTCAACGGCGTCGGTCTCCTTCGAGTTGACCGTGTGGGTGGCGCCGAGCCTGCGCGCGGTGTCCAGCTTGCGGTCGTCGATGTCGACCGCGATGACGCGCGCCGCACCGGCCAGATGCGAGCCGAGGACCGCCGCGGCACCGACCCCGCCGCAGCCGATCACGGCGACCGAGTCGCCGCGGCCGACGTTGCCGGTGTTGATCGCGGCGCCGATGCCCGCCATCACACCGCAGCCGAGCAGCCCGGCGACCGCCGGGGACACGGCCGGGTCGACCTTGGTGCACTGCCCCGCCGCCACCAGGGTCTTCTCCGCGAAGGCACCGATACCGAGCGCCGGGGAGAGCTCCTGGCCGGTCGAGGCCAGGGTCATCCTCTGCTTGGCGTTGTGGGTGTTGAAGCAGTACCAGGGCCGCCCGCGCAGACACGCCCGGCACTGACCGCACACCGCACGCCAGTTGAGGATCACGAAGTCACCGGGCGCCACGTCCGTGACACCCTCGCCGACCGACTCCACCACACCGGCGGCCTCGTGCCCCAGCAGGAAGGGGAACTCGTCGCTGATCCCGCCCTGCTTGTAGTGCAGGTCGGTATGGCAGACCCCGCAGGCCTCGATCCTGACCAGCGCCTCGCCCGGACCGGGGTCGGGCACGACGACGGTCTCCAGACTGACAGGGGCGCCCTTGCTCCGCGCGACGACGGCACGGACCTGCTGGGACATGGCCACTCCTCGACTGAAAGAGGGGGCGAGACGTTGCCCAATGTGGCACGCATCTCGTGTTTCGCAACACAGCATCGCGGAGGCCGAAGCGGGGGTCAAGGATGCGGCAGCACGTCCTCCGTGGCTCGGCCCTTGCCGGTCGCGCAGTTCCCCGCACCCCTCCGGGGCGCCGCGGAGCCGGGGCGCCGGAAGTCCCCGGCCACAGCGCCTCGGGGGTGTCCGGTCGGCGCTCACCGGCGCCCGGGCGGTCGGCGTGTGCGCAGGTATCATCTATTGCGCAACCACCACAAACCACCACATCCCGAGTCCGGCACGGATGTGCCCGAGGTGAGGATGCGCGACATCACCTTCGACGGCCGCGGCGAGCTCCCCGAGCCCGGGGGCGAGGCGGAGGCACTGCTGGACGCGCAGGGCCGGGTGGCGGCCTGGGGCCCGGGCGCCGAGGCGCTGCTCGGCCATCCCGCGCGGGAGGTGCTCGGCCGGCCGGCGGACGGCCTGCTGCACGACCCCGCCGAGGCCGCGCACCTGGTCCGGCGGTGGGCGGACGGGGACCGCCAGGGGCCGCTGGTGCTGCGGCGGCGCGACGGGGAACCGGTCGAGGTCCAGGTCTGGGTGCGTTCCCTCACCGCCACGGACGGCGGGCAGCGCTGGCTCGTCCAGGCGGCCGGGGCGGAGGCGTACCGCACCTTCGAACTCGGTCGTGCCCTGTTGCAGGGGCTGTTCACCGACATCCCCTTCCACATCGACCTCTTCGACACGCGGCAGCGGTTCGTCGCCCAGAACCTCGCGCAGCGGCGCGCCGGGGTGTTCAAGGACGCCGAGTACTCCGGGCACACGATGCGCGAGATGGCGCCGCCCGGCCTGCTGGACATCGACGCGCTGGAGGAGCGGCAGCGCAGGGTGCTGGAGACCGGCGAGGCGCTGCTCGACACGGAGGTCGTCGGCCACCCCGTACCCGGTTCCCCCGACGACTACGTGTGGTCGGAGTCCATCCTGCCGCTCAGGGACCCGTCCGGGACGGTGATCGCGCTGGCCCATGTGGTCTCCGACGTGACCCAGCGGGTCCGCTCACGCGAACGGCTGGTCCTGGCCAACGAGGCCGGCGCCCGGATCGGCACCACCCTGGACCTGTGGCAGACGGCCCGGGAACTGGCCGAGGTCGCGGTGCCGTGGTTCGCCGACTCCTGCCACGTCGACCTGCTGGACTCCGTCTTCTCCGACACCGACGACACGGACGGCGGGGGCGGCGCGAGCGGTGGGGACGGCGCGGACGGCCGGGAGCCGGCCGACGACGCACGGTCGCGCCACCCGCTGCTGCGCCGGGCCGCGTCCGACGGGGTGACCGCCGGGGACACCGTCACCGGCGGGGCGCACGCGGTGCGGGTGGGCGACCTCGACACGGCGGCGACGGCGCCCGGCTCGCCGTTCCTCCACGCCCTGGCGAAGGGCGAGTCCGTCCTCCTCGCGGACGAGCGACTGCGTTCCGTCGCCGCGGATATCCGCCGGGCACCGGGCGCCGGCCCGGACGTGCACTCCTGGCTGCTGGTCCCCATGCTCGCGCGGGGTGTCGCCCTCGGTACCGCCGTCTTCATGCGCTCGCGCAGCCCCCGCCGGTTCGAGCCCGAGGACGTGCTGCTGGCCGAGCAGATCGTGACCCGCACCGCGGTCTGCGTCGACAACGCCAGCCGCTACCACCGGGAGCGGACGACGGCCCGGACCCTCCGGCGGAGCCTGCTCCCCCAGCGGCTGCCGTCGCCGTCGGCGGTGCGGACGGCGTCCCGCTATCTGCCGGCCAGCGAGCACACCGGTCTGGGCGGGGACTGGTTCGACGTGATCCCGCTGTCCGGGGCGCGGGTGGCGCTCGTGGTGGGCGATGTCGTCGGGCACGGTCTGCAGTCGGCGGTGACCATGGGCCGGCTGCGCGGCGCCGTCCGCACCCTGGCGGATCTCGACCTGTCGCCGGTGGAGCTCCTCGCCCACCTGGACGACCAGATGAACCGCTTCCTCGACGAGCGCGGCGACGAGGCGTCCCTGGTGACGGGGGCGACCTGCCTGTACGCGGTGTACGACCCGGTGTCGCGGCTGTGCCAGCTGGCGCGGGCCGGCCATCCGCCCCCGGCGGTGGTGTCGGCGGGCGGCGCGGTCGACTTCGTGGACCTGCCCGGCGGGCCGCCGCTGGGCCTCGGCGGTGTCGTGTTCGAGGAGCGCGAGATCGCCCTCGCCGACGGGGACCTGCTGGTCCTCTACACGGACGGGCTGCTGGAGTCGCGGGTGCAGGACTTCGACACCGGGCTGCGCCGGATGCGCGCCACGCTCTCCCGCACCCCCGCGTCCGCGACTCCGCAGGACGTGTGCGACACGCTCATCACCGGGCTGCTGCCGCCGGGCCACCAGGACGACGTGGCCGTGCTGGTGGCCCGGATGACCGGTCTGGCCCCGGACGCCCATGTCACCTGGGAGATCGGCGCGCAGGAGCAGATGGTCGGCCGGGCACGGGAACTGACGGTGCGGCAGCTGGCGCGGTGGGGGCTGGCGGAGGAGTCGTTCACCACCGAGCTCATCGTGAGCGAGCTGGTGACGAACGCGCTGCGGTACGGCGGTGCGCCGATCACGCTGCGCCTGATCCGGGACCGGAGCCTGATCTGCGAGGTCTCGGACGGCAGCAGTACCTCGCCCCATGTGCGGCACGCCCGGGACACGGACGAGGGCGGACGCGGCCTCTACCTCATCGCCCAGCTCGCCCAGAGCTGGGGGACGCGGTACAACCCGCGGGGCAAGACCATCTGGGCCGAGCAGTCACTACCCGTCTGAGGCGCCCGCGGCGGACGGCGGCCGGTCGTCGTCCGGCCCCGGTACGACGACCAGGAAGGCATCCGTGCCGAGGTCCATCACCACGGTCGCCCGCCCGCCCTCGGCCCGGCACCGCGCCGCGTACTCCTCGGCCGGCCACGAGCCCCGGGGAGCCCCGGCCGGAAATCGCTCCAGCACCCTCGCACCCATAGTGGTCCTGCACCTCCCGGGTCGGTTGCCGCCTTTCCCCTCGGCTGCCCCCGATCGAGGCGGACATGCCCCGGACGGCTCGGACGAGGTGGTGGCGCTGTTCGTGCGGGACAGCGCGGTGGACCGCGGGTCCTCAACCCGTTGACCCAGGCGAAGCGTTACGACCCGGACGGCGCTCGGCCACCCGGAGCCGATCGTCGACCTGGTGGACGGTCTCGCCCGGTTCCGGCGGGCCCGGGAGCGCGGCCGAGCCCAGAACTACACATAAAGAAGAAATAAGAGCACAATGCTATCTAGCGGCGTATACCGCACGCACCAGACGCGGTCAGGCCTGCAAGTCGAGAAGGAGACGAGTCATGGCCAACGTCTCGCACGGCAGAAGTGACATAACCAGCCACCCCGATGTCTCCGAGATGCGGGAGCGCTACGCCCGCATGCTCGGCGGCCGTGATGTGGCGCTCGTGGACGGACCGGTGTTCCTGCTCGGTCTGTACTGCGCGGCGTCCCCGTGGATCCTCCACTACACGGCGAGCCAGCCCGCACTCGTGGCCCACAACCTGATCATGGGCATAGCGATAGGCCTGCTGGCACTGGGCTTCACCAGGGCACCGGAGCGCATGTACGGCCTCAGCTGGGCCATGTGCGCGCTGGGCATCTGGATGATCATCGCCCCCTGGGTGGTCGGCAGCAGCCCGGACAAGGGCGTCATCATCAACAACGTCATCATCGGCGCACTGGCCCTCTGCCTCGGGCTGGTGTGCGCCGCTTCGGCGGCCAAGCGGACGCCTGTGACCTAGGCACACCGGACTTCCCCTGGAAGGGAGGACGCGGGGCCGGTCCGGTGACGGCGGACCGGCCCCGCCGGGCGCCCGCTCAGCGGCCGGGGACCAGCCAGGGCTCCTGCGGGAGCGGACTGCCGGTCTCGATCAGGGACTTCAGGTTGGAGAGCACGGCCGGCCAGCCGGACGAGATCGCCTGGAGTTCGCCCTCGTCGTTGAGGTCCTCGTGGGTGACGGTGAGCTTGACGATGTCGGCGTGCGGGCGGATGTCGAAGGTGACCCGGGAGTGCCGGCCCCGGTCGCCCTCGTCCGCGGGCGCCGCCCAGGTGGTGACCAGCCGGGTCGGACGGTCGCTCTCGACGACGGTGCCGACCACGTCGGCGATGCCGGAGCCGTCGGTGCGGACGTGCTCCCAGCGGGAGCCGGGGCGCCAGTCGGAGACGTTCGAGTGTCCCCAGTAGACGGCGGTCAGGTCGGCGTCCGTGAGGGCGTCCCAGACCTTCTCCGGGGTGCTGGCGATGTAGGTGACGTAGACATAGCTGGGCTGGTCGCTCATGGCTTCCTCGGCTCGTCGCTTCAGGTCGCCGAGCGCGCGCAGGCGCGGGCGCTCGAACTTGTCGATCCACCGCTCCTGGATCTCGTGGAGCGGCACCGGGTTGAGGTAGTGCAGCTTCTCCCGCCCCCGCCGCACGGTGCTGATCAGATTGGCCGCCTCCAGGACGGCCAGGTGCTGGGTCACCGACTGCCGGGTCATCGCGATCCGCTCGCACAGCTCGCCCAGCGTCTGGCCGTTCTGCTCGTGCAGCCGGTCCAGCAGCCGTCTGCGGGTGTCGTCGGCCAGCGCCTTGAAGACCTGGTCCATCCCGCTCTCGTCCTCTGATCGCACACCCAACGTTATGCAGGCAATTACTTGCATGTCAATGCCGGCCACCGGCACGGCACGGTTCAGGGCGCCGTGCCGAACGAGATCCACACGTCCGGCGGCAGCTCCGGCATGCCCGGCACCGGCCGGGGCTCCTCGGTCCAGGCGTCGCCCGCCGCCTCGGCCGCGACCCGCCGCCAGAAGGCGACGGCGCCCGGGTTCTCGTACTGGAACGCGACCTGCCAGCGGCCCGGATGCCGCGCGAGCACCTCGCGGACGGCGGTCAGCCCGACGCCGGTCCGGCGCGCGCCGCGCACCACGAAGAAGCTGTTGAGCACCCGCACGGGCGCGTCCAGCGCGCGGACGAAGGCGAAGCCGACCGGGTGCCCGCCCCGGACGAATAGGTAGGGCGCCCAGCCGGGTGCGCAGAACGCGTCCTCGACACGCTCGTCGCGGAACGAGCCGTCGGGCCTCGGCAGGAGTCCGCGGGACCCGGACAGGTCGTGGCGGAACATCAGCCACAGACGGTCGACGACGGGGCGGTCATCGGGGGCGGCGGGACGGACGACGACGTCCGCGGCAGTGGGTTCGGTCATGAAAAAAGCCTCACCCGGCGGTGGTTGACCGCCGGGTGAGGCTGACGTGTGGTGGGGAATCTACACCACGGCCGGTTCCTCCGGCGTCACGTACTCCTCGCTGATCTCCTTCGCCCCGAACGGCCACACCTTCTCCAGCCGCGCCCAGACCACGAACGCCACGCAGCCGAGGCCGAGCCAGGCCAGGGACCACTCGATGGGGTGGCGGCCCGGGGAGTTCCGGTCGGCGTAGCCGTAGATCACGCACCAGCCGGCGAAGGCGACGATGCTCGGCAGCGGGTAGAGCCACATGCGGTACGGCCGCTTCAGGGCCGGCTGCCGGCGGCGCAGCACGCTGAGCGCGAGGATCTGGGCCAGCGCCTGGACGATCACCATCACGGTGGTGAGCAGCTGGATCAGGGTCGCCAGGTCGGTGTGCCGGCCGATCAGGAAGCCGATCGCGGTGATCACGCCCATGGTGGCGAGCCCCAGCGTCGGGAAGCGGTGCTTGGGGTGCAGCCTCTCGTAGGGGCGGAAGAAGACGCGGTCGCGGGCGGCGTCGTAGGGCACCCGGGAGCCGCCGAGCAGGCCGGTGAAGACCGAGGCGAAGGCCGTGATCAGGATCAGCACGGTCACCGTGTCGGCGGCGCCCTTGCCCCAGGTCTTCTCAAGAACCGCAGAGGCTACGGAAGTCGACGCGATGTCGCCCGGGTTGGTCATGCGGTGCCAGTCGATGACGCCGAGCGTGCCGATCTGGAGCAGCAGGTAGATCGCCATGATGCCGAGGATGGAGAAGAGGATGGAGCGCGGCAGGACGCGGCCGGGGTCCTTGATCTCGGCGCCCATGTACGCGGTCGTGTTGTAGCCGAGGTAGTCGTAGATGCCGATGGTCAGGCCCGCGGCGAAGCCGAGCCAGAAGTGGTCGCTGGTCAGGTCGAAGGCGTGGGCCGGGTAGGTGAAGGCCAGGTGCGGGCTGAAGTCGCTGGCCGCGGCGGCGATCACCAGCAGCACCGAGGCGATCATCACCGCCCACATGACGGCGGTGATGCGGGCGATGTGCTCGATGCCGCGCCAGAGCAGGAGCACCACCAGGGCGATGACGCCGAGCCCGATCAGGTCGCCGGAGGTCTGGCCGAGGCCGGGGGCGAGATAGCCCAGGTACTGGACGAAGCCGACCACGCCGGTGGACATGATCAGCGGGATGAAGAGCATCGCCGTCCACACGAACAGGAACGGCATCAGGCGTCCGGTGCGGTACTGGAAGGCCTGGCGCAGATAGACGTAACTGCCGCCGGAGCCGGGCATCGCGGCGCCTAGCTCGGCCCAGACGAGGCCGTCGCAGAGCGCGAGCACGGCACCCGCGACGAAGCCGATGACGGCCTGCGGGCCGCCGAACGCGGCGACCATCAGCGGAATGGTGACGAACGGACCGATTCCGCACATCTGGCTCATGTTGATGGCGGTGGCCTGGAACAGACCCACGCGGCGGACGAAACCGCCGTTCGGCGGGGCACTGCCCGGGACGACGGGACTACCGGGACCAGCAGACATGGGGGCTCCTGGGCGAGACACGGGGAGGTGGGCGGGGCGCGTACGACGGGCGGGTACCGACTCGGCGGGATGGCCGATAAAGTTAAGGAGCCTTACTAGATGCGTCAAGTATGCGTCGGGAATCGGTGAGAATGGTGCGATGGCCGCCAGCGACGTCGTAGAGGAGCAGGAGCAGCCCTGGAGCCGGCAGCGCCTGCGCAGCGCCAACGAGCGGCTGCTGCTGGACCGGCTGCGCCTGCTCGGTTCCGCCTCCCGCGCCCAACTGGCCCGCGAGACGGGCCTGTCGAAGCCGACGGTGTCCAGCGCGCTGGCGGCGCTGGAGTCGGCGGGCCTGGTCCACGAGGTCGGCACCCACGTGCCGGAGCGCGGCCGCACGGCCGTCCTGTACGCGCCCGACCCGGCGGCCGGGTTCGCGCTGGGCATCGACGTGGGCCGCAGCTGGCTGCGGGTCGCGGTCGCCGATCTCGACGGCACCCTGGTCGCCCGCTCCGACGTGCGCAACCGGGCCCGGGGTTCGGGCGCGATGGCCGACCTGCTGGTCGCGACGGCCCGGCAGGTGGTCGCCAACTCCGGAGTGGATCCGGCCGAGGTGGTGCACGGGGTGGTGGGCACGCCGGGCGTGTACGACGAGCGGCAGCGCCGGGTGCGGTACGCGATGCACCTGCCCGGCTGGGGGCGCGCGGGCCTCTTCGACCGGATGCGCGAGGAACTGGGCGTCCCGCTGGAGGTGCACAACGATGCCAACCTGGCGGCCCTCGGCGAGTACACGTACGGCGTCGGGGCGGGCAGCCGGCTGTTCGCGTACATCATGATCGGCACCGGCCTCGGGATGGGCGTGGTCAGCGAGGGACGGCTGTTCACCGGGGCGCACGGACTGGCCGGGGAGATAGGGTTCCTGCCCTGGCCGGGGCAGCAGCGGGGGCCGGAGCGGCTGGAGGACGCGGTGTCGGGGGTGGCCGTGGTGGAGACGGCGCGGCGGCTGGGGATGACCGGGCAGCTCACCGCGAAGTCGGTGTTCGACGCGGCCCGCCAGGGCGATCCGGCCGCGGTGGAGGCGGTACGTCTCGAAGGTGAGCGGATCGCGCACACGGTGGCGGCGGCAGCGGCGGTGCTCGACCCCGACCTGGTGGTGCTGGGCGGCGGTGTGGGCCACAGCGTCGACCTGCTGCTGCGCCCCGTGCGGGAGCATCTGCGCACCCTCACACCGCTGCGCCCGAAGCTGGCGCCCAGCGGGCTCGGCGAGGACGCGGTGCTGCTCGGCGCGGTGGCGACCGCCCTGGGCACCGCCCGTGACCTGGTGTTCGAGCGCCGGTCGGGCACTTCCTGACCGCGGCGGCGCCAACTCGCCAGGGCCCCACGGTGATTGACACCGCCTCCGTGGCACCCTAGCTTGAGCCGGGTTAGTAAAGTTTCCTAACTTTACGAGCCTGGAGACCATCGTGTTCCCTCGCCGTGCCCCCGGACACCGCCTCGCCACGGCCGCCGTGGCCCTGGGACTGCTCTGCTCACTCAACACCAGCGCCTGGGCCGGGGCCCGCGACCCGGCCCACGGGCCCGGCCGGATCACCCGTGTGCCGTCCGCCGCCGGGTCCGAGACGCCGCTGTCGGGCTACGCGATCCGGTCCACGGCCGACGTGGGCGACTCCGCGGCGGCGGTCTCCTCCCCCGGCTACCCGACGCAGGGCTGGTATCCGGCGGGGCCCCGCTCCACGGTCCTGGCCGCACTCCTCGCCGACGGCGTCTACGACGACCCGTTCGTCTCCACCAACCTCCAGAAGATCCCCAAGGCGCCCTTCCAGGTGCCCTGGTGGTACCGCAGCGACTTCACGGTGGCCGACCCCGCACAGCGCACCTACCTGGACTTCAGCGGGGTGATCTCGGCGGCCGACGTGTATGTGAACGGCCGTCAGGTCGCGACCGCCGCCGACGTCACCGGCGCGTACACCCGGCACGAACTGGACGTCACCTCGCTCGTGAAGTCCGGCACCAACACGGTCGCCTTCCGCATCCAGCCCAACAACCCGAACAAGAACCTCACCATGGGCTGGCTCGACTGGCTCCAGCCGCCGCCCGACCAGAACATGGGCATCGTCCGGGACGTCCTGGTCCGGCGCGGCGGCCCGGTCGCGCTGCGCGACGCGCACGTGGTCACGAAGCTCGCGGTGCCGTCCCTCGCGACGGCCGACCTGACGGTCAAGGCACAGGCCCGCAACGACTCGGACGCGCCGGTCACCGCCGAGGTCTCCGGCACCGTCGCCGGGGTTCCCCTCACCAGGTCGGTCGAGCTGGCGGCCCACCAGACCAGGACCGTCACCTTCTCCCCCGACGACACCCCCGGTCTGCACCTCACCTCCCCCGAGGTGTGGTGGCCCGCGGGCATGGGCGGCCAGCCGCTCTACGACCTCGGCCTCACCGCGTCCGTCGCCGGCGCGGCCTCGGACACCGCGCACGAGAGCTTCGGCATCCGGGACGTCAAGGCTCCGCTGAACTCCGACGGCGCCCGCCAGTACTCGATCAACGGCCGCCGGCTGCTGGTCAAGGGCGGCGGCTGGTCACCGGACGAGTTCCTGCGCTGGGACCGCGGCTATGCCGAGGACCGCCTGAAGTACGCCCTCGACCTGGGCCTCAACGCCATCCGGCTGGAAGGCCACATCGAGCCCGACGAGTTCTTCGACCTCGCCGACCGCCTCGGCGTCCTCACGCTGCCCGGATGGGAGTGCTGCGACAAGTGGGAGGGGCAGACCAACCCCGGTGAGAGCGGCGAGAAGTGGACCGCCGCCGACTACCAGGTCGCCCAGACCTCGATGGCCGCCGAGGCCGCCCGGCTGCGGGACCACCCGAGCGTGGTCTCCTTCCTGATCGGCAGCGACGCAGCGCCCGACGCGACGATCGAGAAGAACTATCTGGACGCCCTGAACGCCGCCGACTGGGCGGTCCCGGTGGTTCCCGCCGCGTCGGACAAGTCGGCTCCCCAGCTGGGCAGTTCGGGCATGAAGATGACCGGCCCCTACGACTGGGTGCCGCCGGGCTACTGGTACGCCAAGCGCGAGGGCGGCGCCACCGGCTTCAACTCGGAGACCAGCGCGGGCCCCGACATCCCCACCCTCGACACCCTGCGCCGGATGATGACCCCGGCCGAACTCGACACCCTCTGGAAGAACCCGGACGCCAAGCAGTACCACCGCTCGCCGTCCGCGACCTTCGGCACCCTGAAGGTCTACGACACCGCCCTCACCGGCCGCTACGGCGCCCCGAAGAGCCTCGCCGACTACGTCAGGAAGGCCCAGCTCGCCCAGTACGAGAACGTCCGCGCCCAGTACGAGGCGTACGAGCGCAACCAGACCGACGCCTCGAAGCCGTCGACCGGGGTGGTCTACTGGATGTTCAACAGCGGCTGGACGTCCCTGCACTGGCAGCTGATGGACCGTTACCTCGACCAGGGCGGCGCCTACTTCGGCGCGCAGAAGGCCAACGAGCCGCTGCACGTCCAGTACTCCTACGACGACCGCTCGGTGGCCGTGGTGAACAACCGGCACACGCCGGTCTCCGGGCTCACCGCACGGGCCACCCTCTTCAACCCCGACGGCACCCAGAAGTACGACAAGACCGTCACCGGTGTCTCGGTCCAGGGCGACGGCGCGCACAGTACCGCGCTTACCCTGCCGGCGTCGGTGTCCGGGCTGGCGTCCACCTACCTGGCGCGGCTTGTCCTCACCGACGCCGCCGGCAGGGAGGTGAGCCGCAACGTCTACTGGCTCTCGACCAAGTCCGACACCCTCGACTGGGCGAAGACCGACTGGTGGCACACGCCGACGACGAGCTACGCCGACCTGACCGGGCTGTCCTCGATGGCCCAGGTACCGGTCACGGCGACGGCCTCGACGACGGACGCCGACGGCACCTCGACCACCACGGTCACCGTCCGCAACGCGGGCACCGGGAAGACGCCTGCGCTTCTAACGGACGTCCATCTGGTCGACGCCAACGGCAAGCCCGTGCTGCCGGTCCGGTGGTCGGACAACGAGGTCAGCCTGTGGCCGGGCGAGTCCACGACGCTGACGGCGACCTACCGGACGTCGGACCTGCACGGCGCCACACCCCAGGTGCGGGTCTCCGGCTGGAACGCGGTGGAGCGGACGGTTCCGGCGGGCCCGCCGGAACCGTCCGTCCCGCTCAGCTCACGTTGAGCGCGGTGTCGTCGACGACGAAGGACGTCTGGAGGGTCGAGCCCTCGACACCGGTGAACTTGATGGTGGCCGTGGTGCCGGCCAGGGAGGAGACGTCGAAGCTCTTGAGGACGTATCCGGAGGCCGCGTTGAGGTTGGAGTACGTGGCCAGGGTGGTGGATCCGGCGGTGACCGTCAGCTTGTCGTAGGCGGTGCTGGTGGTGGTCTCCGCGGTGTCGATGTGCAGATAGAAGCTGAGCGTCGCGGAGCAGCCGGAGGGAATGGTCACCGACTGGGACAGCGTGTCGGTGTGCGCGGAGCCGTAGCCGTCGAGCCAGGCCTTGTAGGAGCCGGTGCGGGCCGCCTCGCTGCTGGAGTTGGTGATGACCCCGCTGCTGGCGGTCCAGGTGGTGTTGCCGGACTCGAAGCCGGGGTTGCCGAGGAGCTGGGCGGAGGTGCAGGTGCCGCCGCCACCCCCTCCGCCGCCGCTGCTGCCGCTGGACGCGCCGGTGAGCCAGGCGGTGGCGTTGAGGGCGAGGGCCGCGTTGGTGGCGCCGGTGTCGTTCCAGCCGTCGTACAGCGTGTTGCCGGACTGGCCGGTGCCGTCGTCGATGGGCGAGCTGTCGCCCCAGAACGCGACCCGGCCGCTGCCGAAGGTGCTGGTCGCGAAGAAGGCGCCGGTGTTGCCGGAGTAACCGCTGCGGTAGACGAGGCCCTTGACGGCGGAGTTGTCGGAGGGCTTCAGGGTGGCGGTGGTGCCGTCCGCGATCAGGCTCTTGGTGACGGTGCCGAAGGAGCCGTTCAGCACGGGGTCGCTGCTGTCGCTGATCGCGGCCGGGTAGCCGGAGCTGATGTCGAGCGAGTCGATCGAGAAGCCGAACGGGTCGGTCGAGTCGACGCTGTTGTTCGTCATCAGGTCGTTGAGGATCTCGACGGCGTCCTCGCCGTCGTTGTTGCGGTCGGCCCCGGTGTGGTCCGAGACCATGAAGAGACCGCCGCCGTTCTTCACGAAGTTCATGATCGCCGTCTTCTCGGCGGTCGTGAACAGCGTGTTCGGCTCGGGCAGCACCAGCGCGTCGAAGTTCGACAGGTCGGTCGTCGACGAGCCGCCGTAGGTGAGCGCGCTGGTCGCGGTCTTCATGCTGTAGCTGCCGGTCTTCTGGAGGGCCACGCCCCACGAGGAGAGCGCGCCGGTCCAGTCGGTCTCCGAGGACGGGGAGGAGTCCTGGGCGAGCGGGTCGGGCTTGCTGGTGGAGATGATCCAGTCCGCGTTCCCGGCCTCCTCGGCGTGGCCGTCGTCGAACAGGACGCGGTAGGTGGTGGCCGCGTGGGCGGGGGCCGCGGCAGTGCCGACCTGGAGGGCGGCTCCTGTGACGAGCAGTCCGAACCCGGCCAGGGCGGTGGTGAGTCTGTGGCGGGATCTGCTGGATCCAAGCATCCGGCGAACCTCCGTGAGGGGGTGGGGTAGAGGCGGTGCGGGCGCCAACTCTGCGCGCGTAGAACGTGCTTGAGATTTCTACACGCGTCGACTCATTGAAAGGTACATGGCATGTCCGGTCGATGAACAGAAAACCGCTGTAACAACCGGACGGGACTGCCGCCGGATTCAGCGGGCAGATTGGACTGCAGCGGGGTACCGACCAAGAGGGGCGGATATGGAGATCTCGGGCATCATCAGCGCCATCATCATCGGACTCATCATCGGTGTGCTGGGGCGCCTGGTCGTCCCCGGCCGCCAGCACATCGGTGTCCTGTGGACCATCGTCGTCGGCATCGTGGCGGCACTGCTGGGTTCGGCGCTCGCGGCGGGCTTCGGCGTGGCCGACACCAAGGGCCCCGACTGGATCGAGTGGTTCATCCAGATCGCCCTGGCGGCGCTGGGCATCGCGGCACTGGACCGCAGCAAGGCGCGCCGGTGACCTGAGCGCGCCTCGGACGCGGCGGGACCGCACCGGTCGGTGCGGTCCCGCCGCGCGGGCGCGCCCGGCGCCCGGCCGATCCCGCCTGCCGCCTACTTCGGAGAGATGTACGGGGTGGTCGTGCTCAGGGCGTGGAAGCCCAGCCGCTCGAGGATCGGCCGGCTCGTCGGCAACGCGTCCACCTGGAGGTACCGGCAGCCGTGCGCGGCGGCGACCCGCGCCCGGTGGGCGACGAGCGCGCGGTACACGCCGCGTCCGCGCCACTTGGCCACCGTGCCGCCGCCCCACAGCCCGGCGAACCTCGCCCCGGGCACCAGCTCGACCCGGGCGGCGCTGACCGGTTCGTCCCCGGCGAGCGCGACCAGCGCGACCATGGTGTCGGGCTGCTCGGCGAGCCGCGTCAGCAGCTGGTGCCGGAGCGGTGAACCGTCGGTGCCGAACGCCTTCTCGTGCACGTCCACCACGAGTTCGATGCCCGCCCGGTCCGTGGCGGGCACCACGCGTACGCCGTCCGGCAGCCTCGTGTCGAGGGTCAGCCGGGCGACCTCGCCGATCATCAGCGTCTCCTGCGGCTCCGCGCCGAACCCGGCAGCGGCCAGCCGGTCGCCGAGGTCCGAGGGCCGGTCGTGGCCGTAGACCTTCCACTCGAACTCCCGCCCCTGGGCGGCGAAGAAGTCGACCTGCTCGGCGATCGCACGATCGGCGGTCGCCTCGTCCAGGTCCGACCAGAGGACGCCGCTCCACCCCTCGGCGTCCGCGACCTGGCGCACCACCGCCCCCACGCGCTCGATCCGGGCGCCCGGCCCGTCGGGCCGGGCGCCTTCGCGCATGTCGCGGTCGTACAGGGCGAGCACGGTTCTGTGATCCATCCCGGCACTCCACCATCCGGGCACGACGGCGGCAACAGAATTACCCGGTGGCGGCCGGGGGTCCGGGGGCCGGCGGTCAGCCCAGTTCGAGCGTCGTGACCCCGAAGACCCGCTCGCGGGCGTGGTCGCGGACCGGGCCGGTGTACATGCGGGCGGTCTCGAACGAGGGGGCGAAGCCGGCCGCTTCGGCGAGGGCGATGCCCGCCGTGCTGGTCCCGGGTACGTCGATGGCGACCTGGTGACCCGCCGCCTCGGCGGTGAGCGCCGTGAACAGGGCGCGGGCGTCCTCGGCGGTGTCGGCGAAGAGGGGACCGATCCGCAGGGTGTCGCGGCCGGGGCGGATCACGCCGTAACCGGTGAGGCGGTCGCCGTCGTGGCGGACGAACGCCCGGTGCCCGGCGCCGGTCAGCCACGCGGCCACGAAGCGCGGCCGGTCGGCCGGGCAGCAGGCGCTGTCGTACGCAGTGACGGCGGCCAGGTCGGCGGCGCGGGCGGGCCGGACGCCGGCCGGGGTCTCGGCGGCGGGGGCCTCCCCCACGAACCGGGCGGTGCGGTAGGCGAGTTCGAACCCGGACTGGCGGTAGTTGTCCTGCTGGGCCACCACGCCGTCCAAGCCGACGGTGCGGTTGCCGGCGTGGGCGAGTGCGGTCTTCCAGGTGGTGAGCCCGTGGCCCTGACCGCGCAGGTCGGGGCGGACCAGGTACCAGCCCAGGAAGGCGTAGTCGGCGCCGTGATTGACGACGGAGATGGCCGACACCGGTTCACCGTCGATGCGGCCGACGAAGAACCCGTCGGGGTCCTGGGCGAAGAAGGCGGCGGTGTCCGACAGCCCGGGGTTCCAGCCCTCGTCGGCCGCCCAGCCGACGATCACCGGCCAGTCGTCGGGGGTGGCCCGGGTGACCACGAGGTCCTGGGGGGCCGGAGAGGTCATCGATGCGCTCCATTCCGTAACGGGGTCCGACCGCGCGGCGACCGGCGCCGCGCGCCCGCAGCATCCTTCCCGATCACCGGGCACCGTGCCACGACGGGATCAAGCCGTCGACGTGCCGCGTACGGTTCCGGACGCCGGACCGATCGGTCCGCCCGTCCGGCGGTCCACCGGTCCACCGGTCCACCGGTCGGCCGCTCGGCGCCGGGCGACCCGCGGGAACGGCGGAGGCCCCACCGGTCGGGTCCGGTGGGGCCTGCCGATGCGCGGTGCGTCAGCCCGCTCCGGTATCACGTCGGCCGGTCAGCGCGTCCGGCCCGGGCGGAAGCGCCGGTGCAGGGCGGTCCCGGTGAGCAGCAGTGCTGCGCTGCCCGCCACGGCGGCGCCGGTGAGGTCCGTGCCGGTGTGGGCGAGGGTCGCCTGGGCCGGCGGCGCGACGGGGTCCGGCACCTCGGGCTCGTGGCGGCTCTTCGGCGGGGCCGGCGGCTTGACGGTGGGCGGCTCCGGGGTGGTGGTCTTCGGCGGGCTCGGCTGGTCGCCGGAGGTGTTCACCGAGGTGTTGCCGGTGCTCGGGTTCAGGACGCCGACCACGTCGACGCTGTTGCCGCTGACGTTCACCGGGAGGTCGACCGGCAACTGGATACCGTTGCCGGACACCACCCCGGGCGAGCCCTCCTCGGCGCCCTGCGCGGACGCGCCGCCGGACGTGGCCGAGCCGCCGGGCGCGCTGTCGGTGGCGTCGCCGCCGCCCTCGTTCACGCAGGTGTTGCCGGCCGCCGGGTTCAGCAGCCCCACCACGTTCACGGTGTTCCCGCACACGTTCACCGGGAGGTCGACCGGCAACTGGATACCGTTGCCGGACACCACCCCGGGTGAACCGGCCGCAGTACCGTCCGCGCTCGCGTCGGCCCAGGCCGGAACCGCCATGGCCATCGCACCGGAGGCGGCAGCGACGGCGATCACACCGTTTCGGGTAACCCGTTTCATAGGTTCCCTGCCTTCCAGACATGATTGCGGGCGCTCGCCCGCAACGGTTAAAACGCAGACGACCCATGCGAGTTATGGCTTATCAACATTTCGCCCCATCGAGTGACACCTAGGTCGAACCGTCGGCAAAAGTATGCAAGGGCATTGAAAGGGGATGTTCGCGCGAGGGGTGCGGAGGACGGTGCGGAGGACAAGGCCCCCGGTCCGCCACGCTCGCCGGGAGGCGGGCCCCGCGGAGCCCGCCTATGGTGAGCGAAAGCCCTGTGTCCGGTCCGCCACGGAGCGTCCCTGGAGGCCCTCGATGCCTGCCGTGCCCCGTACCCGGCCCGCCCTGCGGCGCTGTTCCGGCGCCGGCGCCGCAGCGCTGGCGCTGCTGGGCGCCGGGCTGCCCGCGACCACGGCAGCCGCCGGCGGGGACCAGCCGGACCTGACCCGGTTCTACCGGCAGCACGCCAGGTGGACGGCGTGCCGGGACGACGCGCTGCCCAAGGACATGCAGTGCGCCAAGGTGACCGTCCCCCTCGACTACGCGCGTCCGGCCGCCGGCACCCTCGATCTGGCGCTGTCCCGCTACCGGGCGACCGGGAAGTCGCAGGGCTCGGTGCTGCTGAACTTCGGCGGCCCGGGCGGCTCGGGCGTCAGCCAGCTCGGCCAGGACGGCAAGAAGTTCATGGGCCTGACCAACGGCTACGACGTGGTCGGCTTCGACCCGCGCGGGGTCGGCCGCTCCTCCCCCGTCAGCTGCGGCGACGGCATCGGCGGCACCTCGGACGGCGACGGCGCGAGCGCCGACGAGCCGCCCGACATCGCGCGTCCGGAGGCCCTGATGAAGGAGCTGAAGCAGCTCACGGTGCGGTGCACCAGGAATTCCGGCCCCGTGCTGTCCCACATAGGCACCGTGAACGCCGCCCGGGACCTGGACGTCATCCGCCAGGCGCTCGGCGACAAGAAGCTCAACTACCTGGGCTTCTCCTACGGCACCAGGCTCGGCGCGGTGTACTCGGCGCAGTTCCCGCACAACGTGGGCCGGATGGCGCTGGACGGCATGGACACGCTGACCGAGTCGCTGGCCGAGCAGGGGGTGGCCGGGGCCCGGGGGCAGCAGACGGCGCTGGACGACTTCCTGGACTGGTGCGTCGCCGGTCTGGGGTGCCCGTTCGGGCAGGACCGGCGCAAGGCGGGCGAGGCGGTCGTGAAGCTGGTGCGCTCCCTCGACCAGGACCCGGTGCCCTCCGACTTCGGCGGCCCGTTCACCGGCCAGGACCTCGTGGGCGCCCTCGGGCAGGGGCTCTACGGCAAGGAGCTGTGGCCGGTGCTGGAGCGGGCACTGGCCTCGCTGATCGAGGACGGGGACACCCGGGGAGTGCAGAACGTCGCGTCCGGCGGCTCCGCGTTGCCGCACGGGCACCGGCCGGCCGGCGGGCTCGTGGACAGCGCGGACATCCCCGTGGACAACCTGTCGGCGGCGCTGATGGCCATCAACTGCGCCGACGACCCGGACCGGCCGAGCGCCTCGCGGCTCACCCGGGATGTCGCCCGGCTGGACAAGGAGTACCAGCGGGCGTCCCCGGTGTTCGGCCGGTTCCGGCTGACGCAGGTGCTGCTCTGCTACGGCCGGCCGCGCGGTACGGACTTCATCCGCGAGAAGGTGAAGGACGTGCCCTCCGCGCGGATGCTGCTCGTGGGCACCCGCGGCGACCCGGCGACGCCGTACAGCTGGACGGTCGAGACGGCGCGGCGGCTCGGTCCTTCGGCCGTGGTGCTGGACAACAGGGGTGACGGGCACACCGGGTACACGTCGTCCACGTGCGTGCACGGCAAGGTCGACGACTTCCTGCTGTACGGCACGCTGCCACCCGACGGCAGCTCCTGCCCGGCGGACGGTGACCGCGGCACGGTCGCCGACTCGCCGGGCTGAGCCCCCCCGGGTCTCGAACTCAGGGCTCAGGGCTCAGGGCTCAGGGCTCAGGACAGGGTGAGTTCCGGCTCATAGAGGTCGATCCAGTGGGCCAGGTCGAGGGTGCGTTCCAGGCCGCGCCGGTCGGCCTGGGTGCTCAGCTCGGCCTGGTGGGCCGCCCGGTCGGCCCTGTCGCGGTCGACGATGTCGAAGACCCGGTGGTCGGGCCGGGCCACCAGGTCCTTGACCTGCTCCTGGAGGGCGCGGCCGTACTCCGGGTCCTGGGTGGAGGGGTAGGGGCTCTTGACCCGGTCGTACACGGACTGCGGGAGGACGTCCCGGGTGGCCTCGCGGAGCAGGGTCTTCTCTCGGCCGTCGAAGGACTTGAGGGCCCAGGGCGCGTTGTAGACGTACTCGACGAGCCGGTGGTCGCAGAACGGCACCCGGACCTCCAGGCCCACGGCCATGCTCGTGCGGTCCTTGCGGTCGAGCAGGATACGGACGAAGCGGGTGAGGTGCAGGTAGCTCATGCGCCGCATCCGGTACTCGAAGTCGCTCTCGCCGTCCAGGCGTTCGATGCCGGTGAGGGCCGAGTGGTAGGCGTCGGCGATGTAGTGCTCCAGGTCGAGGGACTTGGCGAGGTCCGCGCGCAGGACGCCGGCGTCGTCGCCGAAGTGGCGGGCGAACTGGAAGAGCCAGGGGAAGGTGTCGGCGGTGCGGGCCCCCTCGTCGAAGAACTGCAGGTAGCCGCCGAACACCTCGTCGGCGGACTCGCCGGACAGCGCGACGGTGGACTGGTCGCGGACGGCCCGGAAGAGCAGCAGGAGCGAGGTGTCCATGTCGCCGAAGCCGGCCGGCAGGTCGCGCGCCCTGATCACCCGCTCGCGGACCGCGGGGTCGGCGAGGCTGGCCACGTCGAGGACGATGTCCTGGTGGTCGGTGCGGGCCAGCCGGGCCACGTCGTGCACGAAGGGCGTGTCGGGGGTGGAGCGCAGTTCGTCGGCGACGAAGTTGTCGGTCCGGCCGACGAAGTCGACGGCGAAGCTGCGGACCTTCTCGCCCTGCGCGGCGAGCTGCCGGGCCGCGATGGCGGTCATGGCGGAGGAGTCGAGGCCGCCGGAGAGCAGGGTGCAGCGGGGCACGTCGGCCACCAGCTGGCGGCGCACGATGTCGTCGAGGAGTTCACGGACGGTGGCGACGGTGGTGTCGCGGTCGTCGGGGTGCGGGCGGGTCTCCAGCCGCCAGTAGGCGCGGGTGCGCAGGCCGCGGCGGTCGACGGTGACCACGGTGCCGGGTTCCACCTCGCGCATGCCGTCCCACACGGCGTGCCCGGGGGTCTTCACCATGGTGAACAGCTCGCGCAGGCCGTCCAGGCCGACCCGGGGGCGGACCAGCGGGTTGGCCAGGATCGCCTTGGGCTCGGAGCCGAACAGGACGCCGTCCGGGGTCGGGTACATGTAGAAGGGCTTGATGCCCATGCGGTCGCGGATCATCACGAGCTTGTCGTGGCGGCCGTCCCAGACCGCGAAGGCGTACATGCCGTTGAGCCGCTCGGCGACCGAGTCGCCCCACTCCACATAGCCGCGGAGCACCACCTCGGTGTCCGAGTCGGTGGTGAACTCGTGTCCGCGGGCGGCGAGTTCGCGGCGCAGCTCGGTGAAGTTGTAGGCCTCGCCCGAGTAGACCATCACGACGGTGCCGTCCGGGGTGCGGACGCTCATCGGCTGCCGGCCGCCGGGCAGGTCGATGATCGCGAGCCGGCGGTGCCCCAGGGCGGCGGGGCCCTCGCTCCAGGTGCCCCGGTCGTCGGGGCCGCGGCAGGCCATGGTCTCCGTCATTGCATCCAATGCGCGCTGCTCGGTGGTGAGGTCACGGTCGAAGGAGACCCAGCCGGTGATGCCACACATGTGCTACCTCCTGCTGCCGGTCAGCCGGGGCATGCGCGCCACCTGCGGTTCCGCGGTGGAGGCAATTGCCCGAGCGAACCACTTGTATTCAGCACCTATATAGCGAGCGTGCGCCCGGGACCTCGGCCGGTCAACCTGGCTGTAACACGAACGGAGTACCCCACCCCCACTTTCGGACGCGTTTTGCCCGCGCGAGGCCCGCAATCCCGCCTCGCACCGGGCCCTGTCCGCCCCTAACAGGCCAAGCGCAAAAAGTTCGCCAAACGGGTCGGCGCCGCGGCTTTCGCCGGGCGCCGGTCACCTGGTGCTGTCGCGGGTTCGCGCTACGCGGCCGGGGTCAGGAACCGGTCCAGCACCGCCGTCAGCTCGGCCGGCCGCTCCACCGGCAGCTCGTGGCCCGCGTCGATGATCCGGACCTCGGCGTCCGGGTAGGCCTTCGCCATCCGCAGCATCTGCCCCACCGGCAGCTGGATGTCGTGGTAGCCGTGCACCATCAGGGTGGGCGCGGTGATCTCACCGGCCCGGTCGAGGACGTCGAAGGCCCGCATGGCGCCGTACAGCGTCATGACGACCTCGCGCGGGGTGCCGGCGGACGCCCGGACGTACTCCCGGATCTGCTCGCGCGGGTAGCCCGGGGCGAAGGCGCGCTGGATGTTGGCGGCGACGAACAGCTTGAACGGCACGAGCGTCGAGGCCGCCATCAGCAGCCCACGGCCGCGGCTGTACGTCATCCGCCCGATGGAGTTGACCAGGACCATCCGCTCGACCCGCTCGGGGTGGGCCAGCGCGAGGGTCTGGGAGATCATGCCGCCCATGGAGTGCCCGACAGGGACGAAACGGTCCACCTCCAGGTGGTCGAGGAGCGCGACCACGTCCTGGACGAGTTCGGCGACCGTCCGCACGCCGGCCCCGGTGCTCTCGCCGTGGCCCCGCAGGTCGAGCCGGATCACCCGGCGCTCTCCGCCGAAGTGCGCCATCTGGTGGTCCCAGCGGTGCCGGTTCGCGGTCCAGCCGTGGATGAACACCAGGGGCGCGGCGCTTCCGTCGCGGGGGCCCTCGTCGTCGTACGTCAGTGCCGCTCCGTCGACTTCGAGCTGCGGCATGGGGGCCTCCTGGGGCGCGATCCGGTTACTGCCGGGTACGGTAACGGGCCGTCCGGCCCGCCGTCACCGGCCGCCGGGCCTCAACACGGTTACGGCGCGACCGGGGCCCGGCGGCGCCGGAGAATTACCCCAAATGCCGCAATGGCGAATCGGTCCTATGGTGCTGATATGGAGCACGCACTCAGTCCTTCGACCCTTGCCGAGCTGCGCCGCCCGCGCCCCTATCCCGCTGTCTCCGTGCTGACGCCGACACATCGTCGTGAGCCCGACAACGCCCAGGACTCCGTCCGGCTGCGCAATGTCGTGGCCGAGGCGAAGAAGCAGCTGGAGTCCGATCCCGCGGTCACCCGGGACCGCCGCTCCGATGTCGTCAGGCAGCTCGAACAGGCTCTCGCCGAGGTCGACCTGACGTACACCGAGGACGGTCTGGTGATCTTCGCCGCGCCGGGCGAGCACCAGGTGTGGTCGCTGGCCCGCAGCGTGCCCGAGCGCGTGGTGCTCTCGGACACCTTCCTCACCCGCAACCTGGTCTCGGCGCAGGCGGCCGAGCGGCCGTTCTGGGTACTGTCGATCTCCGCCGACCGCGTCACCCTGTGGAACGGCGGCACCGACCGGGTGACCGAGAGCCGGGCCGGTGGTTTCCCGCTCAACCGCAGCCAGGAGAACTTCGACGCCGAACGCCGGGAACAGATCGGCGACATGCCCAGCACCTTCCGCGACGAGGACACCAAGCACTTCCTGCGGGAGGCGAACACCGCGATGGCGGCGCTGCTCCGGGAAGAGCCGCGGTCGCTGTACGTCACCGGCGAGCAGGCCGCCCTCTCCCTCTGGGAGGAGCTCGGCAACGTCGCCCGGCACAGCGTCCCCGTGCAGCACGGCGGGCTCGCCCATGCCGGCCCGGAGGCCGTGTGGCAGGCGATCACCCCGCTCCTCCAGGCTGAGTCCCGCCGGAGCACGGCGTCGGTGGCCCGGGAACTGGAGTCCGCGCGCGGCCACAAGACGTTCGCGGCCGGTGTCGACGAGGTCTGGCAGAACGCCCGAGAGGGCCGGGTCCGGCTGCTCGCCGTCGAGGAGAACTACCGCACCACGGTCCGCGACGACGGCGACCACCTGATGCCGGCCGCGAGCGGCGACCTCGACGCCCGCGACGACATCGTGGACGAGATCGTCGAGCAGTGCCTGGAGACCGGCGCAGACGTCCGCTTCGTCCCGGACGGCACCCTGGGCGACGAGAACGGCATCGCCGGCGTGCTGCGCTACTGACCAGCCCCTCCCCCGGCCGACGTAGGCTCTGGAACGTGATCGTCGGCCGAGAGGGAGTGTGTGGGCGTGGCTGAGTTGCTGGGCGTCGCGGTACTGGGTGCCGGACACATGGGGGCCGACCACATACGACGGCTGGACCAGGTGATCAGCGGCGCTCGGGTGGCCGCGGTGGCCGACCCGGACCCCGACCGCGCCAAGGAGGCGGTCGCCGGTCTCGACGGCGTGTCCGTGCACGCGGATCCGCTGGCCGCCCTGGCCGCTCCGGGGGTCGACGCGGTGCTGATCGCCTCCCCCGGCCCGGCGCACGAGGAGCCCCTGCTCGCGTCCTTCGAGCGCGGGTTGCCGGTGCTGTGCGAGAAGCCCATGGTGCCGGACTCCACCGGTGCGCTGCGGGTGGTGGAGGCAGAGGCGAGGCTCGGACGCAGGCTGGCGCAGATCGGGTTCATGCGCCGCTACGACGCCGAGTACGGGCGCCTGAAGTCGCTGCTGGACGGCGGCGGCCTGGGCCGGCCGCTGATGCTGCACTGCACCCACCGCAACGTGTCCTCGCCGCCCGGTTTCACCAGCGCCATGCTGATCAACAGCTCGGTGTCGCACGAGATCGACGCGGCCCGCTGGCTGCTCGGCCAGGAGCTGACCGCGGTGACCGTGCTGCGGCCCAGGCCCTCCTCCGGCGCCCCCGAGGGACTGCTCGACCCGCAGCTGGTCCTGTTCGAGACCGACGGCGGCGCCCTCGTCGACGTCGAGGTCTTCGTCAACTGCGGCTTCGGCTACCAGGTGCGCTGCGAGGCCGTGTGCGAGAACGGCAGCGCCCGGATCGGCGAGGACCACACGATGCTGGTCACGGCGGCCGGCGGCGCCCGCGAGGAGGTGGCCCAGGACTACCTGGTGCGGTTCGCCGACGCCTACGACCGCGAGGTGCAGGCCTGGGTGGACGCCACCCGGCAGGGCCGGGTCACCGGACCGGGCGCCTGGGACGGCTACGCCTCCTCCGCGGTCGCCGAGGCCGGGGTCCGGGCGCTGGAGAACGGCGGCCGTACGACCGTCGAGCTCGCCCCGCGCCCGGACCTGTACGCGGACCTCAGCCGCTGACGGAGGCGGCGCCCGTCTCCAGATGGCCGGTGAACCGGCGCGACCAGGTCGCGTCGGAGTCCACCGTGACCGTGAAGTCGTACCAGCCGCCCTGGTACGCGACGGCGTTGAAGTAGTCCTCGGTCGAGGCGCCGGCGGCGACCGTGTACGTCCAGGGGCCGTCGGTGCGGTAGTTGTTCGAGGTGATCGTGAACTTCACGGACGTGGCGCCGGTGTTGGCCATCTTGAACCAGACGGCGAGCTTGCCGCTGCCGGGCTCCACGGCGTAACGGGTGCTCACCTCGGCCGACTTGCCGGCCTTGGTCGCGTCGCCCTGGAAGCGGCGCAGGAAGCGGTTGGGGCCGGCCATGGTGATGTCGTACTTGCCGGCGCCGTACCCGGTGCCGATGTTGAAGTAGTCGGAGGCGGTGGAGCCGGCGCCGACCGTGTACTGCCAGGGCGTGGTGTCCCGGTAGGCGTTCGGGTGGATGGAGAGATGCGCCGGGCGGGTCGCCGCGGTGCCCTGGTTGGCCATGGTGAACCAGGCGCGGACGGCGCCGCCGGTCCCGAACTCCAGGTGGTCCAGGTAGCCGTTGGGCTGGTAGGGCAGCGCGCGGGCCGGGCGGGTGCCGGACTCCTGGGCGGGCAGGGCGTTGGTGGTGGGCACCGGGTTGGGCAGCGGGCCGCAGGTGGAGTAGCCGATGACGCCGGTCGCGGGCAGGGAGACGGCGCCGTGGACCGGGTTGGCGAAGTCGAAGACGCCGGTCAGGTCGCCGCTCACGGCGCGCCGCCAGTCGCTGATGTTGGGGCAGTTGGCGGGTTTGCCGAGGGCCGTGGTCCAGGTCTCCAGGAAGCGCAGCACCGAGGTGTGCTCGAAGACCTCGGAGGAGACCCAGCCGCCGCGGGTCCAGGGCGAGATGACGATCATCGGGACCCGGAAGCCGAAGCCGTAGGGCACGCCGTTCAGGAACTCACCGGCCGTGCCGGCGGGCGGGGCCGGGGGCGGGACGTGGTCGAAGTAGCCGTCGTTCTCGTCGTAGTTGAGGAACAGGACGGTGGAGTCGAAGACGTCCGCGTCGGCGGCGAGGGCCTGGTATACCAGGTTGACGAAGTGCGCGCCGTCGCCGGGCGGGGCGTAGGGGTGCTCGGAGAAGGCCTGGTTGGCGACCACCCAGGAGACCTGCGGGAGGGTGCCGGCCACGACGTCCGCCTTGATCGCGGCGGCGATGTCGTCGGGGGTGGAGCCGGTCACCGCCGGGACGGAGGACATGCCCCGGTCGTAGAGCGGGTTGCCCGCTCTGGCGTTCGCGAAGTTCTTGAAGTAGGCGCAGCCGTTGTCACCGTAGTTGTCCTGGGCGTTCTGGTAGACCTTCCAGGTCACTCCGGCGCTCTGCAGGGCCTCGGCGTAGTTCTGCCAGGTCAGGCCGGACTCGTCGCCGCCGTCGTAGCTGGCGGAGTCGACCTTGCCGCTCCACAGGTAGGTGCGGTTGGGGCCGGTGGCGCTGAGGGTTGAGCAGAAGTAGGCGTCGCAGATCGTGTAGTTGTCGGCGAGCGCGTAGTGGAAGGGGATGTCGGCGCGGTCCAGGTAGCCGAGGGAGCGCACGTTGCCGACGCCCGCGACCCAGTTGTCGAGGCGGCCCTTGTTCCAGGCGGAGTGCTGGGAGGACCAGGAGTGCGGGAGGTCGCCGTTGCACTGGGCGAGGGTCTCGCCGTCCTTGCCTCCGGCGTCGGGGGTGGCGCTGAGCTTCCACGGGTACTGGCGGCCCGTGCCGTTGGGCTGGTTGAAGACCGGATAGCCGCCGCTCAGGGTGATGCCGCTGCGGTCGGCGAAGCCGCGGACGCCCTTGAGGCGCCCGAAGTAGTGGTCGAAGCTGCGGTTCTCCTGCATGAGGATCACCACGTGCCTGACGTCCGAGATCGTGCCGGTCGCCGTGCTCTGGGCCGCGGTCGCGGTCCGTGGGCCGGCGGCGCCCACCGTCATGCCCGCCGCAACGGAAGCGCCCAGTCCCACGAAGCCTCTTCGGCTGATCGGTGTCATTCGCCCCGTCCTCGTCACCGGTGCGCCCGTGCGGCACACCGCGCGCCAGAGTGCACCTGGCGGTCGGCGGGCTCCGGGCCGGATCGGTGAGGCGGGAGTGAACAAGAGTCAAAGTACGGGTCGGTACCGCCCCGTGCGCCTCACACGCCCCCGAACAGCGTGCTCAGGCCCCGTTCCACCACGCCCTCGACGTCTTCCTGTCCCGGGGCCACCACCTCGTGGGTGCGCTGCAGGAACCGGACCAGCGCCTGGGTGTCGAACTGGAGCAGGGCGAGCCCGTGCGGCGAGTGGAACTCCACGGCCGTACGGCCCGGACCGCAGGGCCAGATGTGGACGTCCCCACGCCCGGCCGGGGCGCTGAGCCCCTGGTCGAGCAGCGAGCGGGCGAAGGTCCAGGTGACCTCCTCGCCGCCGAGGGTGACCTCGGCCGGGAAGTCGACGAAGACGGCCAGGGGATCACCGGAGGTGTACCGGAGCGTGGCGGGCACCGGGACCTCCTCGTCCTCGGCGGTGATCAGCCGGGCGCGGGCGGGTTGCTCGAAAGTGATGTCCATGCCTGTAGGACTCCGAGAGGGCCCCTCGCATGACGCGAAATCCGGACAGAGTTGCCGTGGTTGGCCGAGACCGCGACACTGTGAACACAGAGGCGTCGAACAACCGCCCGAGCGCGACACGAATTGCTCGCGAAGTCCGTCAAGTCGCGTAGTCCCACTACGACTTGCACCTCCGCTCACGTACACCTTTCATGGGCGGCGACCAGGCCATGAAGACTCTGGCATATGCCAGAAGCACCACCGTATCGTGTGTTGCCAAATCCCTTACGGGGCGTCGCAGGCTGTGCAACAGTCGTAACCGGTCCCACCGTCCGCCTTGGCCGTTCAGTCCCCTCATCGGAGTGCGTCATGCCGTCCCATGTCTCCGCGGACCGCCCCGCCGCCCAGCCGCCCGGGCGTGGCTCGGTCGAGGCGTTGATATCGCAGACGCGGCGGCTCAAGGGCGATGTCGACGCGGTGCGCCGGGACACCCGGAGTCCGGGTTCGGACTCCGAGGAACGCTGGCAGCGGGCCCTCTACGACCTGGCGCTCCATCAGCTCAACGACCTGGACGAGCACTTGGCCCAGCTGCGCGACGGACCGGCGCCCCTGCCGGCCGGTGCGGAGGCCGCGGCGCCTGCCCGCCCCGCCCCGCCCGCCCCGGGCTCGCTGCTCAGCCGGGTCGGCAGCGCGGAGTGGAACCTCCTGACGGACGAGGCCAGTTGGTCCGGCGAGCTCTACCGGATCCTCGGCCACGACCCGGCCGCGCCCGCGCTCACCCTCGACGAACTGCCCGCCCTGGTGCTGGACGAGGACCGGCCCCGGCTGACCACGATGGTCACCGACTGCCTGGTCGACGCCAAGCCGATCGACGGTGAGTTCCGCGTCCTGCGGCCCGACGGGAACGTGCGGACCGTCCACATGATGGGCGAGCCGGTGCTCGACGGCGACGGCAGCACCGCCTCCATGTGGGCCGTGCTGCGCGACGTCAGCGAACTGCGGCTCAGTCAGCGGACGGTGCGCGAGTCCCGGGACACGATGCAGCGGCACCGCCGGCGGGCCGAGACCGAGCAGCGGCTCGCCGTCGAACTCCAGGAGGCCGTGCTGCCGCCCGGGCGCGGTGCCCTGCGACTGCCGCGCCGCGGGCCCGGCTCGCTCGACGTCGCCGCCCGCCACCTGCCCTCCGGGGCCGGAACCCTGCTGGGCGGCGACTGGTACGACGCGCTGGAGCTGCCCGACGGCGGCACCCTGCTGAGCGTCGGTGACCTCACCGGACACGGCGTCGCCGTCGCCTCGGGCATGACGATGCTGCTGGGCGCCGTACGCGGCATGGCGATGGCCGGCACCCAGCCGGGGCAGCTCATGTCCCTGCTGAACCGGTTACTCGACGCCACCGTGCAACCCGTGCTGGGCAGCGCCGTCTGCTGCCGCTACCACCCGGCCACCCGCACCCTGACCTGGGCACAGGCAGGACACCCCGCCCCGCTGCTGTTCCGCGGCGGGACGGGGTGTGCGCTCAGCGCGCCGGACGGCGTGCTGCTCGGGGTCACCTCGGGAGCCGGTTACGGGCAGGCCGAAGTGACCCTGGAACCGGGCGATCTGCTCCTGCTGCACACCGACGGCGTGGTGCCCGGGCACAGCGGAGCGGACTCTCTGGGCGCGCTCCTCGGCCTGGCCCCCCGGTTCGGGGCGGCGCGCACCGCCCAGGACTGTGTCAGGGCCGTGGTCGAGGAGTTCGGCGAGAGCGAGAGCGAGCGCGAGGACGAGGCCTGCGTGCTCGTCGCCAAGGTGGGTGGCTAGGGAGAACGGGCAGGGGCAGCGGCTGCCGACCGGACGAGATCAGCCGGCTCGTGTCGAGCGCACAGGTCCCCTATGCCTGTGCGCTGTTGTGGTTCCCCTTGCTCCTGGCCCTGGGCAGGGCGAGCTTGATCTCCTCCCGCAGTTCCTGGATCTTCGGGTAGCCGGAGTACTCGGCGGTGAGCCGGTACATCTGGCGCAGCCGGTCCCAGGTTCGGTGGGAGGAGTTGGATCCCATCGACATCAGGGCCAGCCTGGCGTACCGGTCCGCCTGCTCGGGGTCGTCCGCGATGAAGCAGGCGGAGGCCATGGACAGGAAGTCGAAGATCTTCGACCGCTGGCGGCCGTCGATCCGCAGGGCCAGGGCCTTCTCCGCGTAGTACTGGGCGTGCGCGGCCGCGGCCGGGTCGTGCTCGGCCAGCGTGCGGTAGGCGAGGGCCTGCATGCCGTACAGGTCCTCTTCCCTGAACATCTGCATCCAGCTCGGCGGCGGCACGTCGCCCCGGTCGGAGACGAAGAGGTCCTCCGCCTGGCCGAGGGTGCGGCGCATCGCCTGGCCCTTGCCCATGGACGCCTGTGCCCAGGCCTCGATGGTGTAGAGCATCGCCCGGGTGCGCGGCAGCACCTCGTCGCCCGAGCCGGACTTGGCGAGCTTCATCAGGTCGAGTGCGTCGTCGGGCCGGCCGAGGTGCACCATCTGGCGAGCCGCTCTGGAGAGCGCCTCCCCGGCACGCGGCCGGTCACCGCCCTCACGGGCCGCGTGGGCGGCGATGACGAAGTACTTCTGGGCCGTGGGCTCCAGGCCGACGTCGTGCGACATCCAGCCCGCGAGGACGGCGAGGTTGGCGGCGACGCCCCACAGGCGCCGCTGGAGATGCTCGGGGTGGCGGTAGGCGAGCATGCCGCCCACCTCGTTGAGCTGTCCCACCACGGCCTTGCGCTGGAGACCGCCGCCGCGTGCCGCGTCCCAGGCGCGGAACACCTCGACGGAGCGCTCCAGTTCCTCCATCTCCTCGGACCCGATGGGGGCGGCCTCGTAGCGGTCGAACCCGGCGGGGTCGGCGTGCAGAGGATCGTCGAGGACGGGGGCGTCGGCCCTGAGTGTGGGGTCGGTGTGCAGCCATTCGTACATGGCGCTGCTGAGTACGGATCCCGCGGTGAGCGCGGCACCCGCGCCCACCAAGCCGCGTCGGTTGAGCATGAGGTCCATTCCCGTGAATTCGGTGAGGACCGCGGCGGTTCGTTCGGGCGCCCACGGCATGCCGTCGGGATGTTCCACGTTCCCGTCGTCCGGCCGTTTTCCCGTACGCCCGTGCCGTACCAGACCGAGGTCCTCGATGGTCACGACACGGCCGAGACGCTCGGTGAACAGGGCCGCCAGCACCCGCGGCACCGGATCGCGCGGGATCTCTCCCGTGTCGATCCACCGCCGCACCCGGGAGGTGTCGGTCGCCAGCTGGGGGTGGCCCATGGCCGCCGCCTGCCGGTTGACCAGCCTCGCGAGTTCGCCCTTGGACCAGCCGGCCAGGCCGAACAGGTCCGAGAGGCGGGTGTTGGGTTCTCCGGTCACGTCAAGCCCCCAGGTTCTCGGCTGAGTTGACAGTAGCCCCGTGCCGGTTGCCGGGCGACTATTCGCCACGGTTCGCCAGGGTGCGCCAGATGGTGTGCCACTGGGCGCCGGGTGTCAGGTAGGAACGCGCCACCCCGACCCGACCGCCACTCGACGGGCACACTCCCCAGGGTGTGTCCGGGCGGCCGGGACGGGCTGGGCGCGAGAACCCCTCACAGGACTTCTCAGGCAGGCACCGCAGGTACACGAAGGGATCTGTATCGCCCATGTACGCAGCATCGTCCTCCGTGTCCGCTCCGCCCCGGCCGCTGCGCCCCCGTCCGGCGGGCAGCGGACCCTATCTGGACCCCGCGCGGCCGGGGGCCGCCGTACCGGTCGTGGGCCGGCAACGGCGCGCCGCGGGTCTCGGCACCCAGCCCCTCAGCGGCAGACTCGACCTGTCCGGCCCCCAGGGCGCGCAGCTGCGCACCGCGATCGCGTCGGTGCACCGGATCTGCCCGGAGTTCGCTCCGGTGCAGGTGCTGCGCCGCACCGGGCGGTCGGTGATCCTCGTCGGCACCACGGGGCGCAGTACCGCCGTGGCGAAGTGTCTGCTGGACCACTCCCCCGCCTGGGCGGAGCGGACCCGCCACGAAATAGCCGCATACCGCTCGTTCGTCCGGCACCGGCCGCCGATCCGGGTGCCGAGACTGATCGCGGCGGACCCGGACAACTGCACGCTGGTGATCGAGCGGATGCCCGGCCGGGTGGCGGCGGTCCAGCGCCACCCGACGGAGGCACCGCCCCGGGCGGACATCCGGGCCGCGCTGGGCGCGATCTGCCGGCTGAACGCGTGGCGGCCCCCGGCCGGCACCTTCGACGCCCCGGTGGACTACCCGGCCCGGATCGCCCGGTACCACGAGCTGGGTCTGCTCACCGACCGCGACATGGGTGACCTGCAGAAGCTGCTGCACGGCATCGCGGTCGCGGCGGGCCGCCAGGGGATGGGCCAGTTCTGCCACGGCGACGCCCTGCTCTCGAACATCCTGCTGTCCCCGGCCGGTCCAGTGCTGGTGGACTGGGAGCACGCGGGCTGGTATCTGCCGGGGTACGACCTGGCCACGCTCTGGTCGGTCCTCGGCGACGCCCCGGTGGCACGCCGTCAGATCAGCCAGATCGCCCAGTCGGCGGGGCCCGCGTCCCGGGACGCCTTCCTGGTGAACCTGATGCTGGTCCTCACCCGGGAGATCCGGACCTACGAGACCGCCGTGCAGCGTTCGATGCACGACGCGACCCCGGCGGCACCGGGTACGGCCCACCCGGGTGCCGCGCCGACCGGCGAGGAACAACGGCTGCTGCTCCGGCGGCTGCACGACGACTGCCAGCTGGCCCGCCGGGCCGTACGCGCGGCGGTCGGCACTCGCTGACGGGGACGAGGATCCGCGGTGCGCTCAGGGCAAGCGCGCACCGCGGATCCTCGCATGTCCGGGGGTTTCCCCGGGATGTCGGTGGATTTCTTCGGGCGTCGGAGGCGCCCATTGGTGTACGCCACTGACGCCCCGCAGGCCTGCGGGGCGTCACCGCGAAACTCCCACGATCATCGCATGACATGGGAATTCCGGTCTCTCTGGGCATGATTGACGGATCGTCGGCAAGCCGGTACCACTGAGCCACGCTCAGCCCCGCACGCCCCGTCGCGCCCCATCGCCCCAGGAGGCTGCATTGCGAGGATCCGTCACCGAGCCCGCGCCCCCGCGCAGTGGCAGACGCACGCGCAGGACGGCCGGGGCCGTCGCCGCCGCGGCTCTGCTGCTGCCGCTGCTGGGCGCGGCACCGCCCCCGGACACGAGCGAGTCGTCCGCCGGACTGCTCCAGCGGACGTTCGCGTCCGCCGCCACCGAGTACCACGTGCCGCAGAGCGTGCTGCTCGCCGTCTCCTACCTCCAGTCCCGCTGGGACACGCACGACGGCGCGCCCAGCGTGACCGGCGGCTACGGCCCGATGCACCTCACCGACGCGCACACCGCGCTGGCGACGGCCACCGAGCACTTCGCCGACGGCACCGAGGACGCCCGCGGCGACAGCGCCCGCCCCGCCCTCCACCCCGGCGTGCGGGTCCCGCAGAACTCCGCGCTCCCGGCCCGCCTCAGGACCCTGCCGAAGGCCGCCGCGCTGACCGGGATCCCGGCCGAGCGGCTGCGCACCGACGCGGCGGCCAACGTGGCCGGCGGCGCCGCCCTGCTGGCCGCCGCCCAGCGGGACCTGCACCAGCCGCTCAGCGCCGATCCGGCCGCCTGGTACGGCGCGATCGCCCGCTTCTCCGGCGCCGACGACACGGCGACCGCGGCGGCCTACGCCAACGACGTGTTCGACGTCCTCCACACGGGTGAGGAGCGCACCACCGACGCCGGACAGTTCGTCGCCCTCGCCGCCCAGCCGGAGCTGCGGGCCGACACCGCGCAGCTGGAGCTGACCGGGCTCCGCCCGGCGGCGGACGACGGCACGGAGTGCCCGACAACGGTGTCGTGCGAGTGGATCCCCGCGCCGTACGCGCAGTTCGGGGACAACGACTACGGCAACCACGACCTCGCCGACCGGCCGGCCTCGCAGAGCATCAAGTACATCGTCGTCCATGACACCGAGGGCTCCTGGGACACCACCATCAAGCTGGTCCAGGATCCGACCTATGTGTCCTGGAACTACACGATCCGCTCCACCGACGGTCTGATCGCCCAGCACGTCAAGGCGAAGGACGTGGCCTGGCACGCGGGCAACTGGTACATCAACGCCAAGTCGATCGGCATCGAGCACGAGGGCTTCCTCGCCTCGCCGGACGCCTGGTACACGGAGGCGATGTACCGGTCCTCGGCGCGGCTGGTGAAGTACCTCTCCGAGCAGTACGGCATCCCGCTGGACCGGCAGCACATCCTCGGCCACGACACCGTGCCCGGCCCGACCACGTCCACGATCCCCGGGATGCACACCGACCCCGGCCCCTACTGGGACTGGCGGCACTACTTCGAGCTGCTGGACCACCCCTTCAAGCACAAGGGCAAGAAGCACCGGGTGGTGACGGGCGGGGTGGTCACGATCCTGCCGGACTACGCCACGAACCAGCCGGGCTACACCGGCTGCGTCACCAAGGGCCAGCCCTGCGCCGCGCACGGGTCCGGCGAGGTTCGGCTGTACTCCGACCACGACGAGAAGTCGGCGCTGATCAAGGACATCGGCATGGGCACGACGCCGACGACCGACGTGAACGACCTCTCCTCACGGGCCTCCACCGGGCAGCAGTACACGGTGGCGGACACCTGGGGTGACTGGACGGCGATCTGGTACCTCGGGCAGAAGGCCTGGTTCGAGAACCCGGCTAGCGCCCCGACGGCGGTCGGCTCGACCGGGGTGGTGATCACGCCGAAGGCGGGCCTGACCAGCGTCCCGGTGTACGGCCGCGCCTACCCTGAGGCGTCCGCGTACCCCTCCGGAGTACCGGCCCAGTCGATCTCCCCGCTGCCGTACACGATCCCGGCGGGCCAGAAGTACGTGGCCGGTGACAAGGTGCCGGGCGAGTACTACTACGCGGTCACCTTCAGCACCGACTCGCACAAGGTCGTGGTCGGCAAGGACCTGTACTACGAGATCCAGTACGGCCACCGGGTCGAGTTCGTCCGCGCGGCCGACGTCGACGTGGTGCCGGCCGCGAAGGCCGGACGGCACCACGGCCACGGTAAGTAGCCGACGGAAGGCGGCCGGCCCTCAGCCCTGCTGGAAAAGCTCCGCCGGGAGCGGCTTCAGCAGGGCGTACAGGTCGTCGGTGATCGGGCGGTCCCAGGCCGCGATGGTCACCAGGACGCCGTCGCTGCGGTCGAACTGGACGCAGGAGATCCGGCTCTCTGAGAGCTTGAGGCGCCGCACGATCAGCAGGTTGTCGCCCTGCAGGACCGGCATGTCCTCGGTGCCGACGACGGTGACGTCCTCGTCGTTCTCCAGTGCGAGGAGGAGCTGGCCGACCTCGAAGGGGATCTCGTCCTCCTCCACCTCGCGGGCCGGGGAGCCCTCGGGGAGGTTGCCGATGATCATCGCGGGGCCGCGGCCGCCGAAGAGGTCGTAGCGCAGGAAGACGCCCTGGCAGGTGCCGTCGGGGGCGGGCAGCAGCCCGGCACCGAGGTTGCCGGGCCAGTCGCCCGGGTCCATGGCCAGAACGTCGAATTCGGGGCCGGCGGGAGTGGCGCTGCGGCGACGGAGGAACGACATGCGCTCCATGGTACGGGGCCCGGGTTGTGGGGCGGGGATCAGTGCGGGGTACGGGGTACGGGTCGGCCGACGTCGGTGCGGCGCGCCGGGTCCGCCGCCGCTCTTGCTCCGCCGCCCTCGGTCCGCGCCCCCTCTCGATCCGCCCCTGGGTTCGCCCCCCCTCTCGATCCGCCGACACCCTCGATCCGCCACCGCTCTCGGCCTGGCGCCTCTCCGGGTTCGTCACCCTTCTCGGTCCGCCGCCGCTCTCGATCCGCCACCGCGCCGGGTGCGCCGACACCCTCAATCCGGTGCCGTGCGTGATCCGCGGCAGCCCTCGATTCGCGGCCACTCTGGTCTGCCGTGAGTCTTGATCCGCCGCGGCGGTGATCAGCCACGACGGTGGTGTTCGGCGGTGCCGTGCCGGGCGGGGGTGTTCGCCGTGGTGGCTGGCGGTGCTTCGCCGGGTGCCGCGCCGTCGTGGCTTGTCGCGCAGTTCCCCGCGCCCCTGGGTGGGTCGGCGTTGGCGCCCGCTACAGAGCCGCGCTCTCAGCGGTTGCCAACTCGGCCCGTGCCGCGTCCGCCAAGCCGTCGGCTCCGCACTGGTGGGCGGTTTCGAGGCCTCGGCGCAGGTGGGTGGTGTCGTGGAGTTCCGTGCCGAGGGCCACTAGTGCGCAGGCCAGTTCGTAGGCGGCCGGGGAGCGGTCCAGGTAGGTGACCGACTCGCGCAGGTAGGCCAGGCGGGCCTCGCCCGAGGAGACCTCGGCCGCTGTGCGCAGGGCCTGGCCGATCGCGGACGGGGCGCCGAAACGGCGGGCGCGGGTGAGCGCGTCGAGGGCTGTCGTCAGGGCGCGCTCCGGGGTGTCGTGGGCTTCGGCGCGGGCCAGGTGGAGCTGCCAGGGGCACCAGGAGGGGTTGCGGACGCCGCGTGGTTCGAGGCGGCGGCCGGCCGCGGAGAGCTCGGCCGCCGCGTCCTTGGTGAGGCCGCGGGCGAGGAGCAGTTCGCCGTAGACCGTCTGGGCGTCGGGGAAGACCACGGCCGCGGGGAAGGGCTCCCGGAAGGCGTGGTCCTCGGCGAGGCGGGTGGCCTCGCCGGTGCGGCCGCGCGCCAGCAGGGTCTGGATCAGGATGCCGACGGCGTACCAGTGGGCGGGGGTGCCGGGGCCGACCCGTTCGGCGAGGCGCAGGCCGGAGCGGGCGTGCTCCTCGGCCTCGGCGAGACGGCCCCGCCGGTAGCGGACGTAGCCGAGGAGGGTGTAGGCGAAGGAGAGGTGGGCTCCGCGCCAGCCCTGGCGTTCGAAGTCGGCGATCCCGGCGGCGAAGAGCTCCTCCGTGCGCTCGGGCCGGTCGGCGTACATGAAGGCGAGGGCGACCAGCACGGGGACCTCGAAGCCGCGGTCGGCCTCCGCCCAGCCGAGGCCGCCGGCCAGGGCGCGTTCGGCGTGGTGGAGGGCGACGTCGGCGGGTTCGCCGCGCTGGACGGCGTCCCAGGTGCGCAGCCCGATGACGTACCGCTCGGTGAGGTCGCGGCCCCGGAGCCGGTCGGCGAGCCGGGTCAGGCGGCGGGAGCGGGAGGGGTGGTCGGGCTCGTCGGCGCGGAAGGCGTCCCACATGAACTGCTCGGAGAGCATGCGGAGCCGGACGCGGGCATCGCCGGTCACGTGGATCTCGCGGGCGAGGGTCTCGGAGGCCTCGGCGAGTCGGTCGCTGTGGGCGAGGACCTGGGAGAGGCGGTAGACGATGTGGTGGCGCAGGGCGGGCTCGGCGATGGGTTCCTGGAGGGCCGCGCGCAGGTGGTTGACGGTCGTGGCGGGCTCGGTGAGGAGGGAGGCGCTGCCCAGTTCGTGCAGGACGGCGGCGCGCTGCTTGGCCGGCGGGGGTTCGCGCAGGGCGCGGGCGAGGTAGGCGCGGGCGGTGTCGGGGGCACCGGCCCGGAGGGTCTCGCCGGCGGCGGCGCGCAGTTGCCGGACGACCCAGGTGTCGCCCTCGGGGTGGGTCTCCAGGAGGTGGCGGGCGGCGGCGGTGGCGCCCTGGCCGTCGTCGGTGACGCACCAGGCGGCTTGGCCGTGCAGGGCGACCCGGGTGGCGGGCGGGATGGCCCGGTAGACGGCGGTGGCGATCAGCGGGTGGACGAACTCCAGGGTCTCGGCGCCGGTGAGAACGCGGGCGCCGCGCAGGGCGTCGGCCGCGTCGGCGGCCTCCTCGTGTCCGAGCCCGGCGACGGCGGCGGCGAGCGCGGGATGGATCTCGGTGCCGAGGACGGCGCAGGCCCAGGAGAACCGGACGGCGGAGGGGCCCAGGCGTTCGAGGCGGGCGATGAGCCCGCTGCCCTTGACGGCGGCGGCGAGGTCGCGCAGCAGGGGTGCGCCGGCCTCGGTGGGGTCGAGGCCCCGGTCGTGGACCTTGGCGGTCAGTTCGACGGCCTCGAAGGGGTTGCCCGCGGTGACGGCCCAGCACTCGTGGCAGAAGGCGTCGTCGGCGTGGTCGCCGAGGCTCTCGCGGACCAGGCCGGCCACGGCGTCGGCGCTGAGCGGTTCGAGGCCGTGCGGGCGGCCGCCGGCCCGTCCGGGCAGGCCGCGGAGCGCGTCGGCGTGCTCGGGGAGTTCGTCGGGCCGGTACGCGACGACGACGAGCAGCGGGAGTTGCTCGGCGCGTGGTGCGAACGCGGCCAGCCAGCCGAGGGATTCGGGGTCGGCCCAGTGGGCGTCGTCGAGGACGAGGACCACCGGGGCCTGGCGCACGGCGAGGTGGGTGAGGACCCAGTCGAGGCCGTCCCGCAGGCCCTGCTGGTCGGGCGGGGCGCCCTCGGTCGGGGCGCACAGGCCGAGGGCGGGGCCGACGATGTCGTACCAACTGCCAAGCGAGGCACGGAGTTCGGCCTCCGGTGCGCCGGCGAGGCGGGGTTGCAGGAGCTGGCGGGCGACGTGGAAGGCGACGCGCTGTTCCTGCTCGCCGCCGCGCGCGGAGAGCACGGTGCAGCCCTGGGCGGCGGCGCGGCGGCGGACCTCGGCGAGCAGGGTGGTCTTGCCTATGCCCGCGCGCCCGGCGAAGGCGAGCAGCGCGCCGAGCGACCGGTCGCCCGGCGCCGCGCCGTCCGTGCGCAGGCCGGTGAGCTCGGCCAACGCCTCGTCGACGGCCGCGAGTTCGCTGTCACGCTCGTAGAGCGTCCGTCGGTTCCGCAGGACCCGCTGTCCCATGACCACCCCCCGCCACGGTGTTGCGCGAGCGCGGGGAGCGGGCGCGCACCGTGGCTTGCAGGCAGCTCAGCGTACGCCCGACTGCGGTGATCCGCTCTCTACTGACGGTAACTGGGCGAAGGGACTTGACATCACTGCTGCGGCGGGGACGGCGGGACCACCGCGATCGGGGCGGCGGCGTGCAGCAGTACGGCGTGGGTGACCGAGCCCATCATGCGGGCCGGGGCGGGCAGCCGTCGGCGGTGACGGCCGACGACGACCAGTGCGGCGTCCTTGGAGGCGGACACCAGCAGCCCTGCCGCGTCGCCGGGCAGCGCGAGGACGTCGGCACGCAGGTTCGGGCGGTCCTTGAGGTACGGGGCGAGGAAGCCCTCGGCGAGGGTGCGGGTCTCCTGCTCGACCTCGTCCCGGTCGACGGCCGGTGGGACGAGCTCCCCGGCCGCGAACCAGCTCTGCACCGGCCACGGGTAGGCGGCGATCACCTGGAGCCGGGCGCCGCGCCGGGCGGCCTCCTCGAAGGCGAAGGCGAGGGTGGCGTCGTCGGGACTGTCCACGTCCAGGCCGACGACGACCCGGGGGCCGGGCTCGGCGGGCAGTTCCTCGTGCACCTCCCGGCCGGGCCGGGGCACGACGACCACCGGGCAGGCGGCGTCGCGGGCGGCGGCCATGCCGTTGGAGCCGAGGAGCAGGCTGGCGAAGCCGCCGCGGCCCCGCGAGCCGAGCACCAGCAGCTGTGCGTCGGCGCCCAGTTCGGGCAGCAGCGCGCTCGGGGCACCCTCCAGGGCGACGTATTCGACGGTCAGCCCGACGGCGCCGCTGCGCAGCCGGTCCCGGACCTCGTCGAGCACGGGGTCGCCGCCCTCGTCCGGTTCCCCGGCGACCAGGACGTCGGGCTGCCCCCAGGCGGCGTACTGGCGGACATGGACCACCCGCAGCGGTGCGTCCCGTTGCCGGGCCGCCTGTACGGCCCAGTCCAGGGCCCGCAGGCTGTCGTCCGAACCGTCCGCCGCGGCGATGACCGGCGCAGCGCTCATCGTTCCTCACCTCCGGAATACGACCTTCCCCGTCCGGGGCCAGCCTGTCTCAGGCGGCGGCCCCGGAAGGGCGCTGCTGGTCACGTGTCCGGAAATCCTTGCGGAACACCCCCCGGTTCACCTCTCTGCCACGGCGGCGGAGCCGGGGGAGGCGCTCAGGTGAGGTCGAACTCGCCCTCCCGGGCCCCCGACACGAAGGCACCCCATTCGGCGGGGGTGAAGATCAGGGAAGGGCTCTGCGGGCTGCCGCTGTTGCGCATCGCGATGAATCCCTCGACAAAGGCGATCTGGACATCCCCCAGGCCCCGGCTGCTGGACTGCCAATCGGCCCCGCTGAGGTCCAGCTTCGGCTTCTCCCAGCCCAGTACCGGCTGCTGCTGGATGGTGCTCTCGGCCACGTCCGTGCTCCTCCCGAATTCGTCGTCCGCGGCCAGCCTAGCTTTCGGTTCCGGCACTCAACAGGCCACGTGAACGGGTCCTTTCAGTTGTCGGGGGCCGCGGCGCCGACGAGCCACATGGAGAAGAACTGGGAGCCGCCGCCGTAGGCGTGCCCGAGCACCCTGCGGGCGCCGTCCACCTGGTGTTCTCCGGCCTGGCCGCGCACCTGGAGGGCGGCCTCCGCGAACCGGATCATCCCGGAGGCACCGATCGGATTGGTGGAGAGCACTCCGCCCGACATGTTGACGGGGAGGTCACCGTCGAGCTCCGTGACACCCGATTCGGTGAGTTTCCAGCCCTCGCCCTCCTCGGCGAAGCCGAGGTTCTCCAGCCACATGGGCTCGTACCAGGAGAACGGCACGTACATCTCGACGGCGTCGATGTCCCGGCGCGGGTCGGCGATGCCCGCCTGCCGGTAGACGTCGGCGGCGCAGTCCTTGCCTGCCTGCGGCGACACCGCGTCCTTGCCGGCGAACAGGGTGGGCTCGCTGCGCATGGCGCCGCCGAGCATCCAGGCCGGCGGCTTGGCGGAGCGCGCGGCTCCGGCGCGGTCGGTGAGGACCATGGCGCAGGCGCCGTCGGAGGAGGGGCAGGTCTCCGAGTAGCGGATGGGGTCCCACAGCATGGGGGACGCCTGGACCTTCTCCAGGGTGATGTCGTGCTCGTGGAGGTGGGCGTAGGGGTTCTTGAGCGCGTTGCGTCGGTCCTTGTAGGCGACCAGCGAGCCGACGGTGTCCGGGGCGCCGCTGCGCCGCATGTAGGCCCGCACGTGGGGGGCGAAGAAGCCGCCCGCGCCGGCCAGCAGCGGCTGCTGGAAGGGGATCGGCAGGGAGAGGCCCCACATGGCGTTGGACTCGGACTGCTTTTCGAAGGCGAGGGTCAGCACGGTGGAGTGGACGCGGGCGGCGACGAGGTTGGCCGCGACGAGCGCGGTCGAGCCGCCCACCGACCCCGCGGTGTGGACCCGCAACATGGGTTTCCCGACCGCTCCCAGCGCGTCCGCCAGGTAGAGCTCCGGCATCATCACGCCCTCGAAGAAGTCGGGCGCCTTGCCGATGACGACCGCGTCGACGTCGGCCCAGTCCAACTCGGCGTCGTCGAGGGCGCGTCGCGCGGCCTCGCGGACGAGCCCGGCGATCGACACGTCCCGCCGGGCCGCCACGTGCTTGGTCTGGCCGATCCCTACGACGGCCACGGGCTCCTTGCTCATCGCGGATCCCCTTCGAGTACGGCGACCAGGTTCTGCTGCAGGCAGGGCCCGGAGGTGGCGTGGGCGAGGGCGCGGTCTGACTCGCCGCGGTGGATGCGGGCGGCGGCCTCGCCGATGCGGATCAGCCCGGCGGCCATGATCGGGTTGGCGGCGAGGGCTCCGCCGGACGGGTTCACGCGCACGTCGTCGCCGAGGCGCAGCGCCTTGCGCAGGACGACCTCCTGCGAGCTGAACGGCGCGTGCAGCTCGGCGGTGTCCACGGGCCGTTCGAAGGCACCGGCCCGTTCGGCGGCGAGCCGCGCGGACGGCGAGTCGGTCAGGTCGCGGACGCCCAGGCTGTGCGCCTCGATGCGGTGGTCGATGCCCCGGATCCAGGCGGGCCGCTCGCACAGCTCCCGGGCCCGCTCCCCCGCCGCGAGGATCACGGCGGCGGCGCCGTCGCCGATCGGCGGGCAGTCGCCGGTGCGCAGCGGCCGTACGACATAGTCCCCCTGCGGTACCGAACCCCGTAGCTGGGCGTGGGAGTTGGCTTTCGCCGCCGTCCTGCTCCGGGCGCCGACGGCGGCCAGCGCGGGCTCGTCCGTCTCCCCCGCGTCGATGAGTGCCTGCGCCTGGAGGGCGGCGAGCGCGACGGAGTCCGGCCAGAGGGGGGCCACGTAGTAGGGGTCGAGCTGGCGGGTCAGCACGTCCCGCACCGAGCCGGGCGAGGACTTGCCGTAGGAGTAGACGAGCGCGGTGTCCGCGTCCCCGGTGAGCAGCTTCGTCCAGGCCTCGTACAGGGCCCAGGCGCCGTCCATCTCGACGTGCGACTCGGAGATCGGCGGCCAGGCGCCGACGCCGTCGAGGGCGAGGGTGAAGGAGAAGGCGCGGCCTGCCAGGTAGTCGCTGGAGCCGGAGCAGGTGAAGCCGATGTCGGCGGTCTTCAGCCCGGTCTGCCCGAGCACGTCGTGCAGCACCGGCATGAGCATCTCGACCTCGGAGAGGTCCTCGCTGGTGCGGCGGTGGTCGGTCTGCGCGAAGGCGACCAGTGCTATGTCACGCATCACAGCAGCTCCTTGTACGTGTCGTAGTCCGCGTCGGGCTCGCCGGTGGGCCGGTAGTGGTCGGGGAAGCGGGCCCCCTCGGTCCACACCGGTTCGACCCTGAGCCCCATCCGCACCTGGTCGTAGGGGATCCCGCCGATGCGGCCGTGCAGGGCGAGGCCGGCGCCGTCGAGGGCGATGTGGGCGTAGACGTAGGGCACCTCGATGTCGAGGTTCTTCGCCTTGATGTTGACGATGCAGAAGGTGGTGACCGTGCCGCCGGGACCCACCTCGACCTGTTCCGATGTGGCCACCCCACAGGTGGGGCACGCGCCCCTCGGCGGGATGTACACCTTCCGGCAGGAGGGACAGCGTTCGCCGAAGGTCCGCCGGGTGGAGAGCGCGTCGATGTAGGCGGACTGGGCGCGGCCGGGCGAGTAGGTGTAGTCGAGGCGGGCATGGGCGACGATGCCGTGGATGGCGTCCTCGAACTCGCCGCCGTCCCCGCCGGGTTCGACCGCCTCGCCGTCGTACGGCTCGAAGCAGGCGATGTCGGTGATGGCCCCCGACCGGTCCTCGGCCCAGCGGACCCGGACCCGCATGCCGGTGTGCACGGCCTCGGGGCCGGAGACGTCCAGGGCGTGCAGCAGGGCGGTGTCGGCGCCGTCGAGCCGGACCAGCACCCAGGCGAAGGGGGTGCCGAGGGGCTGGCCGCGGCGGGGTTCGTGGTTCCAGGCCCAGGTGGTGACGGTGCCGGTGGGGGCGACCTCGACGAGGTCACGGAGCTCGTCGGCGGTGACCGGGTCGTACTCGACGGGCGGGACGAGGGTGCGGCCGTCGGCGGTCTTCACCCCGAGGACCACGCGCTCGCGCAGCCCGGTGAGAAAGGCGCTCTGGACGGGCCCGAGGGACCGGGTGAAGGGAAACTCGACGACGAGGGGGGCTTTGAGGACTTCGGGCATAGGGGGCTGACCTCCTTAAGGTCGGTGAGGGGGGCGCCCCGTCTTTCAGGGGCGCGGGGAACTGCGCGACCAGCCACATGCGGCCCGCGGCGTCCCGAGCACCTCGGACACTCACGCACGCCTGTAAGCAGGCACCCGCTTCTCCGCGAACGCACGGGCCCCTTCCTTCGCATCGGCCGTATCGAAGATCGGCCACCCCCGCTTCAGCTCCGCGGCAAGCCCGTCCGCCTCCGTCATCTCCGCGGTCTCGTACACCGACGCCTTGACCGCCTCGACCGCCAACGGCCCGCACGCGTTGATCTGTTCGGCGATCTCCAGCGCCTTGTCGAGCGCGCCGCCATCCGGAACGACATGTCCGACCAGCCCGATGTCCGCGGCCTCGCGCGCGCTGTACGGCCGCCCGGTGAGCAGCATCTCCAGCGCGTGCGTGCGCGGAATCTGCCGCTGGAGCCGTACGGTCGAACCGCCGATCGGGAAGAGCCCCCGCCGGACCTCGAAGAGCCCGAACGTCGCGGACTCGCCCGCGACCCGGATGTCGGTGCCCTGGAGGATCTCCGTGCCGCCCGCGACGCAGTACCCCTCGACGGCGGCGATCACCGGTTTGCGCGGGCGATGGTGGCGGAGCATCGCCTTCCAGTGCAGATCCGGGTCGGCCTTCAGCCGGTCGCGCAGGTGCTCGCCCGCCATGCCCTGCCCGGCCAGCGCCTTGAGGTCCATCCCGGCGCAGAAGGCACCCCCGGCCCCGGTGAGCACGATCGAGCGGATGCCGTCGTCCGCGTCGGCCTCGATCCAGCCGTCGTACAGCCCGACGAGCATGGAGATCGAGAGCGCGTTCTTCGCCTCGGGCCTGTTGAGCGTGAGCACCAGTGTGGCGCCCTCGCGCCGCACGGTGAGGTGTTCCGTCCCACCCATGGACCGTCTCCCCTCTGAAAGAACGAGAACAGGTTGCAGTAGGCCGGGAGGCACTTCAAGGGTTTTCTGACAGACAGTCAGATTTCTTCGCGTGAACCCTTCACACTTGCCGCGCCCTTTGCTCTGATGACCGGCGAACGGACAGGTGTGCCTTTCTTCGTCACGGTTGCCGGGGTCAGGAGGAGCGGTGGAGTACAACCTTGCCGATCTGTTCGAGTCGGTCGTCGACGTGGCCTCGGACCGCGAGGCGCTCGTGTACGTCGACCACCCCGGCACGGGTGCCGAACGCCGGCTGACCTACGCCGAGCTGGACGCCGCCGCCAACCGCATCGGCCATCACCTGATCGACAGCGGGATCCGCCCCGGCGAGCATCTCGGCCTGCACCTCTACAACGGGATCGAGTACCTCCAGACGGTGTTCGGGTGCATGAAGGCGCGGGTCGTGCCGGTCAACGTCAACTACCGTTACGTCGAAGAGGAGTTGGTGTACCTCTACCGGGACGCCGACCTGGTCGCGCTGGTCTTCGACGCGGAGTTCGACGACCGGGTGGCGGCGGCGCTGCCCAGGACGCCGAAGTTGCGGCACCTGGTGCGCGTGGGCGCGCCGGCGTCGGAACCCAAGGCCCTGTCCTTCGCGGAGGCCGAGGCCGCCGGATCGCCCGGGCGGGGGTTCCCGGCGCGCTCGGGCGACGACCAGTTCATCATCTACACCGGCGGCACCACGGGCATGCCCAAGGGCGTGATGTGGCGTCAGGAGGATCTGTTCTTCGCCGGGTTGGGCGGCGGGGCGCCGACAGGAGAGCCGGTGAAGCGGCCCGAGGAGCTGGCCGAGCGGGTGGCGGCCGGCGGGACCGGGATCACCTTCTTCCCCACTCCCCCGCTGATGCACGGCACGTCGACCCTCACCTCCCTCATCGGCTTCAACTTCGGGCAGCGGGTGGTGATCCACCGCAAGTTCGTGCCCGAGGAGGTGCTGCGGACCGTCGCGCGGGAGAAGGTCACCAGCATGTCGCTGGTCGGCGACGCGATGCTGCGCCCGCTGATCGACGCACTCAACGGGCCGATGAAGGGCACCGACTGCTCCGCCCTGTTCAGCGTCTCCTCCTCCGGTGCGATCCTCTCCGAGACCGTGCGCAGGCTGTTCAGCGAACTCGTCCCGAACGCCATGCTGCTGAACAACTTCGGGTCCTCCGAGTCCGGTTTCAACGGCACCGCCACCGACGACTCCGGGGCCGGCAGCGGCTTCCGCGTCCGCGTCAACTCCCGTACCCAGGTGGTCGATCCGGCGACCCACGAGCCGGTGGCGGTGGGCGAGGTCGGCCGGGTCGCGCAGAGCGGGCACGTACCGCTCGGCTACTACAACGACCCGGCGAAAACCGCCGAGACGTTCTTCGAGAAGGACGGCCGCAGGTGGGTGCTCCTCGGTGACATGGCGACGGTCGACGAGGACGGTGTCGTCACCGTGCTCGGCCGGGGCTCGCAGTGCATCAACACCGGGGGCGAGAAGGTGTACCCGGAGGAGGTCGAACAGGCGCTCAAGTCCCACCCGGACGTGTACGACGCGCTCGTCGCCGGGGTGCCCGACGCCACCTGGGGCAACCATGTGGCGGCCGTGGTGCAGTTGCGCGCGGGCGCCGAGCGGCCCTCCCTCGCGGACATCCAGACCCACTGCCGCAGCCGGCTGGCCGGGTACAAGGTCCCCCGCCAGCTGGTGATCGCCGAGGCCATCCAGCGGTCGCCGAGCGGCAAGGCGGACTACCGGTGGGCGCGGCAGGTGGCGGTGGCCGCCGACCGGTAGACCGTGCGGGTGCGCCACCCCCGCGGGGTGGCGCACGGGCCGTACGCTGTGCGCACGATCAGCAGTCGATCATGCACACGGTGTCACAGCCGCCGCACGGAAGGACCTCCGGTGTCGCACCCCACGCCCGACCGGCCGCCGGAGACCGCGTCCGCGCCGGCGGATCCCGGCACGGACGAGGGCCGGCGGCGGAGGCGTCCACGCACCGCCCGAGGCATCGCGGTGGGAACGACCGCGCTCTCCGCCCTCCTGCTGCCGGCCGCGCTGCTGCTGCCGAACCGGCTGGACCTGCTCACGCCGGCCGCGTTCCTGCGTCTCCCGGTCGAGGGGATCGTGCTCGCGGCCGTGCTGCTGACCCTGCCCGGCCGGGCGCGGCGCGTCACGGCGGTGGCGGCGGGCGCGTCGGTGGGGGTGCTGACGCTGGTGAAGTGCCTGGACATGGGCTTCTACTCGGTGCTTGAGCGGCCGTTCGACCTGGTGCTCGACTGGGTCCTGCTGGACGACGCGGCGGACTACGTGCGGGAGTCGTTCGGCCGGACCAGTGAGCTGCTCGCGATCACCGCGGCCGTGCTCCTCGCCGCGGCCGTTCCGGCCGTCACCGCCCTCGCCCTGCTGCGGGTCGCCGAGCGGATGGCACGCCGGCGCCCGCAGGCCGTCCGTACGGCCCTGGTCCTGGCCGTCGCCTGGGTCACCTGTGCCGTCTTCGGTCTCCGGGCCGGCGGCGTGCCTGTCGCCTCGACCCTCGACGCGCAACTGGTGGACGATCGGGTGCGGGCGGTCCGCGCCGGTCTCGCGGACGCGCGGGTCTTCGCGGCGGAGGCCGCCGTCGACGCCTTCGGGAACACTCCGCCGGACCGGCTGCTGACGGGCCTGCGCGGCAAGGACGTGCTGATCACGTTCATCGAGAGCTACGGCCGTACGGCGATCGAGGACCCGGCGATGGCGCGGCAGGTCGGCGCGGTCCTCCAGGAGGGCACCGCCACGCTCGGGGCGGCCGGTTTCGAGGCGCGCAGCGGCTGGCTGCGGTCCCCGGTGCTCGGGGCGGGCAGCTGGATGTGCCATGCCACGCTGCTGTCCGGGCTGTGGATCGACAACCAGCAGCGTTACCGCGATCTCGTCTCGGGCGACCGGACGACCCTCAACGAGTACTTCCGCAGAACCGGCGCCTGGCGCACGGTCGGTGTCGTGCCGGGCGTCCGGAAGGCCTGGCCGGAGGCCCGGTTCTTCGGCCTCGACCGCGCCTACGACGCCACGCACCTCGGCTACCGCGGCCCGTACTTCAGCTGGACGCCCGTCCCCGACCAGTTCACGCTGGAGGCCTTCGACCGCCTGGAGTACGGGAAACCGGACCGGCGTCCGGTGATGGCGGAGATCATCCTCGCCTCCAGCCACCAGCCCTGGGCACCCCTGCCCCGCATGATCGACTGGAAGGACCTCGGCGACGGCTCGGTCTTCGGGCCGATGCGGAAGACGGGCAAGGACCCGGCGGAGGTCTGGAAGGACCCGGAGAGCGTGCGGACCGAGTACCGGGTCTCGATCGAGTACTCGCTGCGCAGCCTGTTCGGGTTCATGCGGCGCCACGCCCGCCGGGACACGGTCCTGGTCTTCCTCGGCGACCACCAGCCCCGCCCGGAGGTCGTCGTCGGCAGCCCGCGCCGGGACGTGCCGGTCACGATCGTCGCCCACGACCCGGCGGTCCTGGACCGGGTCGCCGGCTGGGGCTGGACACCGGGCCTGAAGCCCGCCGCGGACGCGCCGATCTGGGCGATGGACAAGTTCCGCGACCGCTTCCTGACGGCGTTCGGGCCGCAGGACCCGGGCGCGGCTCAGGCGTCCAGGAAGCCGACGGTACGGCGGACGAACCACTCGGGGTCGTCGAGCCAGGGATAGTGGCCGGCGCCGGGCTGCACGACGACCTCCGCGTGCGGGAAGGCATCGGCGACGCGCCCGGCCAGGGCGGGGCTGGGACCGCCGTCGAGTTCCCCGGCGTACACCAGGACGGGGGCGGCGAGGGCGCGCAGGGCGGCCCGGGTGACGTCCGGGGTGAAGGCGCCCTCGGCGAAGCAGCGGTCGCCCGCCTCGAAGTTGCTCTGCTGCTCGGTGGCGGCGACATGGGCCCGGGCGGCGGCGTCCCAGCGGCCGTGGAAGAAGGGCATGAACACCACGTCGAACTCCCCGGAGCCGGTCAGCCACGCCTCCAGCGCGGGGAACGCCTCCTCGAACCAGGGCTCTCCCGCCCGCAGCCGGGCCGCCGCCAGCCGGTCCTCGGGGGTGGCGCTCAGGCCGAGGGCCGAGGAGTTGCCGGTGATCAGCGCGAGCCGCCGCACCCGGTGCGGATGGGCCGCCGCGTACAGGGTCGCCAGGGCGGCGCCCGCCGAGTGCGCCAGTACGTCCATGTGGTCGAGACCCATGTGGGCCCGCAACATCTCCACGTCGTCGACCAGTCGGTCGCAGCGGTACGACGCCGGGTCGGCGGGCACCGCGGAGTCGCCGGTTCCGCGCAGGTCGAGGAGGATCAGCCTGCGGTGGGCGGTGAGCCCGCCGAGGTCACCCAGGTAGACGGAGGCCCGCATGGGGCCGCCCGGCAGTACGACGAGCGGTTCGCCCTCCCCTCTGACGTGGTAGGCGAGGCGGGTCCCGTCGGCTGCGGCGAAGGTGGGCATGGCGCTGATCCTCCGGGACGGCGGCGCGGTGCCGCAACGGATTTCGGCGGCCGGCCCCCGGTGTCAGGCAGCCGGGGCCGGCTTGCTCACCCGGAACGCGAACTGGCCGCAGAACGTGAGCTTGCGGAGGTTCACCAGGGCCGTCTCCCGCTTGCTCCTGCGGGCCCAGGCGTCGATCTCCGTGTTGAGCGGCGACTCCGTCTGCCAGAAGCGGCCGTACTCTTTCTTCCGCGCGCTGTGGTAGGCGCGCATGATCAGTGTCACGCCGTCGAGCGAGGGCCGGATCTCCTCCAGGGCGAGCCCGGCCTCCTCGACCAGCACCCGGAATCCGTAGGGCGTGTAGTTCCACAGGCTGAAGGAGTGGTAGGGCTCGAACTGCGAGGTGCTGCCGATGAACAGGCCGCCCGGGCGCAGCACCCTGCCCACCTCGGCGAGCAGTTCCCTGGGCCGGGCCACGTGTTCGAAGACCTGGTGGGAGTAGACGAGCGGGACCGCGCCGGAGCGGAACGGCAGGTTGACGCCGTCGAAGTACACGACGCTGTCGCCCCCGGGCGTGCGCTGGGCGGCCTCCGGCGAATCGCGGATGTCGACTCCCACCCAGCGGACGCCGGAGTCGTGCTTGCGGAAGAGCTCCGCCGACGTGCCCCGACCGCACCCGAGGTCGACCACCCGGTCCGGTGCCCGCGGCGAGCTCATGGCTTCGTCGAGGTAGTAGCGGGAGGTGACCTGACGGGCGTGGTCGTCAGGGATGCAGTCGTGCATGAGTTCCCACAGGGTCGACATGTCCCCACGCTACGGACGTGTCGTTCTTCTAGGCCACATCCAGGCGGGGGTTCGGGACCGCGGTCATCCCTTGGGGCGAACGGGACTGGGCGGACGGCGGCACGAGGCGGCCGATGCCGGACAGGTCGCGGGCGGCCACACTGTTGCGGTCGGCGACGGTCCGGCCGAGTGCGTGGTACGGCCAGAGTCCCCCGGCCTGCCGGCGGCTGCGCTCGTTCCACTCCAGGGCGTCGGCGGCGCGTGCCCGGAAGAAGTTGAGCGCGTAGCCGCCGCTGTGGATCCGCAGCAGGAAGAAACCGCCGGGGTACTCCTTGGCGGCACCGACCTCCAGGTGGGTCACCTGCGGGGCGAGGGGCACATGGGTGCGCTTGTTGCGGTGTGTGTGGCCCACATGGTGGAGGAACACACCCGGGGCGGAGGCGTAGGCCCGGAGGATCGCGCGGGCCTGGCGGCGGCCGACGCGCTGCGCCGGGCTCACCGGGAAGAGTGCCTCCCGGACGGTCAGCGGGTGGTGGCCGAAGACGACGGTGGGCTGTTCCCGGTGGGCGCGCAACCGGCGCCGGAACCAGGAGAGCTGCTCGGCGCCGAGTCCGCCCGCGTCACCGCCGTTGCCGCGCTTGTCGTAGGTGTCGAGGCCGACGATCCGCAGTCCGGCCACGTCGTGCTCGAACCAGCCGGGCCCGTCCGGTGTGCCGAACTCGCGGTGGAAGGAGTCGCCGTCGCCCGCGGCCCGGTCGTGGTTGCCCCGGACGACGAGGTAGTCCCGCCGGTGGGTGCCGAAGCCGTCGAGGATGCGCCTGGCCTCCGCCAGGTCGCGCGGTCCGCCGCCGGCGGAGATGTCACCGGCGGCCAGCAGCAGCCGGGCGCCGCGGCTGCGGGCCTCGTCCACCACGGCGCGGCTCATGAGTTCGGGGTAGGGGGTCTGTCCCGTCCGCTGCGCCACTCCGCGCAGGAAGGGGACGCCGGCCACGAGGCCGGCGACGGTCTCGCCGATGTGCAGGTCGTTGCAGAGGGCGACGGAGAACAGGTGGCGGCCGGGCGGGGGCTGCGGGGTGGTGAAGGAATAGGGGCCGCCGGAAGTGCCGAGGCCGTGGCGCGAGGTGCCGGCCGCGTTGCCGCGCACCAGGTGCAGCGCGGTGGGTGTGGCGGGCACGCCCCGGGAACGGGCCTGGTAGTAGTAGGTCTGTCCCGGCTCCAGGCCGGTGAGTTCGACGTGGTGGTGCGCGGTGGGCCGGTCCTCGCCCGCGGTGCGGTTGAGGCGGGCCGGATGGGTGCCGTAGACGACCTCGCCCTCGGTGACGGCGGGCAGCATCCGGCCGGTGCCGTCGTCGGTGCCGGGCAGGGCGGTGTGCCAGGTGATGACGGCGCGGTCCTCGGTGAGGGTGACCAGTTCCAGGTGGACGGCGGCGAGGGAGCGGGGGTGACGGGGACGGGGGGCGGCGGCGGAGCGGAGCAGGGCGGGTGCGAGGAGGAAGCCGGAGCGCAGCATCTCGCAGGGACCGGGGATGCCCGCGAGTGCGCCGAGGGGGACGGGGAGGCAGCAGCGCATGTCGGTTGTGTGCTCGCCGGCGGTGAACGGCGGACGTGGTGTCGGAAGCCGCACAAGGTATGGAACCAGACTTCTTGGGTCCGTACGGGGCCTTGTGTCGACGCTCACGTCCCGGGACCGGCAGTAGCCGTCGCCCCGGTCCTCACGAGGCGGGGCCGAACCGCTCCCGCAGTTCCCGCTTCAGGATCTTTCCGCTGGCGTTGCGGGGCAGCGCGTCCACGAACAGGATCCGCTTGGGCGCCTTGAAGGCGGGCAGCTTCTCCTTCACGTGGGCGATCAGCCCGGCCTCGTCGACTTCGCCGCGGGCGACGACGACCGCGGTGACCGCCTCGATCCACCGCTCGTCGGGCAGGCCGATCACGGCGGCCTCGGCGACCGCCTCGTGGGTGTACAGGGCGTCCTCGACCTGCCGCGAAGCGACCAGCACGCCACCGGAGTTGATGACGTCCTTCACCCGGTCGACGATCGTGTAGTAGCCGTCGGCGTCGCGCACCGCGAGGTCACCGGAGCGGAACCAGCCCTCCCGGAAGGCCTGTTCGGTCTCCTCGGGCTTGTCCCAGTAGCCCTCGCACAGCTGCGGTGAGCGGTAGACGATCTCGCCGGGGGTGCCGTCGGGCACGTCGGCGCCGTCCTCGTCCACCACGCGTGCCTCGACGAACAGGACGGTGCGGCCGCAGGAGTCGAGCCGCCCCTTGTGCTCCTCGGGGGCGAGCACGGTGGCCAGCGGTCCGATCTCGCTCTGCCCGAAGCAGTTGAACAGGGCGAGTTTCGGCAGCCGATCGCGCAGTCGCTCCAGGACGGGCACCGGCATGATCGAGGCCCCGTAGTAGGCCTTGCGCAGTCCGCCGAGGTCGCGGGTGGCGAAGTCGGGCCGGTTGGCGAGCCCGATCCACACGGTGGGCGGAGCGAAAAGGCTGTCGACGTCTCCGGCCTCGACGAGGTCGAAGAGGGTGTCGCCGTCCGGCCCGTCGAGGATGACGTTGGTGGCGCCCACCGCCAGGTAGGGCAGCAGGAACACGTGCATCTGGGCGGAGTGATAGAGCGGCAGCGCGTGTGCGGGCCGGTCCCCGGCGCTCAGGTCGAGGGCGGCGATCGCGCTCAGGTACTCGTGCACCAGGGCCCGGTGGGTCATCATCGCGCCCTTGGGCAGCGCCGTGGTCCCCGAGGTGTAGAGCAGCTGCACCAGGTCCTCGGTGCGCGGTTCGGGCCCGTCGTACGGCACCGCGTCGGCGAGCCGGGCCAGCAGCGAGCCGTCGGCGTCCCGCAGCGGCAGCGCCGGTACGCCGTCGGGGAGCCGGCCGGTGAGGGCTGGGTCGGCGAGGACCAGGGAGCTGCCCGACTGGCCGACGATGTACGCGAGGTCGTCGCCGGTCAGGTTCTGGTTGACCGGGACGTGGACCAGGCCGGCGCGGGCGCAGGCGAGGAAGGCGATCAGGTAGGCGTCGGAGTTGTGTCCGTAGGTGCCGACCCGGTCACCGCGGCCGAGGCCCTGGCCGAGCAGGACGCTCGCCGCGCGCGAGACGGCGTCGTCGAGTTCCTCGTACGTCCAGTGTCGTTCGCCGTACCGCACCGCCACCCGCGCGGGGGTGCGGCGGGCGCTGCGCCGCAGCACCCCGTCGACCGTGCTGCCCTGTCCCTGCGTCATGGCTCATGATCCTCGGCCCGTCGCCCGGGCAGGTCAAGCGAACGCGAAGGGCGACGCCGAAAACCCCCGGGTCCGGACGGGAAGGAACCACACTGGAGTGACAGAAAGAATCACCATCGATGCGTCATGCATCAAGAGGCGTTCACCGATTGGGCTCTTTGCTTCAACGTGCCCCTGTGCGCCCCTTTGGAGAAAGGTTTCCGGAAACCCGCACATGATTGAAGTGGGCAGGACTTGTCTCGGGCTGTCAGCCTCGAAGCAGGTTCGCTCATTTCACGCGTTGCACTGGGCAGGAGGTTTCCATGAACGGTGCTGTGCCCGAACAAAAACGGACATGGACAGCAGGTACTGCTCCCGGCATATTCCCACTCCTCGGTCACGCTATCGCCTTATACCGTCGCCCGCTGGCGTTTCTCAATTCTTTGCCCGCGCACGGGGATCTGGTCGAGATACGGCTGGGCCCCCGGCGCGCCTGGATGGTGTGCCACCCTGAGCTGGCCCACGAGGTGCTCATGGATCCGCGCACCTTCGGCAAAGGGGGCCCGCTGTACGACAGGCTGGGCAAGCTGATGGGCGACGGACTGGTCACCTGCCGTCAGTCGGCGCACCGGGACAAACGCAGGCTGTTGCAGCCGGCGTTCCGTCCGTCCCACGCCGCCGCGTACACGGAACTCGTCGCCGAGGAGGCCGAGTCGGTGTGCGAGGGGTGGCAGGCGGGCCGGGCGGTTCCCGTCACCGAGGCGATGATGGCCCTCACGACCCGCGTGATCAGCCGGGTCCTGCTCTCCGACTCGCTGGACGACACGGCCGCCGCCCAGGTGCGGGACTGTCTCGCCGACGTCGTCCGCGGTCTCTTCGTCCGCACGGTCGTACCGGTCGGCGCGCTGTTCCTGCTCCCGACCCCGGCCAACCGCCGCTACCGGCGGGCGCTCGCCCGCCTGCACGCCGTCATCGACGCGGTGATCGCCGAACGCCGCCGGGGCATCCCGCGGGACGACGTCCTGGGAACGCTGCTGGCGGTCCCCCACGGCCACGGCACGCAACCCGCCCGTACCGACCAGGAGATCCACGACCACCTGATCACCCTGCTGCTCACGGGCGCCGAGACCTCGGCCCTGTCCCTGGCCGCGGCGTTCAGCCTGCTGGCCCGCCATCCCGAGGCCGAACGGCGTCTGCACGCCGAGCTGGACACCGTGCTGCCCGGTGGCCGCCGGCCACGCCCCGACGACCTGCCGCACCTCGTCCGGACCCGGTGCGTCGTCTCCGAGACGCTGCGCCACTCGTCCCCCGGCTGGCTCTTCACCCGCGTCGCCACCCGGGAGACGGAACTCGCAGGACGCCGGCTGCCCGCCGGGGCCACCGTGCTCTACAGCCCCTACCTCCTCCACCACGATCCGTCCTCGTTCCCCGACCCCGAACGCTTCGACCCCGACCGCTGGTTGCCGGGGCGGCCCACCGCCGGTCAGCGGCGCGCGATGATGCCGTTCTCCGCGGGCAACCGCAAATGCCTCGGCGACGAGTTCGCCATGGTGGAGATCACCGTGGCGCTCGCGACCATCGCCGGCCGGGTGCGGCTGCGCCATCTGCCCGGGTACACGGCACGGGCACCGCGCCCCGCGATCACACTGGGGCCGCGCTCCCTGGTCATGATCCGCGAGACACGTTCACCCGGCCCGCAGGCGCCGTCGTCCCACGCACCGCTCCCGCGCCGCTCGGTCTGCACCCGACAGGCACCGGACTCCCGATCGGCAGGTGACCACAGTGTCGGCAACACATGAGGAAGTCGCGGTCGGCGTAGCGGACGGAACACGCGCCGCCAACCTCGGAGACCTGATCGACGCCCACCTCCACATGCCCTTCCCCTTCCGGCGCAACCCCCATGAAGCCGAAGCCGCGGTCGGCGTCGGCGTGTGGCTGCGCGCGCGGGGGCTGACGGACGAGCCGGGCGTGGCGAAGATGATCGCCCGCACGCGCCCCGCCGAACTCGCGTCCTACATCAGCGCCGACGTGGATTCCGGTCTGCTCCAGATCGTGGCCAATCAGATCGCCTATCAGTTCGTCTTCGACGACCGGGCGGAGGACGTCGGGCAGCGATCTCCGGGCCTGCTGCTGCCGATGCTGTTCGAAAGCATCGCGATCCTGCGCGACGACCGGCCACCCAGCACTCCCCTCGGCGCGGCCCTGGCCGATCTCCACCGGCAGGTCCGGGAACGGTGTACTCCCGCGCAGGCCGCACGGTGGGCCTGGAAGAGCCGCGAATACGTGCACGGCCTGTTGTACGAAGCGGTGGCCCAGGCCCAGCCCTACCTTCTGCGGGCCGGAGACTGCACCTCCATACGGTCCCTGATCGCAGGAGTCGAACCGTTCTACCCGCTGTGCGAGGCCGCTCAGCCGGACGAACTGTCCGCCGCCGAACTCCACCATCCCGTCGTACGGCGACTGGCCCGGCTCTCGGCCGACGCGGCGGTGTGGATACCGGACCTGTTCTCCGCGGTGAAGGAACAGCGGGCCGGCGGAATGATCAACCTGGCCCTGGCCCACCAGCGCGAGAGCCGGTGTTCCCTGCAGGCCGCCGTCGTCCTCGCCATCCGGCAGATCAACAGCACGATCGAGGAGTTCCAGGAGCTCTACGCCAGGGTCGAACCGGAGCTCAGCGCCGCGGGGGTCGGTTACGTGGAAGGCATGACCGGCTGGATCCGCGGGTGCTACCACTGGTCCCGGACCGTACCCCGGTACGCGGATGTGGCGTCGGTGGCCGTCTTGTCGTAGGTGTACCCGCCGCCGTCCGGCGACCGCCCCTCAGGAAGGTGGCGATCAGGGCCTCCTACCCGGAAGGCGGACATTATCCCTTCTACAGTTCATGATTCACCCGATAGTACTCAGTCCGGTCTGCCCGCACCGCGACAGGGCGTACGCTCGGCTGTCCCCGGGCCGAACGAAAGAAAGCGGTACGGCATATGGCAATGGAGCCGCGGCAATCGGTCTTGGATCAGCAGACCTTGATCGAGCGCCGACGGGAACTTCAGGCCCTCGACGCGGCGTTCCGGGAATTGCGGCGGACCACGAGCGGAGTACCGCGAGCACGGCGCAAGGGATTGCTGGCCTTCACGGGGCGGGCCGGACTGGGCAAGACAGCCCTCATGGCGGAAGCACGCGCGAGAGCCGCGGCGGGCGGATTCACCGTGCTGTCGGGCAGGGGCGGCGAAGCGGAACAGGGTTCGGCCTTCCGCGTCGTACGCCAGCTGATGCAGCCCCCGCTCGCGCGGATGGAGGAGGCGGAACTCCGCGCCTTTCTGGGCAGTTGGTACGACACCGTCGCCGCCGTGCTCGGTCTGGAAGCAAGGGGGTCCGCTCCTGCTCCGGATCCCACCGGGGTCCGTGAGGGTCTGGACTGGGTCATGACGCGGCTCACGGTGAAGAAGGCACCCGTGGTCCTGCTCCTGGACGACCTGCACTGGGCGGACCCCGAGTCCCTGAAGTGGCTCACCTCCTTCGTACCCCGGGTCGACGACCTCCCTCTGCTGCTCGTGGTCGCCTACCGGCCCGACGAACTGCCGCCCGAGGGAGGCGAACTGCGCACCCTCGTGGGACACCACGGGGACCGCCCTCACGAGCTCGAACTGCTCACCGCCGAAGGGGTGGCCACTATCGTCAGGGCCGAAGTCGGTGAGGTGGCCCACGACGAGTTCTGCAGGGAATGCTGGTCCGCCACCGGCGGGAGCCCCTTCGAGACGGTGGAGTTCGCCATCAAGCTCGCCGAGCAGAGGGTGGGCGGTACCGAGGACGACCTGCTCGCGATGCGTGAGCTCGCCGCGGAGATCAAGGGCCCGGGGCTGATCGAGCGGTTGAAGCGGCTCGGCACGGCGACGGTCCGGTTCGCGCACGCCGCGGCCGTGCTGGGTTCGCCCTTCTCTCCACAGCTCGCCGCGACCATCGCGGTGCTCGGCGACGAGGAGGCGAACGAGGCGATCCACAAGCTGCGAGCGGCCCGGATCCTGTCCTACGGACGCGAACTCGACGGCTCCCTGCATTTCGTGCACCCGCTGATCGCCACGACGATCTACCGGTCCATCCGCCCGCAGGCCATCCGGGTCGGCATGCACAACGCCGCCGCAGAGGCCGTCCTCGCCGCGGGACACAGCCCCACCGCCGCCGCCCGGCATCTGCTGGAGGTCCCCTGCGAAGGCAGTCCGGAAGCGGTTGCGTGTCTCCGCGAGGCGGCTCGCGTGTACCTGCGTGCCGGTGCCACCGAGGCCGCCCGGCGCCTGCTGACCCGGGCCCTGCGGGAGCCGCCCCGGCCCGAGGACCGTGCCGCGGTCCTCCACGAACTCGCGTGCTCCACGTTCCTGATCGAGCCCACGGCCACCGTCCGGCACCTGCGCCAGGCGCTGGCGCAGTCCGACGTCGACCCCGATCTGCGCGCCTCGATCGTCTTCCGGCTCACGCAGGCTCTGGCCCACACCGACCAGCTGGCCGAGGCCGTGGGCGTGGCCACCGAGGAAGCGCGGCAGGCCACCAATCCGCGCGTCAAACTGCGCATGCAGGCCGATCAGTTCGTCTGGGGCATGTTCCAGGCCGACGACCACGACTCGCCCGCACGCTCCCGGACCCTGGCGCGGCTGGCCGAACAGTTGCCCGGCCGCAGTCTGGAGGAGCGGTACATCCTTGGGCTGCGGGCCTGGGACTCCGTCCTGCGCGGCGAGCCACGGCAGAGCATCCTCGGCCATGCCGAGAGGGCCCTGGACGGCGGCATGAGCTGGACCGACGAGAACCGGGGTTTCGAGGTCCCCGCTTCGGTCGCCCTGGTCTTCATGTACGCCGACCAGCCCCGACGAGCCGAGGAGTTGTTCAGCAAGGGGATCGCGGAGTGCGTGGCCAAAGGCTGGCGCGGCTCCCACCTGGCGCTCGGCCAGACCCTCGCCGGTTACATCCGCTACCGCCGCGGGTGCCTCGCAGAGGCCGAGGAACTGGTACGGGGAGGGCTGCTGATCGCCGACAAGGTGGAGGGGGCCGTGCCGGCGCAGTGGTTCGCCGTCGGCATCCTGATCCAGACGCTGCTGGCCCGCGGGCGCGTCGCCGAGGCGCGGGCGCTCGCCGACGAGCACCACTTCGGTGCGACGGCTCCCAACGCCGTCATCTACCCCGACCCCCGCACCGTCTACGCCGAACTCCTCCTCGCCGAGGGCCGGCACGCCGAGGCGGCGGGGCTGTTGGTCTCGGTCGGGGAGTGGCTGGACGCGCGGGGCTGGCGGAATCCGGCCTGGTGTCCGTGGCAGCTGCGGCTCGCGACCGCGCTCGCGCCCACCGCGCCCGAGGAGGCGGTGGGGCATGCCGAGGAAGCCGTGCGCCGGGCCCGGGAGTTCGGTGCCGCCTCGGCCGTCGGGCAGGCCCTGTACACGCTCGCCGAGGTGACCCGCGGGCCGGCGGCGGTCGACCTGTACGCGCAGGCCGTCGAACAGCTGGAGCAGTCGCCGGCCGCCTACGAACTCGCCCGCGCCCAGATCGGCCACGGTGCCGCGCTGTCCCTGGACGGCCGGCTCCAGGAGGCCGCCGACCGGCTCTACCAGGGGCTGGAGGGAGCCGTGCACTGCGGGGCCGAGGCGCTCGCCGCCCGGGCCAGGGAGGAGCTGTCGGCGGCCGGGCTGCGGCCGTTGCCGTTGCGCTACGCGCAGGTGGACACGCTCACCGTGCCGGAACTGCGGACCGCCGAACTGACCGTCCAGGGACACTCGGCGGGCGTGGTCGCCAAGGAGCTGCACCGCACCGAACAGGGCGTGCGGCAGCTGCTGTCCCGGGTCTACCGCAAGCTCGGCACCGATGCGGCCGGCCTCGCCGGGTTCCTGGAGGTCAGGCAGCGTCCACGCCCCTGATGGGCCGGGCCGCCGGGTCCCGGTCGGTCACACCGGCCTGGTGCGCCCCTCCCAGTAGGGGTCGCGCAGCCGCCGCTTGTACAGCTTGCCGTTGGGGTCGCGGGGCATCTCGGCGATGAAGTCGAGGGTCTTGGGGCACTTGTAGCCGGCGAGCTGTCCGGCGCAGTGGGCGAGCAGGTCGGCGGCGAGTTCCGGGCCGGGCTCGTGGCCGGGGGCGGGTTCGACGACGGCCTTGACCTCCTCGCCCCAGTCGTCGTGCGGGATGCCGAAGGCGGCGGCGTCGGCGACGGCGGGGTGGGAGAGGAGCACGGACTCGATCTCGGCGGGGTAGATGTTGACCCCGCCCGAGATGATCATGTCGATCTTGCGGTCGCGGAGGAACAGGTAGCCGTCCTCGTCGAGGTAACCGAGGTCGCCGACGGTGAAGAAGTCGCCGATGCGGTTCTTCTCCGTCTTGGCCCGGTCCTTGTGGTAGGCGAAGCCACCGGTGTTCATCTTCATGTAGACGGTGCCGAGTTCGCCGGGCGGCAGCCGGTTGCCGTCGTCGTCGAAGACCGCGAGTTCGCTGATGGGCCACGCCTTGCCGACCGTACCGGGCTTCTTCAGCCAGTCCTCGGCGGTGGCGAAGGCGCCGCCGCCCTCGCTGGCCGCGTAGTACTCCTCCACGCTGGGGCCCCACCAGTCGAGCATGGCCCGCTTGACGTGGTCCGGGCAGGGGGCGGCGCCGTGGATGGCGTGCCGCATGGCGGAGACGTCATGTTGTGCGCGCACATGCTCGGGAAGGGCGAGCAGGCGGTGGAACTGGGTCGGGACCATATGGGTGTGGGTGCACCTGTGTGTGTCGATCAGGCGGAGCATCTCTTCGGGGATCCACTTGTCCATGAGGACCAGGCGGTGGCCTATGTGGAGGGACGCGCCCGCGAACTGGAGTACGGCCGTGTGGTAGAGCGGCGAGCAGACCAGGTGGACGTTGTCGTCGAAGGGGCGGATGCCGAAGATGCCGAGGAAGCCGCCGAGGTAGGCCTCCTCGGGGAGTTTGCCGGGCAGCGGGCGGCGGATGCCGCGGGGGCGGCCCGTCGTACCGGAGGTGTAGTTCATGACCCAGCCGAGTTCGCGGTCCGCGGGCGCCGACTCCGGCTGTCCGTCGAGGAGTTCGGCGTACGGCCGGAAGCCCTCGATCTCGCCGACCGCGTACCGGTGGGTGGCGGGGAGGCCGGCCTCGTCGGCGGCGTGCCGGGCCGGGCCGGCGAACCGCTCGTGGGCGAGGAGCACCTTGGCGCCGGAGTCGGCGACGATCCAGCCGATCTCCGGGCCGACGAAGTGGTGGTTGATCGGGACGAGGTAGAGGCCGGCCTGGGTGGCGGCGAGGTAGGCGGTGAAGAACTCGGGCCCGTTGGGCAGGACGACCGCGAAGGCGTCGCCGCGTTCCAGGCCCGCGGCCCGGAGTCCGTGGACGAGCCGGTTGACGGCCGCGTGCAGGCGGCCGGCGGTCCATTCCTCGCCGTCGGGTGCGACGAGCACCTTGCGGTCGGGATCGCTCGTGGCCTGGGCCCAGAACCCGGTGGGGGGCGTACTGGTCACTTGCCGCTCCTTCCGGCGATGCGGTTGATGCGGTCGACGGCCTGTTCGAAGCCCCGGGTGAGGTCGTCGAAGACGGCCTGGACGCTGCGTTCGGCGGTCATGCGGCCGACGATCTGGCCGACGGGGGTGCCGAGCAGGGGCTCGACCTCGTACTTCTGGATGCGGGTCAGCGCCTCGGCGACGAGCAGGCCCTGGAGGGGCATGGGGAGGGTGCCGGGGCCGTTCGCGTCGTCCCAGGCGTCGGTCCACTCGGTGCGCAGCTGGCGGGCCGGTTTGCCGGTCAGGGCGCGGGAGCGGACGGTGTCGCCGGAGCCGGCGGCGAGCAGTTTGCGGGTCACGGCGGGCGAGGAGAGGTCCGCCTCGGTGACGGTCAGCCACATGGAGCCCAGCCACACTCCCTGAGCGCCGAGGCTGAGCGCGGCGGCCACCTGCCGGCCGCTGCCGATTCCGCCGGCCGCGAGCACGGGCAGGGGCGCGACGGCGTCGACGACCTCGGGGGTGAGCACCATGGTGGCGATCTCGCCGGTGTGGCCGCCGGCCTCGTAGCCCTGGGCCACCACGATGTCGATGCCCGCGTCCCTGTGCTTGACCGCGTGCCGGGCGCTGCCGGCGAGCGCGGCGACGAGGACGTCCTGGTCGTGGGCGCGGTCGACGACGTCGGCGGGCGGGGAGCCGAGGGCGTTGGCGAGCAGCCGGATCGGGTAGTCGAAGGCGACGTCGAGCTGGGTGCGGGCGACCTGTTCCATCCAGCCGGTGATGCGCCAGCCGGACGCCTCGCCGTCGGCCAGTTCGGGCACGCCGTACTTGGCGAGGGTGTCCCGGACGAACTGCCGGTGCCCCTCCGGGATCATCGCCTCGACGTCGGCCTCGGTGACGCCCTCCACCTTCTTGGCGGGCATCACGACATCGAGCCCGTAGGGCTTGCCTTCGACGTGCGCCTCGATCCAGTCGAGGTCGCGTTTGAGGTCGTCGGGGGCGGTGTAGCGGACCGCGCCGAGCACTCCGAAGCCGCCGGCCCGGCTGATGGCCGCGGCCACGGCGGGAAACGGCGTGAAGCCGAAGACGGCGTGCTCGACTCCCAGGGTCTTGCTCAGCTCCGTCTGCATGGGCGCAGGATGCCGCAGTCACGCGGACGACGGAAGAGGTTTTCTGATGACCCGTCAGATTCTTTGCCGGTGTCCCGGTCGGCGGTGTCCCGGTCGGGGGCCGGGGGTCAGCCGTTCCGCTGTTCCAGAACCGCCATCGCCGCGTTGTGCCCCGGCACCCCGCTCACCCCTCCCCCGCGGACCGCGCCCGCCCCGCACAGCAGGACGTTGGCGTGCCGGGTCTCCACGCCCCAGCGGCCGGTGCCGTCCTCGGCGTAGGGCCAGGAGAGGTCGCGGTGGAAGATGTTGCCGCCGGGCAGGCGCAGGTCGCGTTCGAGGTCGAGGGGGGTCTTCGCCTCGATGCAGGGGCGGCCGTCGGCGTCGAGGGCCAGGCAGTCGGCGATCGGCTCGGCGAGGTGGGCGTCGAGCTGGGCCAGGGTCGACTTGAGGAGTTCGTCGCGTACCGCGTCGTTGTCGGCGGCGAAGAGCCGGGCCGGGGTGTGCAGGCCGAAGAGGGTGAGCGTCTGGTAGCCGCGATCGGCCAGGTCACGGCCGAGGATGGTGGGGTCGGTCAGGGAGTGGCAGTAGATCTCGGAGGGCGGCGCGGCGGGCAGCAGGCCGGCCGCCGCCTGGGCGTGCGCGGTGGCGAGCTGCCCGTAGCCCTCGGCGACGTGGAAGGTGCCGGAGAACGCCTCGCGCGGGTCGACGGCGGTGTCGCGCAGTCTGGGCAGCCGCTTGAGCAGCATGTTCACCTTGAGCTGGGCGCCCTCGGCGGGCTCCGGGGCCGGGTCGCCGGTGAGGGCGGCGAGTTCCTGCGGGGAGGCGCCCACCAGGACGTGCCGGGCGACCGCCACGCCCTCCCCGTCGGCGGTGCGGTAGGCGACCTCCGCGGTCTGCCCGTCCGTCTCGATCCGTACCGCCTCGTGCCCGGTGGCGAGCACCGCGCCCGCCGAGCGCGCGGCGTTGGCCAGTGCGTCGGTGAGGGCGCCCATGCCGCCGACCGGTACGTCCCAGGCGCCGGTGCCGCCGCCGATGACGTGGTAGAGGAAGCAGCGGTTCTGGCGCAGCGAGGCGTCGTGGGCGTCGGCGAAGGTGCCGATCAGCGCGTCCGTGAGGACGACGCCGCGCACCAGGTCGTCGGTGAAGTTCTCCTCGATCGCGACCCCGACCGGCTCCTCGAACAGGGCCCGCCAGGCCGCCTCGTCGTCGATCCGGCGGCGGAGTTCCTCGCGCGCGGGCAGCGGTTCGGTGAGCGTCGGGAAGACGCGTTCGGCGACCCGGCCGGTCATGGCGTAGAACCGCTGCCAGGCCTGGTACTCCGTCTTGCCCCCGGTGAGCCGTTCGAACGCCTCGCGGATCCGGCGTTCGCCGCCGCCGACCAGCAGTCCGGTGGGCCGGCCGTCGCGTTCCACGGGCGTGTACGAGGAGATGGTGCGGCCGCGGACCCGGAAGTCCAGGCCGAGGTCGCGGACGATCTTCCTCGGCAACAGGCTGACCAGGTACGAGTAGCGGGAGAGCCGCGCGTCGACGCCGGCGAAGGGGCGGGTGGAGACCGCGGCGCCGCCGGTGCGGCCGAGCCGCTCCAGCACCAGGACGGTGCGGCCGGCCCGGGCCAGGTAGGCCGCCGCGACGAGGCCGTTGTGGCCGCCGCCGACGATGACGGCGTCGTAGGTGCGGGTTGCTTCCGTGGCAGGGGGCATGGTTCTTCGTAACACATGATGATCTAGGCGGGTAAGAGGCGTGCCGGTTCGCTCCGCGGGATGGGCCGGTTTCGACCTGCGGGTCGTGGGTGGCTGGTCGCGCAGTTCCCCGCGCCCCTTTCGGGGCGCTTCACGGACGGCGTTGCTGCCGCAGCACCGCCACTCTCCGGTACAACTCCACCGCCTCGGGGCCTCGGCCCAGTTGTTCCAGGCAGTGGGCCTCGTCGTTGCGGCTGGCGAGGGTGTCGGGGTGGTCCGGGCCGAGGACTCGTTCCCGGGCGCTCGCCACCCGCCGGTACTCCGTCAGCGCGTCCGGCCAGCGGCCCAGCCAGCCGAGGCTCACGGCGACCTCGCGGCGGCTGACCAGGGTGTCGAGGTGGTCCGGGCCCAGGATCCGGTCGCGGATCGCGCACACGTCGCGGGACTCCGCCAGGGCCTCCTCCCAGCGGCCGAGGCGGCCGAGGTTGACGCCGAGGCCGTGGCGGGCGCGCAGGGTCTCGGGGTGGGCGGGGCCCTGGACGCGGGTGCGGTCGTCGATCAGGGCGCGGTAGAGGGTGAGCGCGTCGGCGCTGCGGCCCAGGCGGCCCAGGCTGATGCCGACCTCGTAGCGGGCGGCGAGGGTGTCGGGGTGGTCGGCGCCGAGGGCGCGGGCGCGGGCCTCGGCCACCTCGCGGTAGGTCTGCAGGGCCTCCTCCCAGCGGCCCAACTGGCCGAGAGCGTAGGCGACTTCGTAGCAGGTGACCAGGGTGTCGGGGTGCAGCGGGCCGAGCACCCGGGTGCGGGCCGCGGCCACGTCGTGGGCCATGCGGTACGAGTCCTCCAGGCGGCCCAGCCTGCTGAGGTTGAAGGCGAGGTTGTGGCGGCAGCGCAGGGTGTCGGGATGGTCGGGGCCGGCCAGCCGCTGCCGGGCGGCGAGGACGGCCGTGTACATCTGGTGGGCGTCGAAGTGGCGGCCCAACTGGCCCAGTACGTAGGCGGTTTCCTGGCGGGCGGCCAGGGTGTCCGGGTGGTCGGCGCCCAGGGCGTGCTCCCGGGCGGCGGTGACCTCGGTGTACGCCCGCAGCGCGTCGGCGGCGTGGCCGGTGCGGCTGAGGGTGAAGGCGATCTCGTAGCGGCTGGCGAGGGTGTCGGGGTGGTCGGGGCCGAGGAGGCGGGTGCGTTCGGCGGCGACGGCCCGGTGCACCTCGCCGGCCTCGGCCCAGCGGCCGAGCCGTCCCAGGCTGAGCCCCGCGTTGTGCCGGCCGGCGAGGGCGGCGAGGGCCGCCGGGGAGGGTGCGGGGTCCGCCGGGATCGGTGCCGCGGCGCCGGTGGCCGGGCGGGCGATCCACTCGCCGGTGAGCCCGGCGCCGGGGTCGGGCGGGGTGGTGCGCAGGGCGGCGCCGGTCGCCTTGTGGCCGGTGGTCATACCCCGGGTCCAGGACGGCAGCCGGGGCTCGCGGGCGGCCGGTTCCGGGGGCCGGAGCCGTGGCTGCGCGGTGACGACGGTGGGGACGTACGTGGGTGTCGTCCGCCCGGAGGTGATCCGGCGGCCCAGTTCCCGGGCGTCGTAGGGTCGTTGCTCCGGTCGTTTGGCCAGCAGGTCGAGGACGACCCGCTCGAACCAGCCGGGCAGTTCGGGGCGGTGGGAGCGCGGCGGGGCGGGCGGGGTGTCGCGGTGGCCGACGAGGATCGCCCAGGCGTCGTCGAGGTCGAACGGCGGTGCCCCGGTGGCGATCTCGTAGAGGACGCAGCCCAGTGAGTACAGGTCGCTGCGCTGGTCGACCTCGGTACCGCCGATCTGCTCCGGGGACATGTAGTGCGGGGTGCCCATGGCGATGCCGGTGCCGGTCAGCCGGGAGGTGAAGCCGATGTCGTGGCCGAGGCGGGCGATGCCGAAGTCGCAGATCTTCACGGTGCCGTCGGTGAGCCGCATGATGTTCGCCGGTTTCAGGTCCCGGTGCACGATGCCCTGCTGGTGGGTGTAGGCGAGGGCGGCGGCGACCTGCTCGGCGATGTCGACGACGTCGCCGACGGGCAGCGGGTGGTGCCGGTCGTCCTCCAGGAGCTGGCTGAGGTTGCGGCCGTCCAGCAGCTCCATCACCAGGTAGAGGATGCCGTCGTACTCGCCGAAGTCGTGGACGACGGTGACCCCGCGGTGCGAGAGGGCGGCGGCGACTCTCGCCTCGCGCCGGAACCGCTCCCGCAGGATGCGGGTGAACGCCTGGTCGTGGTGCGGGCCGAGCGGTTTGAGGCACTTCACGGCGACCTGCCGGCCGAGCGACTCGTCGCGGGCCCGCCACACCTCGCCCATCCCGCCCCGCCCGATCAGGTCGAGCAGCCGGTACCTCTCCTGGACCAGCCTGCTGTCAGCCATCGCGCGCCGTCGCCCCCCGTCGCGGTCCGTGACACCCCCCTGCTCGCCCAGTATGGCTGTCTATCGCCCGACTTTGTACGGTGCGGGGCGTGCGCCCGGGCCGAGCCTCGCGATGGCGTCCAGGATGTGTTTCGGCGGGAGTTGCCAGCGCAGACGTGCGGGAACACAGCGCAGCAGGGTGCCGGTGGCGCGCAGTCGGCGGGTGACGACGGCGGGTTCCGGGGCCGGTCTGCCGTACAGCTCGTGGGCGTACGGCGGCAGGGAGGCGTACGCGAGGTGGGCCACGCGCCGCCACAGCACCTCGCGCGCCGGTATCAGGAGCGGGTGCGTCGACGGGCGGAGCAGGAACTCGTCCACCGCGCGGGCGTCGGCGCCGACGGCGAGTACCGGCCGTACCGACTCGAAGTAGGCGGCCAGTGCCGCCCGGTCGCCGGGTACGGCGTCGGTGACGAGGCCCACCAGGCGGGCGCGGGCGCGCTGTTCGGCGATGTACCGGTCGGCCTGCGCGTCGGTGAGCGGGATGCCGGAGCGGCGGCCGACGTGCAGGTACGAGTCGATCTCGGCGCAGTGCACCCACAGCAGCAGCTCGGGTTCGTCCACGCCGTACCGTTCGCCGGTGTCGGGGTCGGTGGCGCCCAGCATGCTGTGGATCTTCCGTACCCTGGCTCCGGCGCGCTCGGCGTCCTCGGTGGTGCCGTAGACGGTGGTGCGCACGTAGGTCGCGGTCCGCATCAGGCGGCCCCAGGCGTCGCTGCGGAAGTCCGAGTTCTCCATCACGCCGCGCACGGCGCGCGGGTGCAGCGCCTGGAGGTAGAGCGCCCGGATGCCGGCGATCCACATCATGGGGTCGCCGTGCAGGTGCCAGGTCACGGAGTCGGGGGTGAAGAGCCCGGCGTCACCGTCCATACCGGCAGGCTAACGCCGTACCCGTGGCATCCCCAGTCCGATCCAGGAGATGATCTCCCGCTGGATCTCGTTGTTGCCGCCGCCGAAGGTGAAGATGACCGCCGAGCGGTAGCCGCGCTCCAGGTCGCCGTGGAGGACCGCGCCCGCCGAGCCCTCCTTGAGCGGCCCGGCCGCGCCGGCCACCTCCATCAGCGAGGCGTAGGCGTCGCGCCGTGCCTCGGAGCCGTAGACCTTGACGGCGGAGGCGTCCTGCGGGGTGAGGGTGCCCTCCTGGACGGCGCTCACCATCTGCCAGTTGAGGAGCTTCATGGCGTCGAGACGGGTGTGGGTGCGGGCGAGGTTGCGCCGTACCCAGGGCAGGTCGACGACCCGGCGGCCGTCGGCGAGCTTGGTCTCCATGGCCCAGCGCTGCACGTCGTGCAGGGCGCGGATGGCCATGGTGCCGTGGGCGGCGAGGGTGACGCGCTCGTGGTTGAGCTGGTTGGTGATCAGCCGCCAGCCGCGGTTCTCCTCGCCGACCCGGCGGGCGACGGGGACACGGATGTTCTCGTAGTAGCTGGCAGTGGTGTCGTGCGAGGCGAGGGTGTTGATCACCGTGCAGGAGTAGCCGGGGTCGGTGGTCGGCACCAGGAGCATGGTGATGCCCTTGTGCGGCGGGGCCTCGGGGTCGGTGCGGGTGGCGAGCCAGACCCAGTCGGCGGTGTCGCCGTTGGTGGTCCAGATCTTCTGGCCGTTGACGACGTACTCGTCGCCGTCGCGTACGGCCCGGGTCCTCAGGGCGGCGAGGTCGGTGCCGGCGTCGGGTTCGCTGTAGCCGATGGCGAAGTCGATCTCGCCGGAGAGGATGCGGGGCAGGAAGTACGACTTCTGCTCGTCGGTGCCGTACTGCATGATCGTCGGGCCGACGGTGTTCAGCGCCATCAGCGGGAGCGGCACGCCGGCCTGGGCGGCCTCGTCGAAGAAGATGAACTGCTCCATCGCGGTCAGGCCACGGCCGCCGTACTCCTTCGGCCAGCCCACGCCGAGCCAGCCGTCGGTGCCGAGGCGGCGGACGGTCTCCCGGTAGAAGCGTTTCTGCGCGGCCGGGTCGGCGTAGCGGGCGTAGGCGTTCTCCGGCACCAGGCCGGCGAAGTAGGCGCGCAGTTCGGTGCGCAGCCGCTGCTGCTCGGGCGTGTGGTCGAGGTGCACGGCGCCTCCAGGCTCCCCAAGGGCGGTCCTGACGGCGCACACCGTAGAACGTGTTCCAGAAATTGGGAATGGCGGCGGCCCGCCGTGACCGGTGTCAGCTCTCGTCGGGCGCCAGCGGACTGCCGTGCAGGGAGTCGAGCACCCCCGTGCCCAGGACCTTCAGCAGGGGCTCGGTGAAGACGCCGTCCACCAGGACGAACGCCATGCGGGCCGCCGTGGCCGTGCGGTTCTCCCAGCGGTGGTCGGTGCCGCGCTGGACCACCACGTCCCCGGCGCGCAGCACCCGCTCGGAGTCGTCGAGGACCAGGACGACCTCGCCGTCGAGGACGATGCCGTAGTCCACGGTCTGGGTCCGGTGCGTCGGGGAGACGCAGCCCGGCGGGAACTCGTTGACCCGGATCTTGGTGCCGCCGGGGGCCGGCGGCACGGTCAGGTCGCGCTGCGTGGGCTCGGGCTCGTCCGCCGCGAGGGGGGCCGGTACGGAGTCGGTGTTCCACATCTCGTAGAAGGCAGCGCCGTCGGGCGCGGTGCGGATGACGGGCGGCTCGCCGTCGGAGAGGAACACGGAGGTACCCGTCTCGTCGTGACCGGTGACGATCCGGCGGGGCGGCTGGCTCATGGCGGAGCTCCTCTTGTCGCACACGGGCTGCGGGGAACGGCGGTACCCGGGTCACGCTAGGCAGCGCGGCGGTACGGCGGAAACGCGTATCGGCGATGCCAGCCATCGGGTCAGCGGTTCGCGGCGGCCCGGCCCGCCTCCGCGCGGATCTCCTTCGGTGCCAGGGCGAGCAGGGTGACCGCGACCGCCAGCAGCACCGCCGCGAACTGGGCCGGCCGGATTCCGATGGTGGCCGCGAGCGGGCCCGCCAGCAGCGCCCCGAGCGGTGTGGCGGCCACCGAGCCGAGCATGTCGTACGAGCCGACCCGGGCGAGCCGGTCCGCCGGGATGGTCCGGGCCATGACCACGTTCCACTGGACCATCATCAGCTCCACCAGGACCCCGGTCCCGAACGAGAACGCGCAGATCAGCCAGAGCGGCAGGAGCAGCGCCAGGGCCAGCGTGGGCGCGGCGACCGCCGCTCCGCACAGGGTGACGAACCGCAGGGGCCGCCGGGTGGTGAAGCGGGTCGCGGCGCAGGCCCCGACGACGAGTCCGAGCGACTCGGCGACCAGGATCTCGCCCCAGGCGGCCGAACCGCCCAGGCTGTCCCGGGCGACCACGGGACCGAGCACGCTGTACCCCCACGCGCAGGCCATGAAGACCAGCGAGTACTGCAGGACGATGACCCACAGCCAGGTGTGGGAGCGGAACTCCCGCCAGCCCTCGCGTGCTTCGCCGAGCAGGCCGGGAACGGGGCGGAAGGCGTTCGGGGCGGTGCGGATCAGCAGGTTGGGGACGGCCGCGGCGAGCATCGCGGCCGCGTCCGCGGCCAGCGCCCAGCCGGGGCCGAAGGAGGCCACCGCCACCCCGGCGAACGCGCCGCCGCCGACGGTCGCCCCGTTCGTCGCCAGCCTGCTGATCGCGTTGGCCCGCTGGAGCTCCGCGTCCGGCACCAGGCGGGGCAGGAGCGCCGTCGAGGCGGGGAGGAACATCGCGAGGGCCGATCCGGTGCCGGCCTCCAGCAGCATGATCTGCCCGATGCCGGGGCGTCCCGTCAGCAGCAGGCAGGCGAGGGTGCCTTCGCAGCACGCGGTGAGCAGGCAGGCCGCGGCGATCACGTACTGGGCGCCGAACCGGTCCGCGAGGACTCCGCTGACCGGCATGAGCAGCAGGGCCGGGAGGACCTGGGCGGCCAGCACGTGCGACAGGTCGGCGACGGAGCCGGTGAGGCCGAGGACGGCGAAGGAGACGGCGACCGTCGAGACGGCCGTCGCGGCGGGGGCGAGCAGCCGGTCGAGGAGCAGCAGGCGGAAGCCGTGCAGGTGCCACACGCTCCGCGGCGCGATCAGCTGGACGGACATGACGGTGTGGATCCCCCCGGCCCTCAGCTGCCGGTCCGCGGGAAGGCCACGGCCCGGACCGGGGCTCCGGTGCCGCCGCGCAGCGGGACGGGGAAACCCGCGAACCAGAAGATGGAGATCTCGTGGCTGCGCACGCCCAGGTTGTCGGCGCGGCGGCGGGCGTCCGCCCTGGTCTCGGCGGAGTTGTAGCGGGACGGCATGAGCAGCGCCTCGACGTGGCCTGCGCCGAGCGCGTCGACCGCGAGGAGGACGAGCGCGGAGTCGATCCCGCCGGAGACGCCGAGGCAGACCTTCTCGAGGCCGTCCTTGCGCACGTAGCCGCGGACACCGAGCACCAACCCGGCGTAGACCTCGGCCAGTTCGTCCAGGACGGGCGCGACGGAGGGGACCGGGCGGGCCGGCGGGGGCGTGGCACTGGAGGGCCGGGGCAGGGGCGTACGGCTGGTGGTCGTACCCCCGTTGCGGTGCGCGCTCATCGGCCGCCTCTCGGTCCGGGGTCCGGGCCCGGAAGCGGGCCGCGGCCCTGGCTGATGCCGGTCGACACCGTACGGCCGTACCCCGGGGACATTCCCAGATCCCCGAACGAAGACCTGTCGGGCGTCGGGGCGCCGCTCCTACCTTCTTGTCCCACGCGATCCGGACGTGCCCGGCCACCGACGAGAGGGAACCCTGCCCGTCATGACCCAGCAATCCCCCGAGACGATCCACGCGCTCGCGTACGGCGCCTACCCGGCGCGCTGTCTGCAGGTCGCAGCCGAGATCGGCGTCGCCGATCTCGTCGACGACGAGCCGGTCCCCGTCGGCAAGCTCGCGGCGGCCTGCGGGGCCGCTCCCGGCGCGCTCGACCGGGTGCTGCGCCTGCTCACCTCGTTCGGCGTCTTCGAGGAGCGGGACGGCGGCTACGCGCACACCGAAGCGTCCCGCGTGCTGCGGGACGACCACCCGATGAGCGCGCGCCCGCTGCTCCGCCTGATGGGGCTGCCGCTGCACCTGGACAGCCTCTCGCTGCTGGAGCACACGGTGATGACCGGGGAGCCGGCCATCGAGGTGCTCCGGGCCGGCGGGCTGTGGGCCTATCTGCGGGAGCAGCCCGACGACGCCGAGATCTTCAACCACGCCATGACCTCGAAGGCGGCGGCGGACGGCCCGGCGGTCGTCGAGACCTACGACTTCACGCCGTTCGGCGTGATCGCCGACATCGGCGGGGGCAGAGGGCACCTCCTGCGGGGCATCCTGGACGCCGTCCCCGACGCCGAGGGAGTCCTGTTCGACCAGCCGGGCGTCATCGAGGCCCTGGGCTTCGCCGACCACCCGCGGCTGGCGCTGCGCGCCGGGGACTTCTTCGACGAGGTGCCCGCCGCCGACGCCTACGTGCTGATGCACGTCCTGCACAACTGGGACGACGAACGGGCCGCGCGGATCCTCGCCACGGTCCGGAGGTCGGCCGCCGCCGGAGCCACCCTGCTCGTCATCGAGAACGTGCTGCCCGACGAGCGGCCGGCCCCGGCGGCGCTCACGATGGACGTCATCATGCTCGCCCTCACCCGCGGCCGTGAACGCACCGAGGGCGAACTGTCCGCGCTCCTCGACACCGCAGGATTCCGGTTCACCGGGATGACGGAGACCTCGGGCACCATGCGCATCGCCGAGGCGAAGGCGGTCTGACCCGCACGACAGCGCCACCCCTGCCGACGGGAGCCCGGCCGGGGTGGCGCTGTCGTGTGTGCGGGGCGCAGGCTCCGCTACGCGGCGGGGCCCAGGATCACGGGCAGTTCGGCGAGGTCGTTGCCGATGAAGGAGTGCTGGGGCTCCAGCTCGTCGGGGGCGATGGAGAGGGCCAGCCGGGGGAAGCGGGCGAACAGGGCCGGCAGGGCGATCTCGGCTTCGAGCCTGCCGAGCGGGGCGCCGACGCAGTAGTGGATGCCGTGGCCGAAGGCCAGATGCTGCTTGTCGGCGCGGTCGATGTGGAAGGCGGCCGGGTCGTCGTGGATGCCGGGGTCGCGGCCGTGGGCGCCGAAGGCGATGAGGATGGCGTCCCCGGCCCGTACGGTGACGCCCTCGCCGAGGTCGATGTCCTCGGTGGCGTACCGCAGCGGCAGGTGCATGATCGGCGGGTGCAGCCGCAGCGTCTCGTCGATCACGTCGGCCCAGCGGGCGGGTTCGGCGAGGACGGCGGCGAGCTGGTCGGGGTGGGTGAGGAGTTCGCGTACGGCGGCGTCGACGAGGGAGACGGTGGTCTCGCTGCCGCCGCCGATCATCGCGATCAGGGTGGAGACGAGTTCCGTCTCGCTGAGCCGGTCGCCGTCCTCCTCCTGGGCGGTCAGCAGGACGCTGGTCAGGTCGTCGGCGGGGGCGCTGCGCTTGGCCGCGACGAGGGTCCGCATCGCGCCGTAGAGGTCGTTGGCCACGGCCGCGGAGTGCTCGGGCGTGACGTCGGTGGCGAAGACGTCGCCCATGATGCGGAGCATCTCGGGCCGCTGGTCGGCGGGGACGCCGAACAGGTCGCAGATGACCCGGGTGGGCACGCCGTGCGCGAACCCGGCGCGCAGGTCGACGCGTTGGTCGGCGCCACGGGCCGCCAGGTCGTCCAGGAGGTCGGTGACGACGGCCTCGATCGCGGGCCGCAGTTCCTCGATCCTGCGCGGGGTGAAGGCCCTGCCGAGCAGCTGCCTCAGCCGCGCGTGGTCGTCGCCGTCGGAGGTGAACATGCTGATCACGTCCACCCAGGGATAGAGCCAGGGTACGGCGCCGGGTTGGTGTCCGGGCCAGGACCTGCGGGCGTCCTTGGAGACGTGCGGGTGTACGAGGAGCTGCTTGGCGATGTCTCCGCGGGTGACCGACCAGGCGACGACGTCCTCGGGCATGCGCACGCGGACGGCGGGTCCGGCGGCACGGAGTTCGTCCGCCTGCTCGTACAGCCGTCTGCCGCCGTCGCTGTCGAGGGTCACGGTCTCGATGGGGATGCTGGTCACGCGGTACCTCCGGGGTGTGGGCCGCGGCGTGGACGCACGCCGGGTACGCGGGCGGGAGCATGCGCGGTGCCGGGCGGGGGCGTGAACCGCCTCGTCCTCGGATGATGAACTGCCTTACCGCGCGGGCGAGTTGGACGAGCGCAGCGCAACCGTACGGCCGTCTCGCGAGGACAGGCACAGATCCCCGAACGGGGACCTGGCGGCCGGCCGGGCCCTGTTCCTACCTTGGGTGGAGTGCGGACGACGGCTGCCCCGAGGCCGGTCGGCGCGACACGTACTGCGGTGCCGAACCGGCGAGTGGGTCATGGTTGCTGATGGCAGAGTCGTTCCGTCCTTCCCGATGCCCCGGGCACCCGGACGGCCCTTCGATCCCCCGCCGGGCCTGTACCGGCTGCGCCGGGAGGCGCCCGTGTGCCGGGGGCGGCTGTGGGACGGCGGCGTCGCCCGGCTGCTGACCCGGCACGCGGACCAGCGGGCCGTGCTGCTGGACAGCGAGCGGTTCAGCTCCGACACCGACCTGCCGGGGTTCCCTCATCGCAGCGCGAGTTCGAAGGCGATGCGGTCGCGGGAGCGGGCCTTCATCGACATGGACGATCCCGGTCACGGCAGGTTGCGCCGACTGGTGATCCCGGACTTCGCGGCACGGCGGACCGACGCCCTCCAGCCGATGATCCGGCGGGTCGTGGACGAGCGCGTCGACGCGCTGCTCCGCGGACCCGGGCGGTTCGACCTGGTGGCGGACTTCGCCACCCCGGTGACCCTGCTGGTGCTCTTCGAGGTCCTCGGAGTCCCGTTCCGGGGCGACCCGTTCCTGCGGGACGCGGCGCTGACGATGCAGTCGGCCGGCCATTCGGAGGCGGTGGGCACCTCGGTCAAGGCCCGGGTCATGACGAGGAGGTGTTCCCGGACGCGGACCGGCTGGACCTCGGGCGCTACGCCCGCGGTCATCTCGCCTTCGGCTTCGGCCGGCACCTGTGCCTGGGCCACCATCTCGCCCGCGCCCAGCTCCGGATCGCCCTCGGCACCCTGCACCGGCGGCTGCCGTCACTGCGGCTCGCCGTGCCGCGCGACACGCTGGCCTTCCGCCACGACAAGATGATCTACGGCGTCCACGAGCTGCCGTTGGTCCGCCGCGCACCCGGGTGACCCGTCAGCCGCGTGCCTCCGCTCGTCCGGGGCCGGAGCCGGGGTCCGCGGCGGCGCCGACCTCGCGCCGGGAACGTACCTGCAACTTGGTGAGGATGTGCGAGACATGGGTCTCCACGGTGCGCCGCGAGAGCAGCAGCCGGGTGGCGATGTCCGGGTTGGACAGGCCCTCGGCGACCAGGTCGGCGACGCGCCGTTCGGTCGCGGTCAGCGCCTCCCAGCCGAACGACGGCCGCACGTGCGGGGCCCGGCTGCCGGCCCGCACGCCCCAGGGGCGCAGCCGGGCGGCGGCCCGGCGGGCGTCCCAGTCCGCGCCCAGCTCGGCGCAGACCGCGAGGGCCTCGCCGAACGAGGCGCGGGCCGCGTCGAGTTCGCCGGACGCGGCCTGGACCACGGCGAGGTCCTCCAGGGCGTTGCCCAGATCCGGCTGCCGGTCGGCGCCCCGGTGGTAGCCGACGGCGGCGGTCAGCCGGGCCGGATCCTGGTCGAGCAGCCCGGCGCACCAGTCGGCGGCGGCCAGGGTCCGTGGCCGCGGCCTGCGGTCGGCGGCCTGCCGGGCGGCGATCCCGGCGGCGCTCGCGGTCTGCCGGTCCTCGGCGGCCAGCGCCAGCCGGACCAGGGCGGGCAGCCACTCCGGGTGGTTCCCCAGATCGTGTGCGTAGGTCTCGGCCATCAGCCCCATGAGCGCCTCGACGGCCTCGGGGAGCCGGCCCGCCCGTTCGGCGACCAGGCCGCGAGCGAGCAGCAGGTGTCCCGCGGCGACGGGTCCCTGCCCCGGAGCCCGGCCGCCGATCGGGGCGTCCAGGAACCCGGCCGCCTCCTCCCACTCTCCGCGGCGGGCGCTGATCAGCGCCTTCAGGCCCCGGCGGGCGAGCCGCCACAGCGGCGGGAGGTCGGTGACCTCGTCCAGCACCGCCAGCGCGTCGTCCCAGCGGCCGTGCTCGTAGTACCGCTCGGCCCCCTGTACGAGGGTCATCGACAGCCGGGTCGCGCCGACCCGTTCGGCGAGGGTACGGGCCCGGGTGAGCGCCTCCTCCGCCTCCTGGAGGCGGTCGACGCCGTCCAGGTCGGTGGCCCGCTTGCCGAGCAGGATGAGCCGCAGGTCGACGAGGTCCGGGTCGGTGCCGACCTCCGCCAGCGCCTCGTCGTTCAGGGCCAGCGCGCCGGCCTGGTCGCCGTGCCAGCTGCGGATGACGGAGGCGGCGTGCAGGGCGTATCCGACGGTGGTCGGGTCGCTCAGCTTCCGGCCCTCGTCCAGCGCCTCGGCCATCGCCAGCCGGGCCCGGCCGATCTGCCCGAGAAGTTGTCGGGCGAGCGCCACCAGGGCCAGCAGCCGGGCCCGCCAGACGGGGCCGATCCGGGGGTCGTTGGTGGCGGCGCGCCAGTTCTCGACGACGGCCTCGTAGCGTCCGGTGCGCATCCCGATGGTGCTGAGCAGCCATCTGACCCGGCCGAGCAGCTCGGGGTCGGCCGTCTGCCGCAGTACGGTGCGGGCCAGTTCCTCGGCACGGTCCAGGGGGCCCATGCGGAAGTAGAGCGCGGCCAGCCGGCCGGTGAGCACGGGCAGCCGCGGATCGTCCGGGCCCGCCTGGCGCACCGCGTGCTCCAGGAGTTCCGCGGCGGCGATCGGGGCTCGTACGACGAGACGCTCCGCGTTCTCCGCGAGCCACTCCCACTCGCGGTCCTCGGCCGTGTCCAGGACCGGGAGGATCAGCTCGGCCACCCGCTCCGCGGGGGCTCCGGAGGCCATCAGCTCCTGTGCGGCGCGCCGCAGGAACGCCGTGCGCAGGGCGGGCGGCATCGCCTCGTACAGCACCTCACGCAGCAGGCCGTGCCGGAACCGGAGGCGGGACCCGGCGGACTCCAGCACGGCGGCGCCGAGCGCCTCCTCCACCACGGCCAGCAGGGAGCCGGTGCCGCGGCCCACCGCCGCGGCCAGGTCCCGTACCGAGAACTCCGGCCCGAGCAACGACGCGGCGCGCAGTGCCTCCTGGGTGTCGGCGGAGAGGCCGGCCAGGCGGTCCGCGATCACGTCCCGCAGTTCGGTGAGTTTCTCCACGTCCCGGCCGGCCGACGTCAGCTCCACCCGGCCGTCCGTGGTCCGCAGGGCGCCGACGCGGGCGAGGGCGTCCAGCAACTCCCTTACGTAGAGCGGGTTTCCGGCGGCGGAGCGGAGCCGTTCGGCGAGCACCGGGCCGGGTTCGCCGTGCGCGAGCAGCCCGGTCAGCCGGGCGACCTCGGCCTCGGGCAGCCGGTCGAGCGAGATCAACTGCCCGCCCCGGGACCGCAGATCGCGGCGCAACGGCTCCAGCTCGGTGTTGCCCGGCACCGGTCGGCAGGTGCCGATGACGAGTAACGGCAGCTGGACGGAGGCCCGGCACAGCCGACGCCACATCAGCAGGCTCGCCTCGTCGGCCCAGTGCAGGTCCTCCACCGCCAGCACCAGCGGGCCTGTCGCACACAACCGGTCGACCAGCACGAGGAGTTGTTCGGTCGCCGCCACCACCGGGTCCCCGGCGAGCAGCCTCATCGTCCAGCCCGCCGCCTGCTGCGGCTGTTCCAGGGCGAGCGCCGCCTCCGCGCGACGGGGGTCGGACGAGCCGGGGTCGATCTCCAGGAGCCGGGTCATCACGGAGAGCGGCAGCCGCCGGCCCAGTTCGTCGCACTGCCCGGCCGACACCTCGCAGCCGACCTCGCGAGCCTTGGCCAGGGCGTGCGCAAGCAAAGTCGATTTACCGATGCCCGGCTCACCCTCGATCAGGAGACTCCCGCCGCGACCTGCAACGACATCGGAGACCAACCGGTCCAAAGTGGCCTGCTCCGCTTCCCGGCCGATCACCGGATGCAGCTGTTGCCCGAGCATGTTCATGACTCTAGAGCCTCTCTGTGAGATCCCACTCCGTTTCAGATGACGCCTGGGAAAACTGCGGCCTCGGTCACACGGCCGGCCCCGGCTCACTGAGTCGGCCGGTCCGCCGAGCCTCCGGGATCTCAGTGAGGCTCACGGATGTCTCCGTATCGGCGCTGCCGCAGGCTCGTTCCATCGGTCGGCAACAGATGGGGCAGCTCATGACGACGGCACTCGCACCCGAGGCACGGACTTCCGCACCGCAGACGTTCCCCGTCCCGGGGTCCGCGGAGGAGAAGATGCGGATGATCTACGACGTCAACAAGAACTCCCTGATGCGCAGCCTGCTCGGCTGGACCCAGGGTGACCGGCAGACGGCGGAGGACCTCGTCCAGGAGACCATGGTGCGCGCCTGGCGCAATCTGGACATCCTGCCCGACGACCCGCGGGCGGTGCGGCCGTGGCTGCTGACGGTGTCGCGGCGGCTGGCGATCGACATGCTGCGGGCCCGCTCGTCGCGACCCACCGAGGTGGAGGACGACCCGCTGGAGTCGATCCCGGTGGCGGGCGAGCCGCTGGAGCAGGTCCTCGACCGGCAGGTGCTGCGCACCGCGCTCGCCGGGCTGTCCGCCACGCACCGCGCGGTGCTGGCCCAGGTCTACTTCCTGCACCAGCCGGTCCGGCACGCGGCCGAGGTGCTCAACGTCCCCGAGGGCACGGTCAAGTCCCGTACCCACAACGCCCTGCGGGCGCTGCGCGAGGCACTGGGCGACCGCAACGGCGCGACCCTGCGCGCCCGGCACGGCCTCCCGGCCCAGGCCCAGCGGCATCCGGGCCGGCGCCCGGCCGCCGTACGGCCGTCCGTCGCCGCGCACTGACCGAGGACGCCGGAACGGCCCCCGCGCTGGCCCCTTCCGGCACCGCACTCCCCCGCCGCCGCCCGCGCGCGGACTCCCTCGGGACGGGAGCCTGCCTCCGGACCGCCGCCGGGACCAGCCGGGTCCCCTTCGCGCTCTCAGCGCCCTCCGCCCCGGCACCGCGCCGTCTTCGACAATCCCGGCCCCGCCGACGTGCCCGCGCCGCGCCTCCCGATGAGCGGGACGGGCGGCGCCGCCCGTACGGGCGAGTACCCCGTGTCGTGGAGAGAGCCCCCCCGGTGCTTCCCACCGGAGACGCAGCCCCGCGCCGTCGCACACCAGGCCCCCGCCGACCATGCCGGCGGGGGCCTTTCGCAATCCCCGCACCGCCGTGGCGCCTCTGCCTGACCCGCCCTCGGCGACCGAGAGGTCCGCTCCCCGCGGGGCGGCCCCGTGTGCCGGGGCCGGGGTGGGGGCGTTCGGTCGTCCGCGCCGTGCGGTGGTGTTCGCCGAACCGTGGAGCGGCAGGGCGAGTCCGGTCTGCCGTCGGACGGCCGGGGCCGTCGCGTGGGCTGGCATGCGGCGGAGCGTAGCGATCACCCGGGAGGCGGAGGTTCCGCGGAGATGGCGGAGATGAACGTTTCCCGCTTCCCCTCCGTCCCACCGGGGCCGCTCCTCAGACGTCCAGGGCGACCTGGACCAGGGTCGGCGGCGTGTGGCGGCCGACCAGGACGCCCCGGCCGGCCGGGCGCTGTGCCGCGCGCTCGCTGCCGAGCACCACGCCCTCCCGCGGGTCGCCGGACAGGACGAGGCCTGCGGTGCCCAACTCCTTCACCCGCGTGAGCAGTTGCTCGGACATCGAGCCGCGGGCGGTGCCGGCGACCCGGCGGGCCACCACCAGGTGCAGGCCGATCTCACGGGCCTGCGGCAGGAAGTCCATCAGCGGATTGAGCGGTGACGTACGGCCGTTGGCGACCAGGTCGTAGTCGTCGACCACCACGTAGAACTCCGGTCCTGTCCACCAGTCGCGCCTGCGCAGTTGCTCCATGGTCACGTTCGGTGGGGGCAGCCGCTCGGTGAGTTTGGCGACGACCTGCTCGATGTAGACCTGGGCCGCGTTGGCGTCGCCGATGTAGGCGCCGATGTACTCCTCGGCCACCGCGCCCATCAGGGCACGCCGGTAGTCGACGACGATGAAACGCGCGTCGACGGCGGAGCGCCGGGCCGCGAGACCCTTCATCCAGCCGCGCAGGAACGTGGACTTGCCGCAGCCGGCGTCGCCGAAGACCAGGAAGTGCGGGTCGGCGTTGGTGAGGTCCAGGCGGACCGGGGCCAGGTCGGCCTCGGCGATGCCGATCGGCACGCCCGGGGTGGTGTCGTCCTCCCGGATCCGGTCCGCCAGCTGGGCGGCGGTGAGGCGCTCGGGCAGCATCCGGATCGGCGGGGCCACCGGCCCGGACCAGGAGGCGGTGAGCTTGCCGATCGCCTCCTCCTGCGCCTCCGCGAGGCCGTCGGCGCTGTCCCTGCCGTCGAGGCGGGGCAGGGCGACCTGGAACTGGATGCCGGGCGGCGCCATGCCGCGGCCGGGGGCGGCGAGCCCGAAGGCGCGGGCCGCACGACGGTTGATCTCCGAATCGCCCGGGTCGTTGAGGCGCAGTTCCAGACGGGCCGAGATGGCGTCGCGCAGGGCGGTGCGGATGTCGGCCCAGCGGCCGGCGGCCAGCACCAGATGGACGGCGACACCGAGACCGCGGCCCGCGATGTCCAGGACGGCCGCTTCGACGCCCTCCATCTCACCGCGCACCGCACCCCAGTTGTCGATCAACAGGAAGACGTCGGCGGTGCGCATGTCCTTGGGCAGCCGGTCGGTGTTGCGCAGCCGGCGGAACTCGTCGGCGGAGTCGATGCCGAGGTGACGGAAGACCCGCTCGCGCTCGGCGATCAGCTGCCGGACCTCGGCCACCGCCCGCCGGGCCCGGGTCGGGTCGTGCCGGCCGGCCACCCCGCTGACGTGCGGGGCCCGTTCGAAGGGCTGGAGCGAACCGCCGCCGAAGTCCAGGCAGATGAACTGGGCCTCGGCCGGGGTGTGGGTGAGCATCGTGGAGAGCATCAGGGTGCGCAGGAAGGTGCTCTTGCCGGACTGCGGGGCGCCGACCACCGCGAGGTGTCCGGCCTTGGCGAAGTCCGGTACCAGCGGCTGCTGGAGCTGTTGCAGCGGTACGTCCAGGACGCCGACCGGGGTGCGCAGGGCCCCCTTGTGCGACCACCAGTCGGCGGTCATGCCCCGCTCCGGGCGGACCACGACCGGTCCGGTGAGGTCGTCCAGGGCCAGCGCGCCGGGCAGCGGGGGCAGCCACACCTGGTGGGCCAACTGGCCTGCCGTGCCCAGCCGTTCGACGATGACCTGCATCTCGCTGGGCCCCTCCAGCATGGGCCGCACCCGCTCGCGCTCCTCCTCCGGCTCCGCGTCGGGGTCGGGCGGCAGCCGCAGCGCGAAGTGCACGGGGTCGGTGGGCGGCGGTCCGGCGGCGAGGGCGCGCTGCTCGTCCGAGAGGTGGGTCCCGGAGACATGGGCGACGCGGAACCGCTCCAGGACCGTCTCGGCGACCTTGAGGTAGGCGGAGCCGGGGATCGGCGGCAGCCGGTAGGCGTCCGGGGTGCCGATGACGACCCGGGACTCGGCCGCCGAGAAGGTGCGCAGGCAGATCCGGTAGGAGAGGTTGGCCTCCAGGCCGCGCAGCCGCCCCTCCTCCAGGCGCTGGGTGGCGAGCAGCAGATGGATGCCCAGGGAGCGGCCGACCCGGCCGATCTGGACGAACAGCTCGATGAAATCGGGCCGGTTGGCGAGCAGTTCACCGAACTCGTCGACGATGACCAGTAGGTAGGGCAGCGGTTCCAGGGGGCGCCCGTCCGGGCCGGTGGCCCCGGCGGCCCGCCGCAGCTGGTACTCGCGGACGTTGTCGATGTTGCCGGCGTCGCGGAGCATCTTCTGCCGCCGCTGCTGTTCGCCGACGAGGGCGTCCTTGACCCGGTCGACCAGGGCGACCTCGTCCACCAGGTTGGTGATCAGGCCTGCCACGTGCGGGAGTTCGGTGACGCCCGCGAAGGTGGCGCCGCCCTTGAAGTCGACGAGGACCAGGCTGAGGAGTTCCGGCGAGTGGGTCATGGTCAGGCCGGTGACCAGGGTGCGCAGCAGCTCGCTCTTGCCGGAGCCGGTGGCGCCGACGACCAGACCGTGCGGGCCCATGCCGCCCTGCGCGGACTCCTTGAGGTCCAGGACGAGTTGCCGGCCGCCGCTGTCGAAGCCGATCGGCATGCGCAGCACCCCCTCGTCCTGCGCGTCGACCCACAGGGACTCGGGGCTGAAGTTCTCCAGGTCGGAGATGCCCAGCATGCTGGGCAGCGACATGGTCTGGGCGAGGATCTCCTCGCCCTCCGCGGAGAGCGCGAGCGGGGCCAGCGCCCGGGCGACGGCCTCGCACAACGGCAGTTCCGCGCGGGCCGCGACGGCCGACTCGACCGCGGAGCGGGCGTCGGCGCGGCGGCCCTCCACGGTGACGGCGCCGTGTGCGTCGAGACGTACCCGGACGTCGGCGCGGGTGGGTTCGTCGTTCTCGTGCTCCACCAGGCAGATGACGGTGATCGCGCTCTGCGGGCCGGCCGCCGCGAGGAGTTCGGCGGCGAGCGGCGAGCGGGCCCAGGCGGCCCGCGGCAGGTACCGGTCGAGGACGACGACCAGGCGGCGCCGGGTGTCCGGGCCCTCCCGCTCGGCGAGGGTCAGCCGGCGGGACGGCTGCTGGGCCGCCGCCTCCAGTGCCTGCTGGAGATGGTCGGCGATGCCTTCGAAGTCCTCGGCTACCAGCGGGACCACGCCGGCGTCCCCGGTGGTGTCGGGTTCATGGGTGTGCGGCAGCCACTTGGCCCAGTTCCAGTCCTCGCCGCCGGTCGCGACGGCGATGCCCACGTCGTCCGGCGCGTGCAGGACGGCGATCTGGCAGAGCAGGGCGCGCACGGCCTCGCGGGCCGCCTTGGGCGGCCCGAGGACGCTGACCACACCGGCCTTCGCCAGGTCCAGCACGGCGGGCTGGTCGCCGACCACGGACATCGAGTCGACCAGCCGGTCGGCCGCCGTCTTGGCGCGCGGGTCGTACTCCACGGTCGGGTCGTTGCGGGTGGACATCCGGATGGGCGTCGACAGCGGCGCGCTGCCCGAACCGACCGACACCTTCAGGAAGTCGGAGTCGGTCACCCGGCGCTCCCACACCCGACGGCGCTGGGACGCGATCGCCCACAGCCGGTGCGGCGAGGGGAACTGCCAGGCGGCGACGGCGCGTTGGCTCTCCGCCACCTGCCGGGCGGTGCGCCGCACCTCGACCAGGTGGTCCAGGTAGCGGTCGCGGGCGCGCAGCTTCTGCTTGCGGGCCTGTCCGCGCATCTGCATCCGCACGCCGACGGTGACGCCGATGGACAGCACGACGAACGCGATGCCCAGCAGCACCAGCATCCGGCGGCCACCGGACATCAGATAGGCGGCCATGCTGATGCTGGACAGCAACGGCATCAGCAGCATCAGCCAGCTGCCGTTGCCGTCCTTGCCGACCGGCTGCGGCGGCGCGGAGAGCACCACCGGGTCGGTGGGCAGCGGGGGCGGCACCACCCTGGCGGGCCGGTGGAAGATGACCCGGGACATCAGATCTCCTCGTCGGTCGGGCTCGCGGGCGCGGTCATCGCCGGGAACGGCGGTCGGGGAAGCGCGGTGCGACGGAGGCCCTCTTGTTCTCGGTCTTCTCGCCGTTCAGCCCGGCCAGGATGTCCTGGAGGCCGCCGGTGATGCCCGACACGGCCTGGGCGCGCTGCTCGGTGACGGTGTCGTGGGCGCTGTCGACGGCTTCGACGAGGAGCCGGACCAGCCGCTCCGGGTTGTCCGGGTCGATCACCGACGGGTCGATGCGCAGGTCCACGACCCGGCTCTCGGCCGAGACGGTCGCGCTGACCATGCCGTCCGAACTGTGGCCCGTGGCCTCGATGCTGTGCAGGTCGAGCTGTGCGTCCGCCACACTGCCCTGGATCCGCCGGGCCTGGTTGGCGAGCGCGGAGAAGTCGATCTGCTCGTACTCGGGCATGCGGGCATCTCCCTTCCTGGGGGCCGTAGTTCGCTGAGAGGTTCCGCTGCGAGGTTCCGCTGATGGGTTCCACTGACGGGTTCCACTCGGAGATACGGATCCGGGGCCGGATCGGGTCTGTGTCACTTTCGCGAGGAGCAGATCTCGACGGGTGTCCGCAGGCCGCCGACGGTGAGCACGGCCCGGCGCCCGAGACCGTTCGCGACGACCTGGGCCAGTGCCATGCCCGCGAGGGAGGAGCTCCCGTCCTTCATGGTCAGGTACACGTCGACGTGGCCGGGCGCCGTGCGCTCCTTCGCGAGCTCCGCCTCGATGTGGTCGATCAGCCTGGCCCCCAGTGCGCGCGCGTGCTCTTCGCCCGCCTCCGTGTCCCTCTGGTCCAGCGACTCGTTCAGGAACCGCAGTTCGTCCGCGGACACCACGTCCTCCACCGGGAACTCACGCTTCTCGACCACCACCGAGAGCGGCAGCCTGCGTCCGGGGGCGGTGCCGTAGTGGGGGTTGGGGATCCGCTCGCCGAGGGTGTTCCCCTCGCCGCCGGGGACGACGGCCCAGCCGCCCTTGACGAACCGGGAGGCGACGCCGCCCGCGAAGAGGATCTCCTGCCCGCCGCTGGCCGTCCCGGACAACCCGTAGGCGTCGAGCGTCGCGGTGAGGTCGATGCCGCCGGGCGCGTCGACCTCCCAGACGTAGCCCCGCGTACCGTCCGTCAGCCGTCGCGCCGCCGCCTCGGGCGAGGTGTCCGCGGTCACGAATCCGTGGCCGGAGTCACCCGCCTCCTGGGCGTAGGCGACGAGGTCCAGGCCGGTGCCGGCGGGCACCAGCCCCTCGGCGAGGACCGATGCGGGACCGTCGGTGAGGGCGACGAAGACCTGTCGGCCCGGGTACGGGATCGGCGGCGGGATGATGTCCGCCGCGTCCGTGGGAATCACGGCGTTCGGCATCGGTCCCTCGACGACCTCCGCGGCGGAGGCGGACGCATCCACGGTCGCGTCGGCCACGGACGACGACAGCACCGTCTCGTCGTCGGCGCCCTGCCCCGCGGCCGTCGCCAGGGCTTCAGGGGCGGGGGCCACCGGGACCGGGGCGGGGGTGGCCAGGGCCGGGGGTTCGGTGAGTTCCCATTCCGTTCCGGCCAAGGCCCCTGGTGACAGCTGCGCGGTGACGATGACGTGGTCGTGGGTCGTGGTGTCGTGGAAGAGGTCGAGTTCCACCGCGGGCGTGTACACCTTCCTGGCGGTGGCCGACCGGCTCGCCAGGGCCTTCGCCAGGATCTCGCCGCGGCCAGAGCCCGGCACGACGGGCACGATCGCCTCCTTCGTCGGACGACCGCTCAACACCGGGTCGTTGGCGAGCAGTTCGGCGATCTCGTCGGCGGGCACCTGGCGCCGCGTGCCGTCGGGCCACGGCATGTCGAGGTGGCCGGAACCGCCCGTGCCCAGCACGAAGTAGGCGGGGGGCCGCTGGCCCGCGAGGGCTCCGTCGACGCGCCACGGGGCGTAGTACAGCTTCGCGTTGGCCGCGGAGGTGCCGTTGGACGAGACCAGGTACGCGTCCGCGACCAGCGGGTCCCGCAACGCGGTGCCGGTCCAGTTGCGGCCCAGGACGACCCCCTTGGCCGTCTTGAGCAGGGTGGCCGGGTCCAGGGCGCCGTTGCGTTCCAGATGGTGGGCGGCGACGGCCGACGGGTTGCCGAGGTCACGGCCGGCCGCCGCCGCCGATGCCATCGCCCACACGAGTTCGGCCCGCCGTGCGCCGTCCACGGTGGCGGCGGAAGCGGGCAGGTGCAGGACCTTGGCCGCCAGGGCGTCCACGTCGGCGGCGCCGTCCAGGCTCTCCACGGCCTTGACCGTCGCCCACAGCAGCCGCTGCCGGTGCACCGCCGTCACCGTACCGGCGGGCTCCAGGTCCAGAACCTCGACGGCCCGCCGGTCGGCATCACCCTGCGCCAGCAGCCCGAGGGCCCTGTCCACCGACGCGAGCGGCACGAAGTCGCGCAGCACCGTCCCGGCGGGCCGCAGCGCCGCGGCCTCCAGCACGGTGAGGATGTCCTTCGCGTCCAGGGCCGAGCCGGCCGCCCGTCCGAGGTGCGAACGGGCGGCGCGCGCCAGCAGGTCCATGGTGAACGGCCCCTCGTCCCGGAGCCGCGCGTCGTTGCGGCGCATCGACTCCAGCGCGCCGATCCCGCGGACCAGCCGCGTGTACTCCCCGTGGGCACCGTCCTCGACCGCGGCACCGAACGTCTGCCGCAGGGCCCGCACCAGCCGCAGCGTGGCGACCCTGAGCTCCTCGGGAGCCGGACCCTGAGCGGTGTGCAGGCCCGCGGCCCGGGCCAGGTCGTCCAGTACCTCCCCCGCCGGCTCCGGCCGCAGCTCCAGCCACTTGCGCCGCTGCCCCTCGGCGGTCGCGGCGACTCCTTGCCGCCGCACGTTCTTCTCGCGTGTGAAGTAGAAGATCCGGTCGACGGCGAACACGGTGCGGTCGGTGTGGTTGGCCACCTGCTGGGCCTCGGAGACGGTCGCCAGCGGATCGGCGACGAAGGGAGCGGGACTGGCGTCGGTCACATGCGGTTTGCTGTCCGCCGGCGCGCCGACCCAGCACGACATGAGGACGACGACGCCGTCGGCGGCGAGCCGCTGGAGGCTCGGACGCCGTTGCAGGTACTCGCCGACCTGGTCGCCGCGTGCCGACACGTTGGTCCTGCCCGTCGTCACGATGCCGAACGACCCGGGGCTTCCGTGCAGTTGGAAGAAGTACGCCGTGCGCCCGGCCCAGGGAACGCGCTCCGCGTCGCCGTACACGTTCTCGGTGACGGGATCGAGGTGCACGTACTCGTCCAGCGTCGGCACGAGGTCGAAGTACGGCTCGCGGTGGGACTGGTCGACCTTGTTGAAGATGGCGCGGCCGTACGGGCGTCCGTCGGCGGCGAGGGTGTAGCTCATGATCTCGTCGTCAGGAAGGAGGGTCCCGTCGAGCAGGCGTACGGAGCGGCTCGACGCCCCGGGCGTGAGGGCCGTGAGCCCCGGATAGTCCGGCTCGCTGGCGAACCAGGTGCCCAGCGGTTCCCCGCGGAGCCTGCGGTCGGTCACCCTGATCCGGGTCTCCTGCTTCACCGCGTCGTTGTACAGCGACACATTGCCGCTGTGCGCCCACACGGTCCTGCCGCTCCGGGCGGCGGCGACGCGCGGCAGACGCGGACTCCGGGCACCCGCGTGCGGAACCACGAGGACGACCGGCAGGTGACCGTCGAGACCGGCCAGTTCCTGGTCCATGGCCAGCAGTTCGGCGAACTCCCCCAGTGGCACCCGCGGCAGGGAACGGTCCGGCAGCCGTATGTCGACATGATCGTGGTTGCCCTGCGCGGCGATGACATAGGGGCGGTGGTCACCGGGACCCTGCTGGTCCCACGCCGCCGCGGGAGTCTGCTCGCCCTTGTCGCTCACCTGGTCGTAGGTCGCGGTGATCAGGTCGTCGACCTGGCTGTCCGACCAGTTGCGGCCCAGCGCCCTGCCGTCCGGAGCGGTGATCCCGGTGGCCGCGGACAGTGCCCCGCGCCGCCAGAGGTCGAACGCGCCGAGCGCGTCCAGGCTCGTCGCCCGGCCGGCCGCCATCGCGTCCTCCACCAGCGAGTACAACGCGCTGCGATGGGTGTCCCGTACCGGCCCGTACGCGCCGATGTGCAGGATCCGGCGGGCGAGCGCATCCCGGTCGAAGGCTCCCTCGTGGAGACCGGCCTCGGGATCGGCCAGGCGCAGCTTGTTCAGCAGTTCGACGGCGGGCGAGCGGTCCGCCAGGTCGATCTCGATCTCCACCTGCCGCCGCAGGGCCCGCAGGTCCGAGCCGTCGGCCGGGCCGCCGGTGGCGGTCTTGCGCCCCTCGCTGAATCGGTCGATCCCGAAGCCGTCGACGTCGACGCGTACGGCGGTGGGCGGATCGTTCTGCTGGAGCAGGGTCAGGGCATTGCCGATCTCGGTCCGCAGCGCGTCGGCGACGGCGTCGGCACGCTGCCGGCCCGTCTGTTCGGCGCCCCGGTCCGTGCTCGCCAGTTTGAGCCACGAACCGTTGCCGTGCCCGGTGATGGTGATCAGGGGTTCCAGGAACCCTTCCCGGATGTCCCGCAGGCCCGCTTCCGCGATCTTCCGGGCGAGAGCGGCCAGACCGGCGCGCTGCACCGGGTCGATGTCCTTGGAGCCCTCCTCGAAGGTGACCTTCGCCGTGGTCCAGGACGCCGGGGCCGTGGTCGCGCCGACGGTGGCGGCAGCGGCGGTACCGGCGGATGCCGACGCGACCCGCGGCGTGGGCGGTGCGGGGGCCGCGGTGAGCACCTCCGTCGCATCCGTCGCATCAGCCGCGTCAGCCGCGTCGATCGTCTCGGCCGCGTCGGCAGCCTCCTGCGCAGGCATCGAGTTGGTTACGGTCACGGTGGCCGACGCCGTACCGGGTGACGTCAGGGCCGGCGGCTCGGTGCGGGCCCAGCCGGTCGTGGCGCTCGTCCCCTGAGCCGGTTCGTCCACGACCAGGTAGTACTCCTTGGCCGCGGTGTCGTGGAACAGGTCTACGTGCGCCGCGGGCATGTAGGCGGTCCTGCCCGTCGCCGCCCGGTCCGACAGGGCCCTCATGAGGGGGCGGCTCCGCCCGGTGCGCAGCAGGACCGGCACGATCGGCTCCGTCTGCGGGCGGGAGCTCAACTCGTCGTCGCTGGCGAGCAGTTCGGCGATCTCGTCGGCCGGCACGGGGCGCCGGGAGCCGTCGGGCCAGGGCATGTCGACGTGGGCGCGACCGCCCTCGGCCAGCACCAGGAAGCCGGATGCCTTCGTGCCGGCGGCGGTTACGGAGGCACGCCACGGCACCGGGCGGACCGCGGCACCGGCCTTGCCGACGGCCGGGTCCACCGCGATGTACCGGTCCCTGAGTACCGGGTCGGTCATCGGCCGGCCGGTCCAGTTGCGGCCGATCACCCGGCCGTTGCCCGCGCGGAGCAGCGTGTCCTTGGACAGGGCGCCGTTGCGGCGCAGGTGGTGGGTGGCGACCGCCGTCGGGTTGTGCACGTCACGGCCTGCCGCGGCGGCCCCGGCCAGCGTCCGGAGGAGTTCCTCGCGCAACGCGTCGTCCACGGGCCGGGCGGTGGCGCCCAGGTGCAGGACCTTGGCCGCCAGGGCGTCCACGTCGGCGGCGCCGTCCAGGCCCTCGACGGCCTTGACCGTCGCCCAGAGCAGCCGCTGCCGGTGGGCGGCCGTGACCGTATCGGCCGGCTCCAGGTCCAGGACCTCGGCGGCCCGCCGGTCGGCATCGCCCTGCGCCAGCAGCCCGAGGGCCTTGTCCACCGAGGGAAGTCGGACGAAGTCACGCAGCGCGGTCCCGGCGGGGTGGGTCCCGGCCGCCTCCAGTACGGCGAGGATGTGCGTCGAGTCCAGGGCCGAGCCCGCTGACCGGCCCAGGTGGGCACGGGCGGCACGCTCCAGCAGGTCCATCGTGAACGGCCCGGCGTCCCGCAGCCGCGCGTCGTTGCGGCGCATCGACTCCAGCGCGCCGATACCGCGCACCAGCCGCTGGTACTCCCCGTGGGCGTCGTCCTTGTCGTCCTCGACCGCGGCACCGAACACCTGGCGCAGCGCCCGCACCAGACGGAGGGTCGACTCCCGGGCCTCATCCGGAGCCGGACCGTCGGCCGTGTGCAGGCTCGCCGTACGGGCCAGGTCGTCGAGTGCCGCGCCCGTCGGCTCGGGCCGCAGCTCCAGCCACTGGCGCCGCCCGCCCTCGGCGGTGGTGGCGATACCCTGGCGTTTCGTCCCCTGCTCGTAGGTGAGGTAGTGGACCCGGTCGACCGCGAACACGGTGCGGTCGGTGTGGTTGGCGACCTGCTGGGCCTCGGACAGGGTCGTCAGCGGATCGGCGACGAAGGGGGCGCGGCCGGCCGTGTTGACGAAGGCGTGGCCGTTCGCGGCGGCGCCGACCCAGCAGGACATGAGCACCACGACGCCGTCGGCGGGAAGCCGGCGGAAACTCGGGCTGCGCCGCAGATAGCCGCCGACCTGGTCACCGCGGGCGGTCTTGAGGGTGCCGTCCGCCCTGCTGATCTCGAACTCGCCGGGATGCCCGTGCAGGTTGAAGAAGTACGCCTCCCGGCCGGACCAGGGCACGCTCTGCGCGGCGCCCTGGAGCTGCCCGCTGACCGGATCGATGTGCACGTACTCGTTCATCGCGGGCAGGGAGTCGAAGTACGCCTCCCGCCGGACGATGTCGTCCTTGCCGAGTACGGCGCGGCCGTAGGCGCGCCCGTCCGCGGCGAGGGTGTGGGTCATGATGTCGTCGTCCGGGACGAGCGTCCCGTCGATCGTGCGCAGGAACCGGTCCTCGGCCCCGGCCGCCGAGGCGTCGAGCGGGAGGAGGTCCGGCCCGCTGGCGAACCAGCTGCCCAGCGGCTCCCCCGCCGCCCTGCGGTCGGCCACCACGATCCGGGTCCGCTGCGACTTCGGGTCGTCGTAGAGCTCGGTCTGGCCGCTGTACGCCCACACGGTCCTGCCGGTCCGGGCGGCGGCGGTGCGCGGCAGCCGCGGACTGCGGGCACCGGCGTGCGGGACGGCGAGTACGACGGGGAGCCCGGCGTCGAGTCCGGCCAGGTCGGTGTCCATGGCCAGCAGCTCGGCGAACTCGTCCAGCGGCACGCGCGGTTCGGAACCGTTCGCCAACGGCACCACGACATGGTCGTGACCGCCCTTGGCCGCGACGACGTAGGGGCGGGTGTCGCCGGTGCCCGGCTGCTGCCACAGCGCCGCCGGACTGTCCACGAAACGGCCCTCACGCACCAGGAAGTAGGACTTCGTGGCCAGGTCCGTGATCTGGGCGCCGGTCCAGTTGCGGCCCAGGGCCCTGCCGTCCGGACCGGTGATCCGGGTCGCGGCGGACAGCGCCCCGTGCCGCCAGAGGTGGTACGCGCCGAGCGCTGCCACGCTCGTCGCCCGGCCGGCCGCGATCGCCTCGTCCACCAGCGCGTACAGCTCCTGGCGATGGTGGTCGCGCACCTGCTGCTGCTCGCCCAGGTGCAGGATCCGGCGGGCGAACGGATCCGGGTTGAACGGCGCCTCGCGCAGCGCGGGATCGGGGCCGGCCGAGCGCAGTCCGTCGAGCAGTTCGACGGCCGCCGAGCGGGGCGCCGGCTCTATCTCGACGTCCGCCACCCGCCGCAGGGTGCGCAGCTCGGCGCCCTCGGACGCGCCGTCGGAGGAGATCGTCCGTCCTCCGCTGACGGCGCGGACTGTGAAGGCGCCGGCGTCGACGTGCGTGGTGGTGGGCAGGTCGTTCTGCTGGAGCAGGTACAGGGCGTTCCAGATCTCGGTCCGCAACGCGTCGGCGACGGCGTCCGCACGCTCCTGGCCCGTCCGTGCGGCGCCCCGGTCGTCGCGGGTCGGCGTGAGCCACGAGCCGTTGCCGTGCCCGGTGACGGTGATCCAGGGAGCCGGCAGGCCCGCCCGTACGTCGCGCAGGCCCACCTCGGCCACCTTGCGGGCGAGCGTGGTGAGTCGACCGCGCTGGACGGGGTCGATCGCCTTGGAGCCCTCCTCGAAGGTGACCTTTCCCCTGGTCCAGGGTTCTGGTGACGCGGTCTCTTCGGTGCCGTCGGCCGGATCGGCGGCGGCTCGGGTACCGGCCGGGGTGTGGTGCAGGGCGTTGTCCGGGCGTCCGGCGGGGGTGTGGGTGACCCGTTCGGGGTGTGCCAGGCCCAGGTCGCCCGACTCGTGGTGCAGGGACGGCGCGTCGGCCGCGCCCGTGTCGGGGTCCAGATGCGTGAGCGGTGTGGAAGCGGTGGGTTCCGCGAAGCCCGGGTTGGGTGTGAACGGCATGGTGAGGCTCGACCCCGTGGCGGGCTCGATGGTGATGCCGCCCCTGCCGTCCGGGACGGGGTTGTAGTAGCCGGAGACCCGGATCACGCCCTTGATCCGCTCGGGCGGGACGCTGTCGAGTGCCGCCCATTCCTCCTGGTAACGGAAGCGCGCGAGGTTCTCCGGCAGGTTCTGCGAATGCAGGTGGATCAGCGGCGCGTCGCCGGGGTCCACCACGTAGATGTATCCCTCCCGCTTCATGTACGTGTTCTTGCCGACCCGCGTCGTGTCGCCGCTGGGACGGATGAACTGCAGGGCCACGTTCTGGTTCGCCGTCGTGGAGACGAACCCGCTGCCCCGGGCGTTGTGGATGTGCTGCGTGATGTCGTAGTGCGGAACGCCCCCCTCCTGCCGGGCGGCGGAGTTCAGTCCCTCGCGGAAGACGTTCTCCGGCGGAGCGCTCGACCCGTGGTACAGGTATCCGTTCAGCGGCGGATTGGGGTTCAGCGGCTGGGCCAGTGCCGGATGCGACGCCGCGGGGGCGGCCTGCGACCCGGCCGGCGGCGCGACCTCTCGCGAGGGTGCCAGATCCGTGATGTCCATGCTCAGCGCCCGCGGGCGCTCGGGCAGGCTTTCCGCGTACGGCGACGCCGGGCCGTTCTCGACGCGCTCCGGGGAGTCGAAGTCCCGCGCCGCCTGGCTCCGGCCCTCCGAGTCCCCTTCCGGACCGGCGGTCAGCTCCTCGAACAGGCCCTCCGCGGTGGCCAGTTCCCGGCGGGCCGCGGCGAGGTCACGCCACGCCCGTGCGAGCAGTGCGTTCGTCGGATCGTCGGCGGATCCGGACACCTCCGTGTCGCGCACGGCCGGAAGGCTGGGCGCGAGGCCGCCGAGGATCTGCCCGGCGCCCTCCCGGAGTTCGGTCAGCCGGTGCTCGGCCGCCTCGAACCGGGCCATCGCCTCGTCCAGGCGCTGTTGCGGTGCCACCCGCGGGTCACGCGTGCCGGACGGACCGGCACCGGCCTGCCACGTCTGTTCCGCCCGGCGGAGCAGGGCGTTCAGCCGCCCCACTTCCGCGGCGGCGGACACGCGCTCGTTCTGCGCCTCCGCCACGGCCGCCTCGTGGTCCGCCACGGCGGTCGGCACATCCACGCGCCGGGCGGTCGCCGCGGCCGGGTTCTCCCCCTCGTCCGTCGCCCGCTGCTTGCCCTTCCCACCGCCGACGCCGACGACCAGGCCGGCACCCTCACCCTGGGCAGCATCTTCGACCTGAGCCGCACCCTCGGCCCGGGCAGCGCCGCCATCGTGAGCGGTACTCGCAGTCTGGGGCGCGTCGAGCGGGGTGGCCGGGACGGCCGCGAGGTACTCGTCCCCGCGCTCGTACACCGTCACCGTGGTGTCGGCGCCGGTAGCCGCCGCGCCGAAGGCGTGGACCGTGCCGTCCTCGTGGACGAGGGTCAGTCGGATCCCGTTGGCCTCGGCGGTCAGCTCGGCGGCCAGCAGGGCCGTCGCGCGGTCCCAGCGCCGGGCCGCGGTCAACTGCGCCCGGATCAGCGCCTCTTCCTGCGGTCGGGTGAGCGTCAGGGACGCGGGCAGCCGGCCGCCGCTCCGCTCGAACTCCCCGGTCTGCTCCGGGGTGAGCGTCAGCCCGGCGTCCGTCAGCTCCCCCGGCCGGAACGTCGCCCGGGAGGCGAGCCGGGCGGTGGCGGGCACCGCCTGGGCCGCCCCGGGGACGGTCACGGCGGCCACGGCGGCGGCCGGCTGGTTCCGGACGGCCGTCAGCGCGGTCGCCACGGCCGCGTAGAAGCGGTTCCCGTCACCGGTGGCCTCCACCAGGTCGGAGACCCGACCGTCGGGGGCGATCAGGTGGCCGGGGCGGGTCGCCGCGTCGAACCGGGAGCGGTCCGTGGCCGCCGTGCCGTCCAGGCCCTCCCAGGTCCAGGGGCGGGTCGCGTGGGCGGGCAGGTCGCCCGAGGGCCCGGTCGGCGTGGTCTCCGCCGTCGCGGGCGGCGCGGCCTTTCCGGCGGTGCCTCCCGTCGGCGTCCGGTCGACGGCGCGGAAATGCCGGTCCGTGAGATGCAGCACCACCCTTTCGGCATCGGCCGCGGCCGGGACGTCGGGGTCCGGTCCGTAGTCCTGGAAGGTGCCGTCGGCTGCGACGACCCGGACGACGACGCCGAACCGCTGGGCGGCGAGCGACGCGAGGACGTCGGCGGCGCTGTGGTCCCAGCCGGTCTCGTCGGCCGCGTCGGCGGCGGCCGGACGGCGCAGCTGGGCCACGGCGATGGCGCGGCGCTGGGCGGCGGTGAGCGGCCGGTGGCGCTGGTCGGGGGTGGCCTGCGGTCCTGCGGAGTGCGGGAGTACGCCCAGGGCGTCGAACTCGCGCCGTTGCGGGGTGTCGGTGCCGAGGTCGACTCCGGCGGCGCGCAACTCGTCGTCGGTGAAGGTGTCCTTGGTGTCCGGGGTGACGTACGCGAGCAGCGGTGAGTCGTCCGGCAGCGCGGCCAGCCGGTCGGCGAACTCCCGCCTCAGGGTGTCCGCGTCACCGGCCGACTCCCGGCCCAGGCTCTCGCCGAGCGCGTGGAAGAACGACCTGCCGTCCTCGGGGACGTCGACCAGCCGGTGGACGGTGCCGCCCTCGGGGGCGATCAGCGCGGGCGAGCCGTCGAGGGTGACGGCGTCGGCGTAGCCGGGGCGCGGGGCGGCCTTGGGCTTCTCCGCGGTGGCGGCGGCGGGGGCCAGTTCCGGTTCGGGCACCCCGGCCCGGGTCCGGGCCGCGTTCGGGTCGGCCGCGGTGCGCGGGTCGTCGGGCAGCCGGTGCCAGCGGGTCAGCCGGTCGGTCTCGGCCCGTACCTGGTGAAAGGCGGCGGCCGCGGTCTCGGCGGCGGTCTGCTGCTCGCTCACCTCGCGGACCCGGATGTCCAGGGCCTCCTGCGCCGTCCGGACGGCCCGGGCCGCGGTGCGTATGTTCTCCTCGGCGGCCCGCACCGGCCGGTCCACGACGGCCCGCCGGGCGCCGGCCGTCTGCCTGGCCTCCCTGACGGTCCGGTCCAGTTCGGCCTGCCGGTTCTCGAGTTCCTCCCGCTCGACTGCGGCGAGCCGCTCCTCGGCGCCGCGTCGGGCCCGGCGCGCCAGGTCGATCCGCTCGTCGAGTGTGCGGAGCTGGTCGTGGACGAGGTCGGCCCAGCCGTCGTGCTCGGGCTCCGCCGCGCTCAGCGCATCCCGCTCGGCGTCGAGCGCCTCGACCGTCGCCCGGGCGTTCTCGGCCGTGGTCCGGGCCCGGGCGAGCTGTTCGGACGGGGGGCCGTCGCGCCGTTCCGCGGCCCGCGTTTCGGCGGCCGTGATCGTGGCGACGAGTTCGTCGTGGACGGCGATGTGCTCCGGCCGTGCGGCGGCGTGGAGCGCGTCGCGGTCGCGGCGGGCGACGGACCGGGCGGCCACGGCCGCGTCGACGGACTCCTGCAGATCGGCGAGGCTCCGGCGGAGCTTCCAGTACTTCCCGTCGGCGTCGGCCCACTCCTTGCCCGCGTCCTTCACCCGGTCCCAGGCCTTGGCGACCTGGGAGGGGAAGTTGGCGTCGGTGATCAGCCCGAGGTCGCGGGCGACGTCCTCGCGGACCCAGGCGACGGCATGGCTACGGGACTCGACGGCCTGCGGGCCGGGCCTGGTGCCGCCGAAGGGGCCCATCAGGTGGTCCCGGAGCCAGGTGGCGACCGAGCCGTCCTTGAACTGCCGGTTGACGTCGGCGACGCTCAGCCAGGTGACCGGGACGGCGAACGCGAACGCGCGGGCCGCCTTCGGCTTGATCCGGTCCTGCTTCACCCGTTCCTCGGTGACCAGCCGCCCGTCGGTCTCGATGGTGTCGGTGCCCGTGCCGCTCGCGCCGGGGCCGGTCACGCCGACCATGTCGGTCTTGAGGGCCGGGAACGCGCCGAGCGACGAGTCCTGGGTACCGCCCTGGGAGGCGGTCACGTTACCGCTCTCCGTGTAGCGGTCGGCGGCCTCCATCCGGACGTCGTCGGCCACCGCCAGCAACTCCGCGCCGGCCAGGTCCGGCCTGGAGTACATGGCCAGCGTGCCGTCGGACCGGTCCGCGAACAGGTCCTCGGTCAGCCCGGCGACCTGGTAGCCGTGGCTGCCGGCGCTGTCGTGGAAGAACGCGGACAGCGCGCCCTTTCCGGTGCCGTCCTCCAGCGCCTGTGCCGAGCCGGTGCCCGGTGCCGTCAGGCCGTTGGCCGTCGCCCTGTCCAGAGCCCGGTCCAGTGCCTCGCCGGTCAGCGGTCCCCGGATGCCGGCGAGGGTGTTGTCGTACGCCTTGGCGAGCGCGATGACGTTCGCGGCCTGGACCTGGTCGGCGCCGACCACGGTACGGACCTGGAATCCTTCGGCCGGCATGGTGAACGGCCTGGTGGTGCCGTCGGGGTGGCGGGTGGCGCGCCAGGCGTCGATCCGCTCGGGGGTCGTGGGGACCTGGGCTCCGGTCAGTACGGTCACGCTCGGCGGCCCGGCGGTCGGCTCCGGCGGGGCCAGCGCGTCGGGGGCGGCGTCCGCGGCGGTGGTCGCCGTGGTGTCCGGCCGCATCAGGCTGGTGGGGACCAGTTCCGTCAGCCTGCCGACGTCGCCCTCGGTGAAGACCTGCTGCTTCTTCTTGGCCTTCCGCCTGCTGCCGCGGCCCGACTCGGCCCCGTCGCCCTCGATCTCCATGCTGAGTTCGAGCCGGTACCCGGTGCTGAACTCGGCGTGCGGCTCGTTGGTGTAGGACGACCACAGCTTCGTGCGGGTGGTTGCCCGGGACCCGGACACACCCTGCCGGTTGGAGCCCAGCTCGGCGTAGGTGGGACCGCCCGAACGCACGGTGGGGTCGGAGGTGTGCACTCCCTCGGTGACCAGTACGCCCGTGTCGCGGCCGGTCGTCGCGTCGAACGCCTCGGTGACGGTCTCGACCGCCAGCCGGTGGTCCTCCAGCTCAAGGCCCGCCCACAGCCCCCTGAACTGCTGGCCGTTGAGGTCCGGGACCAGCCGCGCCCGCACCCGCACCGTCCGGGTGCCGATCCTGATCCGCTTCCAGCCGGGGCCGCCGATCCTGGCCGGGGCCGAGGTGCCGATGCCCGTCATCTCCCGGCGCAGCGCCCGCACGACACGGGCCGAGACCAGCTGCCGGATGGCCTCCCGGCTGGAGTCGTCGAGCCCGAGGTCACGGGTCCTGCGGTCGAAGTCGTCCAGCACCCGGGTGGTGTCCAGCGAGTTCACCGGATAGGTGGCGAAGAGGTTGTTCCGGAACCACTCCGGCTGCTTCCAGGGGCTGTTCGTGTACGTCGGTACGGCCCCGGCCGCGTCCTTGATGACCTTGAGCAGGTGGGCGCTGCGCTCGGGGATGTGCCCGAGCCAGCCGCCGCGGACCTGCCAGCGCTCCCCGGCCGAGCCCTGCGTGCGGCCCGGCAGCAGTCGCGACAGCGGCGCCAGCAGACCGGCGGTGCGCACGGACGCCGCGACCTCGTGCTCGGCGTCACCGGCGACCAGCACCTGGTGACCGCCGTCGACCCGGTTGATGTCCGAGGTGATGGTCCGGGCGACCTGGACCGCCTTCCCCCGGGAGCTCCACCACGGGCGCATCACCAGTCCGTAGCCGCCGGTGATCCCCGGGCCGGCCGTGTGGGAGTGGTTGTAGACCAGGGTGCCGCCGAAGGAATGGGTGAAGGACTTGGTCTGGGACCCCGACGCCTGGGTGCTGCCGCCGACGGTCAGCTCGACCTTCAGCGGAACCGGCCGGCCCAGGGCCCGCAGCGCGCTCACCCGCACCCGGTGCACCACGGTCCCCAGGTAGTCCAGGTAGGGGCCCTTGCCGAACAGCCCGGTGGTGCGCGAGCCCAGCGGGCCGGAGCTCTGGTCGAAGTCCGCCGTCAGGAACTGTGCCCGCTCCGGGCGCACCGCCGCGTCGTGCGCGGGCGCGCCCGCCTCGGTGAGGTGCCACAGCCCGCCCGACGCCTTCTTGAGGACCCTGTCCACGATGCCGGGCTCACCGCCCAGGCCCAGCACGGACACCGTGTGGTGGGCGTGCTCGCCGAGCGGACCCGCCTGGCGTCCGGTGTCGACGGCCGCCAGGGAGCCCGCCGCCAGCGCCTTGGCCTGGGCGTCGGTCATGGGCTCGCGCGTGACGCGGTCGGCGTCCGTGCCCGCGTACGGGTTGACGGCGCCGGCCGTGTGCGGGTCCCGCGCCGGCATGTGCTCGGAGGGGACGCTCAGCAGGACCCGGCCCCGGGTGGCGGGGTCGGCCGCGGTGTCCCCGAGGATCTCGGTCTTGCCCTGGCTGAAGACGAAGGGCTGGGTGCCCAGGATGCCGAGCGAGGCGATGCCCCGGAAGAGGCTGCGGAAGCGCCAGTAGCCACCGGTGCTCGCGGTGAGCGTGAGGCCGTAGCTGTACAGGTGGGACGGCTTGGTGCTGATCGCCATCGGCTCGAACGTCGCGCTCGGGCCGTAGCCGATGGCGTGCTGCGTCTTGCTCTCCGCCTGGTAACCCAGCTGCGCGGTACCGGCGTGCAGCGGCGCGTTGACGTTGTCGACGGCCTTGTCGCGCACCGATGCCAGGAACTCGAAGCCGCCGCCCGCGCTCTGCGCCATGCTCTGCTGCCCGGCGACGGAGGTGGCGCCCGGGGCGCTGAACCGCATCTTGAGGTCGTTCTGGGTGCCCTCGTAGCGGCGGTCGGTCAGTTCGGCGTCCAGCCAGATGTACCGGTAGCCGCGGGTGGCGCGGCCGGGGTCCACCAGACCGACCCGGATGCCGGTCGTGGTCAGCGCCTCCAGGTTCCCGGCCATGCTGTGGTGGGACAGCGCGTTGATGACGGTCAGGGTGTTGGACAGGACCATCTGGTAGTGCGCGGCGTTGCGCCACGCGGACGGATCGCCGAGCTCGGCCGGCGGGGCGACCATCCCCGGGTACTTCTGGGCGACCACCTCCAGCACCTGGTCGATGAGGGTGTCGAGTACGGTCCGCGCGGGTCCGGTGTCCGTGTCGGTGAGTTCGATGCCGTCGGCGCCCTCCACCGCCGGGGCGGCCGGGGCAGGTGTGCCGCTGTAGCGGCCGTCGGCGAAGGTGAACTGTTCCACCCTGCTCATGCCGAGGGTGGGCGGGTGGTCCGGGGTGAGGTACGCCGGGGCGTACGGCTCCCCGCCGTGCCGCGCCGGCAGGGTCGTGCCGTCGTCCCAGCCTGCCAGCCGGCGCGCCTCGGTCTGCGTCATCCGGTCCAGGCTCCAGGTGACGAACCGCGTCGGCTGCGCGTCCCCGGTCTTGCGCACGTAGACGAACTTCTCGACGACGTACAGGGCGGTGGTGCTGTCCTTCACCTGCCCGACCGCCTTGACCGCGCCCGAACCGCCCGTCACCTGCGCGCGCCCCGAGGAGTGGCCGTAACGTCCGCTCGGCCCGAGCTGGAGGCGCAGTTTCACCGCGTCGGTCAGGCCGAACAGGCTGGGCAGGTTGAAGGTCGGACCCGTGACGACGGCGAAGTCCTGGTTGAGGGACTTGGTCTCCTTGCGCTCGTTGCGCACCGTCAACTGGCCGGTCTCACGCAGCTCCTGCAGGTCCGTCTCGGTGACGAACCGCGCCCGTCCGGGGACCAGCCGCTCGATCACGAACGCACCGAGCGGGGTGCGCTTCCTGTCGTCCGCCTGCAGCGGCACACTCGTCACCCGGGAGTGGGTCAGCCGCCCGGCCAGCTGCTGGAAGCTGTCGGAGGAGAAGAGACCGTCGAGTTCCTGGTAGGCGGAACTGGCGGGCTCGGCACCGATCCTGTCCGCCGCCCAGTCCCGGATCTCCCGGAGCGGGCCGAAGTCCTCGGTGTACACCAGCCGGTAGTCGGACTCCGCACCGAGGTCCATCTCCCTCGGCGTCCGGCCCGGCTCCGACTGATCCGTCAGGCTGTCCGGCAGCCGCACTCCGAGACCGTCGCGCACGCCGAAGCCGAAGACCTGGTCGGCGCGGTGTTCCTCGGCGGGCCTGCGCCGCCAGGCAGTGCCGAGGACGCCCTTGCGCGCGGCCCGCGGCGGCCCGTCGATGACCGTCAACTCGTAGTGCACGTCGTCGAGATGCTGATGGGAGCCGCCGCCCGAGCGGTTCTCGCTCTGGCTGACCACCTGTTCACTCATCAGGTAGTCGAAGGCCCTGGAGTATCCGAACCGGGCGGAGACCCGCCCGAACCCGGCGAACACCCCGCTCGGCGGCCCCAGCGGCACGCCCGGGGCCAGCTGCCGGGTGGTGGCGACCGTCTTGCCGGCCCCGGTGGTGGCCTGGCTGCGGTTCAGGTTGTCGACCTTGTTCTGCTTCCCCGAACCGTCGTCGAACCGCTCCCACTCCCCGTAGTTGCGGGTCCTGACGCGGAGCGTGCGGATCCGTCCCTCGGCAGTGCGGTAGACGAAGTCGCGCCCTTCGCCCGCGAAGGTCCGCGGCGCGCTCCCCAGGGCCTGCCGCACCCGGCCGAGCAGGTCGTCGGCGCCGCCGGGACGCTGCCGCCGTCCGCTCGGTCGCGGCTCCTGCGGCCGGGTCGTCGGGTCCTGTCCGAGCAGCCGCTCCATCTCCGCCACGACCTGGCCGGTGCCGCGCAGCGTCACCTCGCTCTGCCCGTAGGCGACGGAGTCGTCGAGCACGGCCCTGCGGTCCGGGTCGACGAGCACGTCCGGTTCGCCCCCGGCCATGAACGTCAGGAGGTTGAGGTGGTCCGGCATCCTGCTGCCGTCCTCGAACCGGCGGGGGCCCTGGTGGACGGGCGGCGGCAGCAGGTCGTGGTCCAGCCGGGCCGGCCGGTGCAGTGCCAGTTCCTCGTCGATCCGGGCGCCGGGAACCCTGGGCTGCTGGGTCAGGGGGGCCGGCTCGTCGGCGGGCGGGGCGGCGACGATCTGCGGGATCCCGCCCGGGTCCTGGCCCTGGCCCGGCTCTTGGGGCTGGGCCTGCCGCCCGGCCCGGGTCCGGCTCCGGGGGATGACGGCGTCCAGGTTGGGGGCGCCGCCGGGTCCCCTGCCCAGCTTGATGTCCCTGATGTCGTCCGTCCCGGCCAGCGCCATTTTGACGACCGCGCCGGCGGTCACCTCCACGATCGACTTCAGGTCCGTCTTCCAGTACGACGGCAGCGCGGCGAACACCCTCGCCACGTCCTCGTTCGTCACGGGACCCCGGCGCCAGTTCTGCCGCGCCAGCTCCTTGTTCACACCGGCCTTGACCAGGGAGAGGTCGGCGGCCGACAGCCCGTCGGCGAACCGCTTGCGCCCCTGTCCGTGCTCCGGCTCCGCCGGCACCGGCACCGCCGCGACCTCGTCGTTCTCCGCGTACTCGGCCTCGAACGCCCGGACGTGTTCCGCGCGGATGCGGTCGATCTCCCGGCGGGCCCAGCCTGCCACGGCGTCCGAGGTCACGGTCACGGGCGCGAGCCGTACGGCGGACAGCGCGCCGGCCAGGTCCTGGTCGGCGAGATGACGGACCCGGGCCGCGTCCCGCAGCGCGTCGAGCCCGGCGGCGAGGTCGGCCATGGCCGGGGCTCGGTCGCCCGGCCGCAGTTGCCCCAGGTAGGCGACGAAGTCCTGGACGAGCGCCCCCTGTTCGGTGCTGTGCCGGCGGGTCAGCTCGCGGGACCAGCCAGACTCCGCGCCCCGCGCCCGGGCCAGCTCGGCGGCCTGCCGGACCGGCCCGCCCAGGGACTCGGCGCGGGCCAGCAGGATCGACGCCGCCCGGCGGACCCCCGTCTCCAGGCGGCTCGCCGTGTCCGCGCCGGGCCGGCCCTCGCCGGCGGCCAGCCACTCCTTCGTGTACAGCCCGCGCAGCTCCCGCAGCCCGCCGTCGTACCAGGCGCGCTGCTCCTGGGCCCACGACGGGCGCCCGCGCGTCAGGTCGACCCCCTCGGGAAGAACGAGCGCCTTCTCGAACGACTCGTGCGCCCGCTGCTCGGCCCGCCAGCCCTCGTACGCCTGCGTGTACCGCTGCCGGAACTCCTCCGTCAGCCGCGCGGCCACCCCCTCCTCACCGGCGGCGGTGGCGGCGGCATCGGTCATCGCCCGGCCGAAGTCGTCCCGGATCGAGCGGGCCACGGACGAGGCGCCGAAGGACGCGTATGTCGAGCGCAGCTTCCACGACAGGGCGATCTCACGGTCGAAGACCTCGTGCGCCTGTGCCGTGGCCTTCGCCTGGCTGTATGCCTGCGCCAGCTTCTGCGTCAGCTCGGTGTCCAGCGCGGTGTTCGGCTCGTCGTGGCCGACGGCGTCCGGCTCCTGTGCCCCTTGCGTCCACCGGTCGGCGTACCACTCCCGGACCTGCGCCTGCTCCGCGTACGGGATGGTGTCCCGCAGCGCCGGGTTGTCGGCGAGCCGCTGTTCGAACTGCTGGTACGGCTGCTCGCGGAGCTCCACTCCGGCTCGCAGGCCGGCCAGCGCACCGACCGGACCCTGTGCGGCCATCGACACGGCCTGCGCCCGTTCGTCGGGGGCCCCGGTGTCCCGGGAGGCCGTCGCGCCGGCTTGTCCGTGCTGTCGGCCGGATTCCCCGAGCGGGGTCCGGTCGATCGTCAGCCGGGTGAAGTCGAGCTTCCACGAGGGGGTTTCCCGCGGCCGGCGGAACTCCGCGTCGGCCTGCGCCGCCTCGTCGTACAGGGACTGGATCTTCTCCTGCGCCGTGCGCACCGCTGTGCTGAGGTCGTCCGTCGTCCGGGCCGCCGTCAGCTCCTGCCTGAAGGAGTCCAGGACCTGCCGGCTGTCCTCCCGGAAGGTCTGGCGGACGCTGTCGGAGCCAAGGGCCGACGCGTGCGTCTCGACCTGTCCGCGCACGCCGGCGTCCGCCTCGAAGGAGGAGAACATCTGGCGCAGTTGGGCCCGCCACGCGTCCTGCTCGGCACGCTGCCGGGGGCCCTCCACCTCGTTCACGAGGTCGCGCCACGCCTGGCTGCGGGCCGTGCCGAAGACGTCGCCGTCGGCCCGCTCCGTGCCGAGGGCGGCTTCCACGTCGCGGTCGGCGGGGCCGAAGATCTCCTGGTGGGTCCGCGCGGCGTCGTTCCTGAAGTCGTCGGCCACGCGGCCCAGGTCGTAGCCGTTCAGCGCGTAGCGTCCGGTGACCGCTCCGGTGGCCTCGTCGACCTTGCTCGACAAGTCGTTGAACCGGCGGCCCCCTTCGGCGAGGGCGGTGTCGAAGGCGCCCTCGTAGGCCAGGCGGTCGCTGAGGGACCGGACGTAGGGATCGAGGACCGTGTCGTGGAACTCCGCTTCCCTGGCGCTCAGTTCCTCGCCGGACCACTGGCCCCTCTCGGGCATCCCGACCTGTTCGCGGTAGGCGTCGGTGAGCGTCCTGTGCATGTCGTCCTGGACGCGCTTGGCCTGCGAGCCCAGTTCGGCTTCCTTCCGGGATCCGACGACCGCGTAGAGGTAGTCGTCCGCCTGTGCCAGCGTCTTCTCCAGGCCGGAGTGCAGGTCGTGCCGGGCGGCCAGCTGCTCCGTCAGCCGCAGGTGGGCCTCGCTCAGGTCGGCCGTGTACGCGGCCCAGTCGTCGGCGGACAGGTCGGCCGGTTCGCGGGAGTCGAGGATCCCGGTGACTTCCTCGTCGAAGGCCTTGGTGTGGTCCGCGAGCATCTTGTCGGCGACCTCGCGGGAGGCGACGTACCGGTTGTCGCGCACCTCGGCGGCCTGCTCGCGCAGGTCGCGTTCGGCGGCCTTCGCGTCGAGCCTGGCCGCCCAGCGGTCATGCAGTTCCTGCACGGCGCGGTTGAACCGGGGGGCCGCGTCCGCGTACTCGTCCCTGGTCAGTTCGCGCAGCGGGCGGCCGTCGGCGAGTGTGCCGGTGGCCTCGGCGTACTCGTCGAGGAAGTCCTTGCGCACCGTGCCCATGTCGTCGGAGGACCGGTCCAGGGATCTGGCGTCGGCCATGGAGTCGAAGGTGCGCGTGGCGTCCTCTGCGAGCGTCAGCCGAGTCTCCAGGCCGCGTGTCAGGGCGTCGAAGCGCGCCTGCGCGCCCTGGAACAGGTCCGGCAGGAAGTCCCGGTGCACCAGGTTCCCGTCCAGGTCCAACTGGCGGGTGATGCCGTGCAGGTCGGTGGTGAACTCGTTCAGGAAGTCGGTCCTGAAGGCCGCCTCGTCCTTCGGCGAGAACGGCCGCCGGTCGAAGAGGGCCTCGGAGGTGAACAGGTTCTCGCCGGGACGGTCCGGGTGGGTCAGGGCGCGGTCGAAGGCGTCCGCCGCCGCACTGCGCAGCTGGCGGAGGGCAGCCTCCAGGGCGAACTCCTGGGGCAGTCCCTCGTACAGGCTCTGGATCGCGGCCTCGCCCTGCCGGGCGGTGAGGTCGCCCCGCTCGACGGCGTCGCCGATGCCCTCGATCCGGGTTTCGAGCCGCTGCTTGACCTCCTCCCGCCAGGGCCGCGGCTGACCGCCCTGGAACCGGTTCTCCTCACGGATCATCCGGTCGGCCAAGGACCTTGTCGGCAGGTGGTGTTCCAGGTTGCCGAGGTGGTCCTCCAGCCTGGCGGCCAACGTCTCCTCGAACGCGTGGGTGTGGAGATCGGTCCCGCCCGCGCGCGAGTGCTCGAAGCGGGCCTCCTGGAAGGCGCCGGCCACGGTGGAGACGAGGTCTTCCGGAACGCCGATCTTCCGGGCCCAGTCCTTCGGCCCGAAGTTCTCGTCCGACGACCGCCGGATCGCCTCGACGAGCTCGGCGGGCGACGGACCCCGGTAGCCGTCGTCCAGGACGGACTCCAGCGCCTTCGCCAGCTTGGCCTGCAGCGGGGAGTGCGTGACGGCGCCGGTCTCGGCGTCGGTCCCCACCCGGAGTTCGTCGGCCCGCTTCTCCGGGTGCTCCTCCAGGTACTGCCGGTGTTCGTCCACCGCCTTGTGGTACGCGTCGGACATCCCCTCGGCATAGCGGTCCGGGACACCCTCGCCTCTGACGACGGCCTCGATGTCGCCGACCGGCTCGGACCTGACCGCGGGGTATTCGTGGGCCAGATCGTCGCGGACGTCCTCGAAGGCGTTCCACAGGCGCCGGTTGTGTTCCAGCCGCCGGCCGGCCCGCTCCGCCTCGTCCGCCAGCCTGGACTCGTAGGTCTCGTTCTGCCGGCCCTTGGCCTCCTCGTACGCGGCGTTCTTCGCGTCCGACATGTCGTGCCGGTAGGCGTAGGCAGGCTGCTCGTGCCCGGGCTGCTCCTCGGTGCCGGTCCCGGCTCCGTCCTCGTGCTCGGACTTGGCGACCGCCGTGCGGGCCTCCGTGCGGGCCTCCGTGCCGGCGACGGCCGGCTCGTGGTTCGTCGCCCGGTCCGCCGGGCTCTGGTCCCTGAGCTGCCCCGGTGACTTCTCCCCCGCCCCGGACGCGTCGGTCGCTTCCGTCGCCTCGGCGGACCTCGCCGCGGCGGAGCGGGACATGTCGTCGGCGGACCCGGACACCGCATCGTCACGGCTCGCGCCGGCGCTCCGCTCGGTGGCCTCCTCGCGGACCGTGGTCGTCCGGCTGTCCGCCGCCTTCTGGCGCTGTGCGGTCTCCCTGAACTCCGCGACCCGCTGTCGCTCCGCGCGGGTGGCGGTGACGTCCGTGTCACCGGACGTGCGGTCCGATGCCGGCCGCTCGGGCCCGGCCGCTTCGGAGGTGGTGGCGGACCGTGCCTCGGACACAGCCCTCGCCGATGCTCCGTGCACGGTTCCGTCGGCCGGCGAGATCCCCTCGGGCGCCTCCACGGGCGCGGTCCTGTCCTCCGCCGGCCTGGCGAGCGCGGCCGTGTGGCCGCCGTCGTCCGCCGTGGACCCGGTGGCCGCCCTGTCTGCGGCGGGCCGGACCTGCCGGCCGCCCAGACCGGCGGCCGACTTCAGCGGTGCGCGGCCCGCGTTCGGAGCCGTGCGGGTGCCCTCGGCGGCAGCGGAGGCGCGCTGCACCTGGTCCGCCTCCGGGCGTACGGCCGTGTCCCCGAGGTTGGCCCGGGCGCCGACCGCCTTCGCCGCGGCGCCGCCGTCCGCCGTGCCGCGGGCACCCTGCTCCCCCGCCACTGCCCTGGGAGCCGTGCTTCCCGCCACCTCCGACGTGCCCGTACGGGCACCGCCCTCGATCTGCCCGGCCGACGCCTCGCGCACCGGACCGGCCGGATGGACGACCTCCGGCTTCCCCGACGCGACGGACCGCACCGGGGACACAGTCTCCTCGGGCGTCGCGTTGCGGACGGCCGCGTCCGACGTGACGGCGTGGTTGTCGCCGACGGTCCGCAGCGCGCTCTGCGTCTGCTTCACCCCGGCGTCGACCGCCTTCGCCACGCCCGGTGCCGCGCTGCCGCCCGTGTCCTGTGCCCGGGCGCCGGTGTCGGCGGCCGACGTCGGGCTCGGCGTCTGCGCGGTCGCCTGGTGCGGAGTGCCGGTGGCCGGCTGGGCCTCCAGGTTCGTCCGCACCACGTGCTCGGCGCCCGCGGCACCCGCCGACTCCGGGCCGCCGCCGGTCGAGTGTCCGACCGTCGTCGCGTCCACCGTCCGCTGCACGGCCTGCGCCGTCTTGGCCACACCGCTCAGGCCGGAGCCGACGTCGTGCAGGACGGACTGACTCGTGGAGCCGTCCGCCACGCCGCTCGTGATACTGCTGCCGCCCGTGCTCCCGACTGTGTTCCCGGCTGTGTTCCCGCCGGTGTTCCCGCCGACCGTGTCGGTCTTGGGAGCGGGCTGTACGGGCTGGGTGGCGCCGTCGGTGGCCGTCCTGACCGCCGAGGAGCCGCCGGGAGAGGCGCCGGCGTCCACCGGGGTCACCTTGTCGGGTACGGCCGTCCCGCCGCCGGCGCTCGGGCCGTCGGGTGCCACGGTCGCCGTCACCTTGGTGGGCGTCGGGGCCGGTGCCGTGTCCGTGGAGGTGCGCACCGTGGTGCCCGTGAGGGTCTGGGTCACGGCGGAGTTGACCTCGACGTCCGAGGACAGCGTCAGGTCGGACTTGGTGAGGCCCTTGGAGGAGTCGGCGATCGTTCCGCTGACGGAGGAGACGGCGGTGACCGAGGACGGCAGGGTCGGGCTCGTTCCGGAACCGGCGCCCGTCGACGCGCTGCCGGCCGAGGTGCCCACGTCGCCGACGCCGACGTTCACGTCCCCGACGTTCATGTCGGACTTGATGATGTCCAGCTTCTCCCTGGCCACATTGACCAGGCCCTTGGCGGCGGAGGCCACGGCGACGCCGATCCCGCCCCACAGCACCATGTCCGAGATGAAGCCGGGGATCTGCTCCAGGGAGGTGGGGACGGGGATGAGCTGCTCGGCGGTCGTCTCCAGACCGGCGGCGGCGTTGCCCGCCGCCACCGAAGCCGCGTTGACGCCCATGAACTCGATGCCGAACCGGGCGACGTTCCCGGTGACGCCGGCCATCGTCACCACCCAGTCGGGCAGGGCCTCGCCGACCGCGGTGGCAGCGCTGCCGACGAACTGGCCGACGCTCTTCCCGACGTTCACCAGGAAGGTGAAGATGCTCCCCAGCATCCCGCCGATGTCCGCGAGGATGCTCATACCGACACCGATGAGGCCGAGGAGTTCCGGTGCCACGAACAGGAGCGCACCGAGCAGGACACCGACGATGCCCGCGATGAGATTCGCCAGCGACTGCTTCGCGAGGGTGGCCTCCTGCTCGGTGCGGAGCATGGCGTAGTAGTTGATCATTTCGCCGGTGTCCCAGAACTCCTCGATGATCTCCATCACCGATTCGCGCTGGTCGGAGTAGGCCTGAGTCATCCACATCTCGGCGTCGCCCTGCCACGCCCCGTTGTTCAGATCGAACTCGGCGCTGGTCATCCGGGCGACCTGCTCGTCCAGGTAGTCACCGAAGTCGATGAGGGCGTTGCCGAGTTCGTAAACGGGGTTGGGGTCCCAGTTCTTGTCCTGGAAGATCGACTCAGACATGATCGGGGGCTACCTCAGAATCCGGTTTCGTTTACCGCGGTGGTGTGGAAGTTCTCGTTCGGAGTACCGGTCGGCTGGTCCACCACGTCGCTCGGGGCACCGGAGGACGTCGAGCCGCCGCTCTTGCCCAGCGTTATCCCGTGGTGGAAATTCCAGAACATCGCCTTGACGGCGCCCTCGCCGCTGGCGTAGTTCTGCGCGGCCTTGGAAACGCCTGCGGTCAGGACGTTGAGGACGCCCTTGGAGGGATTCGCCTGGGTGCCGTAGAGCTGCTCCGTCACATTCGTCCAGCGTGTGTTGAAGTCGTCGGCGACGTCCGCCGAGTCCCCGGTCCACGCAAGCCGCAGTTCGCTCAGGGAGTTCATGATGTCGGCGAGCGCGTCGCTGATGTTCTGGCCGGCCGAGTTCAGTTGGTCGCACGCGGCAGTGAGACTGTTCGGATCCACCGAGAGCGTGACGGCGTTGTAGTCGTGGGGGATGTTCGGCATTGCTGACGCCTCCTCAGGAGCCCTGTGAATTCGCGATGTTGGCGGTCTCGGCGGAGATGTAGTTCTCCTTGCTGGTCATCATGCGCTCGATCATGTCGGTGAGGAGATCCTGGAGGTCCGTCATGACTTTGCTGAGCTGGGTGGAGACATCGGTGAACGAATTGCCGGCGGGGCCGTTCCAGGCGTCTTCGATGACGCGATACTGGTCCTGGACGGCGTTGATGTTGTCCTCGATCACACCGGACCGGTTCCGGACGAGCGTGATGGACTCCCCCAGCTGACCGATGTCGACGGCCCAGGCCCCGGGGGTCATCACCGTCGAGCCGTCGGCGAGCAGGTAGGAGCCGTCGCTCTGCAGGGTGGCGCTGTCGACTCCGTCGTCGGTGACGAGGTAGGTGGAGCCGTCGGAGGCGGTGAAGATGCCGGTCCCGGTGTCGAGGTTGCCGGTGAGCACGGTGCCGTCCGCCAGGACGACGGTGGTCCCGTCGGACGAGTAGAAGTCGCCGCCCGACATGTAGCCGTAGAGGACGGTGCCGTCGGGGAGGGTCTTGGTCACCCCGTCCTTCAGGAAGCTGCCGTCCGGGGTGCTGATGCCGTGCTCGACCTCGCCGTCCGCCGCTACGTAGACGGTCCCGTCCTGGGAGATCCAGCCGCCGTCCTGGGTGGCGGTCCCCAGCAGCGTCTGCCCGTCGACGTCCCGCGAGACGAGGAACTGCCCGTCCGCCGTGGTCTGTCCGTTCAGGACGGTGCCGTCGGGCTGGATCTCGACGGTCCCGTCCTCCGACACCCACGTGCCGTCGCTCAGGACGCTTCCGTACACCTGCTGCCCGTTGACGGTACGCGCCTCGCCGTTCGGCAGGAACGTACCGTCCGGCGAGGTCAGCCCGTTCTCCACCTCGCCCGTCGGGGAGACGTAGACGGTCCCGTCCTCCGAGATCCACCCGCCGTCCTGGGTGGCCGTCCCCAGCAACGTCTGTCCGCCGACGGTCCGCGAGGTCAGTCCCGAAGAATCCGACGCCGACTCCTCGGACTCCTCGGACTCCTCGGAGGTGGTCCCGCCGGAGGAGTCCACCACGCCCGACGTGGTCGTCCCGTCGGCTACGGTGCCGTCGTCCGAGACGGTGGTCGTGCCGTCGTCCGGGACCGTGGACGTCGTGCCGTCATCCGAGACCGTGGACGTCGTGCCGTCATCCGAGACGGTCGCTGTGCCGTCGTCCGGGACCGTCGTCGTCGTACCGTCGTCCGCCGCGGCCGTCGTCGTGCCGTCCCCGCCCGACGTGTCTCCGGCCGCCACGAACGATCCGTCGGACGAGGTCTGCCCGTACTCGACCTCTCCGTCCGCCGAGACATATACGGTCCCGTCCTCGGAAATCCACCCACCGTCCTGGGTGTCGGAGCCGAGCAGCTCCTGGCCGTCGACAGTGCGCTCGGTGAGGAACTGCCCGCCGGACGAGATCTCCCCATGCTCCACCACACCATCGGCGGTGACCATCGTCGTCCCGTCCTCCGACAGAAACGACCCATCATCCAAACGCGACCCGTAAACCGTCTCACCATCAACCTGCTGCACCTCACCATTCGCCAAAAACGAACCATCAGGCGCCGTCAAACCATGCTCCACCGAACCATCACTCGAGACATAAACCGTCCCGTCCTGCGAAACCCACCCCCCATCCTGCGTATCCGAACCCCACATCGCCCGACCATCAACAGTCCGCTCCGTCAGAAACTGCCCGTCGGACGAGACCTCCCCATGCTCGACTGCACCACCAGCAGTCACCATGGTCGTCCCGTCCTCCGACAAGAACGACCCGTCGTCCAAACGACTGCCGTATACGGCCTGTCCATCAATCTGCTGAACTTCACCGTTCGCCAAAAACGAACCATCGGGCGCCGTCAGACCATGCTGCACCGTGCCGTCGCCGGAGACGTAAACCGTGCCGTCCTGGGAGATCCAGCCGCCGTCCTGGGTATCAGAGCCCCACAAATCCTGGCCGTCAACGGCCCGTTCCGTGACGAACTGCCCATCCGGAGTCGTCTGCCCGAGCTCGACCACGCCGCCGGGAGTGACCATGGTCTTTCCGTCTTCGGACAGAAACGACCCGTCATCCAAACGAGTCCCGTAGACCGGGTCACCATCGATCTGCCGCACTTCGCCATTCGCCAGAAACACGCCGTCGGGCGCCGTCAGACCATGCTCCACCGTGCCGTCGCTGGAGACGTAAACCGTGCCGTCCTGGGAGATCCAGCCGCCGTCCTGGGTGTCGTTGCCCAGCAGGTGCTGGTCGTCGACGGTCCGTTCGGTGAGGTTCTGGTCGTTCGACGGGGTCTGCCCGGGGTTTGAGTCGCCAGCGTCCGTGGGGGTGTTCGGTGCGCCCGGTTCTGCCTCTGCCGATGGTGTCGACGCGGGTGTGGTCGGGGCAGCGGACGGATGGGGCTCGGCGGCGTCCCCGTGCGAGGGGGGCGCCTGGACGGTGAATTGCGTGTCGCCGGTGTCCGCGTGCTCCGCCGGCATGTGGCCCGCATGGTCCTCATGTCCCTCGGGGACTCCGTGGCCGTGGCCGTCATGGGGCCTCGCATGCGGCTCCCCCGTCGTCCGGCTGAAGAATTCCCTGTCCAGGTGAACCAACGAACCGTCGTCCGGTGATTGACCAACCTCGCCGGAAACGGAGCCGTGAGCGTCGGCCGCCGGTTCCGCCGGAGTGGAGCTCTGTGTATCCGGTGCCGGAGCGGCGGCGTCCTGGTCCGTCGATGCCGTCGCGGGCTCGAACAGCCCCTGGTTCAGGGGAATCAACGCCTCGCCGTCGGTGTGCGCGTTCGCCATCTCGCCCCGTCTCCTTTCCCCGCCCCGCCGGCGACCTCATATGTGTCCGCACGTTAAGAGTCGTGGGGCGGCAGGGGATTTCCCAGATCCTTCTTCCTGACATGGGGAGGTCCTGGAACGGGGACGTCGAGCGGCGCTCGATATCCCGGCACCATGGACAGGTCGATAGGAAGGCCGATGACCGAAGAAGCGGGGTATCTCATGGGCGACAGCGACAGCGACGACGTAAGCCCGCACGCATCGAAATACCAGAGCGACCCCTGGGTACCGAACGTAGACCCGGACGCGAGCGATCACGGCGACGAGGAGGACGCCGCCGAACAATACGCCGAGATCTACGGGGTCACGGCGACGACCAACAAGCCCGACGACTCGGACTCCGACGACCCGCCCGACCCGATGGTCACCATGCCGAAGCTGAGCATGGCCTACACCACGGCTCCCGACCTGGTACCCACCGAGTCGAGCGGCGGATCGGACGGCCCGCCGCCCCTTCCGGACACCAACGCCTTCTCGATCGACCTGGGCGCCCTGCGAGCCGCGGAGGGGACTTTCCTCGACGCCGTCTCGAACGTGACGAGCGCGTACGAAGCGCTGCGGACCAAGGTGCAGGCCGCCATCCACGATGACACCCTGTTCGGCCAGGACAACGGTCACTTCGAGAACTCCGGCCCGCACGGCACCCCGATGTGGCACAAGGACGAACTCGCGGAAAGCGGAGCCCAGTTCGCCGAGGCGATCAACCCGCAGCTGACGAAGGTCATGCAGGACGGTGCCGGTGGCATCGAACTGATGGGCACCTTCACCGCGTTGCTGAACAACGCCGGCCAGACCTACGCGCAGACGGACGCGAAGTCGTCCATGGATCCGTCCGCCCAGTCGGCGGTGCAGGGCAGCGACGCGGATACGCCCTCGGCGGTCTGACGAGCGGAGCGCATGCGGCGCCCGGCCGGAGTTTCTCGGCCGGGCGCCGTTCCGTGTACCCCCGTGTGCTGCCTCCTGCCGTCGCCTCACTCCACGGCGACGGTCGGCAGGTCGTCGGGGAGCAGGGTCACCAGGTCCTCCGTGGTCGGCTCCACCAGTTCCACGACCCGCTGGGCGTGCCGTTCCGTCATGCGCTGGAAGATCTGGCGGGCGGTGCGGCCGTTGCCGAAGCGGTCGTCGCGGACCAGGTCGCCGAAGTAGCCGAGCAGGGCCTCGCGGGTGTCCTTCGGGAGTTCGTATTCGTGCTTGGCCGCGTGGAACTCGACGATCCGGCCCAGCTCTTCGCTGCCGTAGTCGTCGAACATCAGGGTACGGGTGAAGCGCGAGGCCAGGCCGGGGTTGATGTCGACGAAGCGTTCCATCTCGTCGGGGTAGCCGGCCACGATGACGACGACGTCGTCGCGGTGGTCCTCCATGAGTTTGACGAGGGTGGCGATGGCCTCGCGGCCGTAGTCGTTGCCCTGTCCGGCGGGGGTGAGGGCGTACGCCTCGTCGATGAACAGGACGCCGCCGAGGGCCCGTTTGAAGACGGCGGTGGTCTTGGGCGCGGTGTGGCCGACGTACTCGCCGACCAGGGACGCCCGGTCGGCCTCGACCAGGTGGCCGCGGGAGAGCAGGCCGAGGGCGGCGAGGACCCGGCTGTACAGGCGGGCCACCGTCGTCTTGCCGGTGCCGGGGTTGCCGGCGAAGACCAGGTGGCGGCTGAGCGGCGGGGCGGCGAGCCCCGCCTCGGTGCGCTGGCGGACCAGCTGCATGACCTTGACCATGGTGCTGACGTCCTGTTTGACGCTCTCCAGGCCGATCAGGTCGTCGAGTTCGGCCAGCACCTCGGAGAGGCTCTCGGCCCGGGACTGCCGGGTGCCGGTGCCTGGAGCGGATGCCGTCGAGGAGCCGGCGGGCTGCCCGCCCGGTGTCACCGCGAGCGCGCCGGCGCCGGCCGGTGCGGGCAGTGGGTCACCGCCCAGTGCCTCCTCCGGCATCGTGCTGATCTTCACGTCGTCGACGCGGCAGCGCTCGATGGTGGGGGCGGCGCCGTCGGCGAGTTTGAGGTCCTCGTCGGTGTCGTGGATACGGCAGCCGCGCAGCAGCGGGGTCGCCTCCTTGCCGACGTAGACGGCGGGGAAGCCGGTGGCGCTGATGTCGCAGTCCTCGAAGCGTCCCGCGGCGTTGTCGGCGATGTAGAGGCCGTTCTTCGCGGTGCCGGTGACGGTGGTGCCGCGGACCCGGGGCCTGGCCTTCGCCTGGACCACGAGGCCGGTGCCCTTGGTGTCGGTGACGGAGCAGTCGGTGAGCCAGGCGGCGGCGCCCTCGCGGACGAAGACGCCGGCCGCGCCGGTGCCGGTGACGCGGGTGTCGACGACGAGTGCGGCGGTGCCGGCGCCGATGTCGATGCCGACGCCGGAGCAGGAGCTGATGGAGCAGTCGTCGACGAGCGGACGGTGGTCGGTGCGCAGGCCGATGCCGGTGGCGGCCTTGGTGATGCGGCAGCCGCGGGCGGACAGGTCGCCGCCGTCCACCTCGATGCCGCACAGCTCGGTGTCGTCGATCTTCGTGTCGGTGAGGGTGAGCAGGGCCTGGTCCACGCTGCGCAGGCCGTGTTCCGGAGTGCCCTGGACGCGGCTGTCGTGGACCGTGACCCGGCTGCCGTCGCCGGCGTGGACCCCGGTGAAGGCGGAGACGGTGACGGCGCAGTCGACGAGGGTGAGGCGGGCGGTGTCGGAGGCGTAGACGCCGTTGGCGCCGGAGCGGGTGAAGGCTCCGCCGCGTACCTCCACCTGTGCCTCGCCGCCGGCCGCGAGACCGGAGCCGGCGGTGTCGGTGGTGGTGGTGTCGTGCAGCCGGAGCCGGCCGGAGCCGGTGGCGACGACGCCGGCCGCGCGGACGTCGCTGACCCGGCAGTCGACGAGGGAGGCGACGGCCCGGCCGGTGACGTGGACGCCGTCCCGGCCGGTGCGGGCGATCTCGCAGCCGCGCAGGGCGACCCCGAACTCGCCGCCGGCGGACGGTGCTTCACCGGCCGCGTCGTCGTCGGGGGCGGCGTCGGCCCCGGCGTCGCCGGTGATGACGACTCCCCCGGCCTCGCTGTCCCCGATCCGGCAGGTGCGCAGCACGGGCCGGGCGCTGTCGTCCACGGCGACCGCGGCGGCGCCGGTGTGGGTGACCGCGCACAGTTCCAGGGCGGCGCGGGCCGCGCCGGTGATGCGGATGCCGTGGCCTCCGGTGCGGGTCACCGAGACCCGGGTGAGGGTGGGGGCCGCGCCGTGATCGACCAGGATGCCGACGGCGTCCACGTCGCTGATGCCGGTGTTCTCGACCACGGCCCGGCTGTCGCCGCCGAGGTAGAGCCCGATGTCCCCGGTGTGGTGGAGTTCGCAGTCCCGCAGGACGGGGGTGGCGGTGCCGGTGACCTGGACGCCGCCGCCGGTGATCTCGCAGCCGTCGATCTCCACCGCGCCCGCGGTGACCAGGACGGCCGGTTCCTTGCCACGGCCTTCGAGGACCAGGCCCTGGACCCGGCCGCCGGGACTCTGCACGGTGAGCGCGGGTCCGTGGGGTCCGGCGGTGAGCCGTACCGTGCCGCGGCCTTTCTCGGCGGCGAGGGTGATGTCCCGGTCCAGGACGACGCTCTCGGTGTAGGTGCCGGGCTGGACGGAGATCACCGCGCCCGCCGGGGCCTCGCGGACCGCGGCGACGATGGTCTTGAACGTGCCCCAGCCACGGGGCGCGACGCGGAGTCCGGCGCTCATGTCGAGGTGCAGGTCAGGCGCAGCTGCGCGGCGGCGACATGGACGCCGTCGGCCGCGTCGGTGCGCTCGGCACCGGCGTCCACGAGCTTGACGGTGACCCGGCCGGTCCGCACGGTGAACGCGGGCGAGGTGTACCAGCGGCCCTGGTGGGTCTTGCCTACCTGGTCGACGAGGAAGCCGCCGAGCGGCTTGGGCTCGCTGTCGGCGCTGGTGGCGGGGGCGGCGGGGGTGTAGTCGTCGTCGTAGTAGTAGAAGTAGGCGGGTGAGCCGCCGACCCGGGTGCGGGAGGAGTTGACGGGCACGTAGCTGGAGACCCGGCAGGAGGCGACCGTGAAGTGGGAGCTGAAGTCGTACTTCCACAGGGCGTAGCGGGTGGCGTCGTAGCCGTCGGCCTTGCCGGAGACCGGCATGGAGAGGTAGCCGCCGGTGCATGCCTCGCCGGTGTAGCCGCCGCTGTCCGACTGGGTCCAGGCCGCGGTGCCGTCGGCGTCGGTGCCGGTGGCGTAGCCGTAGGCGGCGAAGCTGGTCGAACCGTCGCTGCTGGCCGCGCAGTCGGGGCCGGCGATGGCCTTCCAGGTCTGTCCGGAGCTCTGGCCGCCGGCCTGGTAGGGCGTGGCGTCCGGGCTGGGGGCGATCGGCTTGACCTCGCTGGGCAGTGCGAACGCCGGGCCGCCGAGCGCGCCGTAGACCAGCGCGCCGAGGGCGACGGCGAGGAGCGTGGAGACGCTCACCACGAGCATGCGTTTGCCGGTCCGGCCGCGCGGGTCCTCGGGCCTTACGGATTCGGCGAATGCGGAGGAGAACTCACGCCAGTCCTCTTCAATCATGCGGGAAAGCACCCCTCGTTGTTGAGTTTCTGAATAATCCTGGGAAAGGGATGGCGGGACGAATGGCCGCGGCGCGGGCGCACGAGTGGGCTACTCGGCCGCAGGGCACCCGACTTGAGTTACGTACGAGGTCATGGGCAGGTTCACGTGTTTTCTCTCACGGGTCCCGGGGCGGGGTTGGGGGCTGACGCGGAGGCTACGTTCGTACTCAGGAACTCCCCGAAACCGAGAATTGGCAGGAGCCCGATGTCCCCCCAGATTGCTCAGATCGCCGTTGTCGAGCAGCACAGTCTGGTGCGCCTGGGTCTGGAGACCCTGCTCTCCGGCAGCGCGTTGCTGCGGGTGGTCGCGCTGGCCGCGGATCCGGCGGAGCTGCCGGAGTCGGCGGCGCAGCGCCTGGACGTCATCGTCTACGGGGCCCCGCAGCAGCCCGGGCCGTCGCTCGCCAGGACCGTGGCCGCGCTCACCCAGCGCGGCCGGGTGCTGGTGGTCGCCGACCTCGCGGGCTGGCAGCCGGTGACCGACGCGCTGCGCGCCGGGGCGTACGGCTGTGTCGGCAAGCAGGCGGGCGAGCAGGAGTTGCTGCGCGCGGTCGAGACCGTGGCGCTGGGCGGTCTGCATGTGGCGCCCGGCCTCGCCGGCCGGCTCCACCACGAGCTGCGGCAGCCCGTCGGCACCCCCGCCCCGGCGCTCGCGCACCGGGAGCGGGAGGCGCTGCGGCTGCTGGCCACAGGGCTGACGCACGGTCAGATCGCCCGTCGGATGGGGCTGACGGAGGCCACGGTCAGCACCTATGTGAAGCGGATCCGGAACAAGCTGAACGTCCGCAACAAGGCGGATCTCACCCGGAAGGCGATCGAACTCGGGCTGCTCCAGGACGACGAGTTCCGCAGCCCCGTTCTCGCGGCCGGCTACTCCTCCGCCGCCTGACATCGCGCGCCCTTCCTGTCGTGACCGCCGGCCCGCACAGCACCTGTGCGGGCCGGCGGTCACGCCTGTTGCCGACGGCGGTGACGTCTCGTCAGATGTGGTGTCCCAGACCGACGATCGAGCCGAACGCGCCGAACGTCGCCACCGCGAGGGCGACGCTGCCCCCGGCCAGTACCGAACCGAATCCGGTCAGCCAGCGGGGCCGGGCCGTCGCCGGCAGGTCCGGGCGCCGCATCATGCGCCGGAATCCGTAGACCAGGAGCACGGCCGCGCCCAGGGCGCTGCAGACGGGCCCGACCCAGCCCGCCGAGCCGAACCGCTCGGGGCCGGTGACGAGCAGTGTGAAGAGTCCGGCCGTACCGGCCAGCAGCAGCGGTACCACCTCGGCGACCAGCCGGGCCGATCCGGCGCGCAGCAGGACCGCGAGCCCCAGCAGTCCGGCCGCGAGGTCGGCGTACGGGGAGGCGGAGGCGGCCATGACCACCACCGCGCCGCCGAGGACCACGCTCAGGGCGGCGCTCCAGGTCACCAGCAGGACGGTCGCGGCGCGTACGGCGTCGGCGACCTCGTCGTCGCGGGGCTCCTCCTGCACCCGCATCCGCACCCGCCGCCAGGTGAAGGCCACCGTGCCGCTGACGGCCGACGGCACGACGGTGAGCAGGGCGAAGGCGACGACGGCGACGACGGAGGCCGCCTGGACGCCGCTCGCCCGCAGTGCGGCGAGGCCGATGCCGAGGGCGGCCGCGACGACGGCCGTGAAGAGGGTGGCGGAGGTGGTGACCGCGGGCGCCGCCAGGGCGGCGAGGAAGGCGCCGAGCAGCGCGCCCACGGCGAGGGCCGCCACGGCCAGCCCGGTCCTGGTCATGATCCCCGCGAGGCCCAGCCGTTCGGTGCCCTGGCCCAGGGCGGCGGACCAGGCGCACAGGGCCAGCGCGGGCACCGCGCACAGGCCCATCGTCATCCGCAGGGCGGCCGGGACGGGCCAGGTGCGCTCCGTCGCGACCCAGGCCAGGACGGGCAGGGCGAGCCCGGCGGCGAGCGCGAGATCGAGGAGGACGCCCGTGCCGGGCCGGTGCCGGACGGCGAGCACGGCAAGCGTGGCGACGAGCCATCCCAGGGCGAGCGCGGTCAGGGCGTACGTGCGGGAGCGGGCCTCCCACCGGCGGTCCAGGACGCCCCCGGAGACGTCGGCGACCCGTTCGGCGACGTCGTGCACGACCGGGTCGTCGAGTTCGTCGGCGGTGGCGTCGCGCAGGTAGAGGACCTGCCCGTCGGTGACGCCCAGTTCGGCGAGCGACCACTCGGGGGCGAAGGCACTCCCGGTCGCCGCGCCCAGGGTCCAGGCCGCCGGCATGATGTCGGACTCCCGCTGGTCGCACAGGCGGGCCAGGGTGTCGGCATAGCTCACGATCGGGGCGCCGGCCGGGACCGCGAGGTCCACCTTCCGGCGCTCGCCGACGACGGTGATACGGCAGTGCTCATCCACGATGACGATTCCTCAGGGGATGCGGGGGCGTTGCGCCACGGGGACGGCGGGTCAGCGGTGCTGCCAGGTGCGGCCGTTGGCCCACTCGGCCTCGGAGTAGTTGTTCCAGTTGACGTGCATCGCGTTGGCGACCTCGCCGAGCACACCGTCCGGACCGAAGAGCCCGTTCGCGGCGTAGTTCCACTCCGCTTCCAGGCCCTCGAAGTACCGCTGTGCGTCACCGGTCCAGTCGCCGCCGGCGAGGACCGGCTGGAGCTGGTTCTTGAGGTCCCTCAGTTCGTCCGCGATGGTCTGGGCCATGCCGTTGATGTCCTTGCCCGCCTGGGCGAGTTCCGGCCTGACCACGAGGTTCGCGCCGTCGATGTTTCCTGCCATGATCACTCCCTGGTGTGCTGGGTGCTGTGCCGGGTCGGCGGTGGTGACGGGGCGTCAGCCGAGGTTGGCGTTGGAGAGGCCGGCCTCGATGGTGTTGATCGAGTTGATGTTCTGCTGCTCGGCGTCGCCGTAGTTGACGTAGTTTCCGCGCAGGCCGCCGGCGATGTCGGTGAGCGCGTCGTGGAGCATGCGGGAGTAGATGTCGTACTCCTGCATGAGGGCCTGGAAGGTGTCCTGGGCGATGCCCTGCCACGAGGCCTCCATGTTGGCCACGTAGTTCTTGAGGTTCGCCAACTGGCCGTCGATCTCGCCCGCCTTGGTGTCACAGGCCGCTGCGGCCATCGAGATCTGCTCCGGTGTCACCTTGAAATCGGTCACCGTACTGCTCCTCTCCGGGTGGCGTAATACCGGCCCGGTAAGCGTCGCAGCGGTGGACGTGAGGCGGGCAGATCCCCTTTCCGGTGTCCCCTTCGGACGGCGAACGGCGTCCCCGCGCCCGTGCATGCCAGGGGACTTGACGGATCGTCAGCAAGGAGGGAAAGGGGGCCGGCCGCCCTCGGGTCAGCCCCTGAGCCAGCCCCTGGGCCGTGTCTGGCAATGATCACGATGCTGGTTGGCGGAGCCAGAGGACGAGCGAGGCGAGTTCGAGTCCGGCCCGTTAGCGGGTGGCGAGCTTGTCGAAGCGGGGCGCGATGGTGCGGAACTGCTTGAGCCGGTCGGCGGACGGTCCCCTCGGGAGCCCTGGCGGAGCCGATCGGCCTGCCGGTCTCGACGTTCCAGGACGGTGGCGGCGACGCCGCGCCGCCTGCAGCGCGCCCGAACGGCCCAGGACGAGTGCGCCTTGTCCGCCACGACATGGTGGCGTCGTTGACGGCCGACGTGCGGGCCGGGGCGAGCGGGAGGCCACGGCCGTCGACGGTCAGGTGGACCTTGACCGTCAGCCCGCCCCGGGACCGACCGGGGGCCTGCCGCGCCGTCGAGCGTTCCGAATCCGCCTGTTACGAGCACCGGCCCCGTACTGATGGGCGCGGTTGATCGTGGAGTCCACCGAAACGGGCCCTTCCACCTCCCCCACGGCGTCGTTGTGAACCTGGACATGTGCCAGCAGCTTCGCCCAGGTCCCGTCCTTCTTCTCCCATCGCGCGAAGCGCTCGTAGACCGTCCGACAAGACCCGTACGGTTCGGGCAGTTCCCGCCACGGCGCCAGATCGGGGTCCTCTCTCAGCATGTCGCCGGTCGCCGCATAGAGTTCCGTCGCGAGGGTGTCCACGTCGTTCGCAACAAAACGTTTTGGGACGGCCTCGTTCTCGTCTCTGCAGGCACCCCTTGGACCACATCGCCAGGAGGAACCAGTGCCGTCCCCGCAACCGCTCACCCCCGAGAAGAAACTCGCCGAAGCAAAGAAGCAGCTGAGCCTCCCGCGTATCGTCGTGATCTGCGGCTCCACACGCTTCATGACCGAGATGAATGAGGCCGATCTGCGGGAGACCAAAGCCGGAAAGATTGTCGTCAAGCCGGGTCTCGACATGAAGTCGCCGCACGAACTCTGGTCCGATCCTGCCGAGGCCCAAGCGCTGAAGGTTCGACTCGACGGCCTGCACCGAGCGAAGATCCGGCTCGCTGACGAGGTACTCATAGTCGGCGACTACATCGGAGACAGCACCCGAGCCGAAATCGCCTACGCCCGGTCGCTGGGCAAGCCCGTGCGTTTCACGCACCCCGAAGTCGACCCCGACGCCTGACCACCCACCCCCACACCCTCCGCAGCCACCCCTGGAATTGACCATCCAGGACGAGTCGTGTCCTCCAACCGCGGCTAACACAATGAAGTGGATCGCACCTGGTTGCAGTGTCCAGGGTGGGAGTTGAGCGTTGGCTCCGGTGTGGGGATATCGCCGTGGATCGTGTCGGATGAGCTGTGGGATCACCTGGAGCCGCTGCTGCCGCAGCGCGAGCGGCGCTTCCGCTATCCGGGTCGCAAACCTCCTCTGCCGGACCGGGAGGTGCTGTGCGGGATACTCCATGTGCTGCACACCGGGATCCAGTGGGAGTACCTGCCGCAGGAACTGGGGTTCGGCTCGGGCATGACGTGTTGGCGGCGGCTGCGCGACTGGAACGATGCCGGCGTGTGGCAGCGGCTCCATGAAGTCCTGCTCGCCGAGCTCAACGCGGCCTCGCGGCTGGACTGGTCTCGGCGTGTAGTCGACTCGTCCCACGTCCGGGCCCTGAAAGGGGGAGCCACACGGTCCCCTCTCCGGTTGACCGAGGTCGGGCCGGCTCCAAGCAACATCTGATCACCGATGGGCACGCCACTCCGCTTGCGGTGCCGCTGACCGGCGGCAACCGCAACGACGTCACGCGGCTGCTGCCACTGCTCAACGCGATCCCGCCGGTCCGCGGCAGGGTCGGCCGTCCACGCCGTAGACCGGACTCTCTGTTTGCCGACCAAGGCTACGATCACGACGTCTACCGCGATCAGGTACGCGATCGTGGCATCGTGCCCGCGATCGCACGCCGCGGCACCCGGCACGGAACCGGACTTGGCGTCTACCGCTGGGTGATCGAGCGGAGTTTTGCGTGGCTGTACGGCTTCCTGCGCCTGCGGATCCGCTGGGAGCGACGGGCTGACATCCACGAGGCGTTCCTCAAGCTTGCCTGCTGCCTCATCGCCTACCGGCAATGCAGCGTGCTTTGTTGGCCGTCGATTGTGGCCGACGCTGTCGGCACGACCCTTACGCCGGCTTCCCGCAGGGCCACGCAGGTCGCGTCATCATCGGGGGCATTGGTGATGATCATGTCCAGGTCCTCGGGACCGCAGATCTTCACCATGCCGGCTCCGGGAAACTTAGTCCTGTCGGCCAAGAGGACCACCTTGTCGCTAGCAGCGATCATGGCGCGGCGGGCGGGCACCTCAGCCACTGTGGTGTCCATGACCTGACCCCCGGACCGGAGGCCGCAAGCACCCATGAAGAGCCAGTCGGCGTGAACCTGGCGGAGGTTGTCCTCGGCCATGAAGCCGTCCAGCATGCGTGACTCACGGATGACCATGCCGCCCAGCAGCATCAGGTCGACGTTCTCGTCCGCGATGAGTTCCTCATACACCGCAAGGTTGTTGGTGATCACGGTGATTCGGCGACCGCGCAGTTGGAGTGCCAGCCGGTGGACGGTTGTGCCGCTGTCGAGAATGACCGACTGGCCGTCCTCGACCAGTGCGGCTGCTCGGGCTGCGATGGCGTCCTTCTCTGCCACCTGAACTTCGGCGGCCTCGTTGAAGGGCGGTTGATCGTCCTCGATGACTGCTCCGCCGTGGACGCGGGTGATCAGCCCGTCCGCCTCCAGTTTGAGGAGGTCCCGGCGGATAGTTGCCGCGCTGGCGTCGAGTTGCTCGGCGAGGTCGGCCACGGAGGCGGTGCCGCCGGAACGCAGGGACCGCAGGATGAATTGGTGTCGTTGCTCAGCCAGCACGCAACGGGACACTACACGCTGTTGAGTGAGCCAATCTCTTTACTTCTGGGCGCAGTTGACGAGCAGGCATGCAGATCCAGGCGGCGCTGACGCTGTGCTGCCTGCCCAGCCCACCGGCCGATCGGTTCAGACCGCTTGAAGTCGGCCCAGGGCGCCACACGTCGGAGAGACTGCTCACCGTCGTGCAGGGCAAGTGGCTCTGATGGCCGTCCGTTGCATTGTGTTAACCCTTGTTGGAGCTCCGGGCAAAAGAGGCGTCCGATCAGCTCGCGGCGTCATGGGGGTGCCCCCTGCTCGAATGTGTTCCAGGATGGCTTTGACCTGTGAGGTCTCGCGCATGAGGACGTGGGAGCGGGAGGAGGCGGAGCGGGACGGGGGGGGGACGGGCGGAGCCTAAGATGGCGCTCTACTTGGGTCGTCGTCCGTCGGGCGATCTCTCCAGTGATCGACGTCGACGTTCCTGCCTTGGTTGCCGACCCTGCAGCCGTGATCGACTATTTGCAGGAACGTGCGAGCCAGCGCGCTGTGCCGCGAGCGCTGCCAGAGCAGGTGGTACCAGGCGGTGGGCGCTCCGGCGAGCCTCAGTGAGCGAATGCCGGGCGGTAGCTGTGCCTGGGCCGCGGCGTGCAGCGCGAGTACCTCACGGCCGGCCTCCAGGCGCGTCATGATGTCGTCGAGTACCCGCGGCGCGACCAGCTCGATCCGGGCGCCGTCCAGCGACCGCACGTCGCCCAGTACCCACAGCGACGCGAACCTCGGCTCCATCAGGTGCGCGTGCAACGTCGGCTCGGCCGCGAACGTCTCGACGTCGACCGTGTCCCAGGCGGCGAGCCGATGGCGCCCGGACACCACGCCGATCCGCCTGAGAGGCCAGAGCCGTGCTGACGCGAGGCCGGGATCGTGGGCCGGCATCGGGCTGAAGACCAGATCGCATGAGCTGGACCGCAGTGCCGTCACCGGGTGCACATAGCCCAGCCCCCACATCGAGACCGACGCCCGCGGATGCATGACGCGCAGCGCCGCGGTCGCCGTACGGACCCTCGCGTCCAGCTCGGGGGAGCGGCCGAAGCCCTCCACGCCGATGCGCAGCGTCTCCGGGGTCGCGGTGTGGACTGCCGTGCGGATGGTGTCGGCGAGGCCGAGCAGCGTCGGCGCGCTCGTCGCCAGCAACGCCCCCTGGTGCGTGAGGCCGCTGACCCCGCCCTGGTCCCGCTCGACCAGCGCCGTTCCCAACTGCCGCTCCAGCGACTGGATACGTTTGGTCAGGCCTGCGGGCGAGATGCGCAGCTCGCGCGCCGCCGACGTGAAGTTCCGGGTGCGTGCGAGAACCACGAAGCTCCGTACCCCCGTTAAGTCCAGCTCCATGGCCTACCAGTGTGCAGGCAAAGGTGCGTCCGCAGTAGTCGGTCGACGACAGCTTGCGGGTTCGACCCCGGTGGTTCGGCCCGGTCAAGAGGTCCTTCCACAGTGGAACAACACCTCGGGTGGGCGTCCCGCTCCGGCACAGAATCGCACCGAACAAACCTCTCGAAAAGGAGCACAGCAGCAGTGAAAGCCTTCGCAAGAACCTTCGCCCACGCAACGGCCGCGCTGGCCCTGGCCTCGGCCGGGGGTATGGCGATGTCCACCGAGGCCGGCGCACACACCACGTCCACGTCCGTTGTGGTCCCGCACTTTCCGGGCGCTTTCCACGAGATTCGCAACAACTTCCACACGCCCGCCATGTGCCTCCAGCCGACGAGCCTGACCGACAGCGCGCCCATCATCCAGGCACCCTGCAACGGCAGCAGCATCCAGGGCTGGGTCGACAACCCCGTGGACAGCAGCAACCACTACCGGTTCATCGGCCCCAGCGGCGAATGTATCTTCCTCAACACCGACACCCCCACCACCGGTTCGAAACTCATCCTGGGCGAGTGCCAGGTGCCCGGGGGAACCACCGTCAGCAACGCCGAGTGGACGTCGACGCACCCGCTGCCCAACACCGACGTCGCCCTGAGCACCCATGTGCACTTCCGCGAGAACAACTTCTGCATCGATGAGCCCAACGGCACCGGTGCCCAAGTCGCGATCCAGGTCGCCACCTGCAACGGCACGACCGCCCAGCGTTGGAGCGTCGGCTTCAACTGAGCCGCTCGAAGCCGATCGGCCATCACAACACCATGGTGGCCGATCGCCGTTGGGCACGCAGAGGGAGTGCCATGACGCGGATTTCCCGGCGGATGCGTCACCGGTTGCCCGACAGCACCTTGCGGAATTCCAGATGCCTGCGGGCCGGATGATCGGGCCGGCGCGGTACAACCGGCGGCAACGGCTCGATCCGCGCGCACAGCTCATCGGAGACGACCCACGGAAGCTACTCACCCCTCCCCGCATGAAGGCTGACGCGCCATCAGAGGCCGGCATTCCAAGGCAAGATGCGCCATTCTGTCAGGCGTTCTTAGGGGCCCTCGCCCACCGGGCCCGCGCAGCGCTCCGGCCAGCCTCCGCCGCCGTTCTGGGCGCTCCGGACGCGGAGTACCTCGTCCAGGCCGGCGAGCGCGGCACGGTCGGCACCGCCGAGTTCGGCGTCCGCGTCCCGGCCCGGTGCGGACGCCGGCGCCCCGCCCGAGGCGGGCAGTTCGCGCAGCAGGACCACCGGGGACGGGCCGCCGCGTCGTACGTCGAGGACCATGAAGGGTGTGCCGGGGGCGAACACCACTTCCGGGACCACCGCTTCCGGTCCCTGCTCCGGCCGGTCGGGGTCGGCGAACAGCGGCCGGGCTAGCCGGCCGGTGACCGACCAGATTGCATAGCGCGGGCCGCGCGGCCAGGTCGCTCCCGCGGCCGCGCGCACGCCGCTGAGCGGGGCGCGGTCCCGGAGCACGGTGCCGGGGCGGAGCGGATCGGTCTCCGGGTCCTCCGCCTGCGGCAGCGCGGAACCCGCGCCGCGCAGGACCGCGCCGCGGTGCGTCGGCAGCCGGCGCAGCCCGGACACCAGACAGGAGGCGAACGGCAGGAGCCGGTCGTCGCGCCCCTGGCAGGCCGCGGCGACCGCGTGGTGGTCCAGCAGTCCGCCCGCGTCGTCGAGGTGGAGGAGAACCGCCGTCAGATCCGCCTCGGCTGCTGCCCGTTCCCCGTCGGACATGGCCGGCAGCCGGGCGAGCGCACGGGCGACGGCGGGCGCGTGCCGCTCCCAGGCCGGGCCCGCGAGCAGCCGCAGCGCCGCGTGCTCCGCGGGACCGCTGCGGTGGCCGGCCCGGAAGGCGGACCGGGCGGGCGCCGGCCCCGTCGGCCGGGTGGCGTCCGGGTGGGACGGTCGCGGCCGGGACGTCGGCCGGTTCGAGGCGCCCGACGTCTCCGAGGCCTCCGGCACCGGGGTGGTGTTCGGCGTGGGGCGCCGGCTCAGGTGCTCCCACGCCTCGTCGAGGTCGGGCCCGGCGGGCGGGTCCGGGATCAGCGGTTCCCTGGGGGCGGCGGTCTCCGCCCGCCCCCCGATGAGGTGCTCCCACGCGTCGGCGAGATCGGGTACGGCCAGTGGATCCGCCACGGTGCGGGGCACGGCCGGTGCGGGTGCGGCGACCGGGACCCGCGGGTACGGGACGAGCTGGGCCCCTCCGGTCGGGGCCTGGGCGCGCAGGCCGTGGCGGGCCGTCAGCTCGCGCAGGGCGTCGGCGTCGTCCGGTGCGGAACCGTGCACCTGGAGCGTGGCGTTCGCACGCGTCTGCGGCGGCAGCGCACCGAGCAGGCGGTCCAGCGCCGGCCACAGCGAGGGGTCGGGCCGCTCCCCCGGGACCCCGGCCTCCACGACCGGTCCCGTCGGGCCGACCGCGAGCCCCGCACCCGGGCGGCCGGTACCGTGCTCGCCGACCCACAGCCCGGCCCGGGTCACCGTGACCTGCCAGCGGTCGGTGAGCCGGACCGCTCCGTCGGGCGGATCGTCCGGGCCGTGCAGCGGTGCCGCACAGCCCAGCATCCGGGGCTCCTGTCCGGGCCGGCACTCGACGGCGTTGACGAACGGCACCCAGCCGGGCGCGCCGTCCGTCCCGATCACGACGGACCGGACCGCGCGGGCGCCGCCGGACGGACCCTCGGTCAGCAGCGGCAGCCCGGTCGCGGCCAGCACGGGGACGCCGAACCGGTCGGCCAGTCGCTGGGCCGGCGGCAGCAGATCCCGGGGACCGCAGGGTGCCAGCCGTACGGCGTCACGCACCGGCTCGGGCAGCGCGGACAGCACGGCGCCGATGTCGTCCGCGGATGCCTCGTCCCCCGGCGGGCCGCCCACGACCACGGTGAGCCGGCGGGGGTCGAGCGGAACGGTGTGGTGGAGATCGCCCGGTACGGTCGCGGGTGCCTGCGCGGGCCGCAGCAGCAGTCCTGCGGGGATCCGCTCGATCACCTGTCCGCCGGCCGTGTACCCGGGAACGGCGTCCAGTGCGGCCTCCCACGCGGGCCTCGGGCACCGCGCGCCGAGCAGCACCGGGGCGAGACCGGGGGCGAACCCCAGCCATCCGCCGGGGGCGTACAGCGAGGCACCCGGCACCAGGTGCACCCCGGCGGTGGGGGCCTCCACAGTCACGGCCCAGCTGTCGGCGACGCGCCGGGCCAACGCCGGGCGGCCGGGCCGCTCCTCGCCCGCGCCCGCCATCGCCAGCCGTACGGCGGTGTGGCCGGCTCCGCGCAGCGCGTCGAGCACTCCGCCGAGCCGGGGCCGGAAGTCCGCCCGGGCCATGGTCTGCGGATCGGAGACCAGCGTGACCGTCCGGTCGCCCGCCCAGCGCAGCACACGGGCGAGGTCGTCGACGTCGTCCACGGGCCCGGAGACGCCGGAACGGAGCACCAGCAGGCAGTCGTGCTCCTCGACACGTACCGCCCCGTCGTCCACGCCGGTTCCCCTGGAGGTTGCCTGTGCCATCCCCGCTCACTTTCGGGTCGACGGGAGGGTGCGGCGGACGCGAGGGTGGCGCCGCGGGTACGGGCGTCCGCCCTCACGGCGCCCTTCCGTCCCGGGTCCGTGCCGCATCAGGAACGCCCCGCCACAGCCGAGCACGAGGTGGCGGCCACGGGTTCGTCGGCGTTCCCGAAAGCCGACGGCTGCGGCGGGAGAACGCCGGTGGCCCTCGTCTGCCCGGACGGCACCACCGGCACGAGTTCCCGCTGCGCGGACGACCGCCGCACGCGGGGCGCGGCGGGGGCGACAGGAGCGGGGGCGACGGCAGCGGCGACAGGGACGGGGGCTACGGCGGGGCCGACGGCCGAGGGCGTGCGCGACTCGACGCCGACCCGGGATGTCCGCGCCCCGCCCGCCGCCGGAGCCGTCCGCGACTCAGCGGCAGCCGCAGCCCGAGCCGGAGCCGGCCGATCCCCGTGGGTGGCCGGAGGTGTCCAGGACTCAGCGGCAGCCGCGGGCAACCGGTGCCCGTCGGCGGCCGGAGCCGTTCGCGGCTCGCCGGCAGCCGCAAGCGGCCGATCCCCGTCGGTGGCCGGAGCCGTCCGGGGCTCGGCGGCAGCCGCGGGAGTTCGCGGCTCGGTGGCCGTCCGGGACGGCCGTGGGCCGGTGAGGGCCGGCGGGGTCCGGTGGCTGTCGGCCGGCGGTGGGGGTGTCATCGGGACCGGTACGGCCGACGGCAGGTGCGGCGTGTGCGGGGTGGCGTGGGCCGACTCCAACTGGTCCCGGTAGCGTTCCGCGGCCCGCAGCAGGCGGCCGTCCGGGCCCGGCACCTTCTCCCGCAGGGAGATGATCGACGGCGCGATGCGCAGGGCCAGCGCGATGTCGGCGGTGTCCCGCCAGCAGGCGTCCGCGTTGGCGGCGGCCTGCTCGGCGTCGACGCTGTCCAGGCCGGCGGTGACCAGCAGGCTGAACGCGACGCGCCGGTAGAGGTCGGCCGCGAGGGCGTTGTGCCCGGCCAGCCGCATCACGTGGGCCCTGATCTGGCGGATCTGCAGGGACGTCGGGTGTTCCGAGCCGTGGGCGGTGAACGCCTCGCGTTCGAGTGCCGTGGCGAGGGTCGTGGCGTCGTCGTACCGGCCGCTGTTCGCGGCCTGCACGATGCCGCCGATCCGTTCGCGGTAGACGGAGAACCCGTCCGGGGCCGGTGCTTCCCCGGCGGTCGCCGGGGACTGTGCGGCGGCGGCCGGTTCGGGCAGGGCCTCCGGGTCGGCGCCGGCGGTCGGCGGCCACAGCATCCGGACTCCGTGCTGCACGGCGAGCCGGCGCAGCATGCGGCTCTCCCCGGCCGTGCGGCCGGGCGCGTGCAGGACGGCGAACTCGCGTGCCTCGGGGTCGAGGTAGTCGAGCACGTGCGAGAGGGCGGCCCAGCAGGACTCGTCGAGCGGCTGGTCCGACGGGGCGATCTCGACGGCGAGTTGGTCCGCGAGCACCGGGCGTTCAGCGATCGGCAGGGGCTGGTCGGCAGGTCCGAGGGCGAGTCCCGACCGGGTCATGGTGAGCTGCCAGCGCTCCGACAGCCGGACCATGCCGGCGTCCTGGAGCTGGGCGCCGGGCACCGGGGAACGCCAGCGCAGCAGCCGGGGACCGGTGGTCGAGGTGGCCTCGGAGACCTCCACGTCGTCACCGGAGTCGCCGGAGTGAACGGGGCGGCACATCACCGCTTCGACGTAGGGCCGCCAGGTCGGCCGGCCGGTGCCGTCGACGAGGACGGGCCCGGCGGCGAGGTCCGCGTCGGCCGGTGTCTCGGCGCGGACCGCGAGCGGCGGCCCGGTGAGTACCTCGATCTCGATGTCCAGCGCGCCGGTGACCTGCTGGACGACGGGGAACAGGTCGCCCTCGGCGCCGGGCGCCACGCGGATGTCGTCGCGCACCGCCGGCGGCAGCGCGGTGAGCAGCGCGGCCAGGTCGTCGGCCGGGATCCGGGCACCGCCGCCGGGGCCGGGCACGCCGACCAGCACGGTGGGGTGGGCGGGGTCGACGGGCACCGCGTAGCACAGGTCGCCGGGGACGGGCGGCGGCGTGCCCGGGGGCTGGAGCAGGAGGCCGGCGGGGATGGGGCGGACGGCGTGTCCGGCAACGGTGTGTTCGGGGAGCGCCGCGAAGGCGGTCTGCCAGCCGGGGGTGGGGTGACGCGCCCCGAGCGGCGTCGGCTCCGTGCCGGGCTGAAAGAGCTGCCAGCCGCCGGACGGCTCGGGCGCGTCGGGGACGAAGAGGGTCCCGCCGGGGACGAGCAGAGCGCTGCCCGCGGGCGCGATCACGCCCAACCCCCAGGCGTCGGCGATGCGTTGGGCCAGGGCGGGCCGGTCCGCGGTGCCGCGCCCCGCGCCGGAGACCACCAGGCGGACGGTCGTCGTCCCGTTGTCCCGGAGCGCGTCGAGGACGTCTCCCAGCCGGGTCCACAGCACGGGCGGCACCGCGCCGTCGACGCCGACGACGACGGTGGCGACGGTCTGCCCCGCTTCGGCGCCCAGGGACCGGGCGAGTTCCGCCGCGTCCTCCGGTCCGGGGACGGCCCGTTCGGTGGCGCGCAGCAGGGTCAGTCCGTCGTACTCGTCGACGAGGACGGGCGTGTCGAGCTCTCCCGGCGCGCTGCCGGGCTGCTCGCCCCGGCCCGGTGCCAGGCGCGTGAAGAGGGTCCCCCAGCGGGACATGAACTGCTCCTTCCGTGACGGCATGCCCTTCCCGGACGTACCGGACGTACGTCGGCGGACGGCTTCCGTCCCTCGGTTCACCGGCTCCGGCCTCGTCTACAGCTACGGACGGCCGCCAAGATCGGTTCGCCGCGGGTGCCGGTGTTCCCGCTCACCCGAGCGGACGGGGCGGCCCGGCCGGGTCGGGCGGGTCGGGCGGGAAGGGGAGGGCCGGTGACAGGTGTTCGTGCACGGCGAGCCAACGGCCGTCGGCGGCGCGGCGGAAGACGACGGTCTCCCGCTCGTGGAGGGTGCCGGTGCCGGTGCGCGTCGAGACGTCCGTCTCCACGGTGTGGGTGAACACCGCGGTGCCGTCGAGGAGTTGGACCCTACGGTCGGAGGAGCGGCACTTCAGCACATGGAAGTCGTCGTCGGCCGCCCAACGGGCCCAGACCCGCCGGTACTCGGCGACGGACTCGATGCGCCGGTCGGTGGTGTGGAAGACGAAGGTCGCGTCGGGGGCGAAGGCGGAGAAGTAGTCGTCCAGGCGCTCCTCGGCGAAGGCGGCGACGAGATCGTCGGCGGCCCGAAGCACCTGCTGTTCCTGATGCTGTTGCTGTTGTTCCTGCTCGTTGCTCATGCGGGTTGCTCTTCTTCCGGCGGTGAAGTGGCGGCGGTGGTGTTCCCGGTCGCGGGCGCTGGGGCGCTGTGGCGCTACACGGTGACGAGGAACAGTGCCCCGGCCCCCAGGAAGAGCCCGAGCGCCTGATGGGCCGTCACACGTTCGCCGTCGAGGACCAGCGCGAGGACGACGGTGGCCGCCGGATAGAGCGACACGATCGACCCGACCACGCTCAACAGCCCCTGGTCGGCGGCGAACAGGCAGAAGGCGAAGGCCGCCGTGTCGAGGACGCCGGCCAGTACGACGGGCAGCCAGGGCACGGACGTGCCGCCCGTCTCCGGGCGTGCGCGCAGGGCGCCCGGGGTCACGCACAGGATGGAGACCGCGCGGGCGCCGGCCAGCGGCCACAGTCCCGCGTCCGGTCCCGGATGGGAGATGAACACCAACTGGAGTCCGAGCGCGGCACCCGTCGCCAGGGCGAGGAGCAGGGTGCGCAGCACGACGGTGGCCTCCCGGACCCGCCCCACCAGGCTCACCAGCGCGATCGACAGCAGCGCGCAGCAGACGCCGCCCAGCGCGAACGGCCCGGGGGCCGACTCGAGGGCCAGTCCGGCCGCCAGGGGTACGACGGCCGCCGTGACCGCCGTGACCGGGGCGACGAGCACGATCCCCTCGGCCGCGAGCGTGCGGTAGAGCAGCACCAGGCCCAGCACTCCGAAGGCTCCGGCCCCGCATCCCCAGGCGAGGGCGGTCAGGTCGGGTCCGTGGTCGGCGGTCGCCGCCAGCCAGCCGGCGAGCACCGGGAGGGACAGCACCTGGGAGAGGAGGACGACCCGTCCGGCGGGCATGGTCCGCGACGCGCGGGCTCCGCAGTAGTCCGCGGCTCCCCATCCCGCCGCCGCGACCGCGGCCAGCAGTGTGGTGATCATCAGGCACCCGGCCGGCTGAGGAGGAAGTCCCGTCTGGCATCGGCCAGATGACGGGCGGCCTCGCGGGGCGTGCAGACCGCGTCCTCGGCGAGCCGCAGGGTCTCGGTCACCAGGGCGCGCAGCGCCGCCCGCACCTTGGCCAGGGAGGCCGCCGCGTCCGGTGCGACGTCTCCGTAGAGCACCCACCACCACCAGGCGTTGGTCCCGGAGTTGGCGACGACGTCGGGGACGACGACGCAGCCGCGGCGCAGCAGCCGTTCCTCCGCGTCGGCCGTGACGGGGAGGTTCGCCGCCTCCACGATGTACCGGGCGGCGACGCGGTCCTGGTTGGCGCCGTTGATGCTGTAGGAGGTCGCGGCCGGGACCAGCACATCGGCTTCGAGTGCCAGGCAGGCGTCGCGTTCCAGCAGGACGTCGTCGGGACCGAGCCGGCCCCGGTCGACGGTTCCGAACGCCCGGCGGTGGCGCAGCATGTCCTCGACGGCGAGGCCGCGCGGGTTGGCGACGGTGCCGTGGACGTCGGAGACGCCGACCACCCGGACGCCCGCCGCGTGCAGGTACCGTGCGGTGGCACCGCCCATGGCCCCGAAGCCCTGGACGACGGCGGTGGCGGAGGACCGGGGGATCCCGTCCCGGTCCAGGAGCGTGAGGGCGGCCTCCGCGACCCCGCAGCCGCCCACGAGTTCGGCGAGTCCGATGCCGTCGACCTCGACGGAGAACGCCTCGGCGAATCGCTTCCGTGCCGCCGCGGGGTCGTCGAGGGTGCGCACGACCGGGGCGATGCAGCCGTCCACGCCCAGCTCGCCGAGCACCTCGTCGATGAGTTCCGTGGTGGTGCCGAGGTCGTCGCCGGTCGCCCAGTTGTTCGCCACGTAGGGCCGGATGAACGCGAGGAACCGGGAGAGCACACCGCGTGCCTCGCTGCTGAGCGGGTCACAGTCGATCCCGCCCTTGGCACCGCCCATGGGGAGGTAGCGGCCCGCGGGGTCGTAGTGCAGCGCCTCCTTCACGCTCATCGCCGCCGCGAGTTCCCTGACCTCGTCGTAACGGCAGCCTTCGCGCATCCGCAGGCCGCCGCTGGCCAGGCCCCGGACGAGCCGGTCGACGACGAGGAAGCCCTGGCGTCCCGTGACGGGGTCGGTCCAGGTCAGTGCTGCTTCGGGAGGTCGGGGTGCGGCGGCACCGGCACGGACCGCGGGCATGGTGAGAAGACCGCTGTTCACGGCGAAGGGCTCCTAGCGAAAGCCGACGAGGACGGGCCACGGAGCGCGCCGGTGACAGCCGCGGCGGCCGGGCGGCGGCCACCACGGGTGGCGGCCGACAACCGTCGCAAGGCGGCCACCCGCGCGCGCTCCGACGGTAGTTCCGGCCCTGCGCGACTGGGCAGTCCCCCGTTCCGGGGCATGCCCGGTACCCCGCTCGGGGACAGTCCTTTCCCAACGGCGGCTCACCTACAGCACGCTGACGGCTCATCAGCCGCCGATCGGCCGCGATCCGGCCGCTCTCCGGCCGCTCTCCGGCCGCTCTTCGGATTCTCACCGGCCGCTCTTCGGATTCTCACCGGCGCCGCTCGTACGCCCGACCGGGCGCCCGTGTCGCCGGCCTCGCCGGTTCCGGGATGCCGGCGGTCAGGCGAGTACCGCCATGAAGTCCGTGCAGGCCGCCGCGCACGCCCGGCAGGCCGCCGCGCTCGGCTCGGCGCCCGGAAGGGTGTCGAAGGCCTGCGCGCAGCCGAGACAGACCGTGCGGCACCATTCGAGTCGGTCGCGCAGGCCGTCCGCGTCCCGGCCGGTCCCCTCGGTCAGGTCCCGGCAGGTCGCGTCGCACACCTCGGCGCACATGATGCCGGTGCGACGCAACCGGTCCGCCTCGGTGTCCGGGGTTCCGCCCGGATCCAGCGCCCCCGCACGCAGTGCGCACATCCGGGCGCACTCCGTACATGCCTGCGCGCACGCGAACCGGTCCTCCAGGAACCGGTACAGATCCCGCTCGGAAGACGCCCAAGTCATGCGGTCCGGGTAACCGGCACGCGGCGGGGCAAACTCCGCGTGCCGCCGGCCGTGGCTCAGCCCTGCTCCGCGCGGACGATCACCACCGGGCAGGTGGCGTGCTGGGACACCTGCTGGCTGACGGAACCGAGCAGGGCGCGGGCGAACCCGCCCCGGCCGCGGCTGCCGACGACCAGGGCCTCGGCGCCCTCCGCGGCCCGCAGCAGAACGTCGGTGGTGTTGCCGTGCACCAGGTGGGACCGGACCGAGCCCGCTGCGTCCGCGCCGAGTACGTCGGTCAGCTCCTGCCGCATCTTGTCCCGGGCCTCCTCCGCGTCGAGGTCCATGTCCACGGCGGGCCCCGACCATCCGTAGAGACCCGGCAGCTCCCACACGGCGACCGCCTCCACCACGCCGTCCACGAGGCCGGCGTACCGCAGCGCCCAGCGCAGGGCCGCGTACGAGGACGGCGATCCGTCGACGCCGACCACGACCCGCCGCTCGGTGACATCCCTGTCCATGCGTTCCACCTCTCCTCGGGGTCTGCTCCGGTCCTCGGGCTCTGCTCCGGCGTTCGGCAGGCCCCTCCTCCACGCTGCGCGACAGGCGGCCGTGCCGCCAGAGAAGTGCGGCCGGCGGCATGACACGGTCCGCCGCCCGCCGCGGGTGCGGGGCGGCGGGTGCGGGGCGCGGTGAATTCCGGACCGGTCGGCCCCTGGTGGCGCGGGCGTTCCCGTGGTGTGCTGGAGGTGACGGGAAGGACTCCCAGTGACGCGGGGAAGCGGTCGGCCACGGCCGCGCACCGCGCAATCAGGATCCGCGAGAAGTGGATGGCGTCCTTCCCGCCCTCTCGTGATCGGCGGGATCCGAGGAGGCGACCATGCACGGCAGCCCGCACACCGTCGGCGACGTGATGACCCGCGCCCCCGTGGCCGTGGGCCGTGACGCCCCGTTCAAGGACGTCGTCACGCTGATGGACCGGTGGAAGGTCAGCGCTCTGCCCGTGCTGGCGGGCGACGGCAGGGTGATCGGCGTCGTGTCCGAGGCCGACCTGCTGTTCAAGGAGGCCTTCCGGGACCGCGATCCGGACCGCTTCGTCGCGCGGGAACGGCCGGCCGACGTCGCCAAGGCGGGCGGGGTGACCGCCGGGGAGCTGATGAACGCGCCCGCGGTGACCGTGCACGCCGACACCACCGTGGCGGAGGCGGCGCGCATCATGGCCCGGCGCGGGGTCAAGCGGCTGCCCGTCGTCGACGGAACGGGCGTGCTCAGGGGGATCGTCAGCCGGGCCGACCTGCTGAAGGTGTTCCTGCGCGCGGACGAGGAACTGACCGAGGAAGTGCGCCGGGAGGTCGTCGACCGCCTGTTCCCGCTCTCCGCCGACCACATCCGGGTCGAGGTCTCCGAAGGGGTCGTCACCCTGACCGGCTGGATCGACAGCCCGGAACCGGCGCCGGTCGCCGAACGGCTGACCCGCGCCGTGGAGGGCGTGGTCGACGTCCACTGCCGCCTCTGCCCGGTCTCGGTACGCGACGACCAGCACTGACGCCCGGCCGGCCCCCGCCCTTTCCCTTCTCCGGAGTTCGCCGCTGTCGCCCGCCGCGTACGATCAGTCACCGATTGCGTCCGGTTCGCACCGTTCTGGGTGGGGTATCCCCTTGCTATGAGTACGGAACCGATGGAGCTGGCCGCCCCCAGCGGCCTACTGAGTCTCGCGCTCTTCGTGGTGGCAGTGGCCGTACTGGCGATGCTCGCCGGGGGCTTCTGGCTGGGCAACCGGATCAAGTACCGCGAGTCGCCAAGGCCACGTCCCGAGGAGCAGCCGAAGCTGCCGCCGGAGGGCGCTGTCCACGAGATCCGGGAGAACCGCGAGTCGGAGGAGATCCCCCTGACACCCAAGGGCGGCCGTCCGCTCACCCCGTACGAACTCAGCAACCAGCAGACCAGGCCGAGCGCGTCGAAGGACCGGCCACGCTGGAGTCCGGGCTCCAGCGGCTCGTTCGGCGGCGGCGGGCTCGGCGCCCACTGATCCCGGAAGCTATCCCGGACACTCCCTAGACAGTCCCGCGGCCCGCGTCGAGGCGACCGACGTGGGCCACGTTCCCGAGGTCCTCGGCGTCCTGGCTCGGCGTGGCCGCGAACCAGGCGTCGAGGATCTCCTTGAGCACCGGCGGCGAGGTCAGGCGCAGGCCGATGGCGAGGACGTTGGCGTCGTTCCAGCGGCGGGCGCCGTCGGCCGTGTAGGCGTCGGCGCACAGGGCGGCGCGGACGCCGGGCACCTTGTTGGCGGCGATCGAGGCACCGGTCCCGGTCCAGCAGCACACCACGGCCTGATCGGCGGCGCCGGCCGCGACGTCCCGGGCGGCCACCTCCGAGCAGACGGCCCACTGCGGGTCGGCCCCGGGTTCCAGGGCACCGTACGTGCGCACGTCATGGCCACGGCGCCGCAGCTCCTCCACGAGGAGGCGGGCGACGGGTTCGTCCATGTCGGAGGAGACGGAGATCCGCATGCCCTGGAGCCTAGTGGAGCCTAGTCGGCGGCCGTTGACGGCGTCGCGGTGTCCGTGCGGGCCTCGATCGCGGTGAGCACCGAGGACATGTCGAGGCGGGCATGGCCCAGCCGCACGCTCTCGCCGTAGAGCTCGCTGCTGAGGTCGAGCATGGGGGTGGCGATCCCCGCCGCGCGGGCCGCGTCGGCGATGAGCCTGGTGTTGGCGTAGGCGTCGGCGGTGGCGGCCTGCACCGTGAAGTCGTGGGCCGCGAGCATCGGGACCTTGACCCGGGTGATGCCGCTGCCCAGCTGGCCGGAGTCGACGACGGAGCGGAAGGCCTCCAGGTCCAGCCCCTGCCGCTGGGCGAAGTGGACGGCCTCGGCCAGTGCCGCGAGGGTCGTGTCCAGGTAGAGGTTGACGGCCAGTTTCATGAGGACGCCGGACCCGGCCGGACCGCAGTAGACGGTCTCCCGGCACATCGGGGCGAGCAGCGGCCGTACCTCCGCCACCGTGTCCGGGTCGCCGCCGAGCATCGCGACGAGGTCACCCGCCTCGGCCGGCCTGCGCGACCCGGAGACCGGCGCCTCGACGAACCGGCCGCCCGCGGCCTCGATGTCGGCGGCGAGTCCCCGCGCGTACTCCGGTGCCGTCGAGCCCGTCGACACGACGACCCGGCCGGCGACCAGCTTGGCGAACTCCGGGCCGCCCCGGCCCAGGACCGCGTCTGTCACCGTCCCGTCGACGAGCATGAGGAACACGACGCGGGCGTGGGCGAAGACCTCCTCGACGCTCGCCGCCACCCGCGCCCCGGCCGCCCGCAGCGCCTCCGTCCGCTCCGGCGTCCGGTTCCAGACGACGAGCGGGGTGCCGGCCCGGGCGAGGTTGAGCGCCATGGGCTGCCCCATCACCCCGAGCCCGACGAAGCCGTACATCGGGGCACCGGCACCGCCGGTCGCTTGCGTCATGGTCGCAACTCCTGGTCGTCGTACGGCGGGTGAGGATCACCGGCACTGTACGGCGCCAGGCGCCAGGTGCTCGGCGCCTGGTGTGTCCGATACCTGGTGCGCGGCGCCTGGTGCGCGGCGCCGTCAGCCGTCAGCCGTCAGCCGTCGGAGACGTTCGCGGTGAGCAGGCGCAGCAGCTGCTTGGCGGTGGCGTCCTGCGCGGGCGTCAGGCCCATGGCGTCGCCGATGGCGACCGGGACGGAGTGGGCGCGGTCCCGGAGCCGCGCGCCCTCCTCGGTCAGCCGGATGGCAACCGACCGCTCGTCGTCGGGGCGCCGTTCCCGGGTGACCAGTCCGCCCGCCTCCAGACGCTTCAGCAGCGGGGAGAGCGTGCTCGACTCCAGCTGAAGTGCGGCGCCGAGCTCGCGCACGGACACCGAGTCCTGGTCCCAGAGGACGAGCATCACCAGGTACTGGGGATAGGTCAGCCCCAGCTCGTCCAGGAGCGGCCGGTAGCGCGCGGTCACGGCGCGGGAGGCGGCGTACAGCGCGAAACAGAGCTGGTCGTCGAGGAGGAGCGAGCCCTCGGCCGGCTCGGCGGCGGTGCGTTCCACGGGGCGACTCCTGGTTCCTGCGGCGTTCATGGCCGCTCACCACCTTAGCTTTCCGGTCCCCTCGACCCCATGGAGCCCAAACACATCGCATGCGATGATATTGGGCACGAACAGATCGCCCAGCAATAAGTAGTGCACGACTTAATCGTGCGCTATTCTCTTCCTCGTGCCGCCGCCCCGGCGAACACCGCCGGCCGCCCCTGCGCGGCACCCGAACCGAGGAGCCCGTCATGACCGACGCCACGCCCGTCCGCCCCGTCCTCGAACCCGCCGCTCAGGCTTTCGTCGAGGCCACCGCCAACCCGCCCTACCTCTTCGACCTCGCCCCCGCCGAGGGCCGCAAGGCCGTCGACGAGGTGCAGTCCGGCGAGATCGCGAAGCCGGCCGTCGACGAGGAGTGGGTGACCGTCGAGGGCGGTCCCACCGGAACCGTGCGGGCCCGCATCGTGCGCCCGGCCGGCGCCACCGGCCCGCTCCCCGTGATCGTCTACATCCACGGCGCCGGCTGGGTCTTCGGCAACGCCCACACCCACGACCGCCTGGTCCGCGAGCTCGCCGTCGGCGCCGACGCCGCCGTCGTCTTCCCCGAGTACGACCTCTCCCCCGAGGTCCGCTACCCCGTCGCCATCGAGCAGAACTACGCCGTGGCGCGCTGGGTCGTGGCCGAGGGCGCGGCCAGGGACCTGGACGCCACCCGGATCGCGGTGGCCGGCGACTCGGTCGGCGGCAACATGACCGCCGCCCTCACCCTGATGGCCAAGGAACGCGGCGACGTGCCCCTGCTCCAGCAGGTGCTGTTCTACCCGGTCACCGACGCGAGCTTCGACACCGCGTCCTACCACCAGTTCGCCGAGGGCTACTTCCTGCGCCGCGACGGCATGCAGTGGTTCTGGGACCAGTACACGACCGACGAGGCCGAGCGCGCCCAGATCACCGCCTCCCCGCTGCGCGCCACCGTCGACCAGCTCACCGGGCTGCCCCCGGCCCTCGTCATCACCGGCGAGGCGGACGTCCTGCGCGACGAGGGCGAGGCCTACGCCAACAAGCTCCGCGAGGCCGGGGTGCCCGTCACCGCCGTCCGCTACCAGGGCATCATCCACGACTTCGTGATGCTCGACGCCCTGCGCGAGACCCACGCCGCCGAAGCCGCGATCAACCAGGCCGTCGCCGTCCTGCGCACCGCGCTGCACACCGGCTGACGGCCGGTGGCGCGGCCCCCTGCCGAGGCCGGGGTTCGGGGCCGTGCACCTCGTCCCCCGCGCGGCGAGTGCGGCTCAGAAGGTCCGCAGGCGGTACGAGTCGCCCAGGTCACGCACCTGTACGGAGCAGACCACAGCGGGGGTCGTGCCCACCCCCAGGTGCTTCTCCAGCAGGGCCAGCACGTCCTCGGACAGCTGGGCCCTGACCGTGTCGGGCCGCCCGGGGAGCAGTCCCACCTCCACGTGCACGAAGGCCGCCGCGTCGCCGTCCCCGTCCGCCGGCCGGGCCTCGGCCGCCTGCCGGAACAGCGTCTTGCACGTGCCGGCCGAGCCGCTGCCCTCGAGAACCGTCGGCTGCAACTCCGCCGCGAAGACCCGCAGGTCGAAGGAGTCGGCGAGCCGCGCGGAGTAGTCGACGGTGATGTGCGGCATGGCGACCCTGATCCTCTTGGCCGGTTGGCTTCCTCGACCGTGTTGCGCTGTGACGGTCGCCCCCGGCACGACTCGTGTGCTCGTGTGCTGATGTGCTCGTGAGCTGGTGTGCGGCGGAGTTAGTTGTATCAGCCCTCGATCTGCCCGAGGTCCGGCCCCTCGGCCGATCGGCCGCCCGCGCGGCGCGCCTCGGCCGCGCGGGCGGGCGCCGGTGGAGTATCGGTGGGGCGGGCGGCCCCGGCATGGGCCGCCCGGTACCCCCCACCACCTGCGAGGGCCCAGCCATGAAACCCTTCGACGCTCCGGCGGCGGTGTGACCGCCGCGCCCGGCGGCGGCCGCTACGGCGAGGCCGTCTTCCGTCCCGAACAGGCCGGCGAGGGCGAGCGCATCGACGTCGGCGCCCTTGTCTACGACGACATCACCATGGCGCGGCTCCGGGCACTCGGCGCCGGGCCGGGGTGGCGTTGCCTCGACGTGGGGGCCGGTACCGGCACGGTCTCCCGCCGGCTGCTGGACGAGGCCGGGGTGGACAGCGTGCTCGCCGTCGACCGCGACGTGCGGTTCCTCACCGGGCGGCCCGGGCTCGATGTCCTGGAGGCCGACATCACCGCCGCCGGCACCACCGCCGCGGGCCTGGTCCCCGGGCGGTTCCGGCTCGTCCACGCGCGCTTCGTGCTGATGCACCTGGTCGAGCACGAGCGTCTGGTCTCGACGCTGGCCGAACTCGTCGCGCCCGGCGGTGTGCTGGTGCTCAGCGACGCGGTCGACCTGACGAGCGACCGGACGCCCGACACTCCGTACAGCACGATGATGCGGGCGATGTGGCAGGGGCTGCGGGCCACGATCGGGACGGACGTCTCCTGGGTGCCGTCGTATCCGCAGGTACTGCGCGGTGCGGGGCTCGGGTCGGTGGCCGCCGAGATCCATGTGCCGCCGCTGCTGCCGGGCAGTCCCGTCAGCCGCTTCTGGGCGGACACCTGGGAGCGGAGCCGGGCGGCGATGCTCGCCACCGGCCTGGTCGACGACGCGGCCGTCGACGCGGCGGTCCGGTACCTGGACTCCGAGGAGTGTGCCGCGCTGTCGGCCGGCATGCTCACCGTCTGGGGCTGGAAGGCCGCCGCCCCGGCCGGCTGACCGGAGGCGACCCGGTCAGCCGGCCGGGGCGGCGGCCTGGCGCCGGCTCTCCGCGAGGTGCAGGTCGGTGTAGCTGGTGAGCGCCACCGCGTCCCGGGGGTCGTCGGCCCGGAAGGTGACGCGGCGGAGCAGGCTGACGCTGTCGAGCGCGACGCCTTCGCGGGCGAGGACGTAGACCAGGGCGAGGAAGGCGGAGCGGGCGTTCCCGTCGTCGAAGGGGTGGAAGAAGCAGACGTCGAGACAGGCACGGGCGGCGCGGGCGGTCAGGGGCAACGGTACTCCGGCGCCTTCGGCGCTCCCGACGTCTCCGGCCTCCTCAGTGCTCCCGGTGCTCCCGGGCCTCCCGGTGCCCTCGGCGTTCCCAGCCTCCTCAAGGCTCCCAGCCCCCTCAACGCTCCCAGCGCCCCCGACGTCCTCAACGCTCCCGACCTCCTCAAGGCCCTCGGCGCTGTCGGCACTCCTGGCGCTGCCGGCGCTCTCGACGCCCCTCGCGCTCTCGGCCAAGCACGCGTCGAGGCGGGCCCGGGTGTCCGGTGCGATGCCGTAGCGCTCCCGGCCGTGCTTGGCGAAGGCGGGCGTGGTGCGGAAGGCGGGTGGGTGGGCGGTGCCCAGGACGTGCTGTTGCCAGCCCTGGAGCAGGGCGAAGTCGAGCGGCGCGTCGTGCGCCGCGTCGGCCCGGAGCCGTTCGAGTGCGGCGAGCAGGCCGTCGGCGCGGGCGGGGTCCAGGGAGCGGTCGAAGGCGTGGATGTCCTCGGCCGCACCGTCGCGCACCGGTGTCACCGGCCCCTCCCCGCCCCGGTCGGAGGCCTCCCGCCAGGCCACGGTCCCGCGTACGGTGAGCCACCGCGCCAGGTGGTCGACGGCCGGCCCGGCGGGCGCCGGCGGCGCGCCCGACGGCGGCAGCGACCGCGCGAGGCGCTCCGCGATGTCGTCGACGACCACGCTCTCCGGGGCGACCCAGCTGTGGAACCGGCCGCCGACCGCCTCGTCGACGAGTGCGCGGGCGTTGCCCGGTGCGACTCCCCAGCGGTCGAGGAACCATCCGAGCACCTGCCGGCAGTGCCCGTACCAGCCGCTGCCGCAGCCCGTACGGTCGACGACCTGCAGGATGAGGTTCCGGGCGGCGCGTTCCCACAGGATCCGCTGGTCGTCGACGGCGTCCGGGTCCAGCGGGTACGCGTCGAACCGCCCGGCGAGGCTCTCCAGCCACGCCCGCCACTCGCGCAGCGCCGCGACGACCCGGTCGAGGGTCTCCTCGGGGGTGGTGATCGAGTCCCGCGGGCAGCACCAGCTCCCGACGGGCCCGCCGTCGAAGTCCCCCTCGTCGTGCGCCCAGCGCCAGCCCACGGCCCAGCGGCCGTAGCGCTCCATGAGGGCGTACGACATGGCGGTCGCCCAGAGGTTGCCCTCGCGGTGGCTCCAGGAACTCATCGCCGGGTCGACGCGCGATACGTCGGGAGGGCTCGGAACGCATCGGGCCGGGCCGAGCGAGCGCACCGCCCGCGCCGCCGCCTCGTGGTCGAACGGATGACGGGCGGGGTCCACCTCGTCCCAGGACAGGTCGAACGGCCACAGCACGGACTTCACCCGCGCAAGTCTCGACGGGCGGCCCGCGGCCCGGCAACTGCGTTTCGGAGGAGCCGGGAGCCGGTCTGCCACGGGCAGCGGGGGTGGCGTACCGGCGTGGCCCGACCGTCAATTGTGTTGCGGCCGGGTGGGTGGGCCCGGTGAGCTGGCCGGGTGGAGGGTGCGACCGGGCAGGCGCGACGGCCGGTGGCCGGGCGGGACCGGGCAGGCGCGGGGCGGTCGGCCCCGTGGCGCGGACCGGCGGTGCTGGCGGCCCTGATGCTGGCCGCGTTCACGTTCAACACGGCCGAGAACCTGCCGGTGGGGCTTCTGGAGCTCGTCTCCGGCAGCCTCCGGGTGTCGCTGTCGGCGGTCGGACTGCTGGTCACCGGTTACGCGGCGGCGGTCGCGGCGGCCTCCGTGCCGCTGGCCTGGGTGACCCGGCGGGTGCCCCGCCGTGATGTGCTCACGGGGCTGCTGGCCGCGTTGGTGGTGTCCAGTCTGATCGCGGCGCTGGCCACCTCCTACTGGCTGCTGCTCGTGGCGCGGCTGCTGACCGCGCTCGCGCAGGCGTTGTTCTGGGCCGTGACGGGGCCGGTCGCGGTGGGCTTGTTCGCGCCCGGTGTGCGCGGGCGGGTGGTGGGGGCGCTGTCGGTGGCCGGTTCGCTCGCCCTCGTGGTCGGTGTCCCGGCCGGGACCTGGCTCGGGCAGCGGAGCGGCTGGCGGGTGCCCGTCGCCGGGCCGGCCGTTCCGGCGCTCCTCTGCCTGGTGACCGTCGCCGTTCTGCTGCCCGCCACGCCCGCGGAGCGGGAGCCCGCCGCCCGCGGGACCGGCCCGGACACCCGCCGGTTCGGGATCGTCCTGGCGGCCGGGGCCCTGTCCGCCGCCGGGGCGTTCACGGGGTACACGTACGTCGTGACGTTCCTCGGCGAGGTGAGCGGGTTCTCCGCGCACGCCGTCGGCGTCCTGCTGGTGGTCTTCGGTCTCGCGTGTCTGGCCGGGGTGAGCGTCACCGGGGCCCTGCTGGACCGGTTCCCGCGCTCCGCGCTGGCCACTGCCGTCGCCGTGCAGGCGGCGGGCCTGCTCGGCCTGTACGCGGCCGGCACCCGCCCGGTGGTCGCGGTGGTGTTCCTGGCGCTGCTGGGCGGTGCGCTCGGGCCGGTGTTCATGACCACGCAGAACGAGATGCTGCGCTGCGCGCCCGGCCGCACGGACAGCGCGCTCGCGGCGAACTCCGGCTGCTACCACGCCGGGATCGCGGCGGGCGCCGCGCTGGGCGGACTGATCCTGGCCCTGGCCGACGTGCGTGTTGCCTTCCTCGCCGGCGGACTGCTGACCGTGGGGGCGGGCGTGGTGCTGGCCGGCGGGTGGCGGTGGCGCCGGAGACCGGCGCCGGACCTGCCGGGCCCGCCGAACGGGCGGGTGGCCGCGTCCTCAGAACTGCCGTGACTCGGGGCGTACGAGGCCGGTCTGGTAGGCGATGACGACGAGCTGGGCGCGGTCGCGGGCGCCGAGCTTGGTCAGCGCGCGCTGGATGTGGCTGCGGACGGTCAGGACGCTCAGGACGAGTTCCCCGGCGATCTCGTCGTTCGACTTGCCGCGGGCCGCGAGCGCGGTGACCTCCCGTTCTCGCGGGGTGAGGTCGTTCAGGCGCTCCGCGGGTGCCAGGAGGTTGCCGGGGGCGGGGCCGGCGAGGAAGCGGGTGATGAGGGCGCGGGTGGCGCCCGGGGAGAGCAGTGCCTCGCCGGCGGCGACGGTGCGTATGCCGTCGAGGAGGGTGTCGGTGGTGACGTACTTGCCGAGGAAGCCGCTGGCGCCGACGCGCAGCGCCCGGGCGACGTACTCGTCGGTCTCGTACATGGTGAGGACGAGGACGCGGGTGTCGGCGAGTTCGGGGTCGGCGCAGATGGCGGCGGTGGCGGCGAGGCCGTCCGTGCCGGGCATGCGGATGTCCATGAGGACGATGTCGGGGCGGTGGGTGCGGGCCAGGTCCACGGCCTCGCGGCCGTCGGCGGCCTCGCCGACCACCTCCAGGTCCTCGCAGGAGTCGATCAGCAGCCGGAAGGTGCCGCGCAGCAGGGCCTGGTCGTCGACGAGCAGGACACGGATACTCACGGGGCGGCCTCGAGTTCTTCCGGTGCGAGGGAGTGGAGCGGCAGAGCGGTGCTCACTTCGAAGCCGCCCTGGGGGCGCGGTCCGGCGCGCAGGTCGCCGCCGACGGAGTGGGCGCGTTCCCGCATACCCATCAGACCGTAGCCGCCGGTGGCCGCCGGAGCGGTGGCGGTGACGTCGTTGGTGACCGAGATGAGCAGCCGGGACCGGCCGTAGCTGAGCCGGACGTCGGCGCCCTGGCCTGCGCCGTGCTTGGTGACGTTGGTGAGGGCTTCCTGGATGATCCGGTACGCCGTCAGGTCCACGCCCGGTGACAGCGGCAGGGGCTCGCCCTCCGTGGTGACGGCGACGTCCAGTCCTGCGCTCGCGTACGTCGCGATCAGGTCGGGCAGCCGGTCCAGGCCGGGTGCGGGCTCCAGGGACTCGCCGTCCTGGTCGCCGGACTGCCGGAGCACGCCCACCGTGGCCCGGAGCTCGATGAGCGCGGAGGACGTGGTGACCGTCAACTCGTCGAGCAGTTTCAGCGCCTGCTCGGGCCGGGTGGGCACGAGGTGACGGGCGGTGCCGGCCTGGGCGTTGGCGACGGCCATGTGGTGGGCGACGACGTCGTGCAGTTCCCGGGCGATCCGCATCCGCTCCTCGGCGACGCGCAGCCGGGCCTCCTCCTCGCGGGTGCGTTCGGCATACGCGGCCCTGGCCTGCACGGACTCCAGGTAGGCCGCGCGCAACCGCGCACTGCTGCCGCCGACGATGGGCAGCAGCAGCCAGAGGACGGGGCCGACCGTGCGCAGCAGCAGCATGTCGGTCGTGGGGGTGTCGAGCATGGCGGTGATCACCACCACGGCCATGGCGGCCAGACCGAAGATCCGCGCGGTCCGCCGGTCGGTCCGGGCGGCCACCCAGTACAGGGACAGCATGAGGGGGGCCAGCAGCAGGGGGGTGGGCAGGTAGCCGTGGGCGAAAGTGGCCACCGAGCAGGCCATGGCCACGGTGGCGACGGCGCGCGGGCGGTCGCGTGCCTGCAGCAGCGCGAGGCAGGTGACGGCCGCGAGGGCGACGGCGGGCCACTCCTCCCGCGGTTGGTGGAAACCGGGGAAACGGAGCGCGGCGCCGAGGGTCACACAGCCGAGCAGCGCCAGTGCCGTGGCCACGTCCGTGACGCGGCGGAGGCGCCCCGTCCCGCGCTCCAAGCTGGTGGTCATGTCTCTCTCCGGATGGTGGGCCTGGGTCCATGGTGGACGACGTCCGCGGTGAAACGCCTCTGTGGGCCGACCGTGACCTGCGCCACGGGCGGCCTACAGAGGCTGGAGGAAGCGGTCAGACGCCCGCCTCGACCGGCTCGCCGGAGGTCGGATCCTGGTCGCCGGCCGCCACGGCGGCCGGGCCGCGGGTGAGGGCCTCGCCCTCGATGTCCACCCGGGGCAGCAGCCGGTCCAGCCACTTCGGCAGCCACCAGGCCCGGTCTCCCAGCAGGGCGAGGACCGCGGGCACGATCGCCATCCGGACGACGAAGGCGTCGAGGAGGACGGCGGTGGCCATGCCGAACCCGATCATCTTGATCATGGACTCGCCCTCGCCGATGAACCCGGAGAAGACCGCGATCATGATGAGGGCGGCGGCCACGACGACCCGGGCGCTGTGCCGGAACCCGGAGACCACCGCCTCCCTCGCCGGTTCGCCGTGGACGTAGGACTCCCGCATCCGGGAGACGAGGAAGACCTCGTAGTCCATGGCCAGGCCGAAGATGATGCCCACCAGGAAGATCGGCATCAGGCTCATGATCGGCCCGGTCTGCTCCACCCCGAACAGCCCGGCCGCGTGTCCCTGCTGGAAGACCAGGACGACCGTGCCGAGGGCCGCGAGGACCGACAGCAGGAAGCCGAGCGCCGCCTTGAGCGGGACGAGCAGGGACCGGAAGACCACCAGCAGGAGGACGACGGCGAGACCGACGACGGTGACGAGGTAGGGCACGAGTGCCGACTGGACCTTGCCCGAGATGTCGATGTTCAGCGCGGTGGTGCCGGTGACCTCGAAGGACGCGCCGGCCGCCGACTCGATGGCCGGGCGTTCGCCGCGGATCGTCTTGACGAGCGTCTTGGTCTTCTCGTCGGTGGGGCTGGTGGACGGGGTGGCCGTGAACACCGCCGTGTCCGCCGCCTTGTTGAAGCGCGGCTGCGACACCGAGACGACCCCGTCGGTGGCGGCGATCCGTTCCCGGACCGTGCTCACCCCGCCCTTGGCGTCGTCGGCGCCCTTGGCGTCCACGACGATGGTCAGCGGGCCGTTGAACCCGGGGCCGAAGCCCTTGGCGAGGTCGTCGTAGGCGCGCCGCTCGGTGGTGGAGGTGGCCTTGGCCTCGTCTCCCGGCATGCCGAGCTGCAGCTGGGTCATCGGGACGGCGAGGGCGCCGAGGCCCACGACACCGAGCAGCAGCACGGGGAGCGGGCGGCGCAGCACGAAGCGGGCCCAGCGGGTGCCCCGGTTGTCGCCCTGGGGCTCCGCCTTCTTCGCCTTCTTGGCCCGGAACAGCCGGCGACGGCCGCCTTCCCGCCTGCGCGCGGCGCCCGCCAGTACGGCGTTCGGCCAGAATCCGAGCAGGGCCGGCACGACGGTCAGGGCGATGACGACGGCGACGACCACCGCCCCGGCGGCGGTCAGACCCATCTTGGTCAGCATCGGGATGCCGACGACGGAGAGACCGGCCAGGGCGATGACCACGGTGAGGCCGGCGAAGACCACCGCCGAGCCCGCCGTGCCGACCGCGAGCCCGGCCGCCTCCTCCGGAGACCGGCCTCCGGCGCGTTCCTCCCGGTAGCGGGAGACGACGAACAGGGCGTAGTCGATGCCGACGGCGAGGCCCAGCATCATCGCCAGCGTGCCGGTGCTGGTGGACAGCCCCAGGGCGTCGGCCAGCACGGTGATGGTGAACATGCTGATGCCGACGCCGAGGATCGCGGTCAGCAACGGCAGCCCGGCGGCGGCCAGCGAACCGAAGGTGACCAGCAGCACGACGGCCGCGATCGCGATGCCGATGATCTCGGCGGTGCCGCCGGGTCCGGCGCCGCTGTCCATGGCGGAGCCGCCGGTCTCGACCGTGAGGCCCGCTCGGCGTGCCTGGTCGGTGGCGTTCTCCAGCGCCGTACGGCTGGCGTCGGTGAGGGCGGAGGACTTCACCTTGTAGGTGACGGTCGCGTAGGCCGTGGTGCCGTCCTTGCCGACCGCCTTCGCGGTGAAGGGGTCCGCGACCCCCGCCACCTGGGTGCCGTCGCCCAGGGCGTCCACCGTCTCCTCGACGGCCTTCCGGTTCGCGGTGGCGGTCACCTTCTGCCCGTGCGGGGCGACGAAGACGACCCGTGCGGTGGCGCCGTCGGCAGCCGCGCCGGGGAAGCGCTCCTGCATCAGGTCGAACGCCTTCTGGGACTCGATGCCCGGCGTCGAGAACTCCTCGTCGGCGGCGCCCGGCGCCTGCAGCGCACCCAGTCCTACGGCGGCCAGGACGGCCACCCACAGCAGGGCGACGTACCCGCGCCGCCGGAAGGCCAGTCGGCCCAGTCGATACAGAAAAGTAGCCACGTCAGAGAACTCCGCATCCGATCTCGCTTGGTCACCAAGGCTGTCCTGACGAGGGCCCTCTCGTCGTCGTGCGGCTACTGGCACTACCGCCTACTGAATCCGGAGGACGGCCTACTGAAACCGCAGTACGCGTCCGGGCCACCGGATCCTGCGCCGGTACTACGGCACCGGGGGCCGCCGGTGCCCGGGCGCACCGGCCTCGCACGTGGGCTCCTGTGATCGATGCGTTCCCGACTCTTGACGCCACCCCTATGACTGCGTAGACATGACAGCGCAGTCAGTCAGACCGCGCATGACATGATGAGCACCGATCAAGCGGTCACCGGGAGACGCCATGACACCAGGGACGGGACGCGGCAAGAGCACGGCCGCGCCGCGCAGTGTCGACGTGGCCCGGCTGGCCGGTGTCTCGCAGAAGACCGTCTCGCGGGTCTTCAACGACGAGCCGTACGTCTCCGAGGACGTGCGCCGTCGCGTGCTCGACGCCGCCGAACAGCTCGGCTACCGGCGCAACAACGCCGCCCGGGCGCTGGCCTCCGGACGCACCCGCTCGATCGGCGTGGTGACGCTGGGTACGGCCCTGTACGGACCCGCCTCACTGCTCATGGGCGTCGAGCGGGTCGTCCGGGACACCGGCTACGCACTGCGCGTGGTCAACACGGTGGAGGGCGACCCGGCGGGCCTCTCCGGCGCCGTGGACTCGCTCCTCGACCAGGGCGTGGACGGCATCGTGATCTCGGAACCCATCGACGAGCAGGGCGAGCTGTCCCTGCGCGTCGACGTGCCGGTCCTCGTCATGGGCGCACCGCCGCCGGTCACCGCACCGACCGTGCTGACCGCCGGGGACGGCGCCGACCTGATGGCCCGCACCGCCACCGAACACCTGCTGAACCTCGGCCATGTGACGGTCCATCACCTCTCCGGTCCACAGCGCTGGTACGCGGCGCGGGACCGTCTGGAGGGCTGGCGGGCCGCCCTGGCCGCGGACGGCAGGGAGGTGCCCCCGGTCGCCGGGGGCGACTGGTCGGCGGCCTCCGGGTACGCGGCGGGGCGCGAACTCGCCGCCGACGACCGGGTGACCGCGGTCTTCTGCGCCAACGACGACATGGCGATCGGGCTGATCCGCGCGCTGACCGAGGCCGGCCGGCGGGTGCCGGAGGACGTCAGCGTGGTCGGTTTCGACGACATCCCGGTCGCCGCCTATGTGACTCCCCCGCTCACCACGGTGCGCCAGCCCTTCGACGCCGTGGCACAGGAGGGCCTCAAACGCCTGGTGCACGCCATCGAGAACCCGGCGGCGGATCCACTGGCGTCGAGCGGTCCACCGGTCGACCTCGTCGTCCGCGCCTCGACCGCGCCCCCACCGGGCCGGAGGACACCGGCCCGTGGCCGGCGCGGCCCGGCATCCGGTCCTTCATCCGGATCGGCACCCGGTCCGTCATCCGGTCCGTCATCCGCGAACGGAGGTACCAGCACCGACAGCTGACCCGCAGTCCGACCCGCACCACCCCACCTCACGCGATCCCGGCACGAGCCGCCCCACCGTCACCCACGCCGCACTGATCGCACACCTTTCCTCACCTCCCTGAGCGCGCCCGGCATCCGACCGGCGCCCGGGCCCGCGCGCCGCTCGCCGCTCCTGCGGCACGGTTCCGCGCCTCCCTCCCCCCTCCTCACCCCCGCACGCCCTCGCCAGGCGTGCCGTCCCTTCGCCATCGGCGGGAGTTCACCATGCCCAGATCCACCTCCAGCACCGCCTCCATGAACCGTCGGCTGTTCCTCGCCACCACCGGCGCCGTGTCGCTCGGCGCCGCCCTCACCGCCTGCGGCGGCGGGGACAGCGGCGGCTCCTCCGCCTCGGCCAAGCCCGTGAGCCAGGCCGACGTCGACAAGGCCATGAAGACCCCGACCGAGCTGACGTTCTGGACCTGGGTCCCGAACATCGCCAAGGAGGTCGCGCTCTTCGAGAAGAAGTACCCCGCCGTCAAGGTCAAGATCGTCAACGCCGGCCAGGGAACACCCCAGTACACCAAGCTGCGTACGGCGCTGAAGGCCGGCAGCGGCGCACCCGACATGGTCCAGATCGAGTACCAGGCCATCCCGACCTTCACCATCACCAACAGCCTGCTCGACCTGCGGCCGTACGGCGCCTCGGCGCTCAAGTCCACCTTCGTCGACTGGACCTGGGGCCAGATCAGCGGCGGCAACGGCGAGATCTGGGCGATACCGCAGGACACCGGCCCGATGGGCATGCTGTACCGGCACGACATCTTCGAGAAGCACGGCATCGAAGTGCCGGGCACCTGGGACGAGTTCGCCGCCGCCGCGCGCAAGCTGCACAAGGCGGACCCGGACGTCCGTCTGACCAACCTCGCCGCCAACCAGGTCGCCGCCTGGCACGGGCTGCTCTGGCAGGCGGGCGCCAAGCCCTATGTCACCTCGGGCAAGAGCGACATCACCATCAGCGTGGACGACGCCGTCTCGCGGAAGCTCGGCGCGTACTGGGGCGGACTCGCGAAGGAAGGGGTCATCGGCGTCGAGCCGGACTTCACCGACTCCTGGTACGCGGCCCTCAACAAGGGCAAGTACGCCACCTGGATCACCGCCGCGTGGGGGCCGGTGTTCCTGTCCGGCTCCGCCAAGGCCACGGCCGGCAAGTGGCGGGCGGCCCCGCTGCCGCAGTGGGACGCGGCCAAGCCCAGCTCGGGCAACTGGGGCGGCTCCACCACCGCGGTCGTCCGCTCCACCAAGAACCCGATCGCGGCTGCCGTGTTCGCGCAGTTCCTCAACAGCGACCCGGCCAGCGCGAAGATGTTCGCCACCGAGCAGTTCTTCTTCCCCGCCACCAAGGCCCTGCTCACGGACGCGTCGTTCACCGGGGACGCCCCCTCCTTCTACGGCGGCCAGAAGGTCAACCAGGTCTTCGCCGACATCAGCTCCACGGTCAACTCCACTTTCCAGTGGCCCCCGTTCCTCGACCAGGCGGCCACCGACTGGACCGAGACCGTCGGCAAGTCCCTCGCGGACCACACCGACACGGTCCGCGCGCTCGGCAGCTGGCAGTCGCGGCTGACGACGTACGCGAAGAGCCAGGGCTTCACGGTCAAGGGGAGTTGAGATGACCGGCACCCGCCGCCACCGGGCCGCCGGACCGCTCTTCGTCGCCCCGTTCCTGACGCTGTTCCTGCTGCTCTTCCTCGCCCCGCTCGGCTACGCCGCCTATCTCAGCCTGTTCCAGAGCCGCCTGATCGGCGGGACGGTGTTCGTCGGCCTCGACAACTACACGCAGGCGCTGGGCGATCCCCAACTCCTGCACGGCGTGGGCCGGGTGGCGCTGTTCTTCGTGATCCAGGTGCCGGTGATGCTGCTGCTGGCGCTGCTGTTCGCCCTCGCGCTCGACAGCGGGCTGCTGCGGCTGGCGCGGGTGATCCGGCTCGGCATCTTCGTGCCGTACGCCGTGCCCAGCGTGGTCGCCGCACTCATGTGGGGCTATCTGTACGGGCCGGACTTCGGCCCGTTCGCCCAGCTGAGCCGGAAACTGGACCTGCCGGCCCCGCACTTCCTCAGCGACGGCTGGATGCTGGGCAGCCTGGCGAACATCGTGACCTGGGAGTTCGTCGGCTACAACATGATCATCCTGTACGCCGCCCTGCGCACGATCCCGCAGGAGCTGTACGAGGCGGCGGCGGTGGACGGCGCCGGGGCCTGGCGCATCGCCTGGTCGGTGAAACTGCCCGCGCTGCGACCGGCGCTGCTGCTCACCCTCCTCTTCTCGGTGATCGGCAGCTTCCAGCTCTTCAACGAACCCAACCTGCTGATGAAGATCGCCCCGGATGTCATCAGCAGCTCCTACACCGCCAACCTGTACGCCTACTCCCTCGCGTTCACCGGCCAGCAGGTCAACTACGCGGCCACGGTGTCCTTCCTCCTCGGCCTGGTCATCGTGATCGCCTCCTACGGCGTGCTGCTCACCGCGAACCGCGGCAGCCGCGAGGGCCGTACCAGCCGCGACACCCTGAGGAGGGCCGCATGACGACCCGTCGCAGCACCCCGCTGACCATCGCCATGCTGGCGGCGCTCGCGTACTTCCTGCTCCCCCTGTGCTGGCTGCTGATCGCCTCGACCAAGAGCACCCAGGACCTCTTCAACAGCTTCGGCCTGTGGTTCTCGCACGCCCCGCGGCTCCTGGCCAACATCAGGGCGACCTTCGCCCAGGACGACGGCGTCTTCGTGCACTGGCTGCTCAACACGGTCCTGTACGCCGTCGTCAGCGCGGTCGGCGCCGCGCTGCTCGCGGCGGCCGGCGGCTACGGGTTCGCGAAGTTCCGTTTCCGGGGCGACCGGTTCACCTTCAACCTGGTACTCGGTGCCGTCATGGTCCCGACGACCGCGCTGGCCATCCCGACCTATCTGCTGTTCGCCAAGGCGGGCCTGGTCAACACCCCCTGGGCGGTGATCCTGCCGTCCCTCGTCAACCCGTTCGGCCTCTATCTGATGCGCATCTACGCGGCCGACGCCGTCCCGGACAGCCTCCTGGAGGCCGCGCGCATCGACGGGGCCGGCGAGGCCCGCATCTTCTTCCGGATCGCCCTGCGGCTGCTGGGCCCCGGTCTGGTGACGGTCCTGCTGTTCACGCTCGTGGCGACCTGGAACAACTACTTCCTGCCACTGATCATGCTCAACGACCCGAACCTGTACCCGGTGACGGTGGGCCTGGCCTCCTGGGCCGCGCAGGCCCAGAACGGCGGGGCCGGTGCCAGCAGCGACATGCTGGCGCTGGTCGTGACCGGTTCCCTGCTCTCGATCGTCCCGCTCGTCGCCGCCTTCCTGCTGCTCCAGCGGTACTGGCAGAGCGGCCTGGCGGCCGGCGGCGTCAAGCAGTAACTCCCGCACTATCACTGTCTTTCGGAGGTCCCCTTCATGGCGGCTCTGCCTGCCCGTGTCCTGTTCGGCGCCGCGTACTACCACGAGTACCAGCCGTACGAGCGTCCCGCCGAACGCCTCAAGACCGACCTCGATCTGATGGCCGACGCCCATGTCACCGTCATCCGGGTCGGCGAGTCGGTCTGGTCGACCTGGGAGCCGGAGAACGGCCGCTTCGACCTGGGCTGGCTGCAACCGGTGCTCGACGGCGCCCACGAGCGCGGCATCGCCGTCGTCCTGGGCACCCCGACGTACGCCGTCCCGCCGTGGCTCGCCCGGCAGTACCCGGAGATCGCGGGCGAGCGGCGCACCGGGGAGCGGATCGGCTGGGGTGCCCGGCAGGAGGTCGACTTCACACACCCGGCGTTCCGGTTCCACGCCGAGCGGGTCGTCCGCCGGATCGTCGCCCGGTACGCCGACCACCCGGCGGTCATCGGCTTCCAGGTCGACAACGAACCCGGCAACGAACTCCTGCACAACCGGGGCGTGTTCGAGCGCTTCGTCGACCATCTGAGGGAGAAGTACGGGGACGTCGAGACCCTCAACCGCGAGTGGGGCCTGGTCTACTGGTCCCACCGGCTGTCCACGTGGGCCGACCTGTGGACCCCGGACGGCAACGCGCAGCCCCAGTACGACATCGCCTGGCGGGAGTTCCAGGCCCGTCAGGTCACCGAGTTCATCGGCTGGCAGGCCGACATCGTCCGCGAGTACGCCCGCCCGGAGCAGTTCGTCACCACCTGCATCTCCTACACCCGCCCCGCGGTCGAGGACGACGAGCTGACCGACCGGCTCGACATCGCGGCCGGCAACCCGTACTACGACATGCAGGACGGTCTGCTGCTCCCCGACCCCACCCCCGAGGGCCACGAGCAGCAGTGGAAGACCCGCGGGGTGTGGTCGCTGTACCGGACCGCCGACTGGATGTTCTCCTCGCGGCAGGCGCCGTTCCTGGTCACGGAGACCAACGCCGGTTCGATCGGCTTCCCCTGGGACAACCGGCCCGCCTACGACGGCCAGTGGCGCCAGGCGGCCTGGGCGCTGGTCGGGCGCGGGGCCCGGATGATCGAGTACTGGCACTGGCACACGCTGCACTTCGGCGCCGAGACCTACTGGGGCGGCATCCTGCCGCACACCGGCCGCCCCGGCCGGGTCTACGCCGAACTCGCGCGACTGGGCGCCGAGTTCGAGACGGCGGGCGCACTCGTCGCCGGTCTGGAGCCGGACGCGGACCTCACGATGGTGTACTCGACGCCCAGCAAGTGGCTGATGCAGAAGTACCCGCCGCTGGCCACGCCCGACGGCGACCCCGACCCGGCCGCCTACCACCGGATCTTCGACGCCTTCCACCGGGGCGCCTTCGACGCCGGCCGCCAGGTACGGATCGTCCACGCCCGGCAACTGCGCGACACCGAGACGCCCGAGGAGACGGTACGCCGGCACCCGGTCCTGGTCGTGCCGGCGCTGTACCTCGCCGACGACGCGACCCTCGACCGGCTCGCGGCCTACGCCCACGCGGGCGGTCATCTCGTCCTCGGCCCGCGCACCGGCTACGCCGACCAGGCGGGCCGGGCCCGCACCGAACCGGCCCCCGGCCGGCTCACGGACGCGGCGGGCGTGTCGTACGACGAATTCAGCAATCTGGGGCAGGACCTGCCGGTACGGTCCGTGCCCGGCGGCCCGCTCCGCCTCCCGGAGGGCGCCACGGCCACCCGCTGGGCGGACGGCCTGACCGTCGCCGACGCCGAGCCGCTCGTCGAGTACGACCACCCGCACTTCGGGCGCTGGCCCGCGGTCACCACCCGCCCGCACGGCGCGGGCCGGGTCACGTACGTCGGCACGGTGCCCGGCCGCGACCTCGCCCGGACGCTCGCCGAGTGGCTGGCCCCGTCCGCCCGCCACGGCTGGCGGGACCTCCCGGCCACGGTCACCGCGACGACCGGCACCGCACCCGACGGGAGCCGCGTGCACATCCTCCACAACTGGAGCTGGGGGCCCGCGAGCATCTCCGCCCCGGTGCCCCTCACCGACGTCCTCGACGGCACGCCGCTCGCCGCGCACGCGCCGCTGACCCTCGGCCCGTGGGACGTCCGCGTCCTCGTCTCCGCCGACATCGGCTGACCGCACGGCTTCCCGACGGAGAGAGAGGAGTCCAGGCGAGTCTGACCCTGCGGAGCCTGCTCGGTGCCGGGCCGGATGCCGTTGACCCGGCCCGGCGCCGAGCAGTCCTCCGCGGGGTCGGCGTCACAAAATGTGCCCAGGTGACGTCGGGATGGCTGGTGTTCGGCGCCGGTCGCGGGCGTGGGTGACGGCATCTGTGCAGAAGCGACACACAGGCTGCACACTGCCTGGCCAAAGGCTCGCTACCGTTCTGGCCGTTCGATACCTCGTACGAACGAGATCAGGCCACGGCTCTTGAGGCCGCTGGCGCAGTCGAGTCAGGAAGACCGCGGATGGACTACTGCTCCTCGTGCCGTCGGCACCTCAACGGCGCCCTGGCGTGCCCCGGATGCGGCGCCTACGCCCCTGACATCGCCCGACGTGCCGTCGTCGCTCCGGCGGCGACCGGCGCGGCGTCCTGGCAGGCCCCGGCCGACACGGCGTGGTTCGACACGGACTCCTACGTCGAAGAGACCGCCGAAGAAACGGACGACGAGGCCGCCGAGGGCCCGTACGACGGCCCTGGCCCCGCCCCTTCCGCACCGCTGGGTCGGGCGGCCCGGCGCCGTCAGCGGGCCCGCTGGAAGAAGAACCAGCGGCGGGCCGTGGTGGCCACCGCGGTCGCCCTGGTCGGCGGCGGGCTGACCGTCGCCTCCCTCGACCGGCAGGGCGCCGACCGTGCGCAGGCGGCGACGGCCCCGGACAACCGGCCCATGGGCCTCGCCGACGAGCAGGCCACGGACGCCGATCCGGCGGCGTCGACCCCGACCGGCCGGCACCGCGCGCCTGACCAGACCCTGTCCGCCCGCTCGGTCACGGCGAACGCCCCGCACGAGCAGACGACGGGCATGCCACAGGCCACGCCGACGCCCGGTCAGGACACCGCCACCTCCGCAACGCACACGACGGTCTCCGTCACGCAGCCCCGGTCCGCCGCCACGGTGTCCGGAACCACCACCGGTGCGACGTCGGTGACGACGGCCACGCCCACCCCCACGGCCACCACCTCCACCACGACGACCGGCGCCACCACAGGGACATCGACAGCGTCGGCGAGCCCCGCACCGACCGCGACCGCGTCTTCGCCCTCGCAGCTCTGCCTGCTGGTCATCTGCCTGGGCTGACTCCGCTCCGCGGTGCCGCCGCGCGCGGCCCCGCCTCACTCCTCGATCCGGTCCACCAGCCCCCAGGCCAGGGCGCGTTCGGCGGGGACGGCCCGGCCGTCGAGGACCAGGTACAGGGTGCGCCGGCGGCCGATCCGGCGCGGGATGCCGACCGTGCCGCCGGCGCCGGGGATCAGGCCCATGGCCAGCTCGGGCAGCCGGACGGTGGTGCCGGGGGCCGCCACGACCCGGGCGGCGAAGGACGGGAGTTCGATGCCCGCGCCGACACAGGTCCCGTGGATCCGTGCGGTGAGCCGGTCGCCGAGGGCGTGCAGGCGGGCCGCCGCCCCGGCCCGGGTGCGGATCAGGTGCGCGGCCGTGAGGTCCACGGCGGTGCCGAACTCGTCCAGGTCGCCGCCGGAGCTGAAACAGGGACCGTTGCCGTCCAGTAGCACCTCGCGCACGGTGTCGTCCCAGACGGCGATGTCGAGGGCGGCGACCAGGGCGTCCCGCAGTTCCGCGCCGTGCGCGTTGCGCCGCTCGGGCCGGTCCAGCGTGATCCGCAGGAGGTCGCCCTCGCGGCGTGCCGTCACGGGGTCGTGTGTCGCGGGCGGCGGCCCGGGCCGTGGCCCGCGCGCCGCGAGCCATCCGGCGAACCCGGCACCGCCGAGCAACGTCGAGTACGCCAGCGACTCCAGGTCGAGGGCCTGCAACACCGGCAACTTCCCGGTCATGGCGAGGACTTGGCGCAACACCAGGGCGGCCTGCGGTTGTTCCGCCGCCCGCGTGCGCAGGAACTCCGCCTCGGCGGCCGGGTCCGTGACCGCGACCGTGGCCGGGTGCCCGGCGGCGTCCGTCGCCCCGAGGCGGTCGCGGGGAGCCCGTACCAGGGTCAGGTCCAGCGCGCTCAACAGGGCGTCGGGACAGGCGGGTTGCGGTCGGCTGGTGCGGCCGACGAGCAGCCGGTCGCTGTCCCGGGCCCGGCGGACCGCCCGCTCCAGGTCGGCATCGGTGGGCGCGGTCGCCGGGTCCAGGTCGACGACCGTCAGCGGCCGGGACGGCTCGGCATGCGCGTCCAGCAGGTCGGCGTCCGCCGCCCCGGCCGCCAGTTCGGTGAGGGAGATCGCTGTGGTCGCAGGCACCTCTCTGATCTACCATCCCCGCATGGCCGACGGGGCAACTGGTGGTACGACAGGGTCCGACGCGACACGGGCCGCGCGTCCCTGGCCCGATGCCCACACCAGCGCCGCCCTCGTGGCTGAGGACTGGGCCCGCAGCGGTGTCCCCGTGCTGACCGGCCACCCGGACGGGCCCCCGCTGCTGCCTCCCGGTTCCGCGGCCACCTTCGCCACCTGGCTGGCCGACCACGTCTCCGCCGCCGGTGGGGCCCGACTCGACGGGGCCCGGCTGCTGGCCGAACGGGCCGCGCTCCGCGGGCTTGGCCGACGCGGACGACTGTCGGTGGGCGGCAGTTGCCGACTGCTGCCCACCGGGGACGGCTGGGCCGCCGTGTCCGACGCACGTCCGGACGACCCTCTGCTGTGGAGCGCGCTGATCGGCCGGGATTTCGATACCGGGGCGCTGCCGGAACTGCTGGCCGACTGGCTCGCCGCCCACGACGGCGCCGACCTGGACGAGCGGGTGGCACTCCTCGGCCTCGCGGGCGGTGCGGTCCGGCCCCGGCCCGGCCGCACCTGCCCCCTGCCCGGCACACCGCGCGCCGGGGCAGGGCTGCTGGTGGTCGACTTCAGCGCGCTGTGGGCGGGCCCGCTGTGCGCGCATCTGCTGGGTACGGCGGGGGCCAGGGTGGTCAAGGTGGAGACCCCGTCCCGCCCGGACGGAGCCCGCTTCGGCGATCCCGCCTTCTACGACCTGCTGCACGCGGGGCATGCCTCGGTCGTCCTCGACCCGGCGGACGCGCGCGGCCGTGCCGCCCTGCACGAGTTGGTCGCCCGGGCGGACGTGGTCGTCGAGGCCTCCCGGCCCCGCGCTCTGGCGGGGTTCGGGCTGGACGCCGAGGCGGAGGCGGCCCGCGGCTGCACCTGGATCTCGATCACGGCGTACGGGCGGGCCTCGGGCCGGGTCGGCTTCGGCGACGACGTGGCCGCCGCCCGCGGACTCCTCGGCACGGACGCGGACGGGCTGCCCGTGTTCGCCGGTGACGCCGTGGCCGACCCGCTCACCGGTCTGCTCGCCGCCGCGCTCGCCCTGTCCGAACAGCCCGGAGGCGGCGGCGCGGTGCGCGAGGTGTCGATGGCGGACGTGGTGACCGCCTGTCTCTCCGTGTCGGGCTCGCGCGAGGCGCGTGTGGTCGGGCACGGCGGCGGCTGGCTGGTGGACACCGGGGGCACGACGTTTCCGCTGTCCGCGCCGCGTCCGCGCCGTCCGGCCGCCACCGCCCCGGCGAGCGGCGCCGACACCGCCGACGTGCTGCGCGAGCTGGGGATCCGGGTGCCGTGAGCGGGCTGCTGATCCGGGACGCGGAGGTCGACGGGCGGCGGTGCTCCGTGCGCGTCCGGGACGGCAGGGTCGAGGAACTCGGCGCCGGACCGGTGCGGGCTCCCGGTGAGGAGGAGATCGACGCGGCGGGCGGTGCCCTGCTGCCCGGCCTGACCGACCATCACCTGCACCTCTTCGCGCTGGCGGCGGCGGTCTCCTCCGTACGGTGCGGTCCCCCGGACGTCCGCGACCGCCCGGCGCTGCGGGCCGCGCTGCACCGTGCCGATCCGGACCGGCACGGCTGGGTCCGGGGCATCGGCTACGACGAACGGGTCGCGGGGTCGTTGGACGCGACCGGTCTCGACGCACTGCGCGCGGACGTCCCGGTACGGGTACAGCACCGCAGCGGTGCGCTGTGGGTACTCAACTCCCTGGCCGGCGAACGGGCCGGACTGGCGCACGGACGCCACCCCGGCATCGAACGCGACGACACCGGACGGCCGACGGGACGGTTGTGGCGGGCCGACGACTGGCTGCGCGCACGGCTGCCCGAGGCTCCCGCGCCGACCCTGGCGGAGGTGGGCCGACGACTCGCGGGTTTCGGGCTCACGGCCGTCGCCGACGCCACCCCGCGCCTGACCCCCGACTCCGTCGGCAGGCTCGCCGAGGAGGCGCGCAGCGGGCGTCTGCCCCAACGGCTGCTGCTGCTCGGGGCGCCGCTCGGAACTCCGCCGACGGCCCGCCCGGAGCCCGGCCCCTGGAAGATCGTCCTCGCGGACTCCGGGCTGCCTGACTTCACCGGGCTGGTCGAGGAGATAGGTGCCGCACACCGGCAGCGCCGTCCTGTCGCCGCGCACACGGTCACGGCCGTCTCCCTCGCCCTGTTCCTCGCCGCGCTGGAAGAGGCCGGGGTGCTTCCCGGTGACCGTATCGAGCACGCGGCCGTGGTTCCGGCGGAGGCCGTACCCGTCGTACGACGCCTCGGGGTGGGCGTGGTCACCCAGCCCGGCTTCCTCGCCGACCGGGGTGACGACTTCCTCGACGGCACCCCGCCCCACGAGCACGCAGACCTGTACCGCTGTGCCTCACTCCTGCGGGCCGGTGTCCCGGTGGCGCTGTCGAGCGACGCCCCCTACGGGCCGCTCGACCCGTGGTCCGTGATCCGGGCGGCCACCACGCGCCGGGTCCCCGGCGGGCGCACCGCGAACCCCGCCGAACGCCTCACCGCGGCCCAGGCGTTGGCGGCGTACCTCGCACCGCCCCACTCCCCCGGCGCGCGTCCGCCGCGGCTGGTGCCGGGCGTGGCCGCCGATCTCGTCCTGCTCGCCGCGCCGCTGGCCGAGGCCCTGTCGGATCCGTCGGCCGACCTGGTGCGGCTGACGCTCATCGGGGGGCGGGTTCGCTATCGCCGGTCCTGAACCGGCCGTCGGCCGTGCTCTGTTGTCCCTTGTCCGTTCATTCGGGCGAGGGCGGCACCGGCGGCCGTCAGGACGATGTCCGGCTCGGCGCCTGCGGCCTGGGTGACGTCGGCGAGCAGGCGGACGTCCTTGCGGAGCAGTGGCCCGGCGTGGCCGGCGAAACGGTCCAGGGTGCCCCCGGCCGCCGCGACCCGGTCGAGCGCGAAGCCGGCCGCACTGCCGTGCGCGAGGACCCGGGCGAGGGCGGCCGGGTCGATCGCGAGGTCCCGGCCGAGCGCGAGGGTGTCGGCGGCGGTGCCCAGGTTGGCGGTGAAGAGCACGTTGTTGAGGAGTTTCGCCAGCTGGCCGGTGCCGAGCGGGCCCATGTGGACGACCGGGTCGGCGTAGGCCGCGAACACCGGACGGCAGTAGGCGACCGTGCCGGGCTCGCCGCCCGCCATCACCACCAGTCGTCCCTCGGCCGCCGCCGGGCCGCCACCGCTGACCGGGGCGTCGATCAGCGTGACGCCGTGGGTGCGGGCGCGGTCGGCTAGGCGTCGGCAGGTGTCGGGGTGGACGGTGCTGTGCACGGCGACCACCCCGCCCCTGCGCAGTCCGGCGAGGACGCCGTGCTCGCCGGTGAGGACCTCCTCGACGTCCGCGTCGTCGACGACGCAGACGCAGACCAGGTCGCTGGCCGCGGCCAGGTCCGCCGGGGAGGCGGCGCGCTTGGCCGGGGTGTCGGCGAAGGGGAGGAGGGTGGCGGGGCGGCGGGCCCAGAGGGTCGTCTCGTGTCCGGCGTCGACGATCCGGCGCGCCATCGGGGCGCCCTGGCTGCCGAGTCCGATGAATCCGACGCGCATCAGCCGGCCTCCTGCTCAAGGGGTTCGGGGGCGGGCGCCGGTTCCGGGGCGGGCCGGGGGCGCCAGAAGGTGGCGAGCAGACCGGCGGTGGCGAGTACGGCCACTCCGAGGGCGATGCCGGCGCCCGTCCAGCCGTCCCGGTCGAGGCCGGCCGCGTCGTCCAGGGAGGCGCTGCCGGGGCCCAGCGCGGCCAGGGCCAGGGCGACGACGGCGAGGGTGAGGACGTACTCGTAGCCCTCTTTGAAGACGAAGAAGCCGTTGGGCCGGTGTGCGAGCAGGCCCGCCACCAGCATCACCGAGATGACGGCCGCGCAGGCGAGCGGGGTGAACAGGCCGGCCAGCAGGAGGAGCCCGGCGCCCGTCTCGGTGGCGACGCTGAGCCAGGCCTGGAGGGTGCCGTGGGTGAGGCCCAGCCCTGTGAACCAGCGGGCGGTGCCCGCGATCCGGCCGCCGCCGCGCCAGTGGTTGACACCGTGGGCGATCATGACGACGCCCAGGACCAGGCGCAGCAGCAGTGCGACGGCATCGGTGTGGTTCATCCCGCTCTCCCTTGTCGTGGGGGTGCGGCGAGGCCCGCCTCCCGGGTCACCGCGCATTCCTCGGCGAACGACAGCACTCTCAGGTGATAGGCCCGGGCCGAGTGACCGAGGCTCAGATTGTGCCCGGCGTCGGCCTGTTCGTCGACGCGCACGCGGGGTGCTGCCGTGAAGAGGCTTGCGATGTCGGCGAGGGCGGCGGGGCCGGAGCTCCACACCTCCTCGTGGTCGCCGAGGGTGAAGTGCACGGGGATGCGCACCCGTGCGGCCAGTTCGGGGAACTCGTAACGCCAGCCGCGGGCGGCGGACTCGTACGCGGGTGAGGCGGCCGCGATGCTCGCGCCGCCGACGACCTCCGGCGGGTACAGGTGGCCCGTGCCCCAGAGTGCTTCCCGCAGCCGGGCGCGGGCGCGGCGCAGGTCCTCGTCGCCCTGTTCGAGGAAGCCGACCGAGCGGGGGTGGTGGTGGCGTCCGGTGCCGGCGATCTCCAGGCCGAGCAGGTGCCGTCCCCGTTCGTCGGCTGCCATTCGCACCGCGAGTTCGCTGCCCGCGGAGTGGGCCGCGAGGAACACGCCCGCGCCGGCCGGGCGGGAGGCGAGCAGGTGGTCCAGGGCGCTGTGGGCGAGGTCGACCCGCCGGGCCGGGTCGGTGAGCCGGTGGGCGTGCGGCAGGGAGGCGCCGTAGCCGGGCCGGTCGAGGGCGACGACGGTGAAGCCGAGGGCGGCGCCGGTGCGCAGCAGGGAGAGCCTCGGGTGGCCGGGGCAGTCGAAGTAGGCCGAGTCGGTGCCGCCGCCGTGCAGGGCGAGAACGACGGCCCGGGGCCGCGGAACCCAACTTGCCCGGTAGGACAGGGAGATGCCGTCGAGATCTATGGCGCCTTGCACCACGTCCGGGTGGTTGTCGGTCACGTGTCCGTCCTGAGCAGCAGGACCCCGCTGGGTGTCAGCCCGCCGGAGCTGACCACGGCGACCCTGGCCCCGGGCACCTGGCGTGCGCCGCCGTCGCCGCGCAGTTGGACGACCGCCTCGTGGACGAGGCCCAGGCCGTGGGTGCGGCCGTGCGAGAGCTGGCCGCCGTGGGTGTTGAGGGGCAGGACGCCGTCCCGGGCGATGTTCTTGCCGCCGTCCAGGAAGTCCTTGGCCTCGCCGATGCCGCAGAACCCCAACGCCTCTATCCAGGAGAGGCAGTTGAAGGTGAAGCCGTCGTACAGCTCGGCCACGTCGACATCGGCGGGGCGCAGGTCGGTGCGGGTCCACAGGTGGGCGGACTGGCCGAGGGTCTGGGGTTCGTGGGTGAGCGTGCTCTGGTCCCACTCCAGGCGTTCGGTGATCTGGGTGCCGACGGCCTCGACGCGGACGGGCGGTCTGGCGAGGTCGGGTGCGGTGTCGACGGCGGAGACGACGACGGCGACGGCTCCGTCGCAGGGGACGTCGCAGTCGTAGAGGCCGAAGGGGGTGGTGATGGGGCGGGCCTGGAGGTAGTCGTCCATCGTCATCGGGTCGCGGTAGATGGCGGTGGGGTTGAGGGCGGCGTTGGCGCGCTGGTTGAGGGCGATCCAGCCGAGGGTCTCGCGGGTGGTGCCGTAACGGTGCATGTGGCGCTGGGCGTTCTGGGCGAGGGTGTGCGCGGCGGAGGTGGCGCCGAAGGGCCTGAGCCAGCCGGGGTCCGCACCGCCGGGCGGCGCGATGCGGCCCTGCTTGAGGAGTTCTGCGTAGCTGGCCTCCCAGAGGGTGCGGAAGCAGAGCACGTGCCGGGCGAGGCCGCCGGCGATGGCAAGCATCGCGGAGATGAGGGAGCCGCCGGGGCCGAAGGTCTCGCCGCCGCCGTGGTGCCAGGTGGGGCGGATGCCGAGGGCGGACTCCAGTGCGGTGACGCCGCCTTCGGCGAAGCCGCCGTAGGGTCCGGCCCCTGGATAGGTGGCGAGGCCGTCGATGTCGTCGAGGGTGAGGCCGGCGTCGGCGATGGCGGCCTGGCAGGCCTGGACGGTGAGGGAGAGCGGCGGGACCATCAGCCGGCGGCCGAGCGGGGAGGCGCCGATGCCGGTGAGGGCGACCTTGTCCTCGAACTTCTCCGTGGTGGTCATCGGCCGTATGTGACGCCGCACTTGGTCGGGTGCGGTCTCGTCGTCCGGGAGTTCGGCGGGGTCGCCCTGCTCGGCCGCCGGCCGGAAGAGGGGCAGCCACACGTCGTCCCCTGCGCGCTCGAAGACGGCCTCCATCCGCATGCCGAGGGCGAGTTCGCCGGGGTCGCACTCGACGGCGTTGGTGGTGAGCCGGATCCGGGGGTCCTCTTCGAGCGCGACCTGGGCGACGACGTACGGCGACGGCAGGCCGGGGAGGGTGAAGCGGTGGCTGACGGTGAAGCCGATGAGGGTCGCGCGGCCGGAGACGGCCCGGACACCCATCTCCTGTCCGTGGCAGTACCGGCAGACGGGCTGGGGCGGGTGGATCAGGGCGGTGCAGGAGGCGCACTCCTGGATCCGCAGCCGGCCGTCCGCCCCCGAGGTCCAGAAGAACGCGTTCTGGTCGGTGAGGTGGGGTAGCGGGCGTCCCGAGGATGCGGTCACTGGGTGGCTCCTCTTCAGTCCGCGGTCCTGGCCGCCCGGCCGGGGCGTACGGTCACCGGTTCGGCGAGGCGCTGTTCGTCGCAGACCTGCTGGAGCGTCGCCAGTGTCTCGTCGAGGGAGGGGCCGAGGCGCTTGCCGGGGGTGAAGGTCGCCGGGAGGTGGCGCATGCCCTGGATGATGCCGATGGTCTCGTAGTGGACGGTGCCGTCGGGGTCGCAGCGGTAGTCCGGCATCCGGTCGAGCACGGCCGTCGCCATCCGCTTGAACACCGTACGGGCCACGTTGGAGCCGATGCAGCGGTGGATGCCGAGGCCGAAGCTGCTGTGCCGGTTGCCCTTGCGGTCCAGGTGGACCCGGTCGGGGTCGGCGAAGACGGCGGGGTCGCGATTGGCCATCGCCCAGGACAGCCACAGGCGTTCACCCTCCTCGAACCGCTGGCCGGCGATCTCGCAGTCGGCGGAGATCGTACGGCCGTCGCCCGGGGCGGGGGCGAAGTAGCGCAGGAACTCCTCGGTGGCCGAGTCCAGCAGGGTTGCCCGCTCGCGGCTGAGCCGGTCCCGCTCACCGGGATGCTCGGACAGCCATTCCAGCGCGTGCGCGGTGAGCGCGGTCGTGGTGTCGAAGCCGCCGCCGATGAGCAGGGCGAGGACGCCGACCAGTTCCTCGTCGGGCGGGGTGCTGCCGTTGATGTCGGCGCGGACGAGGGCGTCGATCAGGCCGGGCCGGGGGTTCTGCCGGATCGTCAGGATGGACGTGTACAGCGCCATGCCCATGTTCCGGCTCATCTCGGCCACGCGTGGCATGTCCGGGGAGTCGGGCGGGGTGTAGACGGAGGCGTGGGCGGGTTCGTTGTAGACCGTCCAGTCCGTCAGCGGGATGCCCATCATCGCGAGGGTGAGGACGGCCGGGACGATGTTGGCGAGGTCGTCGACGAAGTCGATGCTGCCCTCCTCGATCCGCTCGTCGAGGCAGGCGCGGACCACCTCGTCGACGAAGGGGATCCAGCGGGCGACGGCCGCCGGGGAGAGGTAGGGGTTGAGGGTCTGGCGGTAGTGGCGCTGCTCGGGCGGGTCCATCTCCAGGAACCCGCCCTGCACTTCGCGGGCGCGCGGCGGCGAGGGGATGGTGATGCCCTTGTAGCCGCGGCGTTCGCCCTTGACGTCGTGGTCGTTGGAGAGGAACTCGGCGGACCGGGCCAGTTCGAAGACCTCGCGGTTGCCGCTGGCGACCCAGTGGCCGCCGTGGGTGTCGGTCCAGGCGATGGGGCACTGGCCGTGCAGTTCGTGGGTGATGTCCTCGAACTGGGTGCGGTACTCGGGTGTGTGCCGGTCGAAGTGCACCTGGTGCTTCTTGCGTTCGTCGTCGGTCCCGGCCTCGCTCATGGCTCTGTCCTTGTCCTTGCGTTCGGGGAAGTCGGCCCGCTCAGGAGAGCTGGATGGCCCGTTCGGGGCAGGAGTGCGCGGCTTCCCGGACCTGTTCCTCCTGGTCGGCCGGGACCTCTTCGCTCACGGCCGAGGAGTGGCCGTCGATGTCGTCGAGCTGGAATGCCTTCGGAGCGATCATCGCGCAGAGCGTATGGCCCTGGCAGCGCTCCGGATCGACCCGGACCTTCACGCTAATCTCCCTGTTGACCTGGGGGTTTGGTGGGTTCAGCGGCGCCAGTCGTACCACTTGAGGTAGCCGCCCGCGTCCACCCGCAGCTGGGTGCCGGTGATGTAGCGGGCCTCGTCGGAGGCGAGGAAGAGCAGGGCGTTGCTGATGTCGCGGGGTTCGACGTACGGGATCGGCATGGCCTGCTGCACGGCGAAGGACGGCTCGGCGTCCTCGCGGGTGGGGTGGGCGAGGTCGGGCCGGAAGGACTCGTACATCGACTCGTTCTGCAGCATGTGCGTGTCGACGTTGGTGGGGTGCAGGACGTTGGCGCGCTGCCGCAACGGGGCGAGGTTGCGGGCGAGTTCGTGGACGTACTCGGACAGCGCCCGCTTGGCGAACGCGTAGCCCGCGCCGCCCGGGTTGGAGCCCGGCGTCTGGACGATGCCGTGGTCCATCAGGGCGGCGGTCGAGCCGGTGGCGATGACGGAGGCGCCCTCGCGCAGGTGCGGCAGGCAGACCTGGATGGTGTTGATGGTGCCGATCAGGTCGACGTCGACGGCGTCGCACCAGGCCTGCATCTTGGGTTCGCCGCGCAGCGGGGCGATTCCGGCCTGGGCGACCACGATGTCCAGACCGCCGAGCCGCTCCAGGCCCGCCGCCAGCGCCTCGCGCAGCTGGGCGGTGTCACGGACGTCCGCCTGGCGGGCGACGATCCGCCGGCCCTGTTCCTCGACCAGGCGGACGGTCTCCTTGAGGTCCTCGGGGGTGGCCATCGGGTAGCGGACCGTCTCGAAGTCGCGGCAGATGTCCACCGCGATGATGTCGGCGCCCTCCTCGGCCAGGCGCAGGGCGTGACTGCGGCCCTGCCCGCGCGCCGCGCCGGTGATGAACGCGACCTTGCCCTCGACTCGTCCCATCAGCGGTGTCCCTTCTTCCGTGGTTGTTCTCCGGTCGCGTGTGGTTGTTCTTCCACTGGTGAGCGCCGGTGTCGGTCAGCTGGTGCCCGAGGGGGCGAGTACGCCGGTCAGGGCGCCGAGGGCCGGGGCGAGGGCGCCGAGTTCGGCACCGAGTTCGCCGGCGACCGTGTGTACGACGTCGAGGTCCTTGCCGAGGAACTCGGCCGTGGACCTTGCGAATTCGGCGACCGATCCGTGGCGTACGACGCCCGTGAGGGCGCGGCTCGACGCGCTGCCGTGGGTGAGGGCGTCCAGCAGGAGCCGCTCGTCCAGGCCCAGTTGGCGGCCGAGCCGCGCGGCGTGGGCGAGCAGTCCGATCTGGGCGGCGAAGACGGTGTTGTTGACGAGTTTCACGCGCTGCCCTGCACCGAGCGGGCCGACGTGCAGCACCGGGTCGCCGTAGGCGCGCAGGACCGGCCGGATGCGGGCGACCGTGTCCTGGGCGCCGCCGACGTAGAGGGTGATCCGGCCGGCCGCCACGTCCGGCGGGCCGCCGCTGACCGGTGCGTCGACGACGCCGATGCCGCGGGGCGCCGCCCGGTGCGCCACGGCCTCGACGGTGTGCGGACTCGCGGTGGTGTGGACGACGAGGGTGCTGCCGGCCGGCATCGCGTCCAACAGCCCGCTCGCGAGGCAGACCTCGCGCACCTGCTCGTCGGTACGGACGCACACCAGCACGGCGTCGGCCCCCGCGCCGACCCCCGCGACCTCGGGGACGAGCTGCGCGGGTTCCCTGGTGAGGGCCCCACGGGCCGCCTCCGACCGGGCGGCCACCCGCACCGTGTGACCGGCCTCGGAAAGCCGTCGCACCATCGGCAGGCCCATCCGACCGGCGCCCACGACTCCAATCACAAGAATCTCCCTTCCGGATGCGAGAACCATACTTTCACCGATGGGTGCCCGGAAGTCCCGCGTAACGACTTTGTGTCACGGCGCGACAGAAGCAGCGGCGCGACTCCGGGGTGGTGCCCTTCCAGCCGTTCCCCGGTATGGTTCTCAAAATCGAGAACCCAATTTCCACCGGTGGTGGTCGCGTCCACGGTCTGGAGGAGTTCATGGAGCGCAGGACCTGCGGGGAAGTGACCGGATGAGCGGCGACGGCCCGCTGGCCGGGATACGGATTCTGGAAGTGGCGATGTACGGGTTCGTCCCGTCCGCCGGGGCCGTGCTCGCCGACTGGGGCGCGGACGTCATCAAGGTCGAGCACGCGGTCAACGGCGATCCTCAGCGCGGACTGCGGCAGACCGGCACGTTCAAGATAGAGGGCGACCCCAACCCCAACATCGAGCACGCCAACCGGGGCAAGCGCAGCATCGGCCTGGACATGGCGCGGTCCGAGGGCCGGGAGGTGCTGTACGAACTGGCCCGGCGCGCGGACGTGTTCCTGACCAGCTTCCTGCCGTCGGCGCGGCAGAGGTTCGGCATCGACGTCGAGGACATCCGCGAGGTCAACCCGCGGATCGTCTACGCCCGGGGCAGCGCGCTCGGCCCGCGCGGCGGGGAGGCGGACAAGGGCGGGTACGACATGACCGCGTTCTGGGCCCGCGCCGGTACGGCGGCCAGCCTCACGCCGCCCGGCACGCCCGGCATGATCCCGCCGCCCGGCCCGGCCTACGGGGACACCATCTCCGGCACGAACCTCGCCGGGGGCATCGCCGCCGCCCTGCTGAAGCGCGAACGCACGGGCGAACCGTCCGTCGTGGACGTCTCGTTGCTGGGCAGCGGGGTGTGGGCCCTGGGTCACGGGATCGCCCTGTCGCTCCGGCTGGACCGGCCGATGGTCGCGCCGCCCACCGGGGCGCACGGCTCCCCCACCAACCCGCTGTCCGGGCTGTACCGCACGGCCGACGACCGCTGTCTGGCGTTCGTGATGATGCAGCCGGGCAAGTTCTGGGCGGACGTGTGCCGGCACATCGGCCGGCCCGAACTGGCGGAGGATCCGCGGTTCGCGAGCGCCGAACTGATCGCCGCGCACACGGCGGAGGCCGTCGGGATCCTGCGCGAGGTGATCGCCACGGGCACGCTCGCCGAGTGGACCGAGCGCTTCGCGACGCTGGCCGGCCCGTGGGCGCCCGTGCAGGACTCGCTACAGGTCGGTTCGGACGCACAGGTCCGGGCGAACGAGTACCTCGTACGGGCCGGCGAGCTCGAACTCGCCGCGAACCCCGTGCAGTTCGACGTGACCGCGCCCCGGCTGGGCCCTGCCCCGGAGTTCGCGGCCCAGACCGAGGAGGTCCTGCTGGAGCTGGGGCTGGACTGGGAGCGGATTCTGGCCCTGAAGGCGGCGGGGGCGGTGACGTAGCCGCGCTTCGACCGCCCTTGCCCGCACCGCAGAGAGCCTGGCTCTCGCCCATCGAGACGCACCTTGCCGCAACGAGAAGAAGGGCCGCACCCATATGCCCGTCACCGTCACCGAACTCACCCCCACCACCGGTGTGGAGATCACCGGCCTCTCCGGGAACCGGCTGGTCGACCGGGGCGTCGCGGAGGAATGTCTGGCCGCGCTGGAGCGGCGCGGGGTGGTGATCTACCGCGAGGCCGGTATCGACGACGACGATCTGGTCGCCTTCGGCCGGCTGCTCGGCGAGGTCGTCCCGCTGCCGATGGGCGGCCATCCCACGCACCGCGAGATCCAGCGGATCACCCGGGACCCGGCGAAGAGCCCGCTGGCCGCCTACCGCGAGTCCACCTTCTTCTGGCACATCGACGGCACGACACAGCGGATACCGAGCAAGGCGACGCTGCTGACGGCACGGCAGGTGTCGGGGGACGGCGACGGCGACACCGAGTTCGCCAACACCTTCGCCGCGTACGAGGCGCTGCCCGAGGCGGAGCGGAAGGAACTGGACGGCCTGCGCGTCGTGCACAGCTTCGCGGCCTCGCAGCTTCTGGTGACACCGGACCCGTCATCGAAGGAGCGGGCGGCCTGGGACCGCAACCCGGCTCGCGAGCACCCGCTGGTGTGGACCCGGCGCAGCGGCCGCAGGTCGCTGCTGATCGGGGCGACGGCGGGCGAGGTGACCGACCGGCCGCCGGACGAGGGCCGCAGGCTGCTGGACCGGCTCCTCGACTGGGCGACCCAGCCCCGCTTCACCCTGCGCCACCGCTGGCGCCAGGGCGACCTCGTCATCTGGGACAACACCGGGATGCTGCACCGGGCGCTGCCGTACGGCCCCACCTCGTCCCGGCTGATGCACCGCACGTCCCTGCTCGGCGAGGAGGCGGTCGTATGAGCGAGCGGCGAACGGCGCTCGTCACGGGCGGCGGCTCGGGTATCGGCCGCGCCATCGCCCAGCGGCTCGCCGAGGACGGTTTCGCCACGGCCGTACTCGACCTCAACGCAGACGCGGCCGAGCAGGTCGCCGAGGAGGCACGGCAGAAGGGGCACGAGGCGGTCGCCTTCGGGGGCGTGGACGTGTCCGACCGGGCGCAGGTGAACGCCGCCGCGCAGCGGGTGCGGGACGCGCTGGGCGGGCCGGTGCTGGTGCTCGTCAACAACGCGGGCGTCAGCGGGTTCGGCCCCTTCCTGAAGATCACCGACGAGACCTGGGACCGGATCATGGCCGTGAACCTCAACGGCCCGTTCTACCTCTGCCAGGCGGTCGTGCCCGACATGAAGGAGGCCGGCTGGGGGCGGATCGTGAACATCTCGTCGTCCAGTACGCATTCGGGACAGCCGTACATGGCGCACTACGTCGCCTCGAAGGCCGGCCTGGTCGGCTTCACCAAGTCCCTGGCGCTGGAGCTGGGTCCGGCCGGGATCACCGTGAACACCATCCCGCCCGGCTTCATCGACACCCCGATGCTGCGGGCCTCCGAGGAACGCGGCCTGCTGGGCGGGTCGGTGGACCACCACGCGGAGCTGACACCGGTACGGCGTCCTGGGCGCCCCGAGGACATCGCGGCCGCGTGCTCGTTCCTGGTGTCCGAGGAGGCCGGATACATCACCGGGCAGGTGATCGGGGTGAACGGGGGCCGCAACACCTGAGCCCCGGTCCGGCCTTCCATGCATGCGGTGTGCGCGGTGTGTGACGCATTCGGTGTGTCCTTACCGTCGCGCGCGTCTCGTCACCGCGCCGATGATGGCGCCGTGACGAGACGCCCGAGGCCGGGCCGGGCACGCCTCAAGTCGGGCCGGGCACGCGCGAGGCCGGGCCGGGCAGGTCACTTCCGGCGGTTGAGCGCCCGGTCCGCGGCCTCCCAGTGCGTGTCCGCGGCCCACAGCCGGGCGAAGGCGCGCACCGCGTCGTCCGCCGAAGTACCGTCGTCCAGCACGTGTTTGATCTCCGCGGCGGGACCGGTGGCGAGGGTACGCGCCAGAGCGCGCCATTCCGTCTCGAAGGAGGCGCGCGGCACCACCCGGTCCACCAGGCCCACCCGCTCCGCCTCGGCGGCGTCGAGGACGGCGCCGGTGCCCGCGAGCAGCAGGGCCCGGCCACGGCCGACCAGGGCGGCGAGCCGCTCGGCGCCGCCCCAGGCGGGCATGATCGCGAGGGTCACCTGGGTGAAGCCGATCCGAATGTCGTCGGCCGCGACCCGGATGTCGGCGGCGACGGCGACCTCGGCCCCGCCGCCCAGCGCATGGCCGTTGAGCGCGGCGACGACGGGCGCGGGAAAGCCGGCGATGCGGTCGCAGAGGCCGCGCATCCGCCAGGCCATGGCGGCCGCGTCCTCCTCGGTGCGGATCGCGGCGAGTTCCTTGAGGTCTCCGCCGGAGACGAACGCCCGGTCCCCCGCTCCCCTGATCACCAGCGCCCGCGCGCCGGCCGCCGCGTCCAGCGCCTTCTCCAGCTCGTCCATCGTGGCGAGCGAGATGGCGTTGCGGGCATGGGGGCGGTCGATCGTGAGGACGGCCAGGCCGTCGTCGTCCCGCGCGAGGTCGATCACGTGATTCCCCTCTGACGATATTGGCATTCTCCAATAGCGAGAATAACGTATGCGCCGCTGAGCGCCGCAAGCCCGACGCCTCGAAGAGCCGCCCGTCGCAGTGGAGGTAGCCGCAGATGCGAAAGATCCCCGTCGAGTTGACCGAGCGTTACGCAGCCGAGGGCTGGTGGACCAGGGAGACGGTCGGCGACCTGCTGACCCGGGGCCTGGCGGCGGCGCCGGACACCGAGTTCCGGGTGCACTCGGCCGCCCGCCCCTGGGCGGGCACCTTCCGGGACGTCGAAGCGGTCGCGCGGCGGCTGGCTGGCGGGCTGCGGGAGCGGGGCGTGGGGCCGGGCGACGCGGTGGCCTTCCAGCTGCCCAACTGGATGGAGGCCGCCGCGGTGTTCTGGGCCTCGGCGCTCCTCGGGACGGCCGTCGTGCCGATCGTGCACTTCTACGGGCGCAAGGAGGTCGGCTACATCCTCGACGCCGTCCGGCCGCGCGTCTTCGTCACCGCCGAGCGGTTCGGGCGGCTGGAGTTCCGGCCGGACCTGTGCGCGGACGTGCCGGTGGTCGGGGTGGTGGGCCGGGACTTCGACGCGCTGCTCGGCGACGAGCCGCTCACGGAGTCGCTCCCGGCGGATCCGGCCGCCCCCGCCCTGATCGCCTTCACCTCCGGTACGACCCGCGACCCGAAGGGCGTCGTGCACAGTCACCAGACCCTGGGCCACGAGACCCGGCAACTCGCCGCGAGCTACCCGCCGGACCGCGGCCGCCAGCTCACCGCCGCCCCGGTGGGCCACTTCATCGGCATGGTGAACGCGTTCCTGATCCCCGTCCTGGACGGCACCCCCGTGCACCTCACCGACGTCTGGGACCCGGCCGGGGCCCTGCGGCTGATGCGGGAGCACCGGCTGCACATCGGGGGCGGGGCGCCGTACTACGTCACCAGCCTTCTCGACCACCCGGACTTCACCGCGGAGCACCTGCGGTACCTGCGGTACGCGGGGCTCGGCGGCTCGTCCGTGCCGGCGGCCGTCACCACCCGGCTGGCCGGCCTCGGGATCCGGGTGTTCCGGGCGTACGGCAGCACCGAGCATCCCTCGATCACCTCGTCCCGGCACGACACCCCGGAGCCCAAGCGACTGTTCACGGACGGCACCACGCTGTCCGGTGTCGAGATCCGGCTGGCCGAGGACGGCGAGATCCTCAGCCGGGGCCCGGACCTGTGCCTCGGCTACACCGATCCGGCCCTGACGGCGCGGGCGTTCGACGAGGACGGCTGGTACCGCACCGGCGACCTCGGCGAGTTGGACGAGGACGGGTATCTCACGATCACCGGCCGCAAGGCGGACCTGATCATCCGGGGCGGCGAGAACATCAGCGCGCTGGAGGTCGAGGAGGCCCTCCTCGCCATGCCCGGGGTCGCGGAGGCCGCGGTCGTCGCCGCCCCCGACGCCCGGCTCGGCGAACACGCGGCCGGGTTCCTGCGGATGCTGCCCGGACACCCGCTGCCCGGCCTCGACGCGATGCGGGCGCACTTCGAGCGGGCGGGGCTGGCCCGGCAGAAGTGGCCGGAGGAGTTGCACCAGGTGGCGGAGTTCCCGCGGACGGCGAGCGGCAAGGTGCAGAAGTTCCGGCTCCGTCAGGACATTGCCGTAGGCACCTGAAGAGAATAGCATTCTCTCAAATCGCAAAGGAGGGTCTCATGTCGTCGCCTGCGCTGCCGTATCCGCTCTTCGACGCGGACAACCACCTGTACGAGACCGAGGAGGCGCTGACCAGGTTCCTCCCGAAGCAGTACGCGGGAGCGATCGAGTACGTGCAGGTCCGCGGCCGTACGAAGATCGCGATCCTCGGCCAGATCAGCGAGTACATCCCGAACCCCACCTTCGAGGTGGTCGCCCGGCCCGGCGCGATGGAGGAGTACTTCCGGATCGGCAACCCGGACGGCAAGTCCCGCCGGGAGATCTTCGGGGAGCCGATGCGCTCGATCCCCGCGTACCGTGAACCCGGCCCGCGCCTGGAGCTCCTCGACGAACTCGGTGTGCAGCGCACGCTGATGTTCCCGACGCTGGCGAGCCTGATCGAGGAGCGGATGCGGCACCACCCGGAGCTCATCCACGCCGTCATCCACTCGCTCAACGAGTGGCTGCACGCGACCTGGTCCTTCAACTACAAGGACCGTATCTTCACCACCCCCGTGATCACCCTCCCCATCGTCGAGAAGGCGATCGCGGAGCTGAACTGGGCCGTGGAGCGCGGCGCGAAGGCGATTCTCGTCCGGCCCGCCCCGGTGCCCGGGTACGGCGGCTCACGCTCCTTCGCGATGGAGGAGTTCGACCCGTTCTGGAAGCGGGTCGTGGAGACCGGCGTGCTGGTCGCGATGCACTCCTCCGACAGCGGGTACTCCCGGTACGCGAACGACTGGGAGGGCACCTCCGCCGAGATGCTGCCGTTCAAGTCGAACGCCTTCCGCCAGGTGAACGAGTGGCGGCCGATCCAGGACGCGGTGGCCTCCTGGGTCTGCCACGGCGCGCTGTTCCGCTTCCCCGAGCTGAAGATCGCCCTCATCGAGAACGGCTCGTCCTGGGTGGCCCCGCTGCTCGACCAACTCGCCGACGTCCACAAGAAGATGCCGGAGCAGTTCCTCGGCGACCCGGTACAGGCCGTCAAGGACAGCATCCACGTCAGCCCGTTCTACGAGGAGAACCTGGGCGAACTGGTCGACCTCATCGGCGTCGACCGGGTGCTGTTCGGCTCGGACTACCCGCATCCGGAGGGCCTGGCCCAGCCGACCTCCTACGTGAACGCCATCCAGGGGCTCGGCGCGGCCGACCAGGCGAAGATCATGGGCGGCAACCTCTCCCGGCTGATCCCGGCCTGAGCAGGAGAGGGCGACTCTCGTGAGGTGGGAGACCATCCCCCGGATGGTGCTGAGCGCGGCCGACCGCTTCGGTGACGCCGAGGCGGTCGTGGACGGACCGCTGCGCCTCACCTTCGCCCAGCTCGCCGAGCGGGTACGGGTGGCGGCGGGCGCCTTCGCCGCACTGGGGGTCGGCAGGGGCGACCGGGTGGCGATCTGGGCGCCCAACTCCGCCGAGTGGATCGTGGCCGCGTTCGGGCTGCTGACCGCCGGCGGGGTGCTCGTCCCGGTCAACACCCGGTTCAAGGCGGCCGAGGCGCACGACATCGTCGTCCGCAGCGGCGCCAAGGCCGTACTGGTCCAACAGGGCTTCCTGGGGCTGGAGTTCACCGGGCCGCCCGGCGTGCCGGTGATCGACCTCAAGTCCGGTTTCCTGGACGGCGGTTCGCCCCTCGAACGGCACGTCGGCGGTGACGACGTGGCGGACATCGTCTTCACCTCGGGGACGACGGGCCGCCCCAAGGGCGTCCTGATGACCCACGCCCAGACGCTGCGCCTGTACGAGGAGTGGTGCGACCTCGCCGATCTGCGCACGGGCGACCGCTACCTGATCGTCAATCCGTTCTTCCACATCTTCGGCTACAAGGCGGGCTGCATCGCCTCCCTGATCCGCGGCGCGACGATCCTGCCCGTGCCGGTCTTCGACGTGGAGCAGGTGCTCGACCTGGTCGAGCGGGAACGGGTGACGATGCTGCCGGGGCCGCCGACCCTCTACCACTCCCTCCTGGAGGCCCGGGCCAAGGGCGGCCGGAACCTGTCCTCCCTGCGCTGCGCCGTCACCGGCGCGGCCGACATCCCCGTCGAGCTCATCCGCCGGATCAGCGAGGAACTCCCCTTCCGCTCGATCATGACGGGCTACGGCCTCTCGGAGGCGGGCACGGTGACCGCCTCCCGCCCCGGCGACTCCTTCGAGGACATCGCGACCACCGTCGGCACCCCCTGCGACGGCGTGGAGATCCGCGTCGCCGGTGACGGCGAGGTGCTGGTGCGCGGCTACAGCGTGATGCGCGGATACCTGGACGACCCGGCGGCGACCGCCGAGGCCGTGGACGAGGACGGCTGGCTGCACACCGGCGACCTCGGAACCCTGGACGGCCGGGGTTACCTGAGGATCGTGGGCCGCAAGAAGGACATGTTCCTCGTCGGCGGCTTCAACGCCTACCCGGCGGAGATCGAGGGCTTCCTGCTCCGGCACCCGGCCGTGGCCCAGGTCGCGGTGATCGGCGTGCCGGACCCGCGGATGGGGCAGGTCGGCAAGGCGTTCGTGGTGCGGCACGGGCCGGTGACCGAGGCGGAGCTGATCGCCTGGAGCCGCGAGCGCATGGCCGGGTTCAAGGTGCCCCGGTCCGTGGAGTTCCGCGAGGAGTTGCCGCTCAACGCCACGGGCAAAGTGATGAAGGACCGACTGCGATGAAGGCCGACGGGAACCACGCCCGGGTTCCCGCCCTGGAGAACGGAGATCTCCCGTGACGACGAACCGCACCGCGGACCCGACGGCGGACCTGTCCCTGGCCCGGCTCGAGCGCCTCGACGACGAGATCATCGCGCTCCTCGCCCGGCGCCGCGCGATGGCCCAGGACCTCCCCGCCCCGGCCCGCGCCCGCGCCGCCGACCCGGCCTTCGCGGAGACCGTACGCGGCATCACGGGCCGCTACCGCCAGGAACTCGGCGGCGCCGGCGAACTCGTCGCCCGCGCGGTCATGGTGCTGTGCGATCCGAGCCGCGAGGCCTGAAGAAAGCTTCTTTCGCACCCGGACCCCTCAAGTGTTCGCCCTCGGGTGGCCGCCCCTCGTCGGTCGCTTCGAGGGCGCCTGTACTGCTGCGTACAAATCCCACGCCGTGCGCGGGTGTGGCCCCCGACACATCGAGGGAGTGCGGAAAGGCACAGGTCGTAGCAGCACTGGGGTCGTTGACATGGCCGGAGATTTGGCCGTACAAATCTGAACAATGGATCAGTCGGCCGGGCGACGGGACGAGATGGAGGCGGACATGGCCAACTCCTTCGCGTCCGAGACGGCCGTGGAGACCGCGCTCGACGCGGTGCGCATCCCCGGCGGCCACGGTGGCTGAGCAGCCCCAGCGGGAGAGGCAACGCGAAAGCACGTACTTCCGGCTTGCGCGGGAGCTGCGGGCGGCCGTCCTCCGGCACGACTACCCGGACGGGGTGCGGCTGCCGACGGAGGCCGAGCTGGCCGGGACGTACGGGGTGAGCCGGCAGACGGTACGGCGGGCGTTCCAGGACCTGGTCACGGAGGGGCTGGTGTACCGGGTGCCGGGGCGCGGGACGTTCGCCACGCCACGGGAGGAGCAGTACCTACGGCAGTTCGGCTCGGTGGACGACCTGATGGGGCTGTCCATCGACACCCGCATGGACGTCGTCACACCGCTGCACCGGCGGGTCGACGTCGACGCGGCGGGCCGGCTGGGTCTGCGCACGGACCAGGTGCACAAGCTGGCCTTCCTCCGGCTGCACGAGGATGTCGCGTTCTGCCACACCTCGGTCTGGCTGCCGCCCTCCGTCGGCCGACTCCTGGAGCCGGTCACGGAGTTGACGCTGCCGGGCACACCCAACGCGTTCACCGTCATCGGCCTGCTCGACCAGCGACTGCCGGAACCGATCGCCGGGGCGGAACAGAGCATCACCGTCGCCGAGGCCACGCCGGACATCGCCCGGCACCTGGGCTGCGCACCGGGCCGCGCCCTGCTGCGCGTCGACCGCGTCTACCAGACCGTGGCCGGACAGGCCGTCGAACTCGCCATCAGCCACTTCCTTCCCGAGCACTACTCGTACCGCGTGCGGCTGCGGCGCAGCGGCCCGTGATGCCCGCCCAACACCGTTGAGGAGAAAGAACCTTGAGCTTGAGGATCGTTGTCACTGTGAAGTATGTGCCCGACGCCACTGGCGACCGGCATTTCGCCGATGACCTGACCGTCGACCGTGACGACGTG